>NZ_CP109007.1:1305000-1957500 GCF_036226665.1 Streptomyces sp. NBC_00691 | reverse complement strand
TGCGCCGATTGACTAAGGGTTCCTGGGTCAAGCTGATCTGCCCAGGGTAAGTCGGGACCTAAGGCGAGGCCGACAGGCGTAGTCGATGGACAACCGGTTGATATTCCGGTACCCGCTTTGAAACGCCCAATATCGAGCCCATTAATGCTAAGGCCGTGAAGCCGTTCCGGACCCTTCGGGGAAAGGAAAGTGGTGGAGCCGCTGACCCAAGGTGGTAGTAGGTAAGCGATGGGGTGACGCAGGAAGGTAGTCCAACCCGGGCGGTGGTAGTCCCGGGGTAAGGGTGTAGGGCGTTGTCCAGGTAAATCCGGACAGCACATAGCCTGAGACCTGATGCCGAGCCGATTGTGGTGAAGTGGATGATCCTATGCTGTCGAGAAAAGCCTCTAGCGAGTTTCATGGCGGCCCGTACCCTAAACCGACTCAGGTGGTCAGGTAGAGAATACCGAGGCGTTCGGGTGAACTATGGTTAAGGAACTCGGCAAAATGCCCCCGTAACTTCGGGAGAAGGGGGCCACGTCTGGTGATCGGATTTACTCCGTGAGCTGGGGGTGGCCGCAGAGACCAGCGAGAAGCGACTGTTTACTAAAAACACAGGTCCGTGCGAAGCCGTAAGGCGATGTATACGGACTGACGCCTGCCCGGTGCTGGAACGTTAAGGGGACCGGTTAGCTCTGTTTCGACAGGGCGAAGCTGAGAACTTAAGCGCCAGTAAACGGCGGTGGTAACTATAACCATCCTAAGGTAGCGAAATTCCTTGTCGGGTAAGTTCCGACCTGCACGAATGGCGTAACGACTTCTCGACTGTCTCAACCATAGGCCCGGTGAAATTGCACTACGAGTAAAGATGCTCGTTTCGCGCAGCAGGACGGAAAGACCCCGGGACCTTTACTACAGTTTGATATTGGTGTTCGGTTCGGCTTGTGTAGGATAGGTGGGAGACTTTGAAGCCGTGACGCCAGTCATGGTGGAGTCGCCGTTGAAATACCACTCTGGTCGTGCTGGATGTCTAACCTCGGTCCGTGATCCGGATCAGGGACAGTGTCTGATGGGTAGTTTAACTGGGGCGGTTGCCTCCCAAAGGGTAACGGAGGCGCCCAAAGGTTCCCTCAGCCTGGTTGGCAATCAGGTGTTGAGTGTAAGTGCACAAGGGAGCTTGACTGTGAGACCGACGGGTCGAGCAGGGACGAAAGTCGGGACTAGTGATCCGGCGGTGGCTTGTGGAAGCGCCGTCGCTCAACGGATAAAAGGTACCCCGGGGATAACAGGCTGATCTTCCCCAAGAGTCCATATCGACGGGATGGTTTGGCACCTCGATGTCGGCTCGTCGCATCCTGGGGCTGGAGTCGGTCCCAAGGGTTGGGCTGTTCGCCCATTAAAGCGGTACGCGAGCTGGGTTTAGAACGTCGTGAGACAGTTCGGTCCCTATCCGCTGCGCGCGCAGGAATATTGAGAAGGGCTGTCCCTAGTACGAGAGGACCGGGACGGACGAACCTCTGGTGTGCCAGTTGTCCTGCCAAGGGCATGGCTGGTTGGCTACGTTCGGGAGGGATAACCGCTGAAAGCATCTAAGCGGGAAGCCTGCTTCGAGATGAGTATTCCCACCTCCTTGAGAGGGTAAGGCTCCCAGTAGACGACTGGGTTGATAGGCCGGATGTGGAAGCCCAGTAATGGGTGGAGCTGACCGGTACTAATAGGCCGAGGGCTTGTCCTCAGTTGCTCGCGTCCACTGTGTTAGTTCTGAAGCAACGAACGGTTGCTGGTTTCTAGAGCTAGAACACAACTACAGAGTGTGCTTGTTCGCTCGAAACCGATAGGGTTTCGGTGGTCATAGCGTTAGGGAAACGCCCGGTTACATTCCGAACCCGGAAGCTAAGCCTTTCAGCGCCGATGGTACTGCAGGGGGGACCCTGTGGGAGAGTAGGACGCCGCCGAACAATTCTTCAGGACCCCTGGTCCCAGCGTTCACGCTGGGACCAGGGGTCCTTTTGTTTTTTGCTTGACTTTTTCCGATGCGCGGCCGAGTGCCGGCTGCGCGAGAATGACTGCAGTACCCGAAGACAGGAGTCACGTCGATGTCCACCAACTCTCCCGACGACCGTCCGGAGCGCGAGCCGCGTCGCAGGGACGGTGCCGGCGCCGGCGGTGACCGGGGCGGCTTCCGTGGCCCGCGCCGTGACGACAACCGCGGTGGCGACAACCGTGGCGGCGACAACCGTGGCGGCGACAACCGCGGGGGTGGCTTCCGCCGGGACGACAACCGTGGCGGGGACAACCGCGGCGGCGGCGGTTTCCGTCGCGATGACCGCGGTGGCGACAACCGCGGGGGCGACAACCGCGGGGGTGGCTTCCGCCGGGACGACAACCGTGGCGGGGACAACCGCGGCGGCGGCGGTTTCCGTCGCGACGACCGTGGTGGCGACAACCGTGGTGGCGGTGGCGGCGGTTTCCGTCGTGACGACCGTGGCGGGGACAACCGTGGTGGTGGCGGCGGCTTCCGCCGTGACGACAGGCGTGACGACCGCCCGTCGTCTTTCCGCCGTGACGACCGGCCCTCCTTCCCGCGTGACGACCGTGGCGGGGATAACCGTGGTGGCGGTGGCGGTGGCTTCCGTCGCGATGACCGTGGCGGGGATAACCGTGGTGGCGGTGGCGGTTTCCGTCGTGACGACCGTGGCGGGGACAACCGTGGCGGTGGCGGCGGTGGCTTCCGTCGCGATGACCGTGGCGGGGATAACCGTGGTGGCGGTGGCGGTTTCCGTCGTGACGACCGTGGTGGCGACAACCGTGGTGGTGGCGGCGGTGGCTTCCGTCGCGATGACCGTGGCGGCGACAACCGCGGTGGCGG
Organism: Streptomyces sp. NBC_00691; assembly: GCF_036226665.1. Taxonomy (NCBI): domain Bacteria; kingdom Bacillati; phylum Actinomycetota; class Actinomycetes; order Kitasatosporales; family Streptomycetaceae; genus Streptomyces; species Streptomyces sp. NBC_00691. The sequence goes on along the minus strand of NZ_CP109007.1, from coordinate 1,954,652 downwards.
CTTCCGTCGGGACGACCGTGGTGGCGAGCGCCCCTCCTCGTTCCGTCGCGATGACCGTGGTGGCGACAACCGTGGTGGCGGTGGCGGCGGTTTCCGTCGTGACGACCGCGGTGGCGACAACCGTGGTGGCGGCGGCTTCCGTCGCGATGACCGGCCGTCGTACCCCTCGCGTGACGATCGTGGCGGCGACAACCGTGGTGGCGGCGGTGGCTTCCGTCGTGACGACCGTGGCGGCGAGCGCCCCTCTTCGTTCCGCCGCGACGACCGGCCCTCGTACCCCTCGCGTGACGACCGCGGTGGCGACAACCGTGGTGGCGGCGGTGGCTTCCGCCGTGACGACCGTGGTGGCGACAACCGCGGTGGTGGCTTCCGTCGGGACGACCGGCGTGATGAGCGTCCGTCGTCGTTCCGTCGGGACGACCGGCCGTCGTACCCCTCGCGTGACGACCGCGGTGGCGACAACCGTGGTGGCGGTTTCCGTCGGGACGACCGTGGTGGCGAGCGCCCCTCCTCGTTCCGTCGCGACGACCGCGGTGGCGACAACCGTGGCGGCGGCGGCTTCCGCCGTGACGACCGTGGTGGCGACAGCCGGGGTGGGTTCCGGGGGCGGGACGACCGGGGTGGCTACGGGCGTCGTGACGACCGCGAGCGCAGCGACCGCGCGCCCATCAAGCGTCTGCCGATCCCGCCGGAGGTCACCGGTGAGGAGATCGACCCGGATGTGCGCCAGGAGCTCATGAGCCTGCCCAAGGGGCTCGCCGAGGACGTCTCGCGCAACCTCGTCATGGTCGCCCAGCTGATCGACGAGGACCCGGAGAAGGCCTACGAGTACTCCAGGGTCGCCCTGCGGCTCGCCTCCCGTGTCGCCGCCGTGCGCGAGGCCGCCGGCTTCGCCGCGTACGCGACGCAGAAGTACTCCGAGGCGCTGGCCGAGTTCCGTGCCGCCCGCCGGATGAGCGGTGGCGTCGAACTGTGGCCCGTCATGGCCGACTGCGAGCGCGGGCTCAGCCGCCCCGAGCGCGCGCTGGCGATGGCCGGTGAGCCCGAGGTGCAGAAGCTGGACAAGGCCGGTCAGGTCGAGATGCGGCTCGTGGCCGCCGGCGCCCGCCGTGACCTGGGTCAGCTCGACGCGGCCATCGTGACGCTGCAGAGCCCCGAGCTCGCCTCCAGCGCCGTTCACCCGTGGACCGCGCGTCTGCGCTACGCCTACGCCGACGCGCTGCTCGCCGCCGGCCGTGAGCGCGAGGCCCGGGAGTGGTTCGCCAAGGCCCTTGAGGCCGACAAGGACGGGGCCACGGACGCCTCGGACCGGCTGGCGGAGATGGACGGAGTCGAGTTCGTCGACGCGTTCGACGAGGACGAGGACGACGAGGAGTCGGACCGCGGTGACGTCGTCGACGTCGACCTCGACGATGACGAGGACGAGGACGACGACCTCGACGAGGACGGCAGCGACGACAGCGTCGGCGACAAGAGCTGACGCGGTCGGCACATGAGAAGGGCGGCACCCCTGCGGGTGCCGCCCTTCTTCGTTCCTCCGGACGTCTCCCGGGCCCGCTCAGTCCAGCGCCAGGCTTCTCAGGACCAGGCCCGTCGCCGGCTTCGGCCCGAAGGAGGTGGACTTGCGGGGCATCGTGACGCCCTGGCGGGCCAGGTCCCGGACGACATCCTCGCGTACCGGGTGCATGAGGACCGCCGTACCGCCGCGGCGTTCCGCCTGCTCGACCGCGGCCTTCGTGTCGTGGATGTAGGCGATGTCCTCGGGGGCGTCCGGGATGTGCCAGACGTGCTCCAGAAGGGTGGAGTGCAGGACGGTGGCGTCCAGGGTCCGCCAGGCGTCCGGGCGGTCCGTGCGGATCGTGCGGTCGAGGAGGGCCGGGTCCGGGCGGTCGACGAGGTGGAAGCCGCCGTCTCCGGCAAGGAGGAAGGCGTTGCCCTCGGTCGTGGCCCCGGCGAGGACCTCCATGGCCTCCGGCAGGGGCCGGTCGACGCGGCGTACCCGGAAGGCGCCGTCGAGGGCCGCGAGGGCGTCGGCGACCGGCAGGCGGTTGAGGAGGCGGTGGATCGCGCGGACCCGGAGCGGGTAGCGCGCGGTGTCGATGAGGAGGACCAGGCCGTAGTTCCAGGGTCCGGGGGAGGGGTGCTCCTCGCGCAGGCGCAGATAGGTGGCCCAGCGGTGGTGGCCGTCGGCGATGAGGGCCTGGTGGCGGGCGAGCCCGGCGGAGACGGCGGCCTGCTCGGCCGGGTCGGTCACCGCCCAGAGTCGGTGGTGGAAGCCGTCCTCCGTCGTCGTGGCGAGCAGCGGGGGGCGCTGGACCGTGCGCTCGACGACCTCGCCCGCGCTGTCGCCCTCGCCGCGGTACGTGAGGAGCAGCGGTTCCAGGTTGGCCGCGGTGGTCCGCATGAGGGCGGCGCGGTCCTCGACGACGTGCGGCATGACGTCCTCGTGCGGGAGGACGATCCCCTCGGCGGGAGTGGAGAGTTCGAGGGCCCCGATGATGCCGCGCTGGAGGATGCCGTCGCCGTGCTGCTCGTACACGTAGAGCGCGGGCTCCGGGTCCGGGGCGAGCACGCCGTCGGCGAGCCAGCGGTCGAGGGTGACGGCGGCCTTGCGGTGGCGGGTGCCGGCGGTGATCGCCTGGGGCAGGATCAGCCGGACGATGTTGTGCGGGTCCGCGGACTCCAGATGGAGAAGTCCGTCAGGTCGTACGACCACGTCGTAGGGCGGGGACGTCACGGCGGCCAGGCTGCCGACCCGCTCGGGGACGTATCGGAGCCCGCGGAACGGCGCCAGGCGCAGCCCGGCTGCGTCGTCGCGGACGTCGTCGGCCGCGTGACCTGAGGTGTTCATCTCGTCATCGTATGTGGCCGGTGGGATGAGCGATGATCGGGGGAGTGGGGAACCCACCCGGTGAGGCGAGGAGTGTGCGGTGACGGTGCGGAACGGCCAGGGACAGCAGGGCGCGGGCAGGCTGCGGCCGGGTGGCAGCGCGGTGCCGCTGAGCGAGGCGTACGACACGGCGCTCCTGGACCTGGACGGGGTCGTGTACGCGGGCGGGGAGGCCGTTCCGCACGCCGTGGAGGCGCTCGGGGTCGCCCGGGCGGGCGGGATGCACCTGGCGTACGTCACCAACAACGCGCTGCGGACGCCGGACGCGGTGGCCGAGCACCTTACCGAGCTCGGGGTGCCCGCCGAGCCGGGCGACGTGATCACCTCGGCGCAGGCCGTGGCCCGGCTGATCGCGGACGACGTGCCGGCCGGCTCCCGGGTGCTCGTCATCGGCGGCGAAGGGCTGCGGGTGGCGCTGCGCGAGCGGGGACTGGTGCCGGTGGACTCGGCGGAGGACGAGCCGGTGGCCGTCGTGCAGGGGTACGGCGGGCCCGAGATGCCGTGGGGGAGGTTCGCGGAGGCGAGCTACGCGGTGGCGCGGGGGCTGCCCTGGTACGCGTCGAACACGGACCTGACGATTCCCGGTGCGCGGGGGATCGGGCCGGGGAACGGTGCCGCGGTCGAGGTCGTGCGGATCGCCACGGGCGGCCGGGTGGAGCCGAGGGTCGCGGGGAAGCCGCTGCCGCCGATGCACCGGGAGACGGTGCTGCGGACGGGCGCGCGGCGGCCGCTGGTGGTCGGGGACCGGCTGGACACGGACATCGAGGGGGCGTTCAACGGCGGGGTGGACTCGCTGCTGGTCTTCACCGGGGTGACGGACGCGGCGCAGCTGCTGCGGGCGGTGCCGGAGCACCGGCCGACGTACGTCGCGGCCGATCTGCGGGGGCTGCTCGTGGGGCAGCCCGAGGTCGTGGCCGAGGAGGACGGCAGCTTCGTGTGCGGGGGCTGGCGGGCTTCGGTGAGTGCGTCGGGCGGGGGCGAGCTGGTGCTCGACGGGCCGGCGGGGACGGCGGCGGGGGCGGCGGATCCGATGGACGCCGTGCGGGCCCTGTGCGGGGCCGCCTGGTCGGCGGCGGACGCCGTGGGCGGTGGGGTGCCGGACGCGGGGAAGGTGCTCGCGCGGCTCGGGCTGTGACGTGGGGGCCGGCCGGGACAGCCGCTTGGGCTGTGAAATTGGGTAGGCTAACCTAACTTTATTTGGCGGCGGGCACAGGAGTACGGGCATGGACGGTGGGCAGCAGCGGCTGAGCGCGGAATCGGTCACCCTGGCGTACGAACAGCGGGTCATCGCCCGCGATCTGTCCGTCGACATCCCCGACAACTCGTTCACCGTCATCGTCGGCCCCAACGCCTGCGGCAAGTCCACCCTGCTCCGTGCCCTCTCCCGGATGCTGAAGCCCAGTCAGGGGCGCGTGCTGCTCGACGGCCAGTCGATCCAGACCATGCCCGCGAAGAAGGTCGCCAAGACCCTCGGGCTGCTGCCGCAGACCTCCGTGGCGCCCGACGGCATCACCGTCGCCGACCTCGTGGCCCGGGGCCGCTATCCGCACCAGGGGCTGCTGCGCCAGTGGTCGCCGGAGGACGAGCGGATCACCCGGGAGTCGATGGAGGCGACCGGCGTCGCCGAGCTGGCCGAGCGGTACGTCGACGAGCTCTCCGGCGGTCAGCGGCAGCGCGTCTGGATCGCCATGGCGCTCGCCCAGCAGACCCCGCTGCTGCTGCTCGACGAGCCGACGACGTATCTCGACATCCAGCACCAGATCGACGTCCTCGACCTGTGCGCCGAACTGCACGAGACGCAGGGCCGGACGCTCGTCGCCGTGCTGCACGACCTCAACCACGCCGCCCGTTACGCGACCCACCTCATCGCCGTCCGCGACGGCGAGGTGGTCGCCGAGGGTCCGCCGGCCGAGGTGGTGACCGCCGAGCTCGTCGAGCGGGTCTTCGGGCTGCGCTGCCAGGTCATCGAGGACCCCGAGACGGGCACGCCGCTGGTCGTGCCGGCCGGGCGGAAGGCACGTGTCCCGCGTCCCGCCGCTGCGGCCGTGTCGCCGCAGCCGGCCCTCGGCACGTGAGTGGGGCCCGCTCGTCGCGGGCCTCCTAGAGGAGGGAGCGGAGGCGCAGCAGGTCGCGGAAGCCCGCCTCCAGCTTGACCCGGCCGGAGGCCCAGGCCTTCGCGAAGTTCAGCTCTCCGCCCACCATCGCCACCAGGTCGTCGCCGGTCATCGCGAGCCGGATCTGCGCCTTCGCCGGCGGCGGACCCGCCACCGTGGACTCGACCTCGATCCGGCCGTCGGTGAGACGGCCCGTGAACGTGGTGTCCAGGTCGGTGACGTGGCAGCTCAGGGTGCGGTCGAGCGCGGCCGCGCCGCGTACGTCGCCGTCCGCCCGTGCGAGGTTGTCCGAGAGTGTGTCGAGTGCGTCGCGGCACTCCGTGATCGTCGCCATCGCCGTCGACCGTACCCCAGGGGTTCGCGGTAGCGTCGGGACCATGAACGACGCGATGGCCGGGCCCGGGCCCGTGGACGAGGCGTGCGACCCCGAGGCCTCGGACACGGCGGCCCCGGCAGGCGGCGCCCACGAACCCGCCGCGGCCGCGCCGCTGGAGGTCGTACGGGAGCTCACCGGGCACCCCGGGGTCGACGCCCACCTGGCGCGTCTCGCCGAGGTGGACGACCTCCCGGCGGACGGACACCTGGAGGTGTACGAGGATGTACACCGTGGACTGCGTGACGAGCTGACCTCGCTCGACGCGCACCCCGCCCCTCGTCCGTACGAAAACAGGAGCTGAACCCACCGTGGCAGGAGTGGCACGCCGCCGTCTCGACGCCGAGCTGGTCCGGCGCAAGCTCGCGCGCTCGCGCGAGCACGCCAGCCAGCTGATCGCCGCGGGCCGGGTGACCGTCGGCAAGACCGTCGCCACCAAGCCCGCCACCCAGGTCGAGACCGCCGCGGCCATCGTCGTCGTCCAGGACGACTCCGATCCCGACTACGTCTCGCGCGGCGGCCACAAGCTCGCCGGGGCCTTCGAGGCCTTCGTCCCGCTCGGGCTGAAGGTCGAGGGCCGGCGCGCCCTGGACGCCGGAGCGTCCACCGGCGGCTTCACCGACGTGCTGCTGCGGGCCGGCGCCGCCCATGTCGTCGCCGTCGACGTCGGCTACGGGCAGCTCGCCTGGTCGCTGCAGAGCGACGAGCGGGTCACCGTGAAGGACCGGACGAACGTACGGGAGTTGACGCTCGACGCGATCGACGGCGTGCCCGTCGACCTGGTCGTCGGCGACCTCTCGTTCATCCCGCTCGGCCTCGTCCTGCCGGCCCTCGCGGCCTGTACGGCGCCCGACGCCGACCTCGTCCTGATGGTGAAGCCGCAGTTCGAGGTGGGCAAGGAGCGGCTCGGGACCGGCGGAGTCGTCCGGAGCACCGAACTCCGCGCCGACGCCGTGAAGAACGTCGCCCGGCGCGCCGCCGAACTCGGCCTCGGCGTCCTCGGCGTCACCGCGAGCCCGCTGCCCGGCCCGTCCGGCAACGTCGAGTACTTTCTGTGGCTGCGGGCAGGCGCGCCCGCGCTGGATCCGGCGGATGTCGACCGCGCCGTGGCGGAAGGACCTCGTTGAGCTCAACGGCAGCAGCATCAGAGACCGCACCACGTACCGTCTTCCTGCTCGCACACACCGGCAGGCCGGCCGCCGTGCGCAGCGCCGAACTCGTCGTCCTCGGACTGCTGCGCTGCGGCATCGGCGTCCGCGTCCTGGAGGCCGAGGCGGCGGACCTGCCGCTGCCGCCGTCCGTCGAGAAGGTGAAGGAGGCCTGCTCCGACGCCCTCGACGGCTGTGAACTCCTCGTCGTCCTCGGCGGCGACGGCACGCTGCTGCGCGGCGCCGAGTTCTCCCGCGCCTCCGGCGTCCCGATGCTCGGCGTCAACCTCGGCCGCGTCGGCTTCCTCGCGGAGGCCGAGCGGGACGACCTCGACAAGGTCGTCGACAGGGTCGTGACGAAGGCGTACGAGGTCGAGGAGCGGATGACCCTGGACGTCGTCGTGTACGAGAACGGCGACGTCCTGCACCGCGACTGGGCGCTCAACGAGGCCGCCGTGCAGAAGGTGTCCCCGGAGCGGATGCTGGAGGTCGTCCTCGCGATCGACGGGCGCCCGGTGACCGGTTTCGGCTGCGACGGGGTGATCTGCGCGACACCGACCGGATCCACGGCGTACGCCTTCTCGGCGGGCGGCCCGGTCGTCTGGCCCGAGGTCGAGGCGCTGCTCATGGTTCCGATCGGGGCCCACGCCCTGTTCGCCAAGCCGCTCATCACCACGCCCGAGTCGGTGCTGGCCGTCGAGGTCGAGCCGCACACCCCGCACGGGGTGCTGTGGTGCGACGGGCGGCGGACGGTGGAACTCCCGGCGGGGGCGCGGGTCGAGGTGCGGCGCGGTGCCGTGCCGGTCCGGCTCGCCCGGCTCCACCACGCCTCCTTCACGGACCGGCTCGTCGCGAAGTTCGCCCTGCCCGTGTCCGGGTGGCGGGGCGGCGCCCGCTGACCGTCGCGGCCCCGTCCGGCCCCTTCGGCGGGCGGGCGTTCGCCCACCCGTGCCCCCGGCCGGTCGGCGCCGGCGGAAGCGAACGATCGGCGCGCCGGAGAGTTACGCCCGGGGGTGATGTCGCATCGCACCAGGGAAACCTCGTATGGTCTGGGGCGTGCTGGAGGAGATGCGGATACGGTCGCTCGGGGTCATCGACGACGCGGTGGTCGAGCTGTCGCCCGGCTTCACCGCGGTGACCGGTGAGACCGGTGCGGGCAAGACCATGGTGGTGACCAGCCTGGGCCTGTTGCTCGGCGGCAGGGCCGACCCTGCCCTGGTGCGGATCGGCGCGGCCTCGGCCGTCGTCGAGGGGCGGATCAGCGTGCCCGCGGGCGCGTCCGCCGCCGTACGCGCCGAGGAGGCCGGGGCGGAGCTGGAGGACGGGGTGCTGCTCGTCAGCCGTACCGTCTCGGCCGAGGGACGCTCACGCGCCCACCTCGGCGGGCGGTCGGTGCCCGTCGGGCTGCTCGCCGAACTCGCCGACGAACTCGTCGCCGTCCACGGTCAGACCGACCAGCAGGGCCTGCTCAAGCCTGCCCGGCAGCGCGGGGCGCTCGACCGGTACGCGGGCGAGGCCGTCTCCGGGCCGCTCGCCGCCTACGCGGAGGCGTACCGGCGGCTGCGAGCCGTCACCGGCGAACTGGACGAGATCACCACGCGGGCGCGTGAGCGGGCCCAGGAGGCCGATCTGCTGCGGTTCGGGCTCGGTGAGATCGAGGGGGTCGCCCCGCGTGCGGGGGAGGACGCCGAACTCGCCGCCGAGGCGGAACGGCTCGGGCACGCCGAGGCTCTCGCCTCCGCCGCCGCGCTCGCGCACGCCGCGCTCGCGGGTGTTCCCGAGGATCCCGAGTCCGTCGACGCCACGACCCTCGTCGCGGGCGCGGGGCGGGCCCTGGAGGCCGTGCGGTCGCACGACCCGGCGCTCGCCGCGCTCGCCGACCGGATGGGGGAGATCTCCATCCTCCTGGGCGACGTGGCCACCGAGCTGGCCGGGTACGCGGACAACCTGGACGCCGATCCGCTGCGGCTCGCCGCCGTGGAGGAGCGACGGGCGGTGCTGACGCAGCTGACCCGGAAGTACGGCGAGGACATCGCTGCCGTCCTCGCCTGGGCGGAGGAGAGCGCCGGCCGGCTCGGTGAGCTGGACGGCGACGACGACCGCATCGAGGAACTCACCGCCGAGCGCGACCGGCTGCGCGACGATCTGTCGCTGCTCGCGCGGCGGCTCACCGACGCCCGTACGGAGGCCGCCGAGCGGTTCGCCGGTGCGGTCACCGCCGAGCTCGCCTCGCTCGCCATGCCCCACGCGCGTGTGTCCTTCGACATCCGGCAGACCGAGGACCCCGACGGTGTCGAGGTCGGCGGCCGCCGGGTCGCCTACGGCCCGTCCGGTGCCGACGAGGTCGAGCTGCTGCTCGCCCCGCACCCCGGGGCCCCGCCGCGGCCGATCGCCAAGGGCGCGTCCGGCGGTGAGCTGTCCCGGGTGATGCTCGCGGTGGAGGTCGTCTTCGCCGGGGTCGACCCGGTGCCGACGTACCTCTTCGACGAGGTCGACGCGGGGGTCGGCGGCAAGGCGGCGGTGGAGATCGGCCGCCGGCTCGCCAAGCTCGCCAAGACCGCGCAGGTCGTGGTCGTCACCCACCTGCCGCAGGTCGCGGCCTTCGCCGACCGGCAGCTGCTCGTCGAGAAGACCAACGACGGATCCGTGACCCGGTCCGGCGTCACGGTCCTGGAGGGCGAGGAGCGCGTACGGGAGCTGTCCCGGATGCTCGCCGGCCAGGAGGACTCCGAGACGGCAAGGGCCCACGCGGAGGAGCTGCTCGCGACGGCCCGGGCGGACGGCTGACGCCGACCGGTCCGGAGGGACGGCCGGCGCCGGCCGTCCCTCCGGACCGGGGCGCGCGCCGGGGCCCCGTGGAGGCGTCGACGGCCACGGGGGGCGTGCGCTTCGACTCGTGCGCTCACTCGAGTGGGTGAACCCGGGGCGGGGGTGCCGGAGCCGTACGCCTTCCGTACAGGGGAACGACGCCACTTCGGTGTCGGAACGTGCGTACGGTCGGGGGTACGGGCTGGCATCCTTGGGCGCGTGACACAGCTCCGTACGGTCCAAGTGCTGGGCGGCGGCAGCGCGGGCAGCAGCGCTCACGTCCGATCACTCGCCTCGGGGCTGGTGGCGAGGGGCGTGCGGGTGACCGTGTGCGCCCCGCCCGAACTCGACCGCGTCTACGACTACCTGGGTGCCGGCGCGCGCTTCGTGCCGCTGCCGCGCCTCGGCGACCCCGCGACCGTCGCCGCGCTCCGCAACGCCTGCATCGGCGCCGACGTGGTCCACGCGCACGGCCTGGAGGCGTCCGTACGGGCCGCCCTGGCACTGTCCGGGGGTGGGGGCGGCGACACTCCGCTCGTCACGACCTGGGACAGCCGGAACCAGGCCCACGGGGCGGCGCGGGGCGGGGTGCTGCGGCTCCTGGAGCGAAGGACCGTGCGGGCCGCGACCGTCGTCCTCGCCACCTCGTCCGAGCTCGTCGACCGGGCGCGCCGACGCGGGGCCAGGGACGCCCGGCTCGCTCCCGTCACCGTGCCGCCCGCGCGGGGGCCCGTCTGCCTCCACGACGGCAAGGCGCGGGCCGAACTGGGCGCGGTCGACCGGCCGTTGCTGATGGCCGTCGGTGCACTGGAGCGGGGCCGCGGCTACCGGACACTGCTCGACGCGGCCCGCACCTGGCGGGAGCTCGATCCGCAGCCGCTGCTCGTCATCGCGGGCGAGGGGCGCGAACGGGCCGCCCTCCAGCGGCGGATCGTGACCGAGGGGCTGCCCGTGCGACTGATCGGGCGGCGGGAGGACGTCGCCGAGCTGCTCGCGGCGGCCGACGTGGCGGTGCTGCCCTCGCGGTGGGAGGCGCGGTCCCTGCTCGCGCAGGAGGCGCTGCGGCTCGGCGTGCCGTTGGTCGCCACGGCGGTGGGCGGAGTGCCGGAACTCGTCGGCGACGCAGCGGAACTGGTGCCGTACGGGGACGCCGATGCGCTCGCCGGGGCGGTGCGCGGGCTGCTCGACGACGTGGAACGCCGGATGGACCTCGCGGCGGCGGGGCGGGTGCAGGCGGGGACCTGGCCCACGGAGGACGAGACGGTGGCGCACGTGTTGAGCGTGTACGACGAGCTGGTGGGGCGGTAGCCGGGGCTCCACCCGTGAGCGGTGGTCGCCGGGCCCGGGTGGGGTGGTCGCCGCCCCCGTGAGGAGTGGTCGCCGCCCCCCCGAGGGGCTCGCCACCATCGTCCCGCGGGCCGCTACGGCGTGTGGCGGCGGGCCCTCAGGGCCAGGGAGAGGGCCAGGACGGTCTGGGGATCGTCCAGGTCTGTGCCCAGCAGCTCGGAGATGCGGGCCAGGCGGTTGTAGAGCGTCTGGCGGTTGAGATGGAGCTCCCGGGCCGTCTCCGCCTTGCGGCCCGCGTGCGCCAGGTACGTCTCCAGGGTCGGCAGGAGCGGCGGTCGGGACGTCCGGTCGTGGTCCCGAAGGGGGCCGATCGCCCGGTCCACGAAGGCCGCGAGGACCGTGTCCCCGTGGAAGTGCAGCCGCCACAGCAGCAGGTCGATGTCGAGGCGCCGGGCGTCGTACCAGGGCAGGTCCGAGAGTCCCTGGGCGGCCGTCGCCGTCTCGGCCGCGTGCCGCAGCCCCGCCGAGGCCGCCGCCCAGCTCCCGGCGACGCCCACCACGACGACCGGCGGATGCACCCCGGCGCGTTCGAGGCCGGCGCGCTCCACACCCGCGCGCAGGGCCGCAGCGACCCGGTCGGCGACCGCCGTACGCTCCGACTCCGAGCGCAGGCCGAGCAGGAGCGGCACCCGGCCCTCGACCGGGCGGACGCCCAGGAGGACCGGCACGCCGACGGAGGCCAGCTCCTCCAGGACCGCGCGGGCCAGCAGGGCCCAGTTGCCCGAGGGGGAGAGCTCCGAGGCCAGCCGCATCACCACCGGCAGGAGCGGGCCGTCGCCCGGCTTGAAGCCGAGGACCCGCGCCTGCGCCGGCGCGTCCTCGGCCGTGATCCGGCCCTCCGCCAGGTCCGTCAGGAAGTCGCCCCGGCCGCGCGCCGCCAGTTCCTCCTCCTGGCGCGCCTGCATGAGGACGACCGCGAGGAGACCCGCCGCGCGCTCGGCCGCCATCCGGTGGACGGGGGAGAGGGCGCCGGAGACCGAGAGCAGGACGAGACGGGCCCGTACCGAGGCCGTACCCGGGCCGCCGCCCGGCACGTCCACCAGGACCGTGCCGGTGGGCGGGCCCGACTCGCGGGCCGCCCGGCCGCCGCGCAGCCCGTCCCAGACCTGGAGCGGGTCGGCGGGCGCGGACTCGGTCCCCGCCGCGTACAGCAGCTGTCCGTCGGCGGTCTCCAGGAAGACGGGATTGGCCGCGAAGTCCGAGAGGATCCGCAGGACCTGGGGGATCCCTCCGCCGCCGAGCAGCGCCTCCGTGCACTGCCGGTGGACCTCCTCGGCCTGCCGCAGCAGGGCGTAGTGGCCGTTGACGATCTCGGTGTGGATCTCCTCCGTCACCGCCACGAAGGGGACCTCGCGGTGCAGCTGCACCAGGGGCAGACCGGCGGCCCGCGCGGCCTCCACTATCGTCGCCGGGAGGCGGGCGAAGCGCGGCCCCAGCTCCACCACGAGCGCCGCGATGCCCCGGTCGGCGAGCCTCCGCACGAAGGCCCGCTGCTCGGCCGGCCGGGTGCCGAGCCCGAGGCCCGTGGTCAGCAGCAGCTCACCGCCCTTGAGCAGCGACGCGATGTTCGGCACCTCGCCCGCGTGCACCCAGCGCACCGTGCGGTGCAGCCGGTCCGCGCCGGCGACGACCTCCGGGAGCCCGCCGCGCAGGCCCGGGAGTTCGAGCGCCCGCTGCACGGTGATCCCGCCCTGATTGTCCATGGGGCCGGACGCTACCCGCGTCCGCGACCGGGCGACATCACCCCACGGTCACGGGACCGGACAGTTCGTCAACGGGGGCGACAACTCGTCGACCCGTGGCGGCACTTGCGCGGCCTCGTGTCGATTGTGGCCTGCGTCACCCCTTCGGCGGGCCGTCTCAGCCGGCCGGGACGATGTTCTGGTTGAAGCGGAACACGTTGTCGGGGTCGTACGCGGCCTTCACGGCGGCGAGCCTGCGGTAGTTCTCCTCGCCGAACGAGGAGACCACGCGCTGCTCGCCCTCGGCGCCCACGAAGTTCAGGTACACGGAGTCGATCGCCCACGGCCGTACGTCGGCCCGCACGTCCCGCACCCACTGGATCTCGGCCTCGTCCATCGCCGGGTCCTCCCAGGTCGCGAAGGGGTGCACGGCCCAGGGCGCGGCACGCCACGGCTGGGGGTAGGGCCCGGCACCGGCGGCCACCGCGCCGCCCTGCATGAACAGGACGTGCTGGGTCGCCGCGGGCATCGGGATCCCCGCGGCACGGTCGCAGAACACGTCCACGGCCTCGTCGGGGAGGCCCGTCAGATACTCGGCCGACCAGTAGTTCCGCAGCCCGGGCGGATCGTCGATCATGCACTGCAGGTCCGCGTACGGGATGTCCGTGACGATCTCGATCACGGGCTTCAGGTCGAACAGCGGCGCCGCGAGCTGCCGCAGCTCCTCCACCGGACCGGCGTACGTGAGCAGCGTCCCGCAGACCAGCCTGCCGACCAGCTCCGGCGGGACGAACGGCTCGGGCGGTGCCGGCAGGTAGATCGCCCCGCCGCCCACCTCGTCCGGGGCGGCCTCCGCGACGTCCCGGAAGGTGCGGACGACCTCGGGCGCGTTGTCGGGCAGGAAGAACAGCATCGTGACGCTCATCCGCGGCAGCTCGTACAGCCGCAGCGTCAGCGAGGTCGCCACCCCGAAATTGCCGCCGCCGCCGTGCAGCGCCCAGAACAGGTCCGGGTGCTCCTCGGCGTCCGTGTGGACGTGCTTCCCCTCGGCCGTGATCAGATCGGCGGCCAGCAGGTTGTCGCTGGCGAGCCCGAATTTCCGCTCCAGCCAGCCGGACCCGCCGCCCAGCGTGAAGCCGCCGATCCCGGTGGTGGAGACCCGCCCGCCGGTGGTCGCGACGTGGAAGGGCTGGCAGGCGTGGTCCATCTGCCCCATCGTCGCCCCGCCCCCGACCCGTACCGTCATGTTCTCCGGGTCCACGACGACCGTGTGCATCCGGCGCAGGTCGACCACGAGCGAGCCGTCGATGACGGAGGTCCCGGCGACGCTGTGGCCGCCGCCGCGCACCGCGATGGGCAGCTCGCAGGCCCGGCCGAAGAGGATCGCGTTGGACACGTCCGCCTGGCTCTCGCACTGCGCGATCACCGAGGGACGGTGGTCGATCATGCCGTTGTGGAGGGTGCGGGCCTCGCCGTAGCCCGGATCGCCGGGGACGATCACCCCTCCGGCAAGGTCCTCGACCAGCCCTGACAGGGCGCTTTCGGAGATGTGGGGGCCCATGGGAACCCCCCTTTCGTACGGGGGGACGGGACCCCTTCATCGTAGATCCGGGGTCCGTCCCGCGCGTGCCGGAGCCGCCCGGGCGGGCGGTCTCCGACGGCGCCCGCCCGCTCAGCCGCCGTACGCCCCGCTCGCCGTCAGGCGCAGGGCCGTGTCGATCAGGGGCACGTGGCTGAAGGCCTGCGGGAAGTTGCCGACCTGCCGCTGGAGCCGGGGGTCCCACTCCTCCGCGAGCAGCCCCAGGTCGTTGCGGAGCGCCAGCAGCCGCTCGAAGAGCGACCGCGCCTCGTCCACCCGGCCGATCATCGCCAGGTCGTCGGCCAGCCAGAACGAGCAGGCGAGGAACGCGCCCTCGTCGCCCTCCAGGCCGTCGACGCCGGCCTCCTCGCCGGAGGTCGGGTAGCGGAGCACGAAGCCGTCCTCCGTGGACAGCTCGCGCTGGATCGCCTCGATCGTGCCGATGACCCGCTTGTCGTCCGGCGGCAGGAAGCCCATCTGCGGGATGAGCAGCAGCGAGGCGTCCAGCTCCTTGGAGCCGTACGACTGCGTGAAGGTGTTCCGCTCGGGGTCGTAGCCCTTCTCGCAGACGTCCCGGTGGATCTCGTCACGCAGGGCGTGCCAGCGCTCCAGCGGGCCGTCGGCGTCCCCGGACTCGATGAGCTTGATCGTGCGGTCGACGGCCACCCAGGCCATCACCTTGGAGTGGACGAAGTGCCGGCGCGGGCCGCGGACCTCCCAGATGCCCTCGTCGGGCTGGTCCCAGTGCTTCTCCAGGTAGTTGATCAGCTTGATCTGGAGGAGCGAGGCGTAGTCGTTGCGGGACAGGCCCGTCATGTGCGCGAGGTGGAGGGCCTCGGTGACCTCGCCGTAGACGTCCAGCTGGAGCTGGTTGGCGGCGCCGTTGCCGACCCGGACCGGGCCGGAGTTCTCGTACCCCGGGAGCCAGTCGAGCTCCGCCTCGCCGAGCTCCCGCTCGCCGGCGATGCCGTACATGATCTGCAGGTTCTCCGGGTCGCCCGCGACCGCGCGGAGCAGCCAGTCCCGCCAGGCGCGGGCCTCCTCGCGGTAGCCGGTGCGCAGCATGGACGAGAGGGTGATCGCCGCGTCGCGCAGCCAGGTGTAGCGGTAGTCCCAGTTGCGGACGCCGCCGATCTCCTCGGGCAGCGAGGTGGTCGGCGCGGCCACGATCCCGCCGGTCGGCGCGTACGTCAGCGCCTTGAGGGTGATCAGGGAGCGGATCACGGCCTCACGGTAGGGGCCGTGGTACGTGCAGTGCTCGACCCATTCGCGCCAGAAGTCGGCGGTCGCGTCCAGGGAGCCCTCGGGGTCCGGAAGCGCCGGCGGCTCCTTGTGGGAGGGCTGCCAGGAGAGCGTGAACGCGATCCGGTCACCGGGGTTCACGGTGAAGTCGGAGTACGTCGTGAGGTCCTTGCCGTGCGTCTCGGCCTCGGTGTCCAGCCACACCGAGTCCGGCCCGGCGACGGCGACCGTACGGTCCCCGACCTTGTGGACCCACGGCACGATCCGGCCGTAGCTGAACCGCATGCGCAGCGAGGAGCGCATCCGGACCCGGCCGGAGACGCCCTCCACGATCCGGATCAGCTGCGGGGCGCCGTCGCGCGGCGGCATGAAGTCGGTCACCCGGACCGTGCCGCGCGGTGTGTCCCACTCGGACTCCAGGATCAGCGAGTCGCCCCGGTAGCGGCGCCGGTCGGCCGGGGCCGGCTCGGCGCCGTCGGGCGTGGCGGGGCCCACCCGCCAGAATCCGTGTTCCTCGGTGCCGAGCAGCCCGGCGAAGATCGCGTGGGAGTCGAATCGGGGGAGACACAGCCAGTCGACGCTGCCGTCGCGACAGACCAGGGCAGCGGTCTGCATGTCTCCGATGAGTGCGTAATCCTCGATGCGCCCGGCCACGTGCTTCACTCCAGTCGAACGGCCACGTCCGCCCCGCGGGGCGCTTGCTCAGATGCGCCGGCTGTCCGGCAGCCGGGTCTGTGTGTGTCAGCGGTCAAGGGATCTTCGACGAGCTCGTGGTCCGGGTGACGGGCGGGGTGGTGCCGCTGGCCGGCCGGCTCGGCGGGCGATGTCCGAGCAGGATACTTCGGACCCTGGTGACCCGGTGATCACGCCGGTGACGGCGTTGCTCCGATCAGGTGAACGGGTCCGGTTCGCCGGCGGAAGGTCCGCCCGCTGTGCGGGCAGGCTCCGTCGGGGCATCTGCCGGAGGGCCCGGCGGACGGCCTGCGCTTCGCAGGTGAGAGACCTGATGAGAAACCCGATGAAAGACAGTGACGCCTCCTCCCTCAGCCCGGTGGGAGACCGGTCCCCCCGCCCGGTGGGGGTGCCTCCCCCGCCTGCCGGGAGCTTCCGTCCGTCCGCGCGTCGCCGTCCGTGAACACCCGACTGCCGCGTGTGGCCGGAAGCGGTCTCCCGATGTCGCTGATACCCTGGTACCCCGTGGACCGGTGGGAAACGGCGACAGCCGAGAACCCCGAAACCGCAGCGACGGCACCCCCCGATTCTTCCGGAGGGGACGCCGGTACGCACCTCCAGAACGCGACCACGGGAGCCCCCTCTTGGCGATGCCGCCCAAAACCACGACGACCAAGCACATCTTCGTCACCGGGGGTGTCGCCTCCAGCCTCGGCAAGGGCCTGACCGCCTCCAGCCTGGGTGCGCTCCTCAAGGCCCGGGGCCTGCGGGTCACGATGCAGAAGCTCGACCCGTACCTGAACGTCGACCCGGGCACGATGAACCCCTTCCAGCACGGCGAGGTGTTCGTCACCAACGACGGCGCCGAGACCGACCTGGACATCGGCCACTACGAGCGCTTCCTCGACGTCGACCTCGACGGCTCGGCCAACGTCACCACCGGCCAGGTCTACTCGCAGGTCATCGCCAAGGAGCGGCGCGGCGAGTACCTCGGTGACACCGTGCAGGTCATCCCGCACATCACCAACGAGATCAAGTCCCGGATCCGTCGCATGGCGACCGACGACGTCGACGTCGTCATCACCGAGGTCGGCGGCACGGTCGGCGACATCGAGTCGCTGCCCTTCCTGGAGACCGTCCGCCAGGTCCGCCACGAGGTCGGTCGCGACAACGTCTTCGTCGTGCACATCTCGCTGCTGCCCTACATCGGCCCCTCCGGCGAGCTGAAGACCAAGCCGACCCAGCACTCCGTCGCCGCGCTCCGCAACATCGGCATCCAGCCCGACGCCATCGTGCTGCGTGCCGACCGCGACGTCCCGACCGCCATCAAGCGCAAGATCTCGCTGATGTGCGACGTCGACGAGGCCGCGGTGGTCGCGGCCATCGACGCCAAGTCGATCTACGACATCCCGAAGGTCCTCCACACCGAGGGCCTGGACGCCTATGTCGTCCGCAAGCTCGACCTGCCGTTCCGCGACGTGGACTGGTCCACGTGGGACGACCTGCTCGACCGCGTCCACAACCCCGACCACGAGGTCACCGTCGCGCTCGTCGGCAAGTACATCGACCTGCCCGACGCCTACCTCTCGGTCACCGAGGCCATGCGCGCCGGCGGCTTCGCCAACAAGGCCCGCGTCAAGGTCAAGTGGGTCACCTCCGACGACTGCAAGACCCCGGCCGATGCCAGGAAGCAGCTCGGCGACGTCGACGCGATCCTCATCCCCGGTGGCTTCGGCGACCGCGGTGTGAGCGGCAAGGTCGGCGCGATCCAGTACGCCCGCGAGAACAAGGTGCCGCTGCTCGGCATCTGCCTCGGCCTGCAGTGCATCGTCATCGAGGCGGCCCGGAACCTGGCCGACATCCCCGACGCCAACTCCACCGAGTTCGACCCGGCCACCGCGCACCCCGTCGTCTCGACGATGGAGGAGCAGCTCGCGTTCGTCGAGGGCGCGGGCGACCTGGGCGGAACGATGCGTCTGGGCCTGTACCCGGCGAAGCTCGCCGAGGGCTCGATCGTCCGTGAGGTCTACGACGACCAGCCGTACGTCGACGAGCGCCACCGTCACCGCTACGAGGTCAACAACGCCTACCGCGCGGAGCTGGAGAAGAAGGCCGGTCTGGTCTTCTCCGGCACCTCCCCCGACAACAAGCTCGTCGAGTACGTCGAGTACCCGCGCGAGATCCACCCCTACCTGGTCGCCACGCAGGCGCACCCGGAGCTGCGTTCGCGTCCGACGCGTCCGCACCCGCTCTTCGCCGGTCTGGTGAAGGCGGCCGTGGAGCGCAAGACGGGCAAGCCGGCCGAGTAGTCGCCGCGCGTTAACGTTGCCGGGGTACGGGTCCTGACGGATCCGTACCCCGGTTTTCGTGTGTGGGAGGACGCAGATGGACTTGCAGGACACCCCGGAGGAGTGGCGGGTCGTCGCGACGACGACCCCCTTCCAGGGAAAGAAGACGAGTGTCCGCACGGACGACGTGCTCATGCCGGACGGCACGGTCGCACGCCGCGACTACCAGGTCCACCCCGGCTCGGTGGCCGTCCTGGCCCTCGACGACCAGGACCGGGTCCTGCTGCTCAAGCAGTACCGGCACCCCGTACGGCAGAAGCTCTGGGAGATCCCGGCGGGACTGCTCGACGTGCCCGGCGAGAACCCGCTGCACGCGGCCCAGCGCGAGCTGTACGAGGAGGCGCACGTCAAGGCCGAGGACTGGCGGGTCCTGAGCGACGTCTACACGACTCCGGGCGGCTGTGACGAGGCCGTTCGGATCTTCCTCGCGCGGGGGCTCTCCGAGGCGGAGGGGGAGCGGTACGAGGTCTCCGAGGAAGAGGCGGACATGGAGCTGGCCCGCGTGCCGCTGGGGGAGCTGGTGCGGGGGGTCCTGGCGGGGGAGCTGCACAACAACTGCCTGGTGGTGGGGGTGCTGTCGCTGGCGGCCGCGCGCGCGGGCGGGGGTGTGGGGGAACTCCGCCCGGCCGACGCGGAATGGCCGGCCCGTCCGTTCGAGGCGTAGGACCCGGGAGCCGCGGCCCGTCCGTTCGAGGCGTAGGACCCGGGAGCCGCGGCCCGTCCGTTCGAGGCGTAGGACCCGGGAGCCGCGGCCCGTCCGGGCCTGGCCCTGTGGGGCCCGCTGTCGCGGCCTGACCCGGGCCCGCGGCCTGACCCGGGCCGGGCCCTGCTCGGCCTGGCGGCCGCGGCCCGCTGGGCCTGGGGCCGCCGGGCCCGCTGTCGCCGCCTGGCGTCGGCCCGGGGCTCCTCCCGGGGCGGGTGACCCGGGAGGGCGGGCGTGGTCCGCGTCGGGTGCGTGGGAGTCAGGTGCGCGTGGTGTGACGATCTGTTGATCCGATCGGGGGACGTGTTCGTCGTGCTCCGCCAGGTCCGGTGTGCGCCCTGAACTACGCTCGGGATCGCCCGTGCGGAGCCCCCGTGCGGGATCGGCTCGTGCGCAGGTGGACGGGAGCGTGGCCCGTGACGGATCAGGCGGTGGCGGCGGCCGGCAGCCGGCAGTTCTTCGGCCGGCAGCGGGAGTTGAAAGCCCTGCGCGCCGACATCGAGCGGACCGGCCTCGACACCCTGACCGGCCGTAAGGCACCCCGCGCCCGGGTCCTCCTCGTCGCGGGCAAGCCCGGCTCCGGACGTACCGCGCTCGCCGAGGAACTCGCCGCCGGACTCTCCGGCCAGTACCCCGACGGGGTCTTCCGCGCACGGCTCACCGAGCCCGGGGGCGACCCCGTCCCCACCGCCCGCGTCGCCCAGGAGCTCCTCGCCGCGCTCGGGGTCCCCGAGCCCCCCGGCGCCGCCGAGGACGAGCTGACCGAGCTGGTCCGCACGGCGCTCGGCGAGCGCCGTGCCGTCCTCGTCCTCGACGACGCCGTCGACGCCGAGCACGCCGATCCGCTCATCCCCGACAACCCCGACTCCCTGGTGATCGGCGTCGCCCGCGGGCCCCTCACCGGCATCCCCGACGTGCGGCCCTGCACCCTGGGCGGGCTGGACCCCAAGTCGGCCATCGAACTGCTCACCGCCTTCACCGGCTCCGTACGCATCACCGTCGATCCGCAGGCCGCCGAGACGCTCGTCGAGGAGTGCGGCGGGCTGCCCGCCGCGGTCGTGCTCGCCGGCGGCTGGCTCTCCACCCGCCCCAAGGCATCCGTCGCCGATCTCGCGAAGCGGCTGCGCGCGCTCAGCGGTGATCCGCTGAGCCGCGCCTTCGCGCTCGCCCACGAGGCGCTGCCCGCGACCGCCGCCCGGATACTGCGATTCCTCTCCCTCGCGCCCGTCGGCCGGGCCGACGCCCACACGGCCTCCGCCCTGGCCGGCTGCTCGGTCTCGGCCGCGGCGACCACCCTCGCCGACTTCGCCGCCCTGGGGCTGCTGGAGGACGGCGAGGACGGGCAGTACCAGGTCCCCGGCCATCTCGTCCCTCTGCTGCGCGCTCAGCTGGAGGAGCGCGACCGGCCCGCCGAGGTGCAGCTCGCCCGGGCCCGGATGCTGGAGCGGACCGTACGGCTCCTCCAGTCCTGCCGTGCGGTCACCGAACCCGAGGGCTCGCCGGCCCGCCGGAAGCTGGCCGGTCTGCCGCGCGCCCTGAGGTTCCCCACCGCCGAGGCGGGCGCCGACTGGCTGCGTTCCCGGCAGTCCTTCCTGCTCGCCTCCGCCCGGCTGGCCGTCGCCGACGGGGAGCTCGACACCCTCGCCCGCCGGCTGGTCGCCTCGCTGGTCAGGGCACTGGCCGCGCACCGGGGTGCCGAGGCGGCCGCACCGCAGCTGTACGGGCTGCACCAGCTGGTCCTGGACGTGGCCGAGCGGCGCGGGCTGCACCGGGAGCGGGCGGCGGCCCTGCTGAACCTGGCCGATCTCGATGCCCGCACCGGCAGGACGAAGGAGGCTCTGCTGCGATATCGGTCGGCTTTGGATGCCGGACGCGCAGCAAATGACCCGTACGCGACCGGTCGCGCGATGGAATCCGTAGGTGGCTCGTATCAGGAGCTGGGGGACTGGCAGCGGGCCGGCGACTGGTACGGGCGAGCGCTCGCCCAGCGCCTCGCCCGGGACGAGCGGGCGGATCAGGCCAGGCTGTACGCCCGCCTCGGCGCCGTACAGACCTACGCGGGCCGGTACGGCGAGGCCCTGCGGAACTGGCGGGCCGCCGCTGCGGGCTACCGGCGGCTCGACGATCTCCCGGGCCACGCACGGGCGTTGAGCGAGGCCGCCCGGGTCCAGGAGTACGCGGGACGACCCGAGGAATCGCTCCGGACCTGCGAGGAGGCCGTCGAGTGGGCCCGGCGCGCCCAGGACACCCGGCTGCAGGCCGCGCTCCAGCTGCGGCTCGCCGACACCCTCGACCGGCTCGGTGACCCGGCTGCGGCCCGCCTGCACCGGGCCGCAGCCGAGAGACTGCTGGAATCGGAATCATCTGCCTACGAAATCCGCAGTGGGTTGATCAAAGATTAGTACTTTGAAAGGCTAGACAGCAGGAACTCCTTCATTAGACTGGGTGCGCCGCGTTCGAACGTGGTCTGCCCCGGTGCGCCGCAGTGCATCCGGGTATGTATCGCAGTGCCCCATGTATCCCCCCTGATTCAAGGACCGTGATCGACGATGAAGGTCGGCATCCCCCGCGAGGTCAAGAACAACGAGTTCCGCGTGGCCATCACCCCTGCGGGTGTCCACGAGCTCGTCCGCCACGGCCACCAGGTCTTCGTCGAGCAGAACGCCGGTGTCGGCTCCTCGATCACGGACGAGGAGTACGTCGCCGCGGGCGCCGAGATCCTCCCCACCGCCGACGAGGTCTGGGCCACCGCCGACCTGCTGCTCAAGGTCAAGGAGCCGATCGCGGAGGA
The DNA here is from genome assembly GCF_036226665.1 of Streptomyces sp. NBC_00691. NCBI lineage: Bacteria > Bacillati > Actinomycetota > Actinomycetes > Kitasatosporales > Streptomycetaceae > Streptomyces > Streptomyces sp. NBC_00691. Next base: position 1,932,955 of record NZ_CP109007.1, on the reverse strand, counting down.
GTACCACCGCCTCCGCAAGGACCAGACGCTCTTCACCTACCTGCACCTCGCCGCCTCCCGCGAGTGCACGGACGCGCTCCTGGAGTCCGGCACCACCGCCATCGCGTACGAGACCGTGGAGACCGCGAACCGCGCCCTCCCGCTGCTCGCCCCGATGTCCGAGGTCGCGGGCCGCCTGGCCCCGCAGGTCGGTGCCTACCACCTGATGCGCTCGGTCGGCGGCCGCGGCGTGCTCCCCGGCGGCGTCCCCGGCACCCACGCCGGCGAGTGCGTCGTCATCGGCGGCGGCGTCTCCGGCTGGAACGCCACCCAGATCGCCGTCGGCATGGGCTTCCACGTGACCCTGCTCGACCGTGACATCAACAAGCTCCGCGAGGCCGACAAGATCTTCGGCACCAAGGTGAAGACGATCGTCTCCAACGCCTACGAGCTGGAGAAGGCCGTCGTCGAGGCCGACCTCGTCATCGGTGCCGTCCTCATCCCGGGCGCCAAGGCCCCGAAGCTGGTCACCAACGAGCTCGTCGCCAAGATGAAGCCCGGAAGTGTCCTTGTCGACATTGCGATCGACCAGGGCGGCTGCTTCGAGGACTCGCACGCGACCACCCACGCCGAGCCGACCTTCCAGGTCCACAACTCGGTCTTCTACTGCGTCGCGAACATGCCGGGCGCGGTCCCGAACACCTCCACCTACGCCCTCACCAACGCCACGCTGCCCTACATCGTGTCGCTGGCGAACAACGGCTGGGCCGAGGCGCTGCGCCGCGACGCCGCGCTCGCTCTGGGCCTCAACACCCATGACGGCAAGGTGGTTTACAAGGAGGTCGCCGAGGCGCACGGCCTCGAGCACGTCGAGCTGGGCACCCTTCTGGGCTGACCCTCGCGGCATCGCCGTCAACGCGTGCCGTCAATGCCACACGCCCGGCCGGACCTTGTTCGACAAGGTCCGGCCGGACGTCTGTCCGGACCCGGCGGAACGTTCGGCCAACTCGCCTCGAACGTAACCCTTTAACCGTTTCGCACACCCCTGAAACGTGTGGATGCATGCCTGCGCACCCTTGACAGAGAGGTGTTCGGTTGCCGACACATCGGGCCGGGTCCGGCGGATTGTGTTGCTGCGGAGCGGTGACACGCCATAGAGTCGCCAACCGTCGGCATGGTGCCACGCTGACCTATCGATAAATGTTCCTGGTGACATCCAAGGAGGTAAGACGACTTGTGAATGAGTCGACAATTACTCCCGGGAGCGGTGCGCCAGGTGCTCCGATCGGCTCCGTCGCGGTGCGGACCTTCGCGACGCACCAGCCCATGACGACAGCCCACACGATGAAGACGATGGACGGCCTACACGTGAACGCCACGGCCGGCAACGAGATGGGCCGAGAGTCCACCCACTTCGCCGCCTTTGACGAGGTGCCCGAGGGGCACTTCTACGACCCCGACGCCGAGTACGAGCCCGACCCCGAGTACGCGGCCACCCTCGCACCCGACGCTGCCCGTCAGCGCCGCGAGCGGATCGGCCCGACGGGACGGCCCCTGCCGTACTTCCCGATCCCCGGTCCGCTCACGGACCACGGACCCGCGAAGATCATCGCGATGTGCAACCAGAAGGGCGGCGTCGGCAAGACCACGTCGACCATCAACCTGGGTGCCGCGCTCGCGGAGTACGGACGGCGGGTGCTGCTCGTCGACTTCGACCCGCAGGGAGCCCTGTCGGTCGGCCTCGGCGTGAACCCGATGGAGCTCGACCTCACCGTCTACAACCTGCTCATGGAGCGGGGCATGTCGGCGGACGAGGTCCTCCTCAAGACCGCCGTACCCAACATGGACCTGCTGCCGAGCAACATCGACCTCTCGGCCGCCGAAGTCCAGCTCGTCAGCGAGGTCGCGCGCGAGTCGACGCTCCAGCGCGCCCTGAAGCCGCTGATGAACGACTACGACTACATCGTGATCGACTGTCAGCCCTCGCTCGGCCTGCTGACCGTGAACGCCCTGACGGCGGCTCACAAGGTCATCGTGCCGCTGGAATGCGAGTTCTTCGCGCTCCGCGGAGTGGCGCTGCTCACCGAGACCATTGAGAAGGTCCAGGAGCGGCTCAACCCCGAGCTGGAGCTCGACGGCATCCTCGCCACGATGTACGACTCCCGTACCGTGCACAGCCGTGAGGTCCTCGCGCGCGTCGTCGAGGCCTTCGACGACCACGTGTACCACACGGTCATCGGGCGGACGGTGCGCTTCCCGGAGACCACGGTCGCCGGCGAGCCCATCACCACGTACGCCTCCAACTCCGTGGGCGCCGCCGCCTATCGTCAGCTCGCCAGGGAGGTGCTCGCCCGGTGTCACGCCGAGTGAGTCTGCCCGGCGCCGACGAACTCTTCCGTACGACCGGGGGGACGGCGCTCCAGGCGTCCGCACCCCGCCGGGCCGTCCCGGCCCCCGCGGGCGAGAGCGACACGACGGCGGCCGAGGGCTCCGCGGAGCACGCGGCGGCGGACTCCGAGACATCGGAGCCGCGCGCCCGGACGGCGGAGCCCGAGGGTGCCGCCGCTCCGAAGCCCGCGACGCCCAACGCCGCGGTGCCCGCCCCGGCGGCGCGGCGGCGCGGCGGCCGGGCCCCGAACCGGCGGCCCAGCGGCCGTGAGCGCCACGACGAGAAGATCACGGTCTACGTCTCCGCCGAGGAGCTGATGGACCTGGAGCACGCCCGGCTCGTCCTCCGGGGCGAGCACGGTCTCGCCGTGGACCGGGGCCGGATCGTCCGGGAGGCCGTCGCGGTCGTCCTGGCGGACCTGGAGTCACGCGGCGACGCGAGCATCCTCGTGCGCCGCCTGCGCGGCCGCTGACGGTAGCCTGCGGGCTGCCGCGCTCCCCGCTCCCCTGGACCTCCATGCACCACGCCTCTGACGAAACGTCCCGCCCACCCCGCCGTCGCGCCCTGGGCCGCGGTCCGGGCGAGCCGGAGGGCCCCACGGCCGCCGAGGCCGGGGGGCGGGCTTCCGCCGGGGCCGCGGAGGTCTCCGAGGCCGCGCCCCAGGCCGGATCCGGGGCCGGGGAAGCGGCCGCCGACGTACCCGAAGGACCGCCGGCCGACGTAACCCGGGCACCGGCCGCCGACGTGCCCGAGGGGGACGGGCGGTTCACCGTGCGGCTGGCCAACTTCGAGGGGCCCTTCGATCTGCTGCTCCAGCTGATCACCAAGCACAAGCTCGACGTCACCGAGGTCGCCCTCTCCCGGGTCACCGACGAGTTCATGGCGCACCTGCGCGCCCTCGGGCCCGACGGGGACCTCGACCAGACCACCGAGTTCCTCGTCGTCGCCGCCACCCTGCTCGACCTCAAGGCCGCCCGGCTGCTGCCCGCCGCAGAGGTCGAGGACGAGGCCGACCTCGCGCTCCTGGAGGCCCGGGACCTGCTCTTCGCCCGGCTCCTCCAGTACCGCGCGTACAAGCGCATCGCGGCGATCTTCGAGGAGCGCTGGGAGACCGAGGGCCGCCGCCACCCCCGTACCGTCGGACTCGAACCCCACCACGCCGAGCTGCTTCCCGAGGTCGTCATCTCCATCGGCGCCGAGGGCTTCGCCAGGCTGGCCGTCAAGGCCATGCAGCCCAAGGCCGAGCCTCAGGTGTACGTCGACCACATCCACGCCCCGCTCGTCAGCGTCCGCGAGCAGGCCGCCGTGGTCGTCTCGCTGCTGCGGGAGCGCGGGACGGCGCTCTTCCGGGAGCTCATCGAGGACGTCGGCGACGACACCCTCACCGTCGTCGCCCGCTTCCTGGCCCTTCTGGAGCTCTACCGCGAGAGGGCCGTCGCCCTCGACCAGGAGACCGCCCTGGGGGACCTCACGGTCTCCTGGACCGGCGGGGAGGCGGATCCCACGGGGGCCGTGACCGACGAGTTCGACCAGGAGACCACCGCATGAGCGACCTCAAGCCCTCTCTCGAAGCCGTCCTCATGGTCGTCGACGAGCCCGCCACCGAGGCGCACCTCGCCAAGGTCCTGGAGCGCACCCCCCGTGAGGTGGCCGACGCCCTGCGCGAGCTGGCCGACGAGTACACCGTCCAGGGCCGCGGTTTCGAGCTCCGCCAGGTCGCCGGCGGCTGGCGCTACTACACCCGCGCCGCCCACGCCGCGGCCGTCGAGGCCTTCGTCCTGGAGGGCCAGCAGGCCCGGCTCACCCAGGCGGCCCTGGAGACCCTCGCGGTCGTCGCGTACCGCCAGCCGGTCAGCCGTTCCCGGGTCTCCGCGGTCCGCGGAGTCAACTGCGACGGCGTGATGCGGACCCTCCTCCAGCGGGGTCTGGTGGAGGAGGCGGGCGCGGAACCCGAAACAGGTGCGATCCTGTACAGGACGACGAACTACTTCCTGGAGCGGATGGGCCTGCGTGGCCTGGACGAGCTCCCCGAGCTCGCGCCCTTCCTCCCCGAGGCGGAGGCGGTCGAGCCGGACTCACTGGAAGGGGTCCCGTCGTTCGATCCGGATGCACCGGATCGTGAGGACGACGACGACAAGACGGAAGTTTGATGCGAAGCAGCAGCGGCAGGAACAGCAGCGGAAACAACGGCGGGAGCCGTGGTGGCAACAGCGGCGGCCGCGGCGGCAGCAGCGGTGGCGGCCGTGGTGGCAGCGGCGCCGGCGGTGGCGGCTACCGGGGCTCCGGTGGCTCCGGCGGCAGCGGCTCCGGTGGCGGTGGCTACCAGGGCGGCTCCGGCGGTGGCCGGGGCGGCAGCGGCGGCGGCTACCAGGGCGGCGGCCGTGACGGCCAGAAGAGCCCGAGCAACCCGCGCCGGCCTCGCCCCGAGGAGCGCTCCTACGACGTGAGCCCCCCCTCGGAGGCCCCGAAGAAGGGTCGCGGCGCCGCGGCCCGCGGCGGCGCCAAGGGCGGCCCCAAGGCCCCGCAGGGCGGCATGCCGCCCCGTCGCGGCCCGCACGGCCAGCGCCAGGCCCCGGCCCGCTCGCGCGAGCTCGACGCCAAGATCGAGCAGCGCAACCGCGAGCGGTACGAGAACCGGCCCGAGATCAAGACCCCGAAGACCTTCCCCGGCGCCGAGCAGGAGGGCGAGCGGCTGCAGAAGGTCCTCGCCCGTGCCGGCATGGGCTCGCGGCGTGCCTGCGAGGAGCTCATCGAGCAGGCCCGTGTCGAGGTCAACGGCGAGATCGTGCTGGAGCAGGGCAAGCGCGTCGACCCGGAGAAGGACGAGATCAAGGTGGACGGCCTGACCGTCGCCACCCAGTCGTACCTGTTCTTCGCGCTCAACAAGCCGGCCGGCGTCGTCTCCACCATGGAGGACCCGGACGGCCGCCAGTGCCTCGGCGACTACGTCAACAACCGTGAGACGCGTCTCTTCCACGTCGGCCGGCTCGACACGGAGACCGAGGGCATCATCCTCCTCACCAACCACGGTGAGCTGGCCCACCGCCTCACGCACCCGAAGTACGGCGTGAAGAAGACCTACCTGGCCGCCATCACCGGCCCGCTGCCCCGTGAGGTCGGCAAGCGGCTCAAGGACGGCATCCAGCTGGAGGACGGCTACGCCAAGGCCGACCACTTCCGCGTGGTCGAGCAGACCGGCAAGAACTACCTCGTCGAGGTGACGCTGCACGAGGGCCGCAAGCACATCGTGCGCCGCATGCTCGCCGAGGCGGGCTTCCCGGTCGAGAAGCTGGTCCGTACGGCCTTCGGCCCGATCGGTCTGGGCGACCAGAAGTCGGGCTGGCTGCGCCGGCTCACCAACACCGAGGTCGGCATGCTGATGAAGGAAGTCGGCATGTAAGGCCTTCCGGCCTCCGCAGTACGTGAGAAGCCCGTGACCGCCACCCGGCGGTCACGGGCTTCGGCGTTCCCGGGGCGGCGCGGCGGGCGGTGGTGCCGTCGGCGCCGTGTTCCCGGGCTTGTGGCCGAAGCCCGTCGGCCTTTATAGTCAACATGACTCTTAAGGAGGCGGGCGTGAGCCTCGCAAGCATTCTCGAACCGCTGCAGCGGCCGCTCTTCACGATCCTCGACACTCCGGTCAGCTGGACCGAGGTCCTGGGATTCGGCAGCGGTGCGCTCTGTGTGTGGCTCGTCGCCCGTCAGCACCTCGCGAACTGGCCCATCGGCATCGCGAACAACCTGTTCTTCGTCCTGCTCTTCACACAGGCCGGGTTGTACGCCGACGCCGGCCTCCAGATCGTCTTCATCACCCTCGCCGCGTACGGCTGGTGGACCTGGACCCACGGGGGTGGACCAGGCTCCGACGTCCTCCCGGTGCGCCGCACCACGCGCACCGAGTGGACGTGGCTGCTCTCGGCGGGGGTGGTGGGGACCCTCGCCCTCACCGTGCTCCTCGACCGCGTCACCGACTCGACCGTCCCCTTCTGGGACGCCCTGACGACCGCGCTCTCCCTCATGGCGACCTACGGCCAGTGCCGGAAGAGGCTGGAGTCCTGGTGGCTGTGGATCGCCGCCGACGTGGTCTACGTACCGCTGTACGCGTACAAGGAGCTGTACCTGACCTCCCTGCTCTACGTCGGCTTCATGACGCTCTGCGTCCTCGGCCTGCGCGGCTGGACCAAGGACCTCACCGCACGCCGCGCCCTCCGGGTGGAGGCGGCGGCATGAGGCGCTACGGACACGGCCTGGTCCTCGGCAAGTTCTATCCGCCGCACGCCGGCCACCACCATCTCGTCGACACGGCCCTCGACCGCTGCGAGCGCCTCACCGTCCTCGTCTGCGCCTCCTCCGTGGAGACCCTCTCCCTGGAGGACCGGGTCGCCTGGATGCGCGAGGTCCACCCCGACGCCCTCGTCGTCGGAGCCGTCGACGACATCCCCGTCGACCTCCACGACCCCGACATCTGGGACGCCCACATGGCCGTCTTCCGGGCCGCCGTGCCCGAGCGCGTCGACGCGGTCTTCACCTCGGAGCCGTACGGGGAGGAGCTCGCCCGCCGCTTCGGCGCCGAGTCCGTCTGCGTCGACCCCGGGCGCGACCGCTTCCCCGTCTCCGGCACCGCCGTCCGCGCGGACCCCGCCGGCTGCTGGGACTTCCTGGAGCCGCCCGTGCGCGCCGCGCTCACCCGGCGCGTCGTCGTCCTCGGCGCCGAGTCCACCGGCACCACCACCATGGCCCTCGCCCTCGCCGACCACTACCGGCGGCGCGGCGGCGTCTGGGCCCGGACCCGGTACGTCCCGGAGTACGGACGCGAGTACAGCGAACTCAAACTCGCCGAACTCCGCGCCGAGCGCCCCGGCGCCGCATGGTCCGACGTCGCCTTCCACTCCTCCGACTTCCCCGTCATCGCCCAGCGCCAGGCCGAACTGGAGGAGGAGGCAGCCCGCGACGGCTCACCCGTCCTCTTCTGCGACACCGACGCCTTCGCCACCACCATCTGGCACGAGCGCTACATGGGCACCACCAGCCCTGCCACCGGCGAGATCGCCGCCCTCGGCCGACAGCACCTCTGGCTGCTCACCGACCACCGGGGCGTCGACTTCGAGGACGACGGACTGCGCGACGGGGAGCACCTGCGGCCCTGGATGACCGCCCGCTTCCTCACCCAGCTCGCCCACAGCGGCCGCCGCACGGCCGTCCTCAGCGGCCCGCACGAGGAACGCCTCGCGGCCGCGGTCGCCGCCGTCGACGGACTCCTCGCCGAGGGCTGGGACCTCGCCGACCCGCTGCCGGAGCGCCGATGAACGGCGACCGGGTACCGGGCGGAGAACCGGGGAGCGGGTCCGGGGCGGGGCCGACGGGGATGCCCGGGGCGGGGCCGGTCGGCGTGCCCGCCTCGGGGCCGGTCGGCGTGCCCGAGGGCTACGATCCGTACGCCTTCGAGCCGTTCGCCGTCACCGTGGATCTGGCCGTCCTCACCCTCCGCGAGGAACACCTCCACGTCCTGCTCGTCGAGCGCGGCCAGCAGCCGTACGCCGGACACTGGGCCCTCCCCGGCGGCTTCGTCCTGCCCCGCGAGTCCGCCGAGCGGGCCGCCCGCCGCGAACTCGCCGAGGAGACCGGACTCTCCGAGGCCACCGTCGCCGGACTCCACCTCGAACAGCTCCGCACCTACAGCGAGCCGGACCGCGACCCGAGGATGCGGGTCGTCTCCGTCGCCTTCGCCGCGCTCGTGCCCGACGCGCCCGAACCGCGCGGCGGCGGCGACGCGGCGCAGGCCCGGTGGATGCCGTACGGGACGCACGGGCCGCTCGCCTTCGACCACGACCGCATCCTCGCCGACGCCCACGAACGGGTCGGCGCCAAGCTGGAGTACACCTGCCTCGCGACCGCCTTCTGTCCGCCCGAGTTCACCCTCGGCGAGCTGCGGCAGGTCTACGAGACGGTCTGGGGCGTCGAGCTCGACCGCCCCAACTTCCGGCGCAAGGTCCTCGCCACGCCCGGCTTCGTCCAGGCCGTGGAAGGGCCGCCGCGCCTCACCGGCGGACGGGGGAAACCGGCCGCTCTCTACCGGGCGGGCGAGGCCACCACCCTCCATCCGCCCCTCCTGCGACCGGAAGGACGATCCACGTGAACCTGACCCGCACCGCGACCAAGCAGGCCGCGACCGGTTCCCTGGTCGGGCTGGCGCTCGGAGACGCGCTGGGCCGCCCGACGGAGTTCATCGACGTACCGCGCGCCATCAGCTGGTACGGCCCGTGGCGGGACATGCAGCTTCCCGACCCGGCCCTCGTCACCGACGACACCCAGATGGCCCTCGCCTTCGCCCGGGGCGTTCGGACCGCCATGGACCACGGAGTGCTCGCCCCCGAACGGCTCGCCGGGCCCGTCCGGGAGGAGTTCGTCGACTGGTACCGCTCCCCGGAGAACAACCGGGCCCCCGGCAACACCTGCCTCCAGGCCTGCCGGCTCCTGATGCTGGACACGCCCTGGCAGGACGCCAGCCAGCTCGGCTCCAAGGGCTGCGGCGCCAACATGCGGGTCACGCCCATCGGACTCGTCCCCGGGCTCAGCGAGGAGCAGCGGGCCGGCGCCGCCCAGCTCCAGGCGGCCCTGACCCACGGTCACCCGACCGCGCTCGCCGCCTCCGACCTCACCGCCCGCGCCGTGCACCTCCTCGCCCAGGGCGTCGACCCGGCCGGACTCGTCGGCCAGCTCCGCTCGTACGCGTACGAGAACCGCTCCCGCTACCACGACCACTGGCTCGGCGACCTCTGGACCCGCTCCCAGGACCCCTCCGCCCGGCACTTCGCCGAGCGCGGCTGGGACGAGTGCCTGGCCGTCCTGGAACGCCTCGACGCCGTGCAGCGCACCGCCGACCCGGAACTCGACCCCTGTACGTACACGGGAGACGGCTGGATCGCCGAGGAGGCCCTCGCGACCGGCCTCCTCAGCTTCCTCCTCTTCCCCGAGGAGCCCCTCACCGTGCTGCGCCGGGCCGCCTGCACCCGGGGCGACTCCGACTCGATCGCCGCCCTCGCGGGCGCCTTCGCCGGGGCCCACCTCGGCGCGGACGCCTGGCCGAAGGAATGGGAGGAGCGCGTCGAGTACCGGAGCGACCTCCTGACCTTCGGCGCGCTCTGGGATGCTTGACCGATGACGCTCTCCCTGGAGTCGGCCCTGGACACCGACCTCGCCGCCGTCGTGGCCGAACAGCCCGACCCGCTGCTCTTCGCCACCGTCTCCGGCGCTCACCTCTACGGGTTCCCCTCCCGTGACTCGGACGTGGACCTGCGCGGGGCGCACCTGCTGCCGGTGGACGCGCTGATCGGGCTGCGCGAGCCCGAGGAGACCCGGAGCCGGATGTGGGACCGGGACGGGGTCGAGATGGACCTGGTCACGCACGACCTGCGGAAGTTCGTCCGGCTGATGCTGCGCCGCAACGGCTACGTACTGGAGCAGCTCACCTCTCCGCTCGTCGCGCACACCACGGAGATCCACGCGGAGCTGGTCGCGCTCGTGCCCGAGGTGCTCACCTCCCACCACGCCCACCACTACCGCGGCTTCGCCGGCACGCAGTGGCGGCTCTTCGAGCGCACCGGTGAACTCAAGCCGCTGCTCTACACCTACCGGGCGCTGCTCACCGGTATCCATCTGATGCGGGCGGGCGAGGTGCAGGCCCATCTGCCGACCTTGGTCGAGGAGGTCGCCGAGGCGCCCGCCCGGCTGCCCGACCTCGTCGCGGCGAAGGCGGCGGCGGAGCACGGGCTCGCGCAGGTGGCGATCGAGGACGTACGGGCGGAGACGGAGGCACTGCACGGAGTCCTGGACGGGGCGCAGGCCGCGTCCGGGCTGGGCGAGGTGCAGGTGCGCGCCCATGACCTGCTGCACGATCTGGTCGTACGGGCGCGGTCGGCGACCCTGTAGGGCCTGGCCGGCTCCTAGAGCACGTCCGTCGCCGACGCGCGGCGCGCGCGGATCAGGAAGTCCTGCACGCGCGCGTGGTCCGGTGCCGCCGGGAGCGGGGTCGCGTCCAGGGCGTGGTCGGCCTCCTCCTGGAGCCGGTTCATCCAGGACTCGACCTCCGGCCAGGCGACCTCGCCGCGCTTGACCGAGAGGAAGCGCTCGCGGTCCTCGCCGACGTCGATCCGCAGCTCGCCCGAACGCAGCAGGTCCCGGCAGCTGGTCAGCAGCCGCAGCAGGTGCATGGCGTGCTTCCAGCGCGGGTGGCCGTACTGGCGCACGTCCGCGTCGAGCTTGCGGCGCTGCCCGCCCGCGTAACGGACGAAGGTCTGGTGGGCCTGCCGGGAGAGGAAGGCGCCGCGCAGCGAGAGCAGTTCGCGGCCGAGGTCGTCGACGTGCTCGACCACGGGGGAGTGGAGGCACTCCAGGACGTTCGGGTTGTTGCGCAGGGCCAGTTCGCAGAAGCGTTCCAGCTCCCAGCTGAACTGCTCCTCGCCCGGCCCTTCGACATGCGCGGGGGGCTTGTCGAAGTGCCAGAACAACGGCGTCGGGGCGAGGTACACGCCCCGGACGTCCGTATCGCTGCCCTCGGTCGCGAGACCGAAGGCGCGGGAGCCCATCACACAGGAGTAGATCGTGTGGTCGCGCACCAGCTCGTCCGGAGTCATGGCGGTCAGGCTACGGCAGGGCTCTGACAGGGCTCTGACAGGGCTCTGACAGGGTGCTGACGGGGCTAGCCGAGGATGATCGAGTCCCCCGAGACGGTGATCTGCTCGGCCGGCAGCGGGCGGGGCGCCGGTCCCGCCACCACCGCGGCGTCGGTGACACGGAACTTGGAGCCGTGGCAGGGACAGTCGATGGTGCCGTCCGCGACCTTGTTCACCAGACAGCCCTGGTGGGTGCAGACGGCGGAGAACGCCTTGAACTCACCGGCCGTGGGCTGGGTGACGACCACCTTCTCCGCGTCGAAGATCGTGCCGCCGCCGACCGGGATGTCGGCGGTCTTGGCCAGGGCCTTGCCGGCGTGCGCGCTGGGAGAGCCGCTCGTCGCGGGGGCACTCGGGGTGGCCGGGGCACTGGTCGTCCCGCCGTCGCCTCCGTCGTCCGAGCCGCAGCCCGCCGTCAGGGCCGCCGCGGCGACCAGGACGGTGCGGCGGGTCGTGGCGCTTGAGGTCAGGTTCGTGACGCGTGAAGTCATACGGCCACCTTGGCGCCGCCCGGCCACCGGGTCCCGCAACACGCCTACACCCGGGGGCTCAGCTCCCTCGCACGGCCGTCCGTGTCACGCCGTACCTCCAGGACCGAGGTGACCGCGTCCCGCTCGATCGGCCCGTACACATGCGGGAAGAGCGTGCCTCCCGAGCCTTCCCAGCGGACCTCTCCGGCCAGCCGCGCCTCGTCGATCACCAGCACCAGGAGCGGACCCGGCACGTCCCGGTAGCGGGCGTCGGCGATCAGGAGGGCCGCGGCCTCGTCCGGCGAGCAGTGGACGAAACCCTCGGTGGCGAGGGACGCCGGGGCGTACGGGGCATCGGGGGCGGCGGACCAGTCGGCCAGCGGTACGACGTGCAGCAACATGTCGACAGTTCTATCGCGTCGGTCCGCGGTACCGGCCCTTACCCCGAGTGGCGGAACACCCCGGTTCGGGTGACATTGAGCCTGTTCCGAACCGGACGAAAGGCAGGACCATGGCGGGAAACGACCTCGGCAGTCTCCTCGGGAGTCTTCTCGGCGGTGCCGGCGGACAAGGCGGCGGCAGCGGCGCCGGCGGCGTCCTCGGCTCTCTGATCGGCGCGCTCGCGGGCGGCCAGGGCGCGGGCGGCGCGAGCGGATCGGGCGGTGCGTCGAACCCGCTCGGCGGACTCCTCGACATGCTCACCAGGTCGGGCCTCACCGACCAGACCCGGTCGTGGGTCGGCACCGGTGAGAACCAGTCCGTCAGCGGCGCCCAGATCGCCGAGGCGCTTCCGGACGAGACCCTGCGGCAGGTCGCCCAGGACGCCGGCGTCAGCCCGCAGGAGGCCGCCGACCAGATCGCGCAGTCGCTGCCGCAGGCCGTCGACAAGCTGACCCCGACCGGCTCGCTGCCCCAGGGATCCCTCGAGGACATCATCCGCGAGCAGCGGCTCTGACCGGACTCCCGGCCCCCGAGGCCGCGAAGGTCCTCGCGGGCGCCCGTCCTCCGTCTCGGAGGGCGGGCGCCCCGGCACGCCCTCCGGCCCCTGACTAGGCTGAACGGAGCACTGGCGCAGGCGAAGGAGCACGACGTGGCGGTACGAGCGGTCCGAGGAGCCGTCCAGCTGGAGCGGGACGAGGCCGGACACATGAGCGAGCAGGTCGAAGAGCTGCTCACCGCCGTCCTCGAGCGCAACGGACTCGACGCCGACGACCTCATCAGCATCTGGTTCACGGCCACCCCCGACCTCCACAGCGACTTCCCCGCCGCCGCGGCCCGCCGCATCGGCATCGTCGACGTGCCCCTGATCTGTGCGCAGGAGCTCGACATCGAGGGCGCGATGCCGAGAGTCGTCCGGCTCCTCGCCCACGTCGAGACCGAGCTCCCCAAGTCCCGGATCGCGCACGTCTACCTCGGCGCCGCGGCCGCTCTGCGCAAGGACATCGCCCAGTGAGAACAGCGCTCGTCATCGGCACCGGACTGATCGGCACCTCCGCCGCGATCGCCCTCGCGGGCCGGGGCGTCACCGTCCACCTGCGCGACCACGACCCGGCGCGGGCCAGCACGGCCGCCGCGCTCGGCGCCGGCACCGACGAGGCGCCCGACGGCCCCGTGGACCTCGTCGTCGTCGCCGTACCCCCGGCCCACGTGGCCGCCACCCTCGCCGAGGCCATGACCGCCGGGCTCGGCCGCGGCTACCTCGACGTGGCGAGCGTCAAGGGCGGCCCCAAGCGCGAGCTGGAGGCACTGGGCCTCGACCTCACCGCGTACATCGGTACGCACCCCATGTCCGGCAAGGAACGCTCGGGGCCGCTCGCCGCGACCGCCGACCTCTTCGAGGGACGCCCCTGGGTGCTCACCCCGACCCGGGACACCGACACCGAGGTGCTCAACCTCGCCCTGGAGCTCGTCGCGCTGTGCCGGGCCGTCCCCGTCGTCATGGACGCCGACGCCCACGACCGCGCGGTCGCCCTGGTCTCCCACACCCCGCAGCTGGTGTCGTCGATGGTCGCCGCACGCCTGGAGGAGGCCGACGAGTCGGCCGTGCGCCTCTGCGGGCAGGGCATCCGCGACGTCACCCGGATCGCGGCCTCGGACCCCCGCATGTGGGTCGAGATCCTCTCCGCGAACCCGGGCCCCGTGGCCGACGTCCTCTCCGGCGTCGCCGCCGACCTCGACGAGACCGTCCGCGCGCTGCGCTCGCTGCAGTCCGCCGACGAGGACAAGCGCCGGGACGGCGCCTCCGGCGTCGAGGACGTGCTGCGCCGCGGCAACGCCGGCCGTTCCCGCGTCCCCGGCAAGCACGGCGCCGCGCCCACGACGTACGAGACGGTCGCCGTCCTCATCAGCGACCAGCCGGGCGAGCTGGCCCGGATCTTCGCCGACGCGGGACGGGCGGGGGTCAACATCGAGGACGTCCGCATCGAGCACGCGACGGGGCAGCAGGCGGGTCTGGTCCAGCTGATGGTGGACCCGTCGGCGGTGCAGGTCCTCGGCGCGGCACTCCAGGAACGCGGCTGGGCCCTGCGGACGAGCTGACGGCCGGGTCCCGTCGCCGCACTCCCGTCGTCGCCCCGGGCAGGCGGGAGTCCGGCGACAGGACCCGGGCCCCGGCGGGGGCGGGAGAGCGGCCCTGGACGCCTTCCCGCCCGGTCCCGGCACGGGCTGGGCCGAACGGGTGCGTGGGACTCGGTAACCTTGGGGAGGCCCCTTGCATCTCCGCCGGGCCCGCCACTCACCCCAGGAAGGTGTTCCCACCGTGGAATCCGTGATCGTCGCCATCGACGGGCCCTCCGGCACGGGCAAGTCCAGCACCTCGAAGGCGGTCGCCGCCAAGCTGGGTCTGAGCTACCTGGACACGGGCGCCCAGTACCGGGCGATCACCTGGTGGATGATCAGCAACGGCGTGGACGTCCACGACGCCGAGGCCGTCGCCAACGCCGCCGCCAAGCCGGTCATCGTCTCCGGCACCGACCCGGCGCGGCCCACCATCACCGTCGACGGCGCCGACGCCGCCGGCCCCATCCGTACCGAAGAGGTCACCTCCAAGGTCAGCGCCGTCAGCGCCGTCCCCGAGGTGCGGCGCCTGATCACGGAGCTCCAGCGGTCCATCGCCCGCGGGACCGAGCACGGCATCGTCGTCGAGGGCCGGGACATCGGCACCACCGTCCTGCCCGACGCCGACCTCAAGATCTTCCTCACCGCCTCGCCCGAGGCCCGTGCCGCCCGCCGCTCCGGCGAGCTCAAGGGCGTCGACGTGCAGGCGACGAAGGAGGCCCTGGTCAAGCGGGACGCGGCCGACTCCAGCCGTAAGACCTCGCCGCTCGCCAAGGCGGACGACGCCGTCGAGGTCGACACCACCGAGCTCACCCTCGACCAGGTCATCGAGTGCGTCGTCACCCTGGTGGACGAGAAGCGCGGAGCCGCCAAGTGACCGTGCCCTCCGAGAGGGGCGCCGCCGTCGGCAGACGCATCGGCATCGGACTGATGTACGGCTTCTGGAAGCCGCGCGTCCTCGGTGCCTGGCGGGTGCCGGCATCCGGCCCCGCCATCCTCGCCGTGAACCACGCGCACAACATCGACGGCCCCATGCTCATGGGCACCGCGCCGCGCCCCGTGCACTTCCTCATCAAGAAGGAGGCGTTCGTCGGCCCGCTCGGCAGCTTCCTGGAGGGCATCGGGCAGCTCAAGGTGGACCGGCACGGCACCGACCGCGCGGCGATAGGCAACGCCCTGGGCGTCCTGGAGCAGGGCGGCGTCCTCGGGATCTTCCCCGAGGGCACGAGGGGCGACGGCGACTTCGCCTCGCTCCGCTCCGGTCTGGCGTACTTCGCCGTCCGCAGCGGCGCGCCGATCGTCCCGGTGGCCGTCCTGGGAAGCACCGAGCGCCGCGGACGGTTGGTCAAGGCACTGCCTCCGCTGCGCGGCCGCGTCGACGTCGTCTTCGGTGACGCCTTCGACGCGGGCGACGGCTCCGGCCGCCGGACGCGCAAGGCGCTCGACGAGGCCACCGTACGGATCCAGGGGAAGCTCACCGACCACCTGGAAAACGCCAGGCGCCTCACCGGGCGCTGAGCGAGACTTTCAGTAGTGGGCCCCGCGGCCCGGGGACCCACCGACCACGAATGATCAAGGAACGGACTTCATGAACGACCAGCACGACCACGGGGCACTTGGCGACGCCGAGTACGCGGAGTTCATGGAGCTCGCCTCCGAAGAAGGCTTCGACGCCGAAGAGGTCGAGGGCGCGATCGAGGAGGCGGGCCATGGCCCCCTCCCCGTCCTCGCCGTCGTCGGCCGTCCGAACGTCGGCAAGTCGACCCTGGTGAACCGCATCATCGGCCGCCGTGAGGCCGTCGTCGAGGACAAGCCGGGCGTCACCCGCGACCGCGTCACCTACGAGGCCGAATGGGCCGGGCGCCGCTTCAAGATCGTCGACACCGGCGGCTGGGAGCAGGACGTCCTCGGCATCGACGCCTCCGTCGCCGCCCAGGCCGAGTTCGCCATCGAGGCCGCCGACGCCTGTCTCTTCGTCGTGGACGCCACCGTCGGTGCCACCGACACCGACGAGGCCGTCGTCAAGCTGCTGCGCCGCGCCGGCAAGCCGGTCGTCCTGGCCGCCAACAAGGTCGACGGCCAGTCCGGCGAGGCCGACGCGGCCACGCTGTGGTCCCTGGGCCTCGGCGAGCCGTTCCCCGTCTCCTCGCTGCACGGGCGCGGCACCGGCGACCTCCTCGACGAGGTCCTGAGGAAGCTGCCCGAGGCCCCCGAGCAGCGCTTCGGCAACGCCGTCGGCGGACCGCGCCGCATCGCCCTCATCGGCCGCCCGAACGTCGGCAAGTCCTCGCTGCTCAACAAGGTGGCGAACGAGGACCGCGTCGTCGTCAACGAGCTGGCCGGCACCACCCGCGACCCGGTCGACGAGCTGATCGAGCTCGGCGGCGTGACGTGGAAGTTCGTCGACACCGCGGGCATCCGCAAGAAGGTCCACCTCCAGGAGGGCGCGGACTACTACGCCTCCCTGCGGACGGCCGCCGCCGTAGAGAAGGCCGAGGTGGCCGTCATCCTGATCGACACCACCGACAACATCTCGGTCCAGGACCAGCGCATCATCACGATGGCGGTCGAGTCCGGCCGCGCCATCGTCATCGCCTACAACAAGTGGGACGAGCTCGACGAGGAGCGCCGCTACTACCTCGAGCGCGAGATCGAGACCGAGATGCAGCAGGTCGCCTGGGCGCCCCGCGTCAACGTCTCCGCCAAGACCGGCCGCCACATGGAGAAGCTGGTCCCGGCCATCGAGACCGCCCTCGCCGGCTGGGAGACCCGTGTCCCCACCGGCCGGCTCAACGCCTTCCTCGGTGAGATCGTCGCGGCTCACCCGCACCCGATCCGCGGCGGCAAGCAGCCCCGCATCCTCTTCGGCACGCAGGCGGGCACCAAGCCGCCGCGCTTCGTGCTCTTCGCCTCCGGGTTCCTGGAGGCCGGCTACCGCCGCTTCATCGAGCGTCGTCTCCGCGAGGAGTTCGGCTTCGAGGGCACCCCGATCCACATCTCGGTGCGCGTGCGCGAGAAGCGCGGCCGCAAGAAGTAGTCCTGCCGTGCCACGCACGGAGGGATGACACGGCGGAGGGCCGGGGCGGATCGCCCCGGCCCTCCGCCGTTCCCCCGGTGTGCCGTGCCTAGAGGCCCCTGCGGGGCCCCGGCGGCAGCGCCGCCTGGGTGTGGGTGTGCGTCGGCGGGTACGGGGCCGACCACGCCGTGGGATACGCCGACGTGTGCCGGTGGCCCTGGCCGTTTCCGTACACGCCCGTGCTCACCGCCGTACCGAACGCCCGGAACGTCAGCTCCTCCTCGCCGCTGCGGTCACCCGGCAGCGTGCGGAACGACCTGCGGTACTCCGAGTACAGGGCGTCGTAGATCGGCGTGGGCGAGGGCCCCGACGTGACGTCCTGCGCGGGGCGCATCGAAGGGATCTGACTCGGATACGGCTGGAGGAAAGGGTCGTATGCGTGCACGTAGGTGCCAACGACCCCGCCGCCCGTCGGATGCGGGCGGCTCTCCGAAAGGGGCGCCCGCCGGGGACGTGGCACGGTCGGGGCCGCCGGACCGGCGGAGCCCGCGGACCCCGTCGGTACGCCATGGACCCGCGTCCACCCTATGCCCGGCCGGCCGTCCTCCATCAGGTACCGGCCAGCGGCATCGCGGCGGCGACCAGACGCCCGTTCGCCGCGGCCTTCTCCAGCGCGTCGCGCAGCAGGTCCTCGCGCGGCTGCTGGCCGATCGAGCCGACGGGCGCGGCGAAGACCAGCACCGTGTGCGACTTGTTGGCCGCCGCGCGCCAGCCCTCGGTGACCTGGAGCGGCTGGTGCGCCTGCCACCAGGCGGCCTGACCGGCGCCGCCGGGGCCCGGCTGGAGGACGGAGTGCAGCTGGCCCATGGCGACCAGGACCGACCAGCCCGGCAGCGCCGCCGGCCGCTCGTCGAGGTTCATGACCTGGTGGAAGCCCTGGTCGGCCAGGAGCGGCAGGAACTCGTCGGTGAGACCGTCCGAACCGGGACGGGCCACCGGCGCGGTCGGCTCCACGACCAGGGCCGGGTGCAGCTCGCTCTGGATCAGGACGAGACCGCTGGTGACGCCGAGCACGGCCTGCTCGGGGTGGGCGGCGGACAGCGCGTCGGCGGTGTCCGAGGCGGTGATGGAGGCGACAGCGCCCTGGAGCTGCTCCTCGGCGACCCGGACGACCTGCGACGGAATGCAGCTGGCGTGGGCGAACGCGAGGACCGCGGTCTCGTCGCCGACGAACAGCACCGTGCTGGTGCGCTCCTGCTCGGAGTCCCCCGGCGTGCGGCAGGAGGTGCAGTCGTAGCTGCCCGGGGCGTTGTCGCCGGCGAGCAGCCGGTCCGCTTCTTCGTCGCCGATCTCGGCGCGTACGTCCTCGCTGACGTCGAGCATGCGCGGCACGGGGGGCTCCCTGGACTCGGTACGGGGGGACGCCGGGCCGTTCCCGGTCGTCTCATGCCGAGTTCAACGGGTCAGGCTCGGCCGGGGTCACGCGCGGAAGCGAGGCAACTTGCCACCGGCTCGTGCGGAAGCCGGTGAGCGGGGGCTCGGGGAGGCCCGGAGCGCGGGTGCCTCCGACCGGGTGGGGTGTGAACAGTGTTCCGCGCGGCACGGGCCGCGGGCGGCGGGGGCTGCCTAGCCTTCCCCGATGTCGAAGATCCGATTTTGGACGACGGGTTCGCTCGTGGCGGCGTCCGCCGCCGCGCTGCTGACCCTGGCCCCGGCACCCGCTCTGGCCCGGGATGTGCCGGCCGGGCCCCGGAACGCGTCCGCCGTCCTCCGGGACGTGGCCGAAGGGCTGCGGGCGGCCGCCGCCGTGCCCGCCTACCCCTGCGCCAAGGACCAGTGGCCCTGGGGCTGCGTCGCCGCCTGCGAGAGCAGCGGGAACTGGCACATCAACACCGGGAACGGCTTCTACGGCGGGCTCCAGTTCTGGCACCCGACCTGGGTCGAGCACGGTGGACTGCGGTACGCGCCCCGCGCCGACCTGGCGACCCGCCCCCAGCAGATCGCCGTCGCGGAGGAGGTGCTCCGCACCCAGGGATGGGAGGCCTGGCCGGTCTGCTCCAAGCGGTACGGGCTGAGCGGGCGCGCCCACACCGTCCAGCCCGGCGACACCCTCAGCTCCATCGCCCGCCGCTTCGGGATCAAGGGCGGCTGGCAGGCGCTGTACACGGCGAACCGGAGCCTCATCGGGCCCAACCCGAACCGGGTCGTCGTCGGGACGATGCTGCGGATCGGCCCGCTGTGACGGGTCCCGGGGCCGTCACCCGAGCTCGGCCCGCTCCCCGCTGAACGCGAGGGAGCCGCGCCGCAGCTCGTGCACGAGGGTCCCGGGCGGCAGCCCGTCCGGGACCCGCTGCTCCGCGAGGACCACGGCGGCGCCGCCCTCCACCGCGAGCGCGGCCAGCTCCCGGTACGTACGCGCCGCGACCGGCGGGGCCAGGCCGAGCGACGGCTCGTCGACCAGCACCACGCGCGCGTGGGGCGGGAGCAGAGCGCGGGAGAGGGCCAGCATGCGGCGCTCGCCGCCGGAGAGGGTTCCGGCGGTGCGCTCCAGGAGGGGCAGGAGCGCGGGGTACGGGGGCCGGGCCCCGGGACGGGCGAGCGCGAGGTTCTCGGCGACGGTGAGGCCCGCGTACACGGCCTGCAGGTCCGGTACGAGACAGAGCCCGCGGCGGGCCCGTTCGTGCGCCGGGAGTCGGGTCACGTCGGCCCCCCGCCACAGGACCCGGCCGGCGGAGAGCCGTACGGTGCCGGCGAGGGCCCGCAGGGCCGTCGTCCGTCCGGAGCCGTTGCGGCCCAGGAGGACGGTGACCGTGCCGGCGGGGACGGGCAGGTCCAGGCCGTGCAGGGCCTCCAGGGGGCCGTAGCGGACCCTCGCGGCGCGCAGGGCGATCTCGACGCTCATGACACGATCCGGCCGCCTTCCATGGTGTGCACGGTGTGGGCGATGTCCGCGACGAGATCCGGGTCGTGTTCGACGACCAGGACGGTCAGGCCGTCCGCGGCGAGCGCGGCGAGGATCCGGGCGAGCGCGGCCGTCTCGGTGGCGTCGAGACCGGCGGCGGGCTCGTCGAGGAGCAGCGTGTGCGGCTGACCCGCGAGCGCGCGGGCCAGCTCGACCCGGCGCAGGGTCCCGGTGGGCAGGTCCGCCGCCGGCGCGTGCCGCACGGATCCGGCGAGGCCGAGGAGACGGAGGCTCCGCTCGACCGCGGCGGGGTCGTTCCGGACGTGGCCCCGCTCCTCGCCGAGGCGGACGTTCTCCTCGACGGTGAGGGACGGGAAGACGGCGAGGCGCTGGAAGGTGCGGGCGATGCCGAGGCGGGTGCGGGCGTGGGCCGAGTGGTGGGTGATGTCGGTGCCGTCGAGGGTGATCCGGCCCTCGTGGGGGCGGAGGGTGCCGGCGAGGCAGTCGAAGAGGGTGCTCTTTCCGGCGCCGTTGGGGCCGACGAGGGCGGTGATGCGGGAGGGGGCGAGGTCGAGGGTGACGTGGTCGAGGGCGGTGACCCCTCCGGGGCGGATGAGGGTGAGGCCATGGGCGTGGAGACGGGGGACGACGGGGGTGAGAGCCGGTGTGGGTGCGGGTGCGGGTGCGAGTGGGCGGGGCCGAGCCGCTGCGAGAGCCGTTCCCGCCGTCGCTCCCGCCGCTGCCACTGCTGCTCCCGTCGGCGTCGGCGCCGGTGTCGGTGTCGGTGTCGGGCCCGCCGTGTCCGGGCGCCTTCGCCGCGGGAGCAGCGTGGTCAGCGGCGGGATTCTGGCCGTCAGGGTGGCCAGGAGGCCCAGGGTCACCGCCGCCGTGCCCGCGTACGCGCCCGCGTCCAGGGTCGTGAGGAGGGCCGCCGCCACCAGCGGGGTCAGGAGGCTGTCCGCGCCCAGGACCAGGACCGCGGCGAACCACAGCAGGCCGCGGACGGGGTCGTACGCCTCCGGGTCGAAGGCGCGCAGGCCCATCCCGAGCAGGCCGCCGCCCAGGGCCGCCAGGGCCGCGCCGAGGACGAAGGCGAGGAGTTTCAGGCCGGCGACCGCGACGCCCGCCGCCTCCGCGCCGGGCTCGTGGTCCCGCAGCGCCGCGAGCGCCCGGCCCGTGCGGCCCCGCCGGAGCGCCGCCACCAGGGCCAGGCATCCCGCGAGGACGACGAGTTCGAGCGCGTAGAAGGCACGGTCGTCGGAGAAGCCCGCCGGGCGTCCGAGGGACAGGCCCGCCGTCGCGTACGGCTGGGTGAGGACGAAGCGGCTCACCGCCAGGCCCGTCGCCAGCGTCACGAGCGCCAGCGCCAGACCGTGCCGGCGGATCGCCGGCCGGCCCGTGAGCAGCCCCACCGCCCCGACCAGCGGCACCGCGAGGCACAGGGCCAGGAGGCCGGGTACCCCGCCCGCCGCGAGCAGCGCCGTGAACAGGGCGCCCAGGCCCGCGTACGCCGCCTGTCCGAGCGCGATCTGGCCGCCCCGCCCCGCCACCACGACCAGGGACAGCAGGATCACCGCGAGGGCCGGGACCTGGATCGCGGTGTGCAGGTCCGAGCCCGCGAAGCCGAGCGGGAGCAGGAACAGCACGCCCACGACGAGCCACACGGCCCCCGGCACCCGCCCCGGGCGCACCGGCGGCGGCAGCGCGTCCCTGCCCTTGCCGCCGATCCCCGGCAGGACGAGCGCGGCGACCAGGAGGGCCACCACGAACAGGTTCGCCCCGACGGCCTGGACCAGCGGTCCCGCCCAGCCCTCCGGGTGCAGCCGGGTGAGCTGGGCCTGGGCGACGCCGAGGGCGAGCGCGGCCACGACCGCGACCGGCAGGGACCGCATCCGGGCGATGACGGCGACCGCGATCACCTCGACGACGAGCAGCGGCATCCCGTACGGGTCGAGCCGTACGTAGGGGGCGAGGAGCACACCGGTGAGCCCGGCGGTGAAGGAGCCGAAGGCCCAGCCGGCCGCCGCGACCCGGTCCGCGTCGATCCCCGAGAGGACCGCGAGCGGCCGGTTGTCGATCACGGCCCGCAGCTCCCGGCCGAACCGGGTCCACCGGGTCACCGCCCCCACCAGGCAGGCGAGCGCCACCACCGCGCCGAGCTGGGCCCAGGGGTCGTCGCCGAGGAGCACGGGCACGTCGTCCTGGGCCCCCGGGCCCCAGAGCAGCACCGCCGCGCCCACGAGCAGCACGAAGACGCCGATGGAGGCCACCAGGGACTGCGCGGGGTTCGCCTCCCGGCGGGCCAGCGGCCGGAACACCCCGAGCTCCAGGACGAGCCCGATGCCGGGGGCGACGGCGAGAAGGGTGACGAGGGCGCCGGCCGGCAGCGGCCAGCCCCAGACGACCACCAGCTGGCGGAGCACGTACGCGCAGATCATGGCCACCGCGCCGTGCGCCAGATTCAGGACGCCGGTCGCCCGGTAGGTGACGATCAGTCCGATGCCGGTGAGCGCGGCGGCGCTGCCGACCGCGAGGCCGGCGAGCGTCAACTCGTACGTCAGGGAGGCCATCAGGGCGGCCACGGCTCACACACCGGGCAGGGGGCCAGAGCGGCGCCCCCCGCCTCCGTCGCCTCCGGCTTGCCCGCGACCAGCGGGCAGTCCGGGCGGTGCGCGAGCGTTCCGCCCGGGACACGGAGCGGCGGGCCGTCGGAGGAGGGCGGGGGAGCCTCCTCGGTCGTGGGGCCGTCCTCCTGAGCGCGGCCGTCCCCCGCCGTCGGGCCGTGGTCCGCCGCGAGGCCGTCCTGCGCCCGGTGGCCGTCCTCAGCCGTCCCCGGGCCGCGCGGTTCCGGAGGGCGTACGGGAAGGGTGCACGCCGCCACCGTGAGGATCGCGCCCGCCACGATCAGGGCCGCGCCCGGCACCGTGCACGAGGCCAGATAGGGCAGCTGACGCTCGGCGAACCGCTCGCCGGAGATCCCGTACCAGCCGAGCACGCACAGCACCGCGCCCCCTGCGGCCGCCACGAGGCCGCTCCACAGCAGGATCCGGGATGCCGGCACGGCGACCTCCCTCGGCTCTTCCTCACGCTATGCCCTGATCTTGCACTATGTCTCGATACGTTCCACCCTGGAAGCATCGGGCCGTACGGCCCGGAAGGACACCCGGTGGTGAGCCAGATGGTTTTCGCACGACGCGGCCGACGCCCCCGGCTCGCCGCCCTCGCGGCCGCCGCCGTGCTCGCTCTCACCCCCGTGGTCGCGGGCTGCTCCGACGACGGGGCCGGCGGCGGCGAGGGCCGGGCCGATGGCACCGAGACCTCCATCGTGACCACCGGCGCCGGTGAACCCGACGACCCCGCCGCCGCCAGGGCGGAGATCACCAGGAACTGGACGGCGTTCTTCGACCCCGGGACCCCCACGGCCGAGCGGGTGAGGCTCCTGGAGAACGGGGAGCGGATGCAGGCGGTCCTCGGCGCCTTCGGCGGTGACAAGAACGCCGCCATGACCTCCGCGAAGGTCACCGGCGTCGAGTTCACCTCCGCCACCGAGGCCGATGTGACGTACGACCTGCTGGTCGGCGGAGCCCCCGCGCTGCCCGGCGCGCAGGGCACGTCCGTCCTCCAGGACGACACCTGGAAGGTCACCGTGAAGACGCTGTGCGGCCTGGTCCAGCTGAGCGGTGCGAGCGTTCCGGGCTGCTGAGGCGGGAGCGGCGGCGCTCCTGGCCCTGCTGCTCCTACTCCTCACCGCCTGCGGCAGCCGGCTCCCGGAGCGCGCCTTCGAGACGCGGCCCACCGCCCACCCCTCCGGCGGTGAGCCGCTCCGGGTCGGCATCATCACCAGCGTCACCAGCCCCGTCGGCGGCCAGGCCTTCACGGGCACCCGCGACGGCGCCCGCGCCTACTTCGACGCCCTCAACGCGCGCGGTGGCCTGGGCGGGCGCCGGGTCGAGGTCGAGACCTGCGACGACGGCGGCAGCGGTGTCGGCAACAACGCGTGCGTGCACCGGCTGATCGACGAGCGCGGGGTCTTCGCCCTCGTCGCCACCACCGCCCTGAACTACGCGGGCGCGCCCCTCGTCTCCCGTGCCGGGGTGCCCGACATCGGCGGCCAGCCCCTCACCCCCGCGTACGACACCTATCCGCATCTGTACGGGATCTACGGCAGCTCCGCCCCGCGCACCGGGAAGGAACCCGGCTGGGGCGGGCTCCTGTACGGCGGGACCGAGGTCTACCGCTGGTTCGAGGAGAGGACCGGAGCACGGACCGCCGCCGTCGTCTCCTACAACCAGGCCGCTTCCGCCGCGTACGCCCGGCTGGTCACCCGGGGGCTGCGCGCCGAGGGCTACCGGGTCGTCGAGGAGCAGGTGGACTTCGCCCTGCCCAACTTCCGCGCCGTCGCGGCCGATCTGCGGGCCCAGCACGTCGACGTCCTCTTCGACGCCCTGGACGGCCATGGCAACGTGCGCCTGTGCGAGGCGATGGAGACCCTCGGCGTACACGTCGACGCGAAGGTCACCAACGTGCAGAACTGGTCGTCGTCCGTCGCCCGCGACTACGCCCGCGCTCCCGGCTGCCGGGACGCCCTCTGGGTGACCGGCGCGAGCCGCAACCACCAGGACACCGGGCATCCGGCGGTTCGCGAGTTCCGGGCGGCGATGGGGGACCGGCCGCTGTCGCAGTGGCAGTTGGAGGGATGGGCGGCCGCGATGTGGTTCACCGACGCGGCCCGCTCCTGCCTCACCGGGGGCGGAGCCGACGGCGGGGGAGGGAACGGGAAGGCCGGTGGCGCGGGGAGCGGGGGTTCCGGCGGCCCGGGGAGCGGGGCGGGGAGCGCCGGTGCCGGTGGCGGGCTCACCCGCGCGTGCGTGGAGGCGTACCTGAACCGCCCGGAGCCGTACACCGCGCGCGGGCTGCTGCTCCCGGTCCGCTACGAGCGTCTCGCG
This sequence comes from Streptomyces sp. NBC_00691, assembly GCF_036226665.1. Lineage (NCBI taxonomy): Bacteria > Bacillati > Actinomycetota > Actinomycetes > Kitasatosporales > Streptomycetaceae > Streptomyces > Streptomyces sp. NBC_00691. Next base: position 1,908,028 of record NZ_CP109007.1, on the reverse strand, counting down.
CGGCCGCCCGAGACCCGGAACACCTGTCTGTCCGTGGCCCGTTGGCAGGACGGCCGGGGCTGGGTGAGCCAGGGTGAGATGACGGAGAACTGTGCCACCGTGCCCCAGCTCGGCTACCGCCCCTGACCCCCTCGGCTACCGCCCCTGACCCCCTCGGCCACGGCTCCCGGCCCTCCCCGGCCACCGCCGCCGGCCCCCCTCGGCTACGCGCCGTGAACGGCTCCCCTTCACCGGCAGTACAGTCGGGCGACCGATCAACTGACCGGGGGGAACCGGCAGCGCGATGCGTATTTCCTTTCTGCTCCACAACGGCTACCACTACGGCGGCACGATCCGGACGACGTTCACCCTCGCCGAGGAACTGGCGAAACGTCATGAGGTCGAGATCGTCTCGGTGTTCCGCCACCGCGACCGCCCCCTCCTCGGTCTCCCCTCCGGGGTGACCCTCCGCCACCTCGTCGACCTGCGCGAGGACAGCCCCGGATACGACGGCGACCACCCCGACTTCGCACGGCCCGCCGAGGTCTTCCCGCGCAGCGACGGACGCTGGAAGCAGTACAGCGCGCTCACCGACGCCCGGATCGGGGAGCATCTGCGCGGTGTCGAGGCCGACGTCCTCGTCGGCACCCGCCCCGGGCTCAACGTGCAACTCGTCCGACAGGCCCGGCGGGGGCCGGTCCTCGTCGGACAGGAGCACCTGATCCTCGACGGGCACACCTTCCGGCTGCGCCGGGACATCGGCCACGCGTACGCGCTCCTCGACGCCGTCACCACCGTCACCGAGGCGGACGCCCGCGCCTACCGGAGGCTCGGGCTGCCCGGCGTACGCGTCGAGTCCGTGCCCAACAGCGTGCCCGCGCCCCCCGTGCCGCCCGCCGACCCCGCGGCGAAGACCGTCGTCGCGGCGGGCCGCCTCACCGGCGTCAAGCGGTACGACCTGCTGATCGACGCCTTCGCCGAGGTGGCCGCCGACCACCCCGACTGGAAGCTGCGGATCTACGGCAGTGGCGACGCCGTCCAGGACCTCAAGGGGCCGCTGACCCGTCAGATCAAGGACCGGGGCCTCGGCGGACAGGTGTTCCTCATGGGCTCGGCGACCCCGCTGGAGCCGGAGCTGGCCAAGGGCTCGATCGCCGCGGTGACCTCGCAGCGCGAGTCCTTCGGGATGACCATCGTCGAGGCGATGCGCTGCGGGCTCCCGGTGGTCTCCACCGACTGCCCGCACGGCCCGGGCGAGATCATCGAGGACGGCGTCGACGGGTTCCTGGTACCGGTCGACGACGTGGCGGCGTTCGCCCGGTCGCTGCGCCGGCTCGTCGAGGACGACGAGCTGCGGGCCGCGTCGGCACGGGCGGCGCTCGACGCGTCCGAGCGGTTCGACCCGGTCCGGATCGCCGCCCGGCACGAGGCGCTGTGGACGGAACTCGTCGAGCGGGGCGCGAGCCTGCGCACCCACCCGCGGGGCCGGGCGGCGCTGCACGCCGGGACCGGCCGAGTGATCGACGGGGTCTACGCCCTGAAGGCGAGGGCCGGCCGGCTCGTCCGCCGCTTCCGCTGACGCCGGGCCTCGCCGCGGCCCCCGGCCCTCCCCTCACCGGGCCTCGCCGCGGCCCCCGGCCCTCCCGTCCTTCCGCGCCTCCGTTCATCGAGGACAGAAGTCGTCCGCGAGGGCTGGCAGACTCGGGGCCATGTTGGAGACCTCAGCACGGCTCTTGCGTCTGCTCTCGTTGCTCCAGGCCCACCGCGAGTGGTCCGGTGCCGCCCTCGCCGACCGGCTCGGCGTCACGCCCCGCACCGTACGGAGGGACGTCGACCGGCTCCGTGAGCTCGGCTACCCGGTCAACGCGAGCCCCGGGACCGGCGGCGGATACCAGCTCGGCGCCGGGGCCGAGCTGCCGCCGCTGCTCCTCGACGACGAGGAGGCCGTGGCGGTCGCCGTCGGTCTGCGCGCCGCCGCCGGGCAGGGGGTCGAGGGCATCGGCGAGAGTTCGGTACGCGCCCTGGCCAAGCTGGAGCAGGTGCTTCCGGGGCGGCTGCGGCGCCGGGTGAGCGCCCTGAACGCCTTCACCGTCCCGATGCTGCGCACCCCGCGCGAGCGGATCGACCCCGCCGTGCTCACCGAACTCGCCAACGCCTGCAGGGACACCGAGCGGCTGCGGTTCGAGTACCGGGACCACGGCGGGTCCACCACCCGCAGGAACGTGGAGCCGCACCGGCTCGTCTGCAGCGAGCGGCGCTGGTACCTGGTCGCCTGGGACGTGGACCGGGCCGACTGGCGCACCTTCCGCGCCGACCGGATCGTGCCGACGCCGCCGCACGGGCCCCGCTTCCCGCCCCGCGAGCCGCCCGCCGAGGATCTGGCCGCCTATGTGGCGAAGGGCGTGTCGACCGCCGCGTACGCGACCGAGGCGACGATCCGGCTGCATGTCCCGCTCGCCGAGGCCGCCGCGGCCGTCGGCGCGGCCGACGGTGTCCTGACGGCGGACGGGGAGGACGCCTGTGTGCTCCGGACCGGAGCGCACAGCCTCGATGTGATGGTGATCCATGTGTCGCTGATCGGCTTCGAGTTCGAGGTGCTCGACCCGCCGGAGCTGGTCGACCGGGTGCGGGCGCTCAGGGACCTGTTGTCCCGGTCCCTCGACCGGTCGGCCTCCGCTCCGGCGGTGGGCTCGTGATCCGCATCCGCTCGTAGGCCGCGAACTCGGGATGGTGCAGGTCGAAGGCCGGCGACTCGGAGCGGATCCGGGGGACGGCGGTGAAGTTGTGGCGGGGCGGCGGACAGGAGGTCGCCCACTCGAGGGAGCGGCCGAAGCCCCAGGGGTCGTCGACCTCGACCTTCGGCGCGTACAGCGTGGTCCGCCACACGTTGTAGAGGAACGGCAGGGTGGAGGCGCCGAGCAGGAAGGCGCCGATGGCGGACACGGTGTTGAGGGCGGTGAATCCGTCCGCCTGCAGATAGTCGGCGTACCGCCGGGGCATGCCCTCCGCGCCCAGCCAGTGCTGGACCAGGAAGGTGAGGTGGAAGCCGGTGAAGAGGGTCCAGAAGTGGACCTTCCCGAGCCGTTCGTCGAGCATCCGGCCGGTGAACTTCGGCCACCAGAAGGTGAAGCCGGCGAAGGTCGCGAAGACGACCGTGCCGAACACCGTGTAGTGGAAATGGGCGACCACGAAGTACGAGTCGGTGACCTGGAAGTCCATCGGCGGCGAGGCGAGGATCACCCCGGTGAGGCCGCCGAAGAGGAACGACACCAGGAAGCCGACGCACCACAGCATCGGGGTCTCGAAGGAGAGCGAGCCGCGCAGCATCGTCCCGGTCCAGTTGAAGAACTTCACCCCGGTGGGCACCGCGATGAGGAACGAGAGCAGCGAGAAGAAGGGCAGCAGCACCGCGCCCGTCGCGAACATGTGGTGGGCCCAGACGACCACCGACAGGCCGGTGATCGCCATGGTGGCGGCGACCAGCGTGGTGTAGCCGAAGATCGGCTTGCGGGCGAAGACCGGGATGATCTCGCTGACGATCCCGAAGAACGGCAACGCGATGATGTAGACCTCGGGGTGGCCGAAGAACCAGAAGAGGTGCTGCCAGAGCAGCGCGCCGCCGTTCTCGGGCTGGAAGACCACCGAGCCGAGGCGCCGGTCCGCCTCCAGGACGAGCAGGGCCGCGGCGAGCACGGGGAAGGCGACGATCACCAGGACCGCCGTGAAGAGCACGTTCCAGGTGAAGATCGGCATCCGGAACATGGTCATGCCGGGTGCCCGCATCCCGATGATGGTCGCGAGGAAGTTCACCGAGGTCAGGATGGTGCCGAAACCGGAGAGCGCGAGGCCCGTGATCCACAGGTCGACGCCGGCGCCGGGGGACCGCTCCAGGCTGTTGAGCGGGGCGTAGGCGGTCCAGCCGAAGGCGGCCGGGCCGGTCGGGGTGAGCAGCGAGCCGACCACCATCAGGCCGCCGAAGAGGAACAGCCAGTACGAGAACATGTTCAGCCGCGGGAAGGCGACGTCGGGCGAGCCGATCTGCAGCGGCACCAGCTCGTTGGCGAAGCCGGCGAAGGTCGGCGTGGCGAAGAGCAGCAGCATGATCGTGCCGTGCAGGGTGAAGGCCTGGTTGAACTCCTGGTTCGTGAGCAGCTGGAGTCCCGGGCGGGCCAGCTCGGCCCGCATGAGCATCGCCATCAGCCCGGCGACGAGGAAGAAGAGGAACGCGGTCACCAGATAGAGGTGGCCGATCTTCTTGTGGTCGGTGGTGGTGAGCCAGTCGATCAGGATCCGGCCGTGCCGCTCGCGGCGGGATTCGACGGTCGCGGTCACTGTCCCGTTGCCCATCCGCTGCCTCCGCTTCGCGGTCGGCCCGGCTCCGCGTCTCCGGGCGTTCGGACAGCGTAAGCATTGTGTAAGGGAAGAGTGAGCGGCTCGCGTGCGCGTCGCCGAGACAATTCGGGACGGGCGGAGCGGGAAGAGCCGAATTACGCGCGTTCCGTCGGCACTTCCGGCGCCTTGGTGCGAACTGCTGGAGGCCCTTCGGAATTACTGGAGAAACGGCTGGAATGCGCGTCGCGGAGTGACCGGGATCATGCCGGGCAATGTCGAGAACCTGTGACACAAGCGTGACCGGCAAGGGACTAACGTGAGGGTCATGGCACCCACATCGCGCACTCCCGAACCGCCTCGCGACGCCCCCGAGTCCTATGTGGGGCTCGACGCGGAAGGCGCCGCACGGCTCGCCAGGACGCGGGGCTGGAGCACCGTCAGGTCGCTCCCGCCCGGCTCGATCATCACGATGGAGTACCTCGCCGGACGCATCAACTTCGAGGTCGAGGGCGGCACGGTCACCCGCTGCTGGCTCGGCTGAGGACCTGCGCCGACCCGGCGGGCGAGCCCGGGCGCCCCGCACCCGGGCATGCGGAAGGGCCCCGGCCGATCCATCGGCCGGGGCCCTTCCGCATGTGTGGGGGCGGGTGCTCGCGGTCAGCCGCGAGTCGCCGGAGCACGGCCGCCGGCCACTCCCGCGCGGGTCGCCGGAGCACGGCCGCCGGCCACTCCGGCCGGTCCCCGGACCGGCTCCTCGGAACCGGGCGGGCGCTGCGGGAAGTACCCCGGGCGGGGGCCGCCGGAGGCCACGGGCAGCGAGGGAACCAGACGGCGACGGTCCCGCAGCCGGTCCCGTACCCGGTCGCGCAGGGCGAGGATCCAGGACTCCGCCACCGCGAGGACCGGCTCGCACCAGGGCAGGGCGAGCAGGATCAGCAGTCCGGCGGCCCAGCCCAGGAGGACGTCGCTCAGCCAGTGCGTGCCCAGATAGACCGTGGTGAGTCCGACGCCGAGCGCGACCACGGCGGAGAGCGCCGACAGATAGCGCCTGGCCCTCGGGGTGGTCGCCAGGTAGGCGAGGATGCCCCAGGTCACGACCGCGTTGGCGGTGTGACCCGAGGGGAATATGTCGCCGCCCGCGAAGAGCTCGGCGGAGCCGACCTCGGTCGCGTAGTGGGGTCCGAGACGGCCGAGTCCGAGCTTGACCGCGCCGACCGTGACGTTGAGCAGCAGGAGGGCGGCGCCCAGGCAGAGCAGGGGCCGCAGGGTGTGCTGGCGCCAGGAGCGCCAGCCCAGCCAGGCGGCCACCATGACGGCCGTGGGGCCACGCTGGCCGAGGACGACGTAGTAGTCGAGGAAGCCGTGGATCTCCGGCCACTGCTGATAGGGCCGGAAGAGCATGATCTTCCAGTCGAGGGTCACCAGCCACGTCGAGAGCAGCACGGCGACGACCATGGCGAGATAGAACGCCGACGTCCCGCCGAAGAGGGCGAGACGCGTGCGGGTCATCCGCGGGACCTCTATCTTCGGCGGTTCCGGCTCCCGGTCCAGCCGGGCAAAGATGTCGGTACGCACCCAATCGACGTTACAGGGAGTGAGTAGCAGACCCGGTCGTTCCGGTCTGTTCGTGATGTTGATGTGATGTGGAGTAGGTCTCAGTCGGTGACCTATTCCGGGCGTCCGTCAGGAAATCAGATGACCTTCCGCCCTATTGTCGCGAAGCCGTTTCCGGAAGTGTGTTTGAACGTCAGGAAATTGCTTCAAACAGGTGTCCGTACGGAATTCCATGCGACGCGCGGCCCGCCCCGAGTGGCGTACGCCACACCGCGCGGCCCGCCGGGGTGAGAGCTGCACCACGCGCTCGGGCCTTGAACTCGCGTACGCTGACGGCTCACTCGCCCGTCGATGCCGGGCCGCTCCAGCGGCATAAGCCCTGGTCGGGCCCGCCGAGCGCGAGAGCTTCACTGGGAGGTACGTACATGTCGCGGACGCACACGGCCCCAGCACCACCGCGTGCCGCAGCCGACGGCGGAGCCAACCGCTGGGTCGTCCTCGTCGTCCTCTGCGTCAGCCTTCTCGTGGTCGCCCTCGACGCGACCATCCTCCATGTCGCGATCCCCTCGCTCACCGAGGACCTGCGCCCCAGCTCCACCTCGCTGCTCTGGATCGTCGACGCCTACCCCCTGATCTGCGCGTCGCTCCTGATCCTCTTCGGCACCCTCGGGGACCGGGTCGGACGGCGCAGAATCCTGCTCCTCGGATACGCGCTGTTCGGCATCGCCTCGGCGGTCGCCGCGCTCGCCACCGAACCCTCGGTCCTCATCGGGGCCCGGGTGCTCCTCGGCGTCGGCGGCGCCATGATCATGCCCGCCACGCTCTCCATCCTCCGGGCGGTCTTCCCCGACCGGCGGGAGCGCGCCACCGCCATCGGGGTCTGGACGGCGGTCGCCGCGATAGGCGCCGCCACCGGACCCGTGCTCGGCGGCTTCCTCGTCGAGCACTACTGGTGGGGTTCCGTCTTCCTCATCAACATTCCGCTGATGGCGCTGATCCTGCCGCTCGGCCGCCGCCTCCTCCCCGAGTCCCGGGGCGCCGCCGACGGGCCCTGGGACGTGCTCGGCGCGCTCATGGCCGCCGCCGGTGTGCTCGGCTGCGTCCTCGGGGTCAAGCGCGCCGGCGCCGGCGAGCCGCTCCTGGCGCTCCCGACCGCCGGGCCGCTGCTGCTCGGCGCCGTGCTCCTCGTGCTCTTCGTGCGACGCCAGAGGCGACGGGCCCATCCGCTGATCGACATGCGGCTCTTCTCCCGGGCCGCCTTCACCACCTCGGTCGGCTGCATCGTGCTGGCGATGCTGGCCCTGGTCGGCCTGCAGCTCATCGCCGTCCAGTACCTCCAGCTGGTGCTCGGCCTCAGCCCGCTGGAGACCGGGCTGCGGCTCCTGCCGCTCACCTTCGCCGCGATGGCCGCCGGCGCCACCGGCTCGTACACCCTGCGCAGGATCGGGCCGCGCCGGATGGTCGGCTGGGGCTTCGTCCTCACGGCCGCCGCCGTGCTGCTGCTCACCTTCATGGGGCAGCACGACCGGCCGCTGCTGCTCACGGTGGGCTTCGTCCTGCTCGGCTTCGGCCTGCAGACCACGCTCTTCTCGGCGTACGAGTCGATGCTCAGCGAGGCCCCGCAGCGGAGCGCGGGCGCCGCGGCCTCGATCGGCGAGACCTCGTACCAGCTCGGCGCGGGCATGGGCACGGCCCTGCTCGGCAGTGTGATGAACGCGGCGTACGCCCCCGGGCTCGCCGCGGTCCCCGGGGTGCCCGCGGAGGCGGGCCGGGCCGCCGCGAACTCGCTCGGCGAGGCCTACCAGGTCGCCGACCAGCTCGGCGGCGCGGCGGGCGGCGCGCTGCACCAGGCCGCCCGGCACGCCTTCGTGAACGGGCTGCACATCACGCTCTTCGTGAGCGCGGGGCTGCTGCTGCTCGGCGCGGCGATGGCCCGGCGCCTGCCCCGGGTGATGGAGTGCCCGGTGGATCCGGAGGAGACGACGTCCGCCGGTGTCCCGGAGGCGGAGCCGCCGGTGCTGTCGAAGCCGGATCCGTCGCATGCGGATCCGGCCGAGGCGGAAGGGGCCGGGATGTCCCGGTCCAGGACGGTCGGCCCGTCCGAGCCGCGGGTGCCCGCGACCCGGGAAGCGATCGAGCCCGCCGGCTCGGGGCGTCCGGCGCACTGACCCGATCCCTCGGGGGGTGCCCGGCCGGCGGACCCGTCAGCTCTGGTTGAAGAAGCCGTCCTGTCGGCGCCGGCCCGTCTCACCGGTGACGATCTGGGTGTCGGCGGGGGTCAGCAGGAAGACCCGCGTCGCCACGCGCTCGATCGAACCGCGCAGACCGAAGGCGAGACCGGCGGCGAAGTCGACCACGCGCTTCGCGTCGTCCGGCTCCATCGCGGTCAGGTTCACGATCACCGGAACACCGTCCCGGAAGAGCTCGCCGATGCCCCGGGCGTCCCGGAAGCCGTCGGGGGAGACGGTGGCGATGCGCCGGCCCCGGTCCTCGGCGGTGTCCGTGGCCACCCGGACCCGGGGGTCCGTCACCCAGGCGTCGCCGCCCTCGGCACCGTCGGCGTACTCGTCGTCGTAGTAACGCTCGTCGTTGTCCTCGACGAGTCCCAGCCAGGCACTCGCCTTGCGCACCGATCCCATGGACGCCTCCTTTCACGCGGTCACTTGTGGTTCCGCATTTCCCTATCGTCCTTCATGATGCGGATCGCGCGCCAAGTGGATAGTCGGCGCGCAGAGGATTCGTGACGGTACTGGTGCAGAACGTGAGCACCGTTTGCTGGCGATTCGTCAGGAATCTTGCGGTATGCAGGGCCTGGGGGAGGGCCATGTAGCTGAAAATATGAAAGTCGGGCCACAAGGGTGACGATGGGCGCGTACGGGTGAACGGACCGGCTCGCTACGATGCCGCGAGGCCGTCCGGCGGTCCATAGCCCGGCCCAGATCCACGACTCACGGGGGAGTCCATGTTCGGAATCGTCAGACCCTGCACCCACCGTCTCACCGACGGCCTCAAGACCGAGTGGATGGCCCATCTCTGCGGCCTCTGCCTGGCACTTCGCGCCGACCACGGCCAGTTCGCCCGGGTCGTCACCAACTACGACGGGCTCATCGTCTCGGTCCTGACGGAGGCTCAGACCGGTGTCACGGAGGCGGGCCGCCGCACGGCCGGACCCTGTGCGCTGCGCGCCATGCGGACCGCACCCGTGGCCAAGGGGGAGGGCGCGCGGCTCGCCGCCGCCGTCTCGCTGGTCCTCGCCTCGGCGAAGATCCGGGACCACGTCGCCGACCGGGACGGGCTGTTGGCCCGGCGGCCCGCCGCCGCCGCGGCCCGCCGCGTCGCCCGCTCCTGGGACAAGGCCGGTGCCAGGACGGGCCGGGCCCTCGGCTTCGACACCGCCGTCCTCGTCGACGCCGTCGACCGGCAGACCGGGATCGAGGCCCTCGTCGGACCCGGCACCTCCCTGCTCGCCGTCACCGAACCGACCGAGACGGCCACCGCGGCCGCCTTCGCGCACACCGCCGTCCTCGCCGGACGGCCCGGGAACGCGGAGCCGCTCGCCGAGGCGGGCCGGCTCTTCGGCCGCCTCGCCCACCTGCTCGACGCAGTCGAGGACCAGACGGCCGACGCGGAGAAGGGCGCCTGGAACCCGCTCACCGCGACCGGCACCTCCCGCGAGGAGGCCCGCCGGCTCGCCGACGACGCCCTGCACGGCATCCGCCTCGCGCTGCGGGACGCCGAGTTCGCCGACGACAAGCTGGCGCACGTCCTGCTCGCCCATGAACTCCGCACCTCCGTGGACCGCGCCTTCGGCACGACGACCTGCGCGCACGGAGCGCCGGGTGCGGGGCAGGGGCCGGGGTACGGTCCGGGTCCGGCGTACGGGCCGGGTCCGGTGCCGGGCAATCCGTACGCGGGCGGCGCCCCGGGCCCGCACCAGCCGCCCCACGGCGGCGGTGGCGGGAACCCGTACGGCGGCGGCCCGGGCGGATCCGGCGGCTCGGGCGGCTTCGGCGGGCTGCCGCCGCAGTTCGGGGGCGGCGCCCCCCAGGCGCCCAAGCCCCGCGGCTTCCTCGCCGGGTGCGCCATGTTCACCTGGCTCTTCTGCACCTGCCAGATCTGCTGCGCCAAGGAGTACGAGGGCCCCTGGTCCCGCAAGAAGCACGAGGGCTGCTGCCGGGACTGCGACTGCGACCCCGGCTGCGGCAACTGCGACTGCTGCTGCCCCTGCGACGGCTGCTGACGGGCCGTCCGCCCACCGGACCCGCCTCGCCGGACCCCGGCCCGCTACTTCTTCGGCGCCGGGAGCTCCGGCGGGGAGATCTGCGAGGTGGCGATGCCCGAGCCCGTCACACCCCACTTCCGCAGGATCCTGTCGTACGTCCCGTCCGCCTTCAGGCCGTTCACCGCGGCCTGGAAGGCGGGCGCCAGCGGCGTGCCCTTCTTGAAGGCGAAGCCGACGTCGAGCCGCCGGTACTCGTTGAGGAACTTCACGTTCTTCTGCTGCGTCACCGCGTACCGCACCCCGTTGATCGTGTTCATCACGACATCGCTGCGGCCCTGCTGGAGCGACATCCAGATCGCGCCGGTCTCGCTGTAGACGTTCACCTCGTACGGCTGCCTGCCCGCCTCCGCGCACCGGCCCTTGTTCTGTTCCAGGGTCCTTTCGAAGGTGGTGCCCGCGTTCACGGCCACCTTCAGACCGCACAGCTGCGTGAGGTCCGTGACCGCCTTCAGCGAACTGTCCGCGCGGCTCGCGAAGCCCTGCCCGTCGTTGATGTAGGTCACGAAGTCGATGGCCTTGCGCCGCTCCTCGGTCACCCCGAAGTTCCCGGTGCCGACGTCGTACTTGCCGCTGCCGAGGGCCGGAAGGATCGCCTCGAACCCGACCACCTCGCGCTTGAGCTCCAGGCCGAGGGCCTTCGCCACGGCCGCGGCGAAATCGGCGTCGACCCCCACGACGGTCCTGCCGTCGGGCAGGTACGCCGAGCTGGGCGGGGTCGCGACGGACGAGGCGATCGTGAAGCTGCCCCGCTGCCGTACGTCGGCGGGCAGCAGCTTCGCCGCCGCCTCGTTCCTCGTCACCGCCGACACCACGTCCTCGGTCGGGAGCGTGCCCTTCGCGGCCCCCGGCACGCCCGAGGCGCCGGCCGGGGCCGTCGCGGGATCGCCGCCCGCGCAGGCGGTGAGGCCGAGGGCGGCGCCGGTGATCAGGGCGAAGACGAGAGCGGTGCGTGCGGTGCCGGGACGCGTGCGCGTGGTCATGGCTTCGGGTTCTCCAGGAGTTTCTCGAACGGCAGCGGGCCGATCGACTCGGGGTCGGCGGACACGTCGAAGAGCGGGCGGTAGCCGCTCGCCAGGTAGAGGCCCCTGGCCTCCGGCTGACGCGGTCCGGTCGTGAGATAGAGGCGGGAGTAGCCGCGGGCGGCGGCCTCCCGTTCGAGCACGGTCAGGACCCGGCGGGCGAGACCGCGCCTGCGGTGCGCCGAGTGGGTCCAGATCCGCTTGAGTTCGGCCGTGTCGTCGTCGTAGCGGCGGTAGGCGCCGCCCGCCACGGGCCGGCCCTGCTCCAGCAGGAGCAGGAAGGCGCCATGGGGCGGGGCGAACTCCTCCGCCGGGTAGCGGCTCAGATCGTGCGCGGAGCCGTACCGGGTCAGGTACTCGTGCGCCAGCTCGTCGAGCAGCGGGCGCGCCAGGGGGTCGGTGGTCGTGGTCCGGTGCACGGACAACGCGAAGGTCATGACGGTCCTTCAGGACGAAGGAGAGCAGCCCTTCAGAACGGAGGAGGGCGGCGCGGCAGAGCGAGGGGAGGGGAGAACTCAGGCACCACGAGGGGCCTGGATGTGAAGGCGCCGCGGAGAACAGCACGCGGACGGGGCGGAGCCGGAGAACGGCTCACCGAGCAGAGGGTCGGCTCAACAGGAAGAGGACCACACGCGACCGAAGTCGATGTGGGAGCGCGTGACCAGCTGCTGCGAATGCATGGCCACAGTGGAACAGGCATCCGTTCCCACGTCAACCACGATGAGACGTACGGCTCACAGTGCGGACACCCTTGACAGTAGGGGCTGTTGACCGCATAGCCTCGAAGGGCGGATCGGGCTGAGGGGCCCGGTTCCGTGCTCACCGCGTGTGAAGGCGCACCCCGTGTTCGATCCGCCTCTGGCATCCACGGAGTCTTCGTATGTCCGCGACCCTGGTCAAAACCCCCTCCACGGCCCCGCCGGCCGAACCACCACCCCGTATCGTCCCCGCCCGCCGCGCCGGGCAGTGGACCGCCGCCGGCCTCGTCCTCCTCCTGCTCGCCCTCGGCCTGGTCTCGGTCGTCCGCAACAAGGCCTTCCAGTGGGACGTGGTCGCCGATTACTTCACCTCCGCGTCCGTCCTGCGCGGACTGGGCCTCACCCTGTGGCTGACCGCCCTCGTCATGGCGCTCGGCTTCGTCCTCGGCACCCTGCTCGCCGTGCTCAGACTCTCCGCCAACCCCGTCCTGCGCGCGGTGAGCTGGGGTTACGTCTGGTTCTTCCGGTCCACCCCGATCCTGGTGCAGCTGCTCTTCTGGTTCAACATCGGGGCGCTCTACCCGCAGATCCTCGGCGTCAGCACCGTCAACCTCCTCGGCCCCGTGTCCGTCGCCGTGATCGGCCTCACCCTGCACGAGGCCGCCTACGCCGCCGAGGTCGTGCGCGGCGGCATCCTCTCCGTCGACCGCGGCCAGCTGGAGGCCGCCGAGTCCCTCGGCCTGGGCCGGTGGCGCCGGCTCTCCCGGATCGTGCTGCCGCAGGCCATGCGGGCGATCGTCCCGCCGGCCGGGAACATGCTGATCGGCACCCTCAAGGGCACCTCGATCGTCTCCGTGATCGCCGTGCAGGACCTGCTCTACTCGACCCAGCTCGTCTACCACCGCACGTACGAGGTCATCCCGCTGCTGCTCGTGGCCACCCTCTGGTACGTCGCCGTCACCTCCGTCCTCAGCCTCGGCCAGTACTACGTCGAGCGCCACTACGCCCGCGGCACGGCGGGTGCGCGATGAGCCCCCCGCCGCCGGCGGTCTCGCTCGTGATCGTGGGCGCCGGGCCCCGGGGGACCGGCTTCCTCGAACGGCTCGCGGCCAACCTGCCCGAGCTGTACGGCGACCGTCCCCTCGACATCCACCTCGTCGACCCGCACCCGCCCGGCCCCGGCCGCATCTGGCGCACCGCGCAGTCCCCGCTGCTCTGGATGAACTCGCGGGCCGAGGACGTCACCATGTTCACCGACGAGACCGTGGACCTGCAGGGCCCCGTCCGCCCCGGCCCCACCGTCGCCGAATGGGCCGGCATCGAGGGCCGGAGCTTCCCCACCCGTCCCCAGCAGGGCGCCTATCTCCGCTGGGTGTTCGAGCGGGCCAGGGCCGCGCTGCCGGCCTCCGTCTCCGTCCACGAGCACCGCACCACCGCCCTGCGGATCAGCGGCCCGCGCGAGGGGCGCCAGCGGGTCTGGCTGGAGGACTCCGCCACGCCCCTCCTCGCCGACCTCGTCGTCCTCACCGTCGGCCACCTCGACGCCGAACCCGACCCGGAGCAGCGGGCCCTCGCCGGCTTCGCCGCCCGTCACGGTCTCGTCCACCTGCCGCCCGACTTCACCGCAGACACCGACCTGACCGCCCTGCCCGCCGGTGAGGACGTCCTCGTCCGCGGCTTCGGGCTCGCCTTCGTCGACCTGATGGTGCTGCTCACCGAGGGCCGTGGCGGCCGGTACGAGGGCGAGGGCGACGCGCTGGTCTACCTCCCCTCTGGCAGGGAACCGGTGCTGCACGTCGGATCGCGCCGGGGTGTCCCGTACCACTCGAAGATCGGGTACGCCCTGGACGGCGAACGGCCCCCGCTGCCCCGCTTCTTCGGCCCCGAACAGACCGACGCCCTGCTGCGGAGGACCGGGCCGCTCGACTTCCGGCGCGATGTGTGGCCCCTGGTCGACAAGGAGCTCGGCTGGGCCCACTACCACCGGCTCTTCTCCACCCACCCCGAGCGGACCACGCTCGCGTGGAGCGACTTCGAGCGGGCCTACGCGGCGGCGCCGCCGCGCGGCGCCGAACTCGCCGCCGTCGTCGCCGCGGCCGTCCCCGACCCGGCCGACCGGCTCGACCTCGACGCCCTCGACCACCCCCTGGACGGCATCCGCTTCACCTCGACGGAGGCCCTCCAGCACGGTCTGCGCGACTACATCAGCGAGGACCTGACCCGCCGTCACGACCCCGCCCACAGCTCCGACGCCGCCGTCTTCGCCGGCCTGCTCTCCGTCTACGGGCAACTCCTCCGGCTCGGGAACCGCGTCGACACCGGCGACTGGTGGCACGGCTTCTTCAGCTACCTCGCCTCAGGACCGCCCGGACCCCGGCTGCGCCAGCTGCTCGCCCTCTCCCGCGCCGGCGTCGTCCGCTTCCTCGGCCCGCAGGTCACCGTCGAGGCCGACGAGGAGCGCGGAGTCTTCCGGGCCTCGTCCGCCGCCGTACCGGGGGAGTGGACCGAGGCACGCGCCCTGGTCGAGGCCCGGCTGCCCGACCCCACCCTCGAACTCACCGGCAGCCCGCTCCTCCGTGCCCTGCACGAGGAGGGCGCCCGGGCCACCGCCAGCGGACTCCTCGTCGTCGACCCCGTCGACGGCCGGGTCGTCGGGCACGACGGACGCCCGCACCCGCGCCGTTTCGCCCTCGGACCGCACACCACGGCGCGGACCGACAGCGCCTTCACCCGGCCCCGTACCGGCGGGGTCGCCTTCCGGCAGAACGACATCACCGCGCGGGCGGCGCTGACGTTCCTGCGCGACCGGGCGTGTCGCCTCCCGGCCCCGCTGAGCGCCTGACCTCCCTCCCCTCCCGCCGCCCGACCCCTTTCCGAGGAACCGCCATGTCTCTCACCAGCGATCCGCCCGCCACCAGAGCCGTCGTGAAGGAACCGGCGGCGGGCCCCGAGCTCGTGGTCGTCCCCGTGCGGCACCCCTGGCGCTGGGCGGCCGTCGCCGTCACCGCCGTCCTGCTCGTCCAGTTCGTCCACGGGCTCGTCACCAACCCCGGCTGGGAGTGGGACGTCTTCGCCGCGTTCTTCACCACCGAGACGGTCCTCCGGGCGGTCTGGGTCACCCTCCAGCTCACCTTCTACGGCACCGCGCTCGGCTTCGCGATCGGCATCGTGCTGGCCTTCATGCGCCTGTCGGCCAGCCCGTTCCTGCGGTCCGTCGCCTTCGGCTACATCTGGGCCTTCCGCTCGATCCCGCTCATCGTCCAGCTGCTCTTCTGGTTCAACCTCGCCTATCTCTACAAGGAGCTGAGCATCGGCATCCCCTTCGGGCCGAGCTTCCTCACCTTCGACACGATGGGCCTGGTCGGCGAGATGAGCGCCGCCGTCCTCGGGCTCGCCCTGCACCAGGCGGCCTACGCGGCGGAGATCGTCCGGGGCGGGGTGCTCGCCGTGGACGAGGGCCAGGTGCAGGCCGCGGCCTCGCTCGGCATCCCGCGGCTCCGGCAGGTGCGGCGGATCGTCCTGCCGCAGGCGATGCGCTCGATCCTGCCCAACGCCGCCAACGAGATCATCTCGCTCTTCAAGGGCACCTCGATCGTCTCCGTGATGGCGATCGGCGAACTCTTCTACCAGGTCCAGGTCGTCTACGGCCGCAACGGACGGGTCGTCCCGCTCCTGATGGTCGCCACCGCCTGGTACGTCCTGCTCACCACCGCGCTCTCCGTCGTCCAGCACTACGTCGAACGCCACTACGCGAAGGGGAGCGTCCGATGAGCTCCGTCACCGTCGATCCGCCCGCCGGGGGCCAGGCCGCCACCACCGCCAAGGTCGAGATCCGCGCCGTCCACAAGAACTTCGGCCCCCTGCACGTCCTGCGCGGCATCGATCTCGACGTCCGCGCCGGCGAGGTCACCGTCGTCCTCGGCCCCTCGGGCTCGGGCAAGTCCACCCTCCTGCGGACCATCAACCACCTGGAGAAGGTCGACAGCGGCACCGTCAGCGTCGACGGCACCCTCGTCGGCTACCGCCGCTCCGGCAACAAGCTCTACGAGCTGCGCGAGCGCGACATCCTCAAGCAGCGCACCCGGATCGGCTTCGTCTTCCAGAACTTCCACCTCTTCCCGCACCTCACCGTCCTGGAGAACATCGTCGAGGCCCCCGTCTCGGCCCTGAAACGCCCCCGCAAGGACGCCGAGGCCGCGGCCCGGAGCCTGCTCGAACGCGTCGGTCTCGCCGACAAGGCGGAGGCGTACCCGAAGCAGCTCTCCGGCGGACAGCAGCAGCGGGTCGCCATCGCCCGCGCGCTCGCCCTCGAACCCGGCCTGCTCCTCTTCGACGAGCCGACCTCCGCGCTCGACCCCGAGCTGGTCGGCGAGGTCCTCGACGTCATCAAGGACCTGGCCGCCTCCGGCACCACCATGATCGTCGTCACCCACGAGATCGGCTTCGCCCGCGAGGTCGCCGACACCGTGGTCTTCATGGACGAGGGCCGGATCGTCGAGCAGGGACCGCCGGCCGAGGTCCTCGACAGCCCCCGTCACGAACGCACCCGCGCCTTCCTCTCCAAGGTCCTCTGACCACCCACCCCTTCCCACTCAGGAGCACTGCCATGAAGACCCGTCGCACCGTCCTCACCGCCCTCGCCTCGCTCGCCGCCCTCGGCGTCCTCACCGCCTGCGGCTCGGGTGACGCCGCCCTGGACGCGGCCGGGCCTGAGGCGAAGAAGTCCGCCGACGGCATCAACCTCAGCCCCGAGCAGAACCGCGTCCACACCCCCAAGGTCGACGCACTCGCCGCCCAGCTGCCCGAGGCCGTCCGCAAGAGAGGCACCCTGATCCTCGGCGTCTCCGCGACGAGCAATCCGCCGCTCGCCTTCCACGCCACCGACGACAAGACGCTGATCGGCGTCGAGGTCGACCTCGCCACCCTGGTCGCCGACGCCCTCGGACTCAAGCCCGAGTTCAACCCGGTCTCCTGGGAGAACCTCTTCGTCGGCCTCGACAGCGGCAAGTACGACGGCGTCTTCTCCAACGTCACCGTCACCGAGGAGCGCAAGGACAAGTACGACTTCGCCACCTACCGCCTGGACGACCTGGCCTTCGAGGCGAAGAAGGGCTCCGGCTGGACGGTCAAGGGCCCCGAGGACGTGGCGGGCAAGGCGATCGCCGTCGGCTCCGGCACCAACCAGGAGAAGATCCTCGTCGACTGGTCCGCGCGGAACGAGAAGGCCGGCCGCAAGCCGGTCGACATCAAGTACTACCAGAACACCTCGGACTACTACCTGGCCCTCCAGTCCGGCCGGATCGACGGCTACCTCGGGCCCAACCCCGTCGCCGCCTACCACGTGCTCTCCGCCGGACAGACCGAGATCGTCGGCAAGTTCTCCGGCGCGGGCGCCGGACTCCAGGGCAAGATCGCGGCCACCACGAAGAAGGACAGCGGACTCGTCGCCGCCTACGCCGCCGCGATCGACCACATCGTCGAGAACGGCACCTACGCCCAGGTCCTCAAGCGGTGGGGCCTCGACAGCGAGGCCGTGACGAAGTCGGAGATCAACCCGCCCGGGCTGCCCCGTACCAAGAACTGACCGCGCCCCGCCCGCCCCGCGTCGCTTCGAGAGAGACCGCATGACCAGCACCCGAACGCTCCACCTCGCCGCCGAACTCGCCCCGGGCACCGGTGACCTCCCGGGCGCCCTCGCCTCCGCCGCCCGGACCGCCGCACCCGCCGTCGCCGGCACCGCCGTCCGTACCGTCGCGCTCGCCCGGCTCGCCGAGGCCGCCGGGCTCGACTTCCTCACCCACGACGACTCCTTCGCCCGGCCCGGCCTCGACGCGCTCGCCGTCCTGGCCCGGGTCGCCCCCGAGACCCGCTCCGTCGGCCTCGTACCGACCGTGACCACCACCCACACCGAGCCCTTCCACGTCCAGGCCGCCGTCGCCACCCTCGACTGGGTGAGCCGGGGCCGGGCGGGCTGGCGGATCGCGGTCTCCCCGACGGGGGCCGAGGCCCGGCTCTTCGGCCGCCGCCCGGTCCCGCCCACCGCCGAGCTCTGGCAGGAGGCGGGCGAGGTCGCCGAGGTCTCCCGCAAACTGTGGGACAGCTGGGAGGACGACGCCGAGATACGGGACGAGGTGACCGGGCGGTTCGTGGACCGACGCAAGCTGCACCACGTGCACTTCCAGGGCGCCACCTTCTCGGTCGCGGGCCCCTCGATCGTCCCCCGGCCCCCGCAGGGCAACCCGGTGACCGTCGTCGACGCCACCCGCCCCGCCGCCCGCGACATCGCCGCCCACCACGCCGACGTGGCCCTGATCCGCGCCTCCTCCGCCGAGGAGGCCGCGGCCCTGCGTGCCGAACTGCGGCAGGGGGCCCGCGCCCACGGCCGCGACCCCGGACAGCTGCGCGTCCTGCTCTCGGCGACCGTCGGCCTCGACACGTACGAGGGCGGGCCCGGGGCGCTCGCCGAACTGATCGTGGGCTGGCACGGCGGCGGCGCCATCGACGGCTTCCACCTGGTGCCGGCCGTGCCCGAGCGGGACCTGGAGCGGTTCACCGCCGGGACCGTGGCCCGGCTGCGCGACCGCGGGCTCTTCCGTACGGCCTACGAGGGCACCACCCTCCGCGACCACCTGGGGCTCGAACGCCCCGTCAGCCAGTACGCCGCCGAGGCACGGGTGACGACGGGAGCACGCGCATGAGCACGACTCGGGGCCGGAAGCAGATCCACCTCGCCGCGCACTTCCCCGGCGTCAACTCCACCACCGTCTGGACCGATCCGCGCTCGGGCTCGCAGATCGACTTCTCCTCCTTCGAGCATCTCGCCAGGACCGCCGAGCGCGGCCTCTTCGACTTCTTCTTCCTGGCCGAGGGGCTGCGGCTGCGCGAGCACAACGGCCGCATCCACGACCTCGACGTCGTCGGCCGGCCCGAGTCGATCACCGTCCTGAACGCGCTCGCCGCCGTCACCGACCGGCTCGGACTGGCCGGCACGGTCAACGCCACCTTCAACGAGCCGTACGAACTGGCCCGGCGGCTCGCCTCGCTGGACCACCTCAGCGCGGGCCGGGCCGCCTGGAACGTCGTCACCTCGTCGGACGCCTTCACCGGCGAGAACTTCCGGCGCGGCGGCTTCCTGGACCGGGCCGACCGGTACACCCGGGCCGCCGAGTTCCTCGCCACGGCCCGGGAGCTGTGGGACTCCTGGACCCCGGGGGGCCGGCAGCGGCCCTTCGTCCACAGCGGGCCGCAGTTCGGGATCGAGGGGGAGTTCACCGTTCCGCGCTCCCCGCAGGGACACCCCGTCGTCATCCAGGCCGGGGACTCCGCCGAGGGCCGGGAGTTCGCGGCATCGGCCGCCGACGTGATCTTCACCCGGCACTCGGCCCTGGAGGCGGGCCGGGAGTTCTACGCCGACGTCAAGGGCCGGCTCGCCCGGTACGGGAGGGAGCCCGGCGATCTGAAGATCATGCCCGGGGTGACGTACGTCCTCGGCGACACCGACGCCGAGGCACAGGAACGCGCCGGTGAGATCCGCCGCCTGCAGGTCTCCCCGCAGAACGCGATCCTCGCCCTGGAGCAGATCTGGGGCCGCGACCTGTCCGGCTACGACCCCGACGGACCGCTGCCGGACGTCGACCCCGATCCCGAGTCGACCCTGGTCCAGGGGCGGGTGCGGGTCGCCGATCCGGTCGGGGTGGCCAGGAAGTGGCGGGCGCTTTCGGAGGCCAAGGGCCTGTCGATCCGTCAGACGGTCGTCGAGTCCACGAGCCGGCAGTCCTTCGTCGGCAGCCCGGCGACGGTGGCGGCGGCCCTGGAGGAGTTCGTCGCCACGGACGCCGCCGACGGCTTCATCCTCGTCCCCCACCTCACCCCCGGCGGTCTCGACGACTTCGTCGACCGGGTCGTCCCGCTGCTCCAGGAGCGGGGGGTCTTCCGTACGGAGTACTCCGGCACGACGCTGCGCTCGCACCTCGGGCTTCCCGAGCCCGTATGGAAAGGTTGAGCACCATGAGCACGGACAACGACGGCGCCCCGGGTACGGACGCGGGGGCCGGCCCCCGGCAGGAGTGGCAGCACTGGCACGAGCAGCGGGAGGCCACGGTCTCCTCCTCGTACGGTCCGCTCTCCCTCACCGTACCCACTGGCTCTCGGACTTCCCGGAGGGGCGAATTCCGGCCGTTCCGGGGGAGTGGCGGGAGGACGGCGACGAGGTGCTGCTCAGCGCCCGCGCCGAGGACGGGATCGCCGTCGACGGCAAGCCCTTCACCGGGACGGTCCGGCTCACCGCCGACCACGGCCCGATCCACGAGTCCCGCGTCGAGTCGGCGGGCCGGCGGCTCGTGGTGCTGCGGCGCGAAGGGCTGTGGGCCGTAAGGGACTTCGACCCCGGATCCGAGGCCCGCACCGCCTTCCGGGGCATTGAGGCCACCCCGTACGACGAGCGCTGGGTGGTGCCCGGCGTCTTCCGTCCGTACGAGCGGACGCGCAGCGTACGGGTGGAGAACGCCGACGGCCGCGAGCGGGGTCTCGGGCTCTCCGGGGAGCTGGTCTTCGAACTGCACGGCGGCGAGCACACCCTCCAGGTGGCCGTCGAGGACGACGGCTCCCTGTGGGCGGTGTTCGCGGACGCCACCAGCGGCCGGGACAGCTACCGCTTCCGCTTTCTGCGGCCTTCGGCCCCGGCGGCGGACGGCTCGGTGACGGTCGACCTCAACCGCGCGCTGCTGCCGCCGTGCGCCTTCGCCGACCACTTCATCTGCCCGTTCCCGCCGCCGGGGAACACGCTCGACACCGCCGTCGCGGCGGGCGAGCGGCGACTGAGCGGGCGCTGACGGTCAACTCGTGTGCATCACGGGGAAGTTGAGGTCCGTACGGCTGAATCGCGCCCTTGCGGCGTGAAGTCGTACGGCCCGAGACTCCCCCACAGCGCCGGCCCCAGGCCGCGCCTCACGGGCCCGGCACCCCACGGCGGGCCCCCGATTCCCCTCGGGAGGAACAGAAGTGAGGACCATGCGCACCACCCCCACGAGAACCGTCCGGCTCCTCGCCGTCGCGGCAGGCCTCGCCGCCGCGGCCGCGCTCGCCGCGCCCACCGCGAGCGCGGGCACCGCCGACACCGCGCGGACCAGCCGCACCTTCGACGCCGCCGCCCTCTCGGCGACCGGCGACGCCGTCCGCGCCGCGGACGTGGCCGGCACCGCCTGGTACGCCGACCCCGCCACCGGCAAGCTGGTGGTCACCGCCGACTCCACCGTCAGCCAGGCCGGACTCGCGAAGATCAAGCGGCAGGCCGGGGCGAACGCGGACGCCATCCGCGTCGAGCGCACCCCCGGGAAGTTCAGCAAGCTGATCTCCGGCGGCGACGCGATCTACGCCACCAGCTGGCGCTGCTCGCTGGGCTTCAACGTCCGGGACGGCGCGGGCAACTACTACTTCCTGACCGCCGGGCACTGCACCGACGGCGCGGGAACCTGGTACTCCAACTCCTCCCGGACCACCGTCCTCGGCACCACCGCCGGGTCCAGCTTCCCGGGCAACGACTACGGCCTGGTGCGCTACACCAACTCCTCCGTCACCAAGTCCGGCACGGTCGGCAACGTGGACATCACGAGCGCCGTCAACGCCACCGTCGGCATGTCCGTCACCCGCCGCGGTTCCACCACCGGCATCCACAGCGGCTCCGTGACGGGCCTCAACGCCACCGTGAACTACGGCGGCGGCGACATCGTCTCCGGCCTGATCCGCACGAACGTCTGCGCCGAGCCCGGCGACTCCGGCGGCCCGCTCTACTCGGGCAGCCGCGCGGTCGGCCTCACCTCGGGCGGCAGCGGCAACTGCTCCTCGGGCGGGACGACCTTCTTCCAGCCCGTGACGGAGGCGCTGAGCGCGTACGGGGTCAGCGTCTTCTGACCGACCCGGGACATCTGGGCCGGAGTCCCTTTGTGAATCCCTCACGAAGGGACTTCCGGCCCCTCCCGGCAGGCCTCCCGCGCGGGGGCGCGTCAGAGGGCGCGGGCGAACTCCAGCCGGTCGGCGAAGTTCACGTATCCGGCGCGCTCGAAGGCCTTGGCCATCGCCACGTTCGAGGCGTCGCAGTCCCCGCGGATCTCGGTGGCCCCGCTGGCGGTCAGGATCCGCGTGCCCCGGATCACGACCGAGGTGGCGTACCCCTTGCCCCGGTGGGCGGGGGCGACGCCGACGAAACCGATGACCGGAACGGAGGGGTTCTCGGCCGGAAGGCTGATCACGGCGACGGTGCCGTCCGCGTCGTAGCCGAGCTCCCACCACGCGGGCTCGTGCTTGAGCTCGGCCGTCTCCTCGAAGAGCAGCTCGGCCGCGCGCCGGGCGCCGTGCTGCCGTACGTCGGCGGCGAGGCGGGCGTCGGCGGTGTCCGCGAGCAGCTCGGCGAGGACCGCCACGAACGGCTCGGGGCCGAGTTCGGCGAGCGAACGGAAGGTCAGCCGGGGGTCGTCGGCGGGCAGCTCGTCCGGCGTGCCGGGGGTGCGGAGGCTGAACCGGCGCCCGTCGCGGATCACGCCGTACCCGGAGGCCCGCAGCTGCTCGCCCCGGTGCTCCGGGTTCCGCTGGAACTGGGGGGCCTGGGCGGGGGAGTCGACGACGTGCTCCAGCTCCGTCGCGCCCAGCTCCCGGGCCGTGGCGGCCGCCGCGTCGAGCAGTGCGGCCGCGGTCCCCGGGGCGTCCTCCGGGGCCTCGAACAGCACCAGCGCGAGCGGGACATCGTGCCCCGGCATGGTCCACAGGACCACGCTGCCGGTGAGCCGGCCGTCGTCGTCCTCGGCGACCAGGCACCACTCGGGCCGGGTGCACGTGCTGTCGAGGAGCTGGACGAGGTACGCGCGGGTGGCGGCGTTGCGCTCGGGGTCGCCGGGATGCTCGACCAGGGTGGGGAGTTCGTCGGGACGGGCGGGGCGGACTGAGGTCACGGAGAGCCTTGTCGTTCGGGGAAGGTCGGTGATGCCCGCGAAGGTAGCGGCCGAACGGCGGCGGGGCCAGGGGATTTCGGGCCGACGGGCCGGAGAGGCGGGCCTCAGCGGGCCGGTGCGCCGCCGGCGGGGTCGACCTCGTCCGCGATCGGCTCCGGCTCGGGCGTGCGCTTCAGGGAGGACATCACCAGGGTGACGGCCACGCCGACGACCGCCCAGGCCGAGAGGACCAGCATCGAGCTGGTCATGTCGTTGCCCTTGAAGTACGCGATCGAGCGGGCGGCCCAGGTGCCGGCGCCCGGTGGCAGGGCGGGGCCGATCGCGTTCCAGAACGGGGGCAGCATCGGCAGCGGGAAGGCGCCGCCCGCGCTGGGATTGCCCGCGATCACGATGAGCAGGATCGCCAGGCCGATGCCGACGATCCCGAAGACCGCCTGCAGGGCGAGGGTGGCGGCGCCGACGGCGAAGACGACCAGCGTCCCGAGCCCCCACAGGGCGGCGACGCTGCCCGGCAGGGCGCCCAGGATCGGGCCGACGACGATCGCGCCGCCGAGTCCGCCGAGTACCGAGTAGAGCGCGAGGACCCCGAGGCGGATGATCGCGCGTTCCCGGTTCGCGGGCCGGGAGCCCGCGCTGATCGCCAGGATCGCGGCGCAGATGTAGCCGCCGACGCACCAGCCGACGACGAGGTAGAAGGCCGAGAGCCCGTTGAAGTCCTCCCGCGAGGCGGGGGCCACGTCGACGGTCCGTACGGTGCGCTGCTGGGCCTTCTCCACGGTGATGAAGAGCGCTTCCAGGGTGCGGGAGAGTGCGGTGCCGCCGCCGGAGGCGACGAGCAGGGTGTCGGTGCGGCCTGCGGGGTCGACGATCAGGGCGCCGTCGATGTCCCGGTTGAGGATCTGGTTCCGTGCGGTGGCCTCGTCGGCGACCGAGCGGGGGTCGAGCGGGGCGCCGGGGAGCTGGTCCAGCTGTCCGACGAGCTGTGCGGAGACCCGTGGCGGGGCGACGACGCCGAAGGGGACGTCCCTCGGCTCGGGGTGGTGCAGGGCCCCGACGTACGAGGTGATGAACAGCAGCTGGAGGGCGAGGACGCCGACGACCAGGAGGGCTGCTCGGGGGGTGACGGCGCTTTTCAGTTCGTCGACGAGGCTCATGCCCCCCACGCTCCGGGGCAGGGGGTGTTTCCGCAGGTGGGATGCGCCCGAATGGTCGACCGGGGGACGACCCGGCACGCTTATCGTACGCACGTTCGAAATGAGCTAAGGTGAAGAACGAGGGGGTGGGAACATACGTACGATTTCGATGCGGGAGCCGGGAGGCACGCCATGCCGGGGTTCACGCATCTGCACACCGCGTCGGGCTACTCCCTGCGCTACGGCGCCTCCCACCCCGACCGACTGGCCTCGCGTGCCGCCGAGCGCGGCATGGACGCGCTCGCCCTGACCGACCGCGACACCCTCGCGGGCACCATCCGCTTCGCGAAGGCCTGCGCGAAGGCGGGGGTCCGCCCCCTGTTCGGCGTCGACCTCGCCTATGAGGCGACGACACCCGGCCCCGGGCCGGGGCGGCCCGGACAGGAAGCGGGACGGCCGTCGGCGGCAGGGCGGACGGCCGCGTCCGGTGGCGGCCCGCGGAGCGCCGGGCGGGTGCCCGGCCGCGACGGCCCGCAGGACGTCCGGCGGGTCCCCGTCCGCGGCGGCGCCTTCGTCGACGAGTCCGCGCCCCGTGCCCTCTTCCTCGCCCGCTCCCGCACCGGCTGGGCCTCGCTCTGCGCGATGATCACCGCCGCCCACGCCGGAGGGGCGGAGCGGCCCCTGCTGCCCTGGTCCGCCCTGTGCGACGACGACGTCTTCGTCCTCCTCGGGCCCGGCTCCGACGTCGGACAGGCCCTCGCCGCCGGCCGCCCCGACCGGGCCGTCCGGCTGCTCGCGCCCTGGCGCGAGCGGTACGGCGACGCGCTGCGCCTCGCGGCCGTCGACCACGGGCGCTCCGGCACCGGGCCCGGCTCCCTGCGGCTCGCCGCCCGTACCGTCGGTTTCGCCGCCGAGCAGGGCGTCCGACCGGTCCTCAGCAACGCCGTCCGGTACGCCGACCCCGGCCAGGGCCCGGTGGCCGACGTCCTCGACTCCGCCCGCCGCCTCGTCCCCGTCGACCCCCGCAAGGAACTCGACAGCGGCGCCGCCTGGCTCAAGGGGACCGACGACATGCGGGCCGCCGCCGAACGGATCGTCGAGGCCGCGGGCTTCCGCCGGGACACCGCCCACCGGCTCCTCGAACAGACCGCCACGGTCGCCGCCGCCTGCCTGGTCGACCCCGAGGACGACCTCGGCATCGGCTCCGCCCACTTCCCCGAACCGCACCTCGTCGGCGCCGAGCATCGCACCGCCCAGCGCGTCCTCACCTCCCGCGCCGCCGCCGGCATGATCCTCAAGGGGTACGAGAGACGGGGCGCCTACTGGGACCGGATGCACCACGAGCTGGACGTCATCGCCCACCACCGCTTCGCCCCGTACTTCCTGACGGTCGCCCAGGTCGTCGACGACGTCCGGGAGATGGGCATCCGCGTCGCCGCCCGCGGCTCCGGCGCCGGCTCCCTCGTCAACCACCTCCTCGGCATCGCCCACGCCGACCCGGTCGAGCACGGCCTCCTGATGGAACGCTTCCTCTCCAAGCGCCGCACCGCCCTGCCCGACATCGACATCGACGTGGAGTCCGCCCGCCGTCTGGAGGTGTACCGGGCGATCATCGACCGCTTCGGCACCGCACGCGTCGCCACCGTCTCCATGCCCGAGACCTACCGGGTCCGCCACGCGGTACGGGACGTGGGCGCGGCCCTCTCCATGGACCCGGCCGAGATCGACCGGATCGCCAAGGCCTTCCCGCACATCCGCGCCCGCGACGCCCTCGCCGCCCTCGGTGAACTGCCCGAACTGCGCGAACTCGCCGGCGAACGGGAGCGGTTCGGACGCCTCTGGGAGCTGGTCGAGGCCCTTGACGCGCTGCCGCGCGGCACCGCCATGCACCCCTGCGGGGTCCTGCTCTCGGACGCCTCGCTGCTCGCCCGTACCCCCGTGGTGCCCACCAGCGGCGAGGGGTTCCCCATGTCCCAGTTCGACAAGGAGGACGTGGAGGACCTCGGGCTGCTCAAGCTCGACGTCCTCGGGGTCCGGATGCAGTCGGCGATGGCCCACGCCGTCGCCGAGGTCGAGCGGGCCACCGGCACCCGCCCGGACATCGACGCGGTCCCGGAGGGCGACCCCGAGACCTACCGGCTGATCCGCTCCACCGAGACCCTCGGCTGCTTCCAGATCGAGTCGCCGGGCCAGCGGGACCTGGTCGGACGGCTCCAGCCCGCCACCTTCCACGACCTCGTCGTCGACATCTCGCTCTTCCGGCCGGGCCCGGTCGCCGCCGACATGGTCCGCCCCTTCATCGAGGCACGGCACGGCCGCGCGCCCGTCCGCTACCCGCACCCCGACCTGGAGGAGACGCTGCGGGAGACGTACGGCGTGGTCGTCTTCCACGAGCAGATCATCGAGATCGTACGGATCATGACCGGCTGCGGCCGTGACGAGGCCGACCAGGTGCGGCGCGGGCTCTCGGACCCGGAGTCGCAGGGCCGGATCAAGCTCTGGTTCGCCCGGGAGACCTCGGCGCGCGGATACGCGGACGAGGTGGTCGCCCGCACCTGGGAGATCGTGGCCGCCTTCGGCTCGTACGGCTTCTGCAAGGCGCACGCGGTGGCCTTCGCCGTACCGACGTACCAGTCCGCCTGGCTCAAGGCGCACCACCCGGCCGCCTTCTACGCCGGGCTGCTCACCCATGACCCCGGGATGTACCCCAAGCGGCTGCTGCTCGCGGACGCGCGGCGCCGGGGGGTGCCGGTGCTGCCGCTGGACGTGAACCGGTCGGCGGTCGCCCACCGTGTAGAACTGGTGTCTGAATCGGAGGTGCGATGGGGGCTCCGGCTGGGCCTCACCGACGTCCACGGCATCAGCGAGGCCGAGGGCGCGCGGATCGAGGCCGGGCAGCCCTACGCCTCCCTCCTCGACTTCTGGGAACGGGCCCGCCCCCGCACTCCCGTCGCCGAACGGCTCGCCCAGGTCGGCGCGCTGGACGCCTTCGGCGCCAACCGCCGCGACCTCCTGCTCCACCTCACCGAACTGCGCCGCATCCAGCGGGGAGCCGCCTCGCACGGTGGTCAGCTCCCGCTCGCGCAGGGCGGGAAGACCGCCCCCGTCGGCCTGCCCGACCTCGACGAGTCGGAGCGCCTCAGCGCCGAACTCGGCATCCTCGGCATGGACGCCTCCCGTCACCTCATGGGCGACCACCACGCCTTCCTCCGCGAACTCGGCGTCGTCTCCGCCCAGCGTCTCCGCGAGACCCCGCACGGCAGGACCGTCCTCGTCGCGGGCGCCAAGGCCGCCACCCAGACCCCGCCGATCCGCTCCGGCAAGCGCGTCATCTTCACCACCCTCGACGACGGCACCGGCCTGGTCGACCTCGCCTTCTTCGACGACGCCCACGAGCGCTGCGCCCACACCGTCTTCCACTCGTGGCTGCTGCTCGTCCGGGGAGTGGTGCAGCGGCGCGGCCCGCGCAGCGTCAGCGTGGTCGGCGCCGCCGCCTGGAACCTCGCCGAACTCGTCGAACTCCGGGCGTCCGGAGGCCTGGACGCGGTGGGGGAGCGCCTCGCCGAACCCGCCGTGCCCGCCTCGGACGACGGCGGGTCCGCCGACTCCGGCCGCCGCATCAGGATGTCCACCGGTTACGAGATGAACCCCTGGGCCGACCTCAGACCGGCCGGCGAAGGGACCCCGAGCGGACGGAAGCTGTGGCACAGCAGCCCGGGCTCGGCGGGCTGAGCCGTCCGGCGGAGCGGTTCCGCGGGCGGGGCCGTTCTCCGGGCGGCTGTTCCCCTGGCGGGTCCGTTCCGGGAGGTCGGCCGCCGTGGTCAGGCGGTCGCCGCCCGCGAGACCGCCGTCTCGACGGACGCGTACGTCACGCCGTGGTCGGCCAGGGCCTCCGCGACGACCCCGCCGGTCGTGGTGAGCGCGAGCAGGATGTGCTCGTCGCCGATCTCCCGGTCCTTGCGGGCCAGCGCCACCCGGAGGGACTTCTCCAGGACGGTCTTGGCCTCCCGCGAGAAGGAGCGGCGGCCCGACCACCGTCCGGAGTCCTTGCGGTCGGCGGCCAGCGCGCCCTCGCCGTGGGTCTCCTCCACCCGGGCCACGATCGCGCCGACGTCGATGCCGAGGTCCGCCAGGGCCTCCTCGTCGGCGCGGGAGAGCCCCGCCCGGCGCCGGGCGTCGGTCAGCGCGTCCCTCAGGGACGGCCGGCGGTCCGGCGGGCACAGCGCGCGCAGGGCGTCCGCCGCCCGGGTGCCCTCCTCGTCGAGCAGGGCGAGGAGCAGATGCTCCGGGGTGACGACCGTCGCCCCGGCCCGCTCCGCGTGCTCGACCGCGCCCTTCACCACGGTGCGCGCGGCCTTCGTGAACCGTTCGAACATCACTGCCTCCCGTACTTCTTGTGGACGGCCTGTCGGCTGACACCCAGTTCGGTCGCGATCTCCTGCCACGACCACCCCTGGTTGCGCGCACTGCGCACCTGGACGGCTTCCAGCTGTTCGAGCAGTCGTCGCAGGGCGGAGACGGCCCGTAGTCCGACCCGTGGGTCGCGGTCGCCCGCCCGTGCGGCGAGATCGGTCGCATCGGTCATGACGTCAACCTACGTTGACAGATTCCCACACGTCAACCACAGTTGACAGGGCTATGATTCGCACAAATATTCGAACATGCTCTAGGCTGAGGGAACGGGAGGGGCTTTCGGGACGAACAGGGACACGGACGGAGGAGGGCGGCATGATCCTCTGTGTACGGTTCCGGATCGAGCCCTCCGGGACGGGCGGGACCGGGACCCTGCTTCCCCCGCTGATCGACCTGCTCGCCGAGTTCACCCCCCTCGTCGAGGCGACCCCGCCCTGCGAGGCCCTCGCCGACGTGCGGGGCGCGCTGCGCTACTTCGGCCGCGGCCCCGCCGAGCTCGCCTCGGTGATCCGGGTCAGGGCCCTCGCCCTCCACGGCGTCGACTGCGTCATCGGCGCCGGCCCCAACCCGATGCTGGCCCGGATGGCCGCGAGCGAGGCCCGGCCCGGTGTCACCCTGGTCGTCGACGACCCCGCGGCCTTCCTGCGCGAGCGGCCGGTCGTCGCGCTCGACGGCGTCGGCCGCGCCACCGCCCGCACCCTCTGCGGCTACGGACTCGACTCCGTCGGACGTGTCGCGGACGCGCCGCTCGCCGTGCTCCAGCGGCTCGTCGGCGCGAAGACCGGCCGCGAGCTGTGGGAACGGGCCGGGGGCATCGACCGCACCCCCGTCGTCCCGCACGCGGCCTCCCGGTCGGTCGCGGCCGAACGCTCCTTCCCCCGCGACGAGACCGACCGGACACAGCAGCGCCGGGCCCTCCTCGCGCTCGCCGAGGAACTGGGCACCCGGCTGCGCACCGAGGGGCAGGTGTGCCGCGCGCTCGCCGTCACCGTCCGGTACGCGGACCGGAGCACGACCACCCGGAGCCGTACCCTGCCCGAGCCCACCGCCCACTCGGCGGCACTCAGCACCCTCGCGTACGCCGTCCACGACTCCTTCGGCCTCCAGCGGGCCCGGGTGCGGGGCATCGCCCTGCGCGCCGAGGGGCTCGCGGGCGCGGAGAGCGCGGCACACCAGCTGTCCCTGGACCCGGCGGACGAGAAGGCGCGGCGGATCGAGGCGGTGGCGGACAAGGCACGGGCGAGATTCGGTCCCCGGGCCGTCCTGCCGGGATCGCTGGCGGCCTGACGGCCCTTTCGTCAGGCACTCGTGACGACACATCACTTTTTACCGACGCGTAACTTCCCAGCCAAGGCTACCCGTGCGTAGCTTGGCTGAAGCGCATCCCCACCGCGCATCCCCACTTGTGGTCCGGACCGCAGGGCGTAGCACCCCCACCATCCCCTTGAG
The DNA here is from genome assembly GCF_036226665.1 of Streptomyces sp. NBC_00691. Taxonomy (NCBI): domain Bacteria; kingdom Bacillati; phylum Actinomycetota; class Actinomycetes; order Kitasatosporales; family Streptomycetaceae; genus Streptomyces; species Streptomyces sp. NBC_00691. The sequence goes on along the minus strand of NZ_CP109007.1, from coordinate 1,878,226 downwards.
CCGCAAGGAGATCGCCCGATGCTGCCCTGGAAACACGCCGTCAGAGCACTGTCCGTCCTGCTGCTGACCGCCGCCGCCACCCTCGCGCCGACCGCCGCCGCCTCCGCACAGACCGAGACCGCCACCACCGGCCGGGGCTGGAACGACTACTCCTGCAAGCCCTCCGCCGCGCACCCGCGGCCCGTCGTCCTCGTCCACGGAACCCTCGGGAACTCCGTCGACAACTGGCTCGTCCTCGCGCCGTACCTGGTCAACCGCGGGTACTGCGTCTTCTCGCTCGACTACGGCCAGCTGCCGAACGTGCCGTTCTTCCACGGACTCGGCCCCATCGAGGCCTCCGCCGGACAGCTCGACACCTACGTCGACCGGGTCCTCGCCGCCACGGGCGCCCCCGAGGTGGACATCGTCGGACACTCGCAGGGCGGCATGATGCCCCGCTGGTACCTCAAGTTCCTCGGCGGCGCGGAGAAGGTGAACACGCTCGTCGGCATCGCCCCCGACAACCACGGCACCACCCTGCTCGGCCTCACCAAGCTCCTGCCGTACTTCCCCGGCGCCGAGGACCTGATCAAGGCCAACACCCCCGGGCTCGCCGACCAGATCGCCGGCTCGCCGTTCATCACCAAGCTCAACGCGGGCGGCGACACCGTGCCCGGGGTCCGCTACCACGTCATCGCCAGCCAGTACGACGAGGTGGTCACCCCCTACCGCTCGCAGTTCCTGAGCGGCCCGAACGTCACCAACGTCCTGATCCAGGACAAGTGCGCGCTCGACCTGTCCGAGCACGTGGCGATCGGCACGGTGGACCGGGTCACCTTCCACGAGGTGGAGAACGCCCTCGACCCGGCCCACGCGACCCCGACCACCTGCCTGTCGGTGATCGGCTAGAACATCTAGCCCTGGGTACGCCGCCGGCGCGTCGACCCGAAGAGCACGGCCGCGCCGATCGCGAGCACGGCGGCGCCACCGACCGCCAGGTACGGGGTGGTGGCGTCGCCACCGGTCTCGGCGAGCACCTCACCGGAACCGGAGCCCGAACCGGCCGCGGGAGCGGGCGCGTTGGGCACGGCGGAGGAGGCCTCGGCGGACGGCGCGGCCTGCGTCTGCGTGCCGTGACCCGTCCCGTGACCCGTGCCGGGGGCGGCCCCGGTCTCCTCCGCACCCGTGGAGGCGTCCCCGTCCCCGTGCCCGCCGTGCTCGACCGAGGACTCGTCCTGACCGTCCTCGATCTGCTCGTCGCTCGGCGCGGAGGCGGTCGGCGCCGGGGCCGTACCCCCGCTGTCCTTCCCGAACACCACGTCCGAGCAGGTGTAGAAGGCCTCGGGGGAGTCGGAGCGCTGCCAGATCGAGTAGACCAGGTGGCGGCCGGACTTCTTCGGGACCGTGCCCTGGAAGACGTAGTCGCCGCTCTCCATCCGCGGGTCGGTCACCGTCGCGAACGGCTTCGCCTCCAGGTCCGACCACTTCAGCGGCTTCGACGGGTCGTACCCGTCCTTCGTCACATACAGCTCGAACGAGCCCCGGTGCGGCGCCGTCCCCTTGTAACGGAAGGTGTGCGCCCCGGAGGCCAGCTTGCTCGCCGGCCAGTCGGCCCGCGCCAGGTCGAGCCCCCGGTACTTGTCGTTCCCCGCGCTGCACAGCTTGCCGTCCGGGATCAGATCACGGTGCTTCCCGGCGGCGTTCGCGATGTTCACCGCGTTCCAGTCGTAGAACGCCTGCGTCCCGCTCGCCGCCACGGCCGCCTTGCAGGCCGCCGACTTCGGCGACTCGGGCCCCTCCGCGTAACAGGCCGAGACCCGGCTCACCGGATCGGTCATCGACCCGTGCGCGAACGCGGGCGCGGAGGCGAGCCCGGAGAGCGCGAGAACCGCGGTGGCGGTGACGGCGGCGGTACGGCGAGAAGTCATGGGGGGACAGCTCCTTCACGAGGGTGAGGTGGGGGAATGCCCAGAAAACTAGCCGCCCCGAACCGCCGAAAAGCCACCGGAGACCGCGATGCGGAGATCCTTAGGACCGCTTTAAGGAACCACTAAGCAGCGGCTGAGGAAGTCGTCGCCGGCCGTCCCGGAGGGTCGGGGTGCGACTACGCTGGGCCGACAGGCGACAACTGGCTGGAGGGGACGGGGTCTTGGACGCGGAGTTGGCCGTGCTGGCGGGCACGGCGGGGACGACGTTGGTCACCTTGCTGACGACCGAGGCGTGGCAGCGCGTCAGCGACGGCGTCGCGTCCCTGTGGCGCCGGGCCGAGCCGGAGCGGGCCGAGGCGATCTCCACCGAGCTGGAGGTGACCCGGGCGGACCTGCTGGCCCCGGCGTCATCGCGGACTGCCGCAGTGCCACCGGAGACGATCACCCCATGACACTCGGAGCCGAACTGGGCTACGCGTACGCGCTCGCGTCCGTGGAGAGGCCGGCCGAGGCACTGCCCCACATCCGCAGAGCCCTCGCCGGGTACGAGCGCATCTTCGCTCCGGACTACCCCCTGCTGCTCAACGCGCGCCAGACACTCAGCGTCGTGCTCGACGCCCTCGGGCAGCACGCCGACGCGATCGAGCAGGGCGAGATGCTGGTGGCGGGGCGCATCCGCGTACTGGGGCCCGCGCACCCCTGGACGGTGCACGCCGAAGAGCTTCTCCGTACGTACCGGGAAGGCGCCGCCCGCACGGCATGAGGGCGGCTCAGCCCAGCCGCCGGTACCGCCGCTCCGGCCGCCCCGTCCCGCCGTATCGCAGGGTGATCTCCGCCCGGCCCGTCTCCGCGAAGTACTCCAGGTAGCGGCGGGCGCTCACCCGGGAGAGGGAGCCGGCTTCCGCGCATTCCGTGGCCGAGAGGCCCTCCGGGTGGGCGCGGAGGACCGAGTCGACCAGGTCGGCCGTGTGGGCGGCCAGGCCCTTCGGGAGTTCACGGGAGCCCCGCGGGCGGGTGCCGAAGATCTGGTCGACGTCCTCCTGCCGGGCCTCGTCGAGTTCGTCGAGCCGGCTGCGCAGCGAGGCCACGTGGCGGAGCTGCTCGTGCAGCGCCGCCTGGCTGAACGGCTTGATCAGATAGTGCAGGGCCCCCGCCCGCAGCGCCTCGCGGATCGTGCCCACGTCCCGGGCCGCCGTGATGAAGAGCGCGTCCATGCCCAGGCCCGCCGCGCGCAGCTCCCGCAGCACCTGGATGCCGTCCATGTCCGGTAGGAACACGTCGAGGAGCACCAGGTCGGGCCTCAGCCGCTCGGCCGCCCGCAGGGCGTCGGCGCCGCTGTGCGCGACCCCGGACACCGTGAAGCCCGCCACCGCCGACACATAGCGGCAGTGCAGCTTGGCGACCATGAAGTCGTCGTCCACCACCAGCACGTTCGTCACGACGACCCACGCTAGGTCCCGACCACAACGACCACAACGTCCGTTGATTGCGGAAGAGAGACAGCTTCTTAACGCGAGGGCAACATGTGGGCCACTTCACATCCCCTTTTCCCCTACAGCTGAGAGGCGGCACACGTGCGGTTGCGCACCCCCTTCGCCCTCCTCGGGGCCGCGCTCCTGGTGCTGGTGGGCCCGCCGCTGCTCAGTCCCGGCAGCGGCGCCGACACCGGCACCCGGATACCCGGCCTGCGTTTCATGGTCCCCAACACCCCCGGCGGCGGTTACGACATCACCGCTCGCACGCTCGCCAAGAACGCCGAGGAGGCGGACCTCACCGGCGACATCGAGGTCTTCAACCTGCCCGGCGCGGGCGGCACCGTCGGCCTCACCCGGCTCGTCGGCGAACGGGGCAACGGCCGTCTCGCCATGTCCATGGGCCTCGGCGTCGTCGGCGCCGTCCACACCAACGAGACTCCCAGAACCCTCGCCGACACCACCCCGATCGCCCGGCTCACCGAGGAGCAGGACATCGTCGTGGTCGGCAAGGACTCCCCGTACAGGACCATCGACGAACTGCTCACCGCCTGGAAGAAGAACCCCGGCAAGCTGCCCGTCGGCGGCGGCTCCTCGCCCGGCGGCCCCGACCACCTGGCTCCCATGCTGATGGCCCAGGCCGCGGGCATCGCCCCCAAGGACGTCAACTACGTCCCCTTCGACGGCGGCGGCGAACTCCTCGCCTCCATCCTCGGCGACAAGGTCGCCTTCGGCGTCTCCGGCGTCGGCGAGTACCTCGACCAGATCGAGGCCGGGGAGCTGCGGCTCCTCGCCGTGACCGGCCCGAAGCGCGTGCCCGGTCTCGACGCCCCGACCCTCCGCGAGGCGGGCCTCGACACCGAGTTCACCAACTGGCGCGGCATCGTCGCCCCGCCCGGCCTCTCCGACGCCGAGCGCGAGAAGCTCGTCACCCTCGTGACCGAGCTGCACGACTCGCCGCAGTGGCGCGAGTCGCTGAAGACCCACGGCTGGAACGACGCCTTCCTGCCCGGCGAGGAGTTCGGCACCTTCCTCGCCGAGCAGGACCGCCGCGTCGGCTCCGTACTGAAGGAGCTCGGTCTGTGACCACCACCGTGAAGAACTGGCTGCGCGAGCGGTCCGAACTCGGCGTCGGCGTCCTGCTGTTCGTCCTCGGCGTGCTCGTCCTCACCGACGCCCTCACCCTCGACGCCGACCTCGCCGGCCGCGGCCCCGTCGGCCCCGCCACCGTCCCCCTCGTCGTCGGCTGCGGACTGCTCGTCGTCGCCGTCCTCCTCTCCGTCGACGTCCTGCGCGGCGGCCGCGGCGAGGCCGAGGCCGGCGAGGACGTCGACCTGTCCGAACCCGCCGACTGGCGCACGGTCCTGCTCCTCGCCGGTGTCTTCCTCGCCTTCGCCGTCCTCATCGGCCCCGTCGGCTTCCCCGTCGCCGGAGCGCTCCTCTTCTGGGGCGCGGCGTACGCCCTCGGCAGCCGCCACCTCCACCGCGACCCGCTGATCGCGGCCGCCCTCTCGCTCCTGACCTACGTCGTCTTCGACAAGCTGCTCGGCGTCCCGCTGCCCGGCGGTCCGCTGATGGGAGTGATCTGACTCATGGATTCCCTGAACTCCCTCATCGACGGCTTCGGCACCGCCCTCACCCCGATGAACCTGCTGTGGGCCGCCGTCGGCGTGCTCCTCGGCACCGCCATCGGCGTCCTGCCCGGCATCGGCCCCGCCATGGCCGTGGCCCTGCTGCTCCCGGTGACGTACGGCCTCGAACCGACCGGCGCGTTCATCATGTTCGCCGGCATCTACTACGGCGCCATGTTCGGCGGCTCCACCACCTCGATCCTCCTCAACACCCCGGGAGAGAGCGCGGCCGTCGTCGCCGCCATCGAGGGCCATCCGATGGCCAAGGCGGGCCGGGGCGCGCAGGCGCTCGCCGCCGCCGCCATCGGTCACTTCGCCGGCGGCATGATCGGCACGGTCCTGCTCGTCGTCCTCGCCCCGACGGTCGCCGCCCTGGCCGTCGACATCGGTGCCCCCGACTACCTCGCCCTGATGGTCCTCGCCTTCATCGCGGTGACCTCGGTCCTCGGCTCCTCCCGCATCCGCGGGCTCGCCTCCCTCCTCATCGGCCTCACGATCGGCCTGGTCGGCCTCGACCAGATGACCGGGCAGCAGCGGCTCACCTTCGGCTCGCTCCAGCTCGCCGACGGCGTCGACGTCGTCATCGTCGCGGTCGGACTCTTCGCCATCGGCGAGGCCCTCTGGGTCGCGGCGCACCTGCGCCGCACGGCGGGGGAGGCCATCCCGGTCGGCCGCCCCTGGCTGGGCGGGGACGATGTGAGGCGCACCTGGAAGTCCTGGCTGCGCGGCCCCTTCATCGGCTTCCCGTTCGGCGCGATCCCGGCCGGCGGCGCGGAGATCCCGACCTTCCTGTCGTACGTGACGGAGAAGCGGCTCTCGAAGCACAAGGACCAGTTCGGCAAGGGCGCCATCGAGGGCGTGGCCGGGCCCGAGTCGGCGGCCTCGGCCTCGGCGGCGGGGACGCTCGTCTCGATGCTGACCCTCGGGCTGCCGACGACGGCCGTCGCCGCCGTGATGCTGGCCGCCTTCCAGCAGTACGGCATCCAGCCCGGCCCGCTGCTCTTCGAGCGGGAGCCCGAGCTGGTGTGGGGGCTCATCGCCTCGCTGTTCGTCGGCATGGTGCTGCTGCTCGCGCTCAATCTGCCGCTCGCGCCGGTCTGGGCCAAGCTGCTGCGCATCCCGCGCCCGTACCTCTACGCGGGCATCCTCTTCTTCGCCGCCGTCGGCGCGTACGCGGTGGGCGGCGAGGCCCTCGACCTGGTCATCCTGCTGGTCGTCGGCCTGATCGGACTGGGCATGCGACGGTACGGACTGCCCGTCCTGCCGGCCGTCATCGGGGTCATCCTCGGCCCGGCCGCCGAACAGCAGCTGCGCCGCGCCCTGCAGATCAGCGACGGCTCGCTGACCGGTCTGGTGAACACGCCCTTCTCGATCACCGTGTACGCGGCCGTCGTCGTCCTGCTCACCTGGCCGCTGCTGAGGAAGGTGGTCGTCCGGCGCCGTAACGTGGCGGCATGACTCCGCACATCCGCCGCGCGACGGGCTCCGACGTTCCGGGGGTGAAGGCCGTGACCGACGCGGCCTACCACCCCTACATCGAGCGGATCGGCCTCGTACCCGCCCCGATGGAGGCGGACCACGCGGCGGACGTGGCCGCGGGGAGGGTGTTCGTCGCCGGTGATCCGGTGGTCGGTCTGGTGGTCCTGAGGACCGAGGCCGACCACCTCTACCTGGACAACGTCGCCGTCCACCCCGACGCCCGTGGCACCGGTCTGGGGCGACGGCTGCTGCGCTTCGTGGAGGACCGGGCGCGCGAGCTCGGTCTTCCCGAGGTCCGGCTGCTCACCCACGCGATGATGTGGGAGAACCAGAAGCTCTACGAGCGGTACGGCTACGAGGTCGTCGAGCGGCGTGTGGACGGACCGTACGACCGTATTCACTACCGAAAGCTGCTCAACGCGCCCCCAATGGGGTGAATTTCGGTCACGCGGCGGCTGGATCCGATATCCCTGGCGGGCAGCACCATCCCCCCCACCCCGAAAGGACCCCGCTCATGCGCGTCCGACTCGTCCTCGCCGCAGGCGTCCTGCTCGCCTCCGCCGCCGTCGCCCCTCTCGCCCACGCGGAAGGGGCCGACGGCCTCACCGCCGGGCCCGCGCTGGACGGCCCCGCCCTGAACGGCGCGGCCCAGGTGCTCGACAGCGGCGCCGCCGACGACCTCTCCGTCTACGACTACGGAATCGTCGGCGACGACAGCACGGTGACGCTCTCCGGCATGTACCGCTGCCTCGACGACAGCGCCGGCCCGGTCTTCGTCAGCTCCACCCTCATCCAGGGGAACCGTTCCGCAGGCATCGGCGGCACCCAGGCCGTCTGCGACGGACACCTCCACGAGTGGGTCAACACCTCCGTCGTGAAGGACCCCGCCTACCGGCCGGGCGCGGCCACGGTACGCGCCACGCTGATGCAGCTCACGGCCGGAGAGACGGGCCTGCCGACGCCGGGCTACCTCGCCGCGGAGGACGCGGCCGTCGAACTCCGCTGACCGGCCGAGCGGCCGCGGCCCGGCCGGCGGACCCGCGGAACCCGGCCGGGCCCGTCGGCCCGACGTGCCGTCCGAGTCAGCGCAGCAACTCGATCAGGCCCTCGCGCCCCAGTACCTCCAGCTCGTCGAGGGCGACCACGGCGCACGCCGCCGCCTCCGGATCGGAGGCGGTGAGCCCGCTCGCCGCGAACTCGTCCTCGTCGAGCCGCAGCACCTCGCTGCCGTCCGCCGACACCCACAGGTCCAGGTCCAGGTCCTCGATCACCACCCCGGAACCGTCGATCACGGCCGGCCGGGTGATGTCGCAGTACCAGCCCTTGAGGGCACCGTCGGCGGACCACACCTCCTTGACCGTGAACCAGCGGTCGCGCCAGTAGTGCTCCACGAAGACGTCGCCCGGCTCGAACCGCACGAAGCCGAAGTCCCTCACCCCCTCGGCCGCCCACGGGGCGCGCACCGAGATCCGGGCGCCGTCCTCCGTGAGCACCTCCGCGGGATAGCGGATCTTCGTCCGGCCCGCCTTCGTCAGGGTGACCTCAACCGACCGTCCGGACATGCCGTACCTCCCGCGCTCCGACCTCGTAACCGAACCACTTGTTGATCGCCAGCATCGGCTCGTTCCCGGTGTCGTTCCCGGTGAACGCCTCCGTGCAGCCCGCCGCCCGGGCCCGGTGCAGCGACGTGTTCTTGGCGAGCTTCGCGAGCCCGCGACCGCGGAACGCCGGCGCGGTGCCGGTCATCCCCGAGTTGTACCGGCCCAGGCCGTCCGTCTGCGCCGCGCTGAACGCCGCCGGTACGCCGTCCACCACCGCGACCGTCGTCAGCGCCCGGTCGAGCAGCGGATGCTCCCAGGTCGTCGCCCGCCAGTGCGCGAAGTCGTCCATCTCGACCGCCACGTCGCCCGGCTCGTCGGCCGACGCCGCCGCGTCCAGCTCGAAGAGCGGCCGCGGGTCCGCCACGAAGTCCTCACCGGTCAGCAGCTCGACACCGGCCGGCGCCGGCTCCAGCGGCGGCAGCCCGGCGGTGGTGAGGTCGAGCCGGAGGAAGTAGGCGGAACGGCTGGGGGAGTAGCCCCGCCGCCCGGCCCAGGCCAGGTTCTCCGGCGCGTCCAGCACCCAGCTGTACACGCTCCGCGCCCCCTGCTCGGCGAGGTGTTCCTCGCCGGCCCGCAGCAGCAGCGTCCCCGCGCCCCGCCCCTGATACGCGGGGTCCACATACACGTTGACGTAGCCGACGCCGGGCTCCGCGGCCTCATGGGCGATCCCCACCTGCGCGGTCCCGACGATCACCCCGGCCTCGGTGACGGCGACGAGCGGACGGTAGTGGCTCGCGGGGTGGGCGTGCTCCCAGTCGAAGACGAGCTGCTCGGCCGTGGCCAGCATGTAGGGGAGCGCGGCCCGGCGCACCCGGGCGAAACCCTCGGCGTCGTCCGCCCGTACGTCACGCGAGATCACAGTCATGTCGTCGCACGCTACGGCCCGGGGTCGCACCGCCGCCTCCCATTTTCCGGTGGGGTGGGGGCAGAATCGGCGGGGTGACACTCACCATCGCCGTGGACCACGAATCCACCACCGCTCCGTACGAACAACTGAGGGCCCAGATCTCGGAGCGGGCCCGGTCGGGCAGGCTGCCGGTCGGATACAAGCTGCCGACGGTACGAGGACTCGCGGAACAGCTGGGCCTCGCCGCGAACACGGTCGCCAAGGCGTACAAGGCACTGGAGGGGGACGGGGTGATCGAGACGCGCGGGCGTCACGGCACCTTTGTCGCCGCCGCCGGCGACGCGGCCACCCGCCGGGCCGCCACCGCCGCCGCCCAGTACGCCGAGGAGGCCCGCCGCCTCGGCCTCAGCCGCGAGGCGGCGGAGGCCGCGATGAACGAGGCCCTGCGCGCCGCCTACGACAGCTGAGAACCCGCCGCGAAGGACCTACAGGTACATTCCCGCCCCCGCCGCCCGGGGTTCCGGGAGGTCCGCCGGGGGCGTGCCGCGGCGCAGGGCGAACAGCTCCGCCAGCGTCGCGCCCTCGCGCGGCACGTCCTCCGCGCGCCCGAGCCACTCCACGGACTCGGTCCGGCTCAGCGGTCCCACCTCGATCCGGGCCAGGCAGCGGCCCGGCCGGACCACGGCCGGATGGAGCCGCTCCAGGTCCTCGTTGGTGGTGACGCCGACGAGGACGTTGCGCCCCTGGCCGAGCAGACCGTCCGTCAGATTGAGCAGCCGTGACAGGGCCTGACCCGCCGTGTGCTTCGCCTCGCCCCGGATCAGCTCGTCGCAGTCCTCCAGGAGCAGCAGCCGCCAGCGCCCCTTCGCCGTGCCCTCGTCCTCCCCGATGGCGATGTCCATCAGATAGCCGACGTCGTTGAAGAGCCGCTCCGGATCGAGCACGCAGTCCACCTGGCACCAGTCCCGCCACGACCGGGCCAGGGTGCGCAGCGCGGACGTCTTGCCCGTGCCGGGCGGGCCGTGCAGCAGCAGGAGACGGCCGGAGATCGACTCGGGCGTCACCTTCATCAGCCGGTCCATCGACTCGGCCACCGGGGCCGAGTAGTTGGGCCGGACCTCGTCCCAGGTCCCGGCGCTGATCTGCCGGGTCGTCCGGTGCGGGCCGCGCCGCGGGGACACGTACCAGAACCCCATGGTCACGTTCTCCGGCTGGGGTTCCGGCTCGTCCTTCGCCCCGTCGGTCGCCTCCTTCAGGACCCGCTCGGCGAGGTCGGCGTCGGTGGCCGTGACGGTGACGTCGGCGCCCCGGTTCCACCGGGAGATCAGCAGCGTCCACCCCTCGCCCTCGGCGAGCACGGCGCTGCGGTCGTCGTCCTTCGCGGCCCGGAGCACGGTGGCGCCGGCGGGAAGGAGGGTCGCCTCGGGCCTGACCCGGTCCACGGTGGTGCTGTGCGAGTGGGGCTGTTCCCCGGTCGCGAAGCGGCCGAGGAACAGCGCGTCCACGACGTCCGCGGGCGAGTCGCTGTCGTCGAGGGTGAGCCGGATCGGCAGCGACCGCTGCGGCTCGGACGGTTCCGGTGGGGTGTCAGCCATGGGCCCCATGATCGGGCAACCGGGCATTCCGTGCACCGGGTTTTGAACGGGACGATTCCTCGGGCCCCCGGCTCCCGGAGCCCGGACCTGGGGCTCAGATCCAGTGACCCCGCGCCGCGCCCCGGGCGCGCCGCGCGAGCGCGTACCCCTTCGTCATGACCCGGTCCGCCGCGAAGGTACGGGCGATCGCCCGCCCCTCCACGAGCCGGGTGAACTCCTCGACGCCGGTCGACCGTCGCACGGTCACCCGCTCCAGGGCGTACGGCCCCTGGCGGCGTCGGGCCAGCGCGTTCCCCACGGCGAGCGCCTGGGTGAAGCCGGCCTCCCGGACCGTACGGCGGACCCGGCGGCTGGAGTATCCGTACGGGTACGCGAAGGAGACCGGCGCCGTGCCGAGCTCCTCGCCGACGATCTCCCTGCACCGGAGCGTCTCGAACCGGAGCCGTCCCGCGTCGAGCTGGTCCAGCTGCGGGTGGGTGTGGCTGTGTCCGCCGATCTCCGTGTCCGCGTCGGCGAGTTCCCGCACCTGGGCCCAGTCGAGCATGGTGTCGAGGGCGCCACCCGTGTCGTGCCGGCCGCGCAGCCAGCCGGTGGAGACGAAGACGGTGCTCGCGAAGGAGTGTTTGGCCAGCACGGGGAGGGCGTGCCGGTGGACGCCCTCGTACCCGTCGTCGAAGGTGACGAGGAGCGGCCGCGCGGGCAGCGGGCCGCCGGTGCGCCACGCGGCGGCGAGCGCGGCGGTGGTCAGCGGTGTGAACCCCCGCTCGGCGACCACGTCCATCTGCGCCGCGAAGGCCTCGGGGGTCACGGAGAGCCCGAGGGTCGCGGGAGCGGGGTCGGGGTCGACGGCGTGGTACATGAGGATGGGGACGGGCGCGGCGGAGGTGCCGTCGGCGCTGTCGGTCACCGGGCCCCTCCCTCGGCGCCGACGGCCTCCGCCCGTACGGCCCCGACGGCTCGGGTGTCGGTCTCGTTCGCCCCGGCGTCGTGACGCTCGATCGGACCCCACGAGAACGTCGTGCCGTTCCTCCGGGCCCGCAGCGTTCCCAGCGCGTAGCCGCCCGCCGCCACCGTCACGCCGGTGACGATCGCCCCGGCACGGCCCGCGCCTCCGGAGCGCCCGCGCAGCGCGTCGCGCATCCCGCGCAGGACCCCCGCGGGCAACACCCGGGTGGTGTAACGCCGTTCGGACTCCAGGCCCTTCTGCGCGCCGACGCTGCGGGCGACGAGCGCCTTCGAGAGCCCCTCGGCGTACACCCGGGTACGGAAGTAGCCGAAGCGCTCCCGGACCGCCGGCACCTTGTGGTGGATGACGGCCCGGTCGTCGATGAGCAGGATCGCCTCGGGCAGCGCCTTGGAGAGCCGGATGCACAGCTCCGTCTCCTCGCCGCCGAGGGGGCGCCGGTCGCCGTCGCGCCCGATGCCGGTGGCGAATCCGCCGGCCGCGTCGAAGGCCGTACGGCGGAAGGAGGCGTTGCCGCCGAGCACGTTGCGCACCGGGACGCGGCCCGGGGGCAGGCCCAGGTACGTACAGCCGACGACCCAGTCGAACTCCTCGGGGAACCATGCCGGGCGGCGGCCGGAGGCCCAGGAGGGCAGCGTCCGGCCGCCGACGGCCATGACGCGCGGGTCGTCGTACCCGGCCGAGAAGTGGTGCAGCCAGTCCCGCTCGGCGACGGCGTCGTCGTCGAGGAAGGCCACGAACTCGCCGCGGGAGGCGGCGATTCCGGTGTTGCGGCCGGCGGAGAGGCCGCGGGGGCCCGCGTTGGCGAGCACCCGCACCTCCTCGGTGGGCCGCTGTTCCGCGTACTCCTCGGTGAGCCGGGAGAGGAGCCGCTCGTTGTGGTCGACCACGAGCAGCGTCTCCAGGGCGGGCAGCGACTGCTTCCGTACGGAGTCGACGGCGGCGAGGATGTCCTCCCACCGTTCCTCCGTGTAGACGCAGATCACCACCGAGAAGCCGTGCGGGGACGTGCGGTCGTTCAAGACGCCTCTCCCCGGGGCACGTTGACCGAGAACGGGGCCGGTCGGCGGCGGGCGGCCTTGCTGACGGCCTTCTCCTTGAGGATGACCTTCAGGACCCGGATGCCGTCGCGCACGGCGTTGAGGTTGCTGACCCCGTGAATACGGTTGTACTCGTGGCTCGGAACCTCCTGCACCTTGAGGCCCGCCGTGACGACCCTGATGTTGATGAGGGTCTCTATCTCGAAGCCGGTGCAGTCGAGGGTGATCTTGTCGAGGCAGTGGCGCCAGAAGGCGTTGTAGCCGTAGCAGAGATCCGTGTACCGGGCGCCGAACTTGCGGTTGACGAGCGTGCAGAGGGCCCAGTTGCCCATGCGGCGAATGGTCGTCATGTCGTCAGTGCCGCCGCCGTTGGCGAAGCGGGAGCCCTTGGCGAAATCGGCACCGCCGACGAGGGCGGAGACGTACGAGACGATCTCCTGGCCGTCGGCCGAGCCGTCCGCGTCGACCATCACGATGATGTCGCCGGTGCAGGCTGCGAAACCGCTGATCAGCGCGTCGCCCTTGCCCTTGCCGACCTGCTTGACCACCTTGACGTCCGGCCATAGCTCACGGGCGACATCCACCGTGTTGTCCGTGGAATTTCCGTCGACGAGGACGACTTCGTGAATCCATTCCGGCAGTGTCTTGAACACGTACGGAAGATTTTCGGCTTCGTTCATCGCGGGAATGACAACACTCACCGGCGGAGTGATCGCCAGATGTGAGGTGATGGCCCGGTACTGGGCGGCTATTCGACTCGGCTCGGTTATTTCTTGGCCCGAGACGGATGGGCGCAGGAACGAGCTCATGGGTCTGGTTTCCCTCTCGTCCGGTGGGCCGCCCACCCCTTGGGCGGTCCGATGGTGTGTCCGGTTCGAAAGGGGGGTTCTCGCCACCGCCCACGCGGAAACGATCTCCTTGCGGAATCGGCGAGTTGGCATGTCTGGCCGCGCGGTACCCGCGACTCGGCGCACATTCGAACACCGAGCACGGCACCCCCCTACCGCGCCCCGCCCCGGGACCATCAGCGATGCTAGAGCCCTCCCCTGAGCCGCTGTGCGTGATGGATCGGTGCGGGTGAGATGTACGACGGTATTGATGAATGGGACTGTATGGCAAGTCCCTGATCTGTGGCCCGCTTTTCCGTAGTTTGGCGAAGCTTCGATGGTCAGATGCGCAACCGTCCCGATCGGATTCGGTCAATCCGTTTGCATGCAGAGAACAGTGATGCGGCATCAGGCTTCTGTGTTTTGTTGTGCGAATGTGTCGCGTTCTCGTGTGATCATCCAGCGGTACCGGAACTTCCGCTTCCTGGTCCCTTCTGATCGCCCGTCCGGCGCCTGCGGATCATGGCCGGAACGCGACGGTCTCTGGCGGAGGCTCGGCTGACGTTCATCCTCAGTTTTGACATGAACACTTCCGGTGCGGCGGATCCGATGCTACTACCTGGTAGCGCAGAGATCCTGCTACAGGGAGGTTCCATGAGACTGTCCCGTTTTGCCGCCCTATCGTCCTCGCTCCTGCTCGGTGCCGTCCTCGCCCTCACCGGGGCGGGCGCCGCCCAGGCCGCCGAGACCGCCGCACTCGACTACGTGGCCCTTGGCGACTCGTACTCCTCCGGTGTCGGCTCGGGGAGCTACGACAGCGCCAGCGGCGACTGCAAGCGCTCCACGAAGGCGTATCCGGTGCTGTGGAAGAACGCGAACGCCCCCTCCTCGTTCGCGTTCACCGCCTGCTCGGGCGCCCGAACGGGTGATGTGACCGCCAATCAGCTCGGCCCGCTCTCGTCCGCCACCGACCTGGTCTCCGTCACGATCGGGGGAAATGACGCCGGTTTCGCCGACGTCATGACGACCTGTGTGCTGCAGTCCGAAGCCACCTGCATCAGCCGTGTGAATCAAGCCAAGAGTTATGTCGACACGACGCTGCCCGGCAAGCTCGACTCCGTCTACACGGCGATCAGGAACAAGGCGCCCGCCGCCCACGTCGTCGTCCTCGGCTATCCGCGCTTCTACCAGCTGAGCGGCAGCTGTGTCGCCGGCCTGAGCGAGAACGAGCGCCGCGCCATCAACGGAGCCTCCGACTACCTCAACGCGGCCGTGGCCAAGCGCGCCGCCGACCACGGCTACACCTTCGCGAGCGTCGTGCCGGCGTTCACCGGGCACGAGATCTGCTCCAGCTCGTCCTGGCTGCACAGCGTCAACTGGCTCAACATCGGGGAGTCCTACCACCCGACGGCCGCCGGTCAGTCCGGCGGCTACCTGCCCACCTTCAGGAACGCGGTGTAACCGGACCGCCGCCCGCGCCGTCCGTGGCGCCGGGGCCGGCCGGAGCGGTGCTCGTGACACCGCCCGGCCCGGGCCCGGCGCCTCGCTCGTCGTCCCGGGTCAGGTGGTACACCAGCGCTCCCGCGATGAGCAGCGCGCCGACCGTCCCGGCGAGCAGGACGTGGGCGCGACGGGGCGACCCCGCCCGGGGGGTCACCGGAAGCGGACTCCCGGCTGCCGGGGGGCTGTTCTTCCGCGTCCTCCCGAGCCGCCGGCCCGGATCGTCCCCCGTGGGAGCGGCGGGCGCTCCGGGGGGCGGTTCCGCCGAGGTCCGGCGCGGCTCCGCGCGGCGCGGCTCCGCCGGTGCGGGCCGCGCCCCGCCCGTCGCCACCCGCCGCAGCTCCCGCTCGGCCCGGTCCGCCGTCAGGAGATGCTCCGGGTCCTCGTGCGAGAGTCTCTCGACCAGGGTGCGAAGCTCACCGGCCCGGTCGTCCTTCGTGGGCGGCGGCGACGGCGGTGCCCACGCAGCCGCCCCGACGAGCCTCCCCAGGGCCCGCAGCTCCGCCGCCGGTCCCGGATCGTCCCCGGGAGCCGTGCCGAAGCCGGTCACGACGATCCGTCCGTCGTTGGCGAGGAGGACGTGCTCCGGATCCACCTCCCGGTGCGGGACGCCCGCCTCACGCGCCGCCCGCAGCCCGGCGAGCACCTCCGCCCCGACGCGGGCGGCCTCGCGCGGCGGCAGCGGACCCGCCGCCTCCAGCGTCTCGGCGAGGGTGAGGCCCCGGACGAGCTCCATGACCACCCAGGGCCGGCCGTCCTCGGTGGCGACGCCGAGGACCCGTACGGCGGCGGGATGGTCGATCCGGGCGGCGGCCCGGGCCTCGCGCTCGCGCCGGGCGTGGAGCAGGGGCACCTCGTCCGCCGGGAGCCCGTCCGGGGCCCGGAGCTCCTTGAGGGCCACCTCCTGGCGGTCCGTCTCGTCCAGGGCGCGCCAGACGGTGCCTGTCGCCCCTTCGGCGAGCACGTCCAGAAGCCGGTAACGACCCGCGATCACCGTCATGGATCCACGGTAGCCGAGGGGTGTCCTCCCGGCTCCGGTCCGTCGGCGGTGCGGTGCCCGGGCTGTCGGTGGCGAGGCCCTCGGGGCCGTCGGCGGCGAGGACCCCGGGCCGTCGGCGGTGCGGTCCCCGGTCGTCCGAGGCGCGTGCCCGTACCGCGTGCCGCGCGGCGGGAGCGATCTTGGTGGTGGAGATCACACCGGTCCGGGTGCGCGGGGACCCGGGTCCGGAGGGCAGGATGGTTCGTGACGGTTCGGCAGGTGTTCGAAATCCTGTCCAACTCGCCCTGGAATCAGATGGATTCGGACGGTGACCGTCAACCCCCGTACGAGTGCCGTGAATCCCGTCGCCGGGATACACGGGTGTCACCGCGGGGCGATAGGGTTAACCTGCCCTGGGTCGGGTGCCCTTGTACGGGTGGGGAGTGACATGGAACAGATAGCAATGCGCAGCAGGCCGCGAGTGCCTGCCATCACCTGCGGGAGCAGCGCGACGAGTTCGCGGCTCGACCGTCATCTCGCGGTGCTCGGCGGTCCCGCCCTGCCCCAGCGAGAGGTGGCCGAGGCGACACTGCTGATGCGTGAACTGACCTCGCGTACGCCCGAGGTGCCGGTGCACGGGCACCGTAGCCGCAGCGCGCGGGTCTCGCTCTTCGCCCCGCTCCGCCGCCTGCGCCGTTCCCTCTTCGGAACGCGCCGCTAGGAGCCGGGCGCAGCGGGCCGAGCAACCCCGAGGTTCCCGCCCGCCACCGCCCGGTCGCCCGTACGACTCCGACCGCACAACTGCCTGGCCGCACGACTGCGACGTCGCCGGACGTGTCCCCGCCCGTCCGGCGATCAGTCGTACCCGGCCGCGGGCCCGACCCCGCACGGCCCTCAGGCGATCACCCCCGCGGTCCTCAGCTCCTTCACCTCCGCCTCCGCCACCCCGAGTCCCCCGAGCACCTCGTCGGTGTCCTGTCCGAGGGACGGGATCCGGTCCATGCGCGGCTCCGGCGCGTCCGGGAAGACGATCGGCGGCAGCAGCGAACGCAGCGGCCCGACCTGCGATGCGACCTCCCGCCAGCGGTCACGGGCCGTCAGCTGGGGGTGGTCCGCCAGCTCCGCGACCGAGTTGAGCCGGGCGCAGGCGATGCCCGCCGCGTCGAGCCGGGCCAGCGCCTCCGGCGCCGTCAGCGGGGCCAGCGCGCCGGCGACCGCCGCGTCCGTCGCCGCCCGACCCGCCACCCGGGCCGTGTTCGTCGCGAAGGCCGGGTGGTCGGCCAGGTCCGGGCGGCCGATGACCCGCTCGGCGAGCCGTCGCCACTCCCGGTCGTTCTGCACGGAGAGCAGCACCAGACCGCCGTCCGCCGTCGGATAGGCGTCGTACGGGGCGATCACCGCGTGCGCGAGCCCCGTTCGCGCCGGGGGCGTACCCCCATGCATGCCGTAATGCAACGGGTGCCCCATCCACTCGGCGAGCGAGTCGAGCAGGGAGACCTCCACCGGCCCGCCCCGGCCGGTCGTGCCGCGCCGGACGAGCGCGGCGAGGACACCGGAGAAGGCGTACATCCCGGCGGCGATGTCCGCCGCCGGGATCCCGGACTTGACCGGCTGCCCCGGCGTCCCGGTCACCGACACGAGACCCGCCTCGCACTGGACGAGCATGTCGTACGCCCGCTTGTGCGCGTATGGTCCCTCCGCCCCGTACCCGGAGACGTCCACCGCGATCAGCCGCGGATGCGCGGCACACAGCGTGGCGGCGTCGAGGCCGAGCCGGGCCGCCGCCCCCTGCGCGAGGTTCTGCACGAAGACGTCCGCGCCGGCGACCAGCCGCCGGGCGAGGGCGAGACCGCGCGGGTCCTTGAGGTCGACCGCCACGGACTCCTTGCCCCGGTTGCACCACACGAAGTGGGAGGCGAGGCCCCGCGCGGCGGTGTCGTACCCCCGGGCGAAGTCGCCGCCGTCGGGGCGCTCGATCTTGACGACGCGGGCGCCGAGGTCGGCGAGCTGCCGGGTGGCGAACGGGGCGGCGACGGCCTGCTCGACGGCGACGACCGTGATGCCTTCGAGGGGGAGTGGCTGAGTGCTCATGAAAGCCCTGCCTACCCTGCGGGGCCGGTCCTTGTCACCCGGGGGCATGTCACCCCGTGAGGGGCCCGGGGCCGTCAGCCCCGGGTGTAGCGGCGGACCGCGAGCGGGGCGAAGACGGCGATCAGGCCCAGCGACCAGATCAGCGCTCCCGCCACCGGGTGGGCCACCGGCCAGGCCGCGTCGGCCGGGGCGGGCGCGTTCCCGAAGAGGACCCGTACCGCCGTCGTCACCGCCGAGATCGGGTTCCACTCGGCGACCGTGCGCAGCCAGCCCGGCATGCCGTCGGTCGGGATGTACGCGTTGGAGAGCAGCGGCAGCATGAAGGTGGCGCTGCCCAGCTGACCCGCCGCCTCCTCGCTCTTCGACGCGAGGCCGAGCAGGATGCCCACCCAGGTCGTCGCGAGACGGAAGAGCAGCAGCAGGCCGAAGGCGCCCAGGGCCTCCGGCACCGGCCCCTCGATCCGCCAGCCCATCGCGAGCCCGACCAGGAGGAGCGGCACGGTGCCGACGGCGGCGGTCACAAGGTCGGCGAGGGCCTGCCCGAGCGGGACGGCGGACCGGCTCACGGGCATGGTCCGGAAGCGGTCCATGACGCCCCGGTGGGCGTCCTGGGCAGCCTGGAACATACCGGTCATCAGGCCCCCGGCCGCCGTCGCGACGAGCAGGCCCGGCACCAGGTGGGACCGGTACTCGGCGCCCGGCATGGCGAGCGCGCTGCCGAACACGTACCCGAAGAACAGCAGGAACACGACCGGCATCGTCTGTGTCATCACGGTGATCGCGGGCGCGTGCCGGATGCGCAGCAGATGGCGGCCGAGGACGGCCGTCCCGTCGTGGACGAGAGCGGTGCTCACCGGGCGGGCTCCCTGCTCCTGGACGAGAGCGGTGCTCATGCGACGAGTTCCTTCCGGTCGGTGAGGCGCAGGAACACCTCGTCGAGGGTGGGCGGGCGCAGCGAGGCGTCGACGACGAGGACCCCGGCCGCGTCGACCTCGCGGACGATCCGGGGAAGGGTGAGCGTGCTGTCCGTGGCCACCGCGCCCACCGTGCGCCGCTCGGCGTCCAGGACCGGAGCCGAGCCGGTCAGCCGGTCGAGGACGGCCGCGGCCGCTTCGAGGGCCGAGGGGTCGGCGACGACGACCTCGGCGTAGCTGCCGACGAGCGCCTTGAGTCCGGCCGGGGTGCCGCGCTGCGCCACGCGCCCCTCGTCGATCAGGACGATGTCGTCGGCGAGCTGGTCGGCCTCCTCCAGGTACTGCGTGGTCAGCAGGACCGTGGTGCCCCGGGACGCCAACCCCCGTACGGCGTCCCAGATCCCGTTCCTGCTGTGCGGGTCGAGCCCGGTCGTCGGTTCGTCGAGGAAGAGGACCCGCGGCGGTACGAGCAGGCTCGCGGCCAGGTCGAGCCTGCGCCGCATGCCGCCGGAGTAGGTGCGGGCGGGGCGCCCTGCGGCCGCCGTGAGGCCGAACTGCTCCAGGAGTTCGTCGGCGCGGGCGCGCGGGGCGCGCAGCAGCCGTGCGAAGAGCCGCAGGTTCTCGGCGCCGGTCAGGTCCCCGTCGACGGAGGCGTACTGCCCCGTGACCGAGATCCGCTTCCGTACCCCCGCCGGGTCGCGGATCACGTCGTGGCCGGCCACCAGCGCGCTGCCCGCATCGGGCTTCACCAGGGTCGTCAGGACGCGGACGGCGGTGGTCTTGCCGGCGCCGTTGGGGCCGAGGACGCCGCAGACCGAGCCCTCGGGGACGGCGAGGTCGAGGCCGCGGAGGGCGTGGACCTCGCCGTACCGCTTCTGCAGACCCTCACTAAGTACAGCGTACGTAGTAGTCATGGCGTGACCATACCGCACTACGTACGGTGTACGTAACTACGATGGGGGGCGAGGTGATGATCCATGGCGGGCCGAGCGGCCGAACCGGAAGTGATCTGGGCGCGGCCCGAACGCGCGGGCCGAGGCCCGAAACCGGCGTACAGCCGGCGGGACATCGTGGACGCCGCCGTGCGCGTCGCCGACACGGACGGCATCGACGCGGTCTCCATGAGGCGGATCGCCGCCGAGATCGGCTGCGGCACCATGTCGCTCTACAACTACGTCCCCCGCAAGGAGGACCTGTACGAGCTGATGGTCGACGCGGTCAGCGGCGAGTACGCGCTCCCCGACGAACCCAGCGGCGACTGGCGCGCCGACATGACCGGGATCGCCCACCAGAGCCGCGCGATCATGTACCGGCACCCCTGGCTGGCCCGGGTGATGACCACCGCCTACGGATTCAGCCCCAACGCCCTGCGCTTCCTGGAGTGGTGCCTCGGCTGCCTCGTCCCGCTCGACGTCCCCCCGGGGCTGAAGATGCAGCTGATCGCCATGGTCAACGGCACCGTGATGGCGACCGTCGCCAACGAACAGGCCATCGCCGAACGGGCCCGCGGACTTCCCTGGTCCGAGGAACAGGAACAGGCGGTGCGCGGCGCCTACCTCATGGGGCAGGTCGCGAGCGGGCGGTACCCGCACCTCGCCGGACTGCTCGCCGAGGCCCCTGCCGCCCCCGTCGACCCGGACGAGATCTTCGCCCTGACCATCAGGCGCCTCCTCGACTCGTTCGCACCGCCCGAGGGTCCCGTCACGGCAGCATGAACTGGCCCTCCGGGCCCTCCTCCTGATGGTCGAGCACGGAGGCGGGGCGGCGGGACCCGGCCGGCGGAGGCAGGACGCCCGCCGCCCGCAGCTCCTCCAGGCCCGCGGAAGACGCCTCCGATGGGAGGGCGTCCGAGGCGAGGGCGTCCGAGGCGAGGGCCTGTGAGGTGAGGGCCTGCGGGGTGAGGGCCGCCCGCTCCGGTTCCCGTGCGCCGAGCAGCGCGAGCACGGTGACCAGGTCGAGCAGCTCCGAGGTCCACTCCTGCGGCCAGGCCGCCGGTCCGATCGCATCCAGCGACCCGGGCTCCGCGGGGGCGGCCCGGTGCGCGAACCACTCCTCCAGGACCCGCGCCCCGCCGACGCTGAACTCCCAGGCCTCCACCGGTACGGGCGAGATACGGCCCTCGTCGAGACGGAGCGTCTCGTCGGCCGCGTCGTACGTCAGCGTCCCGGGGTGCGGCGGCACCGCGGCCCGCACGTACGGACGGCGCCCGCCCGGCAGTCGCGGCTTCGTCCCGGTCAGCGCGCCCCGGACCTGGACGTCGACGAGGTCCCGGCCGAGTGCCACCCCGGCCGCCCAGACCTCCGGGTCCTCGGGGAGCGGCACCCGGCATCCCGCGGGGGAGGGGAGGGCCGCCGCCACCGTCCACGCGAGCCACTCCAGGGCGTCGACCTCGTGCCCGTACCGCGCGCCGAGGAAGCCGAGGAGGCCGGGGGCGAGGTTCGGCTCCAGGCCGCCGGGGCGCCGGAACAGCGGACGGATCCGGCCCGGCCTGCCCGCGGAGGAGCGGCCCTCGGGCAGCGCGGCCGTGACCAGCAGCGCGGGGCCGGCCGCACCGGGCACATAGCCCTGTTCGACGGCGAAGAGCTGCGGCGCGCCGACGACCCGCCACAGCTCGGGCCGTGCGGTGTCGATCAGCCGGTGGTCGGGCAGCAGCAGCTGCTCGTCGAACGGTCCCCGCGCGACCCGTACCGGCTCCGGGCACGGTCCCGGCTCACGGGCCCAGCGCGCGGTCCCGGTCCGCTGGCCCGGCAGCGCGGCGACCGCGCTCGACGGGGTCCGTGCCCGGCTGGGGCGGAACAGGGCCTCCCGCTCGGCGTCGCCCTCGGCGGCCGCCAGGCGGTCCCAGCGGGACCGCAGCGTCCGCGCGTCCGGCGCCACGATCCACGAGCGGCCGAAGCGCAGCGGCGCCACGGACCACGGCATGAGGTCGTCGAGGAGCGGGAGTCCGGCGGTCGCGACGGCCCGCGGCGCGTCGGTGCGCGGGGCGTCGGTGCGAGGGGCGTCGACGGGCGCGCCGGCACGGGGGAGGCCGGCGGCGGGCGGCGCGTCGGCGAGGGGCGGCAGATCGGCGTTGTTCGCTCCGGGGGCTTCCGTCACGCCCCGCATGCTAACGACCGCCGTCCGTGGGTCTCCACCGTCCGGAAGGACCGGCCTCACGCCACCAGGCCTACTGGGCCTCGACCGTGACCGTGAAGGAGAAACGGTCGCCCCGGTACCGGATGCGCGCCACGTCGACGACCCTCCCCTCCGCGTCGTACGTCACGCCGGTGTAGTGGAGGATCGGCGAGAGGAGCGGGACCTCCAGGAGCGCCGCCGTCTCCGGATCGGCGAGACGGGCCTCGACCGTGTCCGTGATGCGGCTGATGCGCACCCCCACGACGTCCCGCAGCACCTTCGTCATCGGCCAGCGCTCCAGATCGGCCGGGTCGATCGCGGCGGCGAGCTCGGGACGCACCGCGTTCTCGGCCCAGTTGGTCGGCTCGCCGCTCTCCCCGTCGCGGCGCAGCCGCCGGTACGCCACGATCTCCGTCAGATCGGGGAAGTGCTCGGCGAGCTCACCCGGCACCGCCCCGGGGCCGTGCCCGAGGACCGTCGTCCGCTCGCCCGACTGCTGGGCCACGATCGCGTCGATCGAGCCCAGCAGCCGGCGCGGGGTGGAGCGCCGGGCGCCCGGTTCGATGAAGGTCCCGCGCCGCCGGTGCCGGCTGATCAGGCCCTCCTCCTCGAGTTCCTTGAGGGCCTGGCGCATCGTGAGCACGCTGACGCCGTAGTGCGCCGCGAGCTGCTCCTCGGTGGGCAGCCGCAGCGAGGCGTCGGGCGTGCGGCCCAGTATCGAGGCGCGCAGCGACTGCGAGACCTGATACCAGAGCGGCAGCTTGCGGTTCAGGACCAGCGAGTCGGGTGCGAAGGCGGTCACGGGTTCTCCGTACGAAGGCTACGGGCTTACGGCCGAGACACTACGGCCGAAAGTGGCGCTCAAGACCCTGCCATACGTCGTCGTACCCCTTCTGCAGGTGGTCGGCGCCCGCGGCCTGCGGGGTCGCGGTCACCGGCCAGCGGGTCTCGAACATGAAGGCGAGACCGTCGTCGATCTTCTGCGGCTTCAGCTCGGCGGCGCTCGCCCGGTCGAAGGTCTCCCGGTCGGGGCCGTGCGCGGACATCATGTTGTGCAGGGAGCCGCCACCCGGCACGAAGCCCTCCGCCTTCGCGTCGTACGCGCCCTCGACGAGGCCCATGTACTCGCTCATCACGTTGCGGTGGAAGTACGGCGGCCGGAAGGTGTCCTCGCCGACCAGCCAGCGCGGGGCGAAGACCACGAAGTCCACGCTCGCGAGCCCCGGGGTGTCGGAGGGCGAGGTGAGGACCGTGAAGATCGACGGGTCGGGGTGGTCGTACGAGATGGTCCCGATGACATTGAAGCGGTGCAGGTCGTAGACGTACGGGGTGTGGTTGCCGTGCCAGGCGACGACATCGAGCGGCGAGTGGCCGTACGTCGCCGACCAGAGGTTTCCGCAGTACTTGTTGACCACCTCGACCGGGCCCTCGACGTCCTCGTAGGCGGCGACCGGGGCCCGGAAGTCACGGGCGTTGGCGAGGCCGTTGGCGCCGATCGGGCCGAGGTCGGGGAGCTGGAACGGAGCCCCGTAGTTCTCGCAGACGTAGCCGCGGGCGGTCTCGTCCAGGAGGTCCACGCGGAAGCGGACCCCGCGCGGGATCAGCGCCGTCTCGCCCGGGTGGACGGCGAGCAGGCCCAGCTCGGTGCGGAGGAGGAGGCCGCCGCGCTCCGGGACGATCAGCAGCTCGCCGTCGGCGTTTCCGAAGACCCGCTCCATGGAGGTGTTCGCGTGGTAGAGGTGGACGGCCATGCCGGACCGCTGGGTCGCGTCGCCGTTGCCGCCGAGGGTCCACAGGCCGGCCAGCCAGTCGGTGCCGGGGGCCGGGTCGGGCAGCGGGTTCCAGCGCAGCCGGTTGGGGTCGGGCACGGTCTCGTCGAAGGGCGCGGAGCGGATGTCGCCGTTGTCGATCCGGGTGAACGGCGGGTGCGCCGCCGAGGGGTGGATCCGGTAGAGCCAGGAACGGCGGTTGTGCGCCCGCGGCTCGGTGAACGCACTGCCGCTGAGCTGCTCGGCGTAGAGGCCGAGCGGCGCCCGCTGCGGTGAGTTACGGCCGTGCGGCAGTGCCCCGGGGATCGCCTCCGAGCTGTGCTCGTTGCCGAAACCGGTGCTGTAACCGAGCGCCTCGGCCGTCTTCCTGGCCTGCTCGCGCCTCTCGGCCTGCTCCGTGGTCATCGCCCGCTCCTGTCCTGAGCCCACAAGGGAAGCCCACAAGGGAATCCTATGCATGACCGTAGGATTCCGCGCGGCTCACGTCAACGGGTCGACGGGGGCCGGTGGCCGGAACGGCACGCCGGCCTCCGGCCGCGGAGCCCCCGGAAAACGGTTGCCGCGCGAGGGGGTCAAAAAAGATGAACAATGCTCTACTCTCACGCGCATGTCCTGGACCCGAAGGTTCGTCCTCGCGCTCTCGGTCGTGCTCGCGGCCCTCGCCGCGGCCCTGCTCACCGCCCCCGGGGCCCAGGCCCACGAGGAGCGGCCCGTCACCCTCCCCGACGGCTCCGGCACCGTGCCGAAGCTCCGCACCGGAGAACCCGACCTCCTCGTCTGCAAGACCGACCGGACCGCCTTCGAGCGCCGGATCTCCGGCTTCCCCGCCACCCTCAAGGCCCGCAACCTCAGCCTCTACGAGCGCTGCGCCCGCGAGGGCTACCGCCACCTCCAGCAGGCCGTCGACGCCGTCGACCGGCCCGGCCTCACCATCGCGATCCTCCCCGGCCTGTACGAGGAGGAGCCCTCGCTCCCCGCGCCCACCGGAGCCTGCGCCACCCTCGACGCGCCCAAGTCCTCCCTCGGCTACCAGATCCTCAGCTACGAGCAGCAGCGCCAGTGCCCGCACAACCAGAACCTCGTGGCCGTCCTCGGCAAGAAGAACCTCCAGATCGAGGGCACCGGGGCCTCCCGCCTCGATGTCGTCATCGACGCCAAATACCAGAAGCTCAACGCCCTGCGGGCCGACGGCACCGACGGCGTCTACTTCCGCAACTTCACGGCCCAGCGCACCACGTTCAACTCGCTGTACGTCCTCGCCGCCGACGGCTTCGTCATCGACGACGTCCTCACCCGCTGGAACGACGAGTACGGCTTCCTCACCTTCGCCTCCGACCACGGCCTCTACAAGAACTGCGAGTCCTACGGCAACGGCGACTCCGGCATCTACCCCGGCTCGGCCTCCAACATCAACGACGGCCGCGGCTACGACGTCCCCCGCTACTCCATCGAGATCACCGGCTGCCGCAGCCACCACAACATGGTCGGCTACTCCGGCACCGCCGGAGACTCCGTCTGGGTCCACGACAACGAGTTCGACCACAACATGGGCGGCGCCTCCATGGACTCCGCCTTCCCCGGCCACCCCGGACTGCCGCAGAACCACGCCCGCTTCGAACGCAACCTGATCCACGACAACAACCAGAACTACTACCCGTACGTCGCCGACGGCACCTGCGCCAGACCGCCCGTCGAGCGCGGCTACGAACAGGGCGTCGTCTGCCCCCAGATCTCCATGCCCCCCGGCACCGGCATCATCACCGCCGGCGGCAACTGGAACCTCTACGAGAACAACTGGGTCTACGGCCACCAGCGCGCCGCCTTCTACCTCAACGCCGTCCCCGCCTTCATCCGCGGCGAATCCGCCTGGGGCAAGCAGACCGACACCTCCCACCACAACCGCTACGCCGACAACCACCTCGGCGTCGACAAGAACGGCGCCGCCCGCCCCAACCGCACCGACGTCTGGTGGGACGGCCAGGGCGGCGGCAACTGCTGGCAGCCCGACACCGGCGCCGCCAGCCCCGGCGCCCTCCCCGACTGCGGGGCGCGCCGCGGTGACGTCTCCGGCGGCGGCGACCGGCTCATCGGCGAACCCGTCAAACTCGCCCAACTCCTCGTCTGCGCCGACTACAACGTCCAGGCACGCCGCCTCCCGGCAGGCTGCGACTGGTACGGCGCCCGCGGCCTCCAGCGCGTCGAGACCCAACTCGCCCTCGGCAGCTCCCTCGTCCTCGCCCTGGCCGGCTTCGCCCTCTGGTGGCGCCGCCTGCGCGACCATCGCCTCGCGGGCGTCGCGACCCTCATCGGCCTCGCGGGCCTCGCCCTCGACGTCGCCGGCTCGACGCTCGCCCTCACCCCGACCGTCGTCCCGGCCCTCGCCCTGCTCCTCACCGGCGTCTGGTGGACCCTCCTCGGCCTCGCCCTGCGCCCCGCCCGCCCCGTCCTCGCGTGGACGACCGTCGTCCTCGGCGCCCTCACCCTCCTCGACGCCTTCGACAAGGCGATCCTGATGGTCCCCGGCATCCCGCTCAGCCCCGCCTGGCTCCGCCTGCTCCTGGGCGTCGTCTGGGTGCTGTGGGCGGTCGTGGCGGCGGGAGCCCGCGGCCCGGCCCCCACGGACCCCACCCCGAAGCCCGCCGCCGACCACGCCCCCGACCCTGGCCCTGACCATGCCCAGGTGCATGGACCTGACCGCGACACCGCGAAGAGCCAGAGCGCTGGGCCGGGCGCGGTTCCGGGCGCGGCTCCGGACGCGGCTCCGGGCGCTGAGCCGGGCGCGGGTCCGGACGTTGGGCGTGGCGCCGGTCCCGAGGCGGGTCCGGGGGTGAGTGCGGCCCCAGGGACGGGCGGCGCCCCGGCCGAGACTCGTCCGCACGGCGAGGCCACGGCATGAGCCGGCCGCTCGGCGGTGCCTCCCGCCCGTCGCTCGCCGCGGCCCTGACCGCCCTCCTGGCCGCCGCCCTGCTCCTCACCGGCTGCGGCGGCCGGGCCACCACCCACCACAAGCCCGGCACCAGCCACGAGGAGGCCACCGGCGGCACCGGCACCCTGCTCACCGCGCGGGACGAGAGCGGGCACCGGCTCCGCGAACTCCCCGCCGCGCAGGCGCCCACCGTCCGCGTCGATACCCGCCCCGACACCGAGGGCGGCTGGAACGTCCACCTCACCGTGGAGAGGTTCCGCTTCACCCCCGACAGCACCGGCGGCGCGGCCCTCCCGGGCCGCGGCCACGCCCGCCTCCTGATCGACGGCCGCGAGGCCGGCCGCCTCTACGGCCCGTGGGGGTACGTGCCGGCCGGCACCCGTACCCTCACCGTCCGCCTCCACGCCGACGACCACACCGCCTGGGCCGTCGCCGGCGCCCCCGTCCAGGTCACCGTCCGACTGGACGGCGCCGCACCCCCGAGCCCCGCACCGAAACCCCGGCCGACCGCCACCGGACGCACCGTCGACATCACCGTCTCCGGATCGACCGTCCAGCCACCCCCCTCCCGCGTCGAGTTGAAGAAGGGCGAACTCCTCACCCTCCGTGTCACCAGCGACCGCGCCGACACCCTCCATGTGCACGGCTACGACCGCGAACTCCCCCTCTCTCCGCACACCCCGGCCACCCTCACCCTCACCGCGGACCGCACCGGCCTCTTCGAGGTCGAGACCCACGAGTCCGGGCTCCTGCTCACCCAACTCGTCGTCCGATGACCGGCCCACTCACCCACGCCGCCCCACTCGCCCACGCCCACGGGCAAGCCGAAGCCCACCTCCAGGCCCACTCCCTCACCGGCCAGGCCCACGCCCTCACCGCCGATCCCGGCCTCGGTCTCGGCCTTCCGCTCGCCCACGGCGTGGGCTCCCGGCACGACCTCCCCCTCTCGCCCTTCTACGCCTACGCGGGCGCCTTCGCCGCGCTCCTCATCTCCTTCCTCGCCCTCGGCCTGCTCTGGTCCTCCTCCCGTTTCCGCGGAGACCTGTCGGGCCGCCCGATCCCCGCCGCCCTCCAGCGGATCGCCGACGCCCCCGCCACCCGCACCGCGCTCCGGCTCCTCGGCGCCGTCGCCGCCCTCGTCCTCCTCCTCCACCTCCTCCTCGGTCCGGACGACCCCGACCGCAACCCCGCGCCCGGCGCCCTCTACGTCCTGCTCTGGGTCGGACTCGTCCCCGCCTCCCTCCTCCTCGGCCCCGTCTGGCGCCTCCTCAACCCCCTGCGCGCCGCCCACTCCCTGCGCCCACCGCGGAACCCCCGCCCGCTGCCCGCCGCCGTCGGCATCCGCCCCGCCGCCCTCGGGCTCCTCCTCTTCACCTGGCTCGAACTGGTCGCCCCCGACAACACCTCCTCCGTCACCCTCCTGATCGCCCTCGCCGTCCACACCGGCGTTCAGCTCATCGGCGCCGCCCGCTACGGCGACCGGTGGTTCGCCCATGCCGACCCCTTCGAGGTGTACTCCTCCCTTCTCGCACGGCTCTCCCCGCTCGGCCGCCGTGCCGACGGCCGGCTCGTCCTCCGCTCCCCCTTCCACGGCCTCGACGCCACGCCGCAGACCCCCGGTCTCGTCGCCACCGTCTGCGTCCTCCTCGGCTCCACCGCCTACGACGGCCTCTCCAACAACCCCCGATGGATCACCACCCTCCAGACCTCACCCCTCGGCCCCGTCCCCACCGCCACGCTCGGCCTGCTCGCCGCCGTCGCCCTCGTCGCCGCCTGCTACGGACTCTGCGCGGGCGCCCTCCGTCTGATGCACCGCACTCTCACCAATCCGCTCACCTCCTTCGCCCACTCGCTCCTGCCCATCGCCCTCGGCTATCTCGTCGCCCACTACTTCTCGCTCTTCGTCACCGAAGGGCCACGCACAGTCATGATGGCAGGGGGTACTGACAACGCCCTCGCACCCGCCCCGTTCCTGGGCCCCGGGGGCCTCGCGACCCTCCAGGTCGCCGCGATCGTCACCGGTCACGTCCTCGGTGTCGTCGCCGCCCACGACCGGTCCGTGCGCCTCTTCCCGCCCGACCGTGCGGTCGCCGGCCAACTCCCGCTGTTCGCGCTGATGATCGCGTACACCCTCGGCGGCATCGGTCTGCTGATCGTCTGATCGCCCGCCAGTCCGATCACCGGCGCGCGTGAAGATCCCGGCGCCTCTTGCCGAGACCCGCTGGACCCGCCTCCCGGAGGTCACCCTCGGGAGCGGGTCGCGTTCGCGGGGGAGGCCGGCCCTCCGGGCTTCCGGGCCCCGCGAGGCCTCACAGGAGGGCCGGAACGGCATCATGGACCCCGTGCCCCAGTCCCACGCCCAGACCCCGTCCCCACTGCGCCGGGCCCCCGTGCAGCAGCGGAGCGCCGAGCGGCTCGCCCGGATCCTCGACACCTGCGCCGAACTGCTCGACGAGACCGGCTACGAGCAGCTGAGCACCCGTGCCGTCGCGGCCCGCGCGGGAGTCCCCATCGGCTCCGTCTACCGCTTCTTCGACAACAAGCGGGCCATGGTCTCCGCACTCGCCCACCGGAATCTCGACCGGTACGCCGAGCGGATCGCCGCCCACCTCGACGCCACCGCCGACCCCGACCCCCACGCCGCCATCGACGGAGTCCTCGACGAGTTCATCGCCATGAAGCGGACCGTTCCCGGCTTCGCCCTCGTCGACTTCGGCGTGCCTGCCGCCGAGGAGGCCGGCGAGGACCCCAACGGCCTGGTCGCCGAGCGGATCTGTGATCTGCTCGCCGCCCACCTCGGCCGGCCCGCCGACGCGACGCTGCGCCGCAAGGTCCGGGTCGGCGTCGAGACCGCCGACACGCTCGTCCGGCTCGCCTTCCGTGCCGCCCCCGAGGGCGACCCCGCCGTCATCGACGAGACCCGGCAGCTCCTTCACGCCTATCTCGCACCCTCCCTGTCGTAACCCTCCCGGCCGTGCCTACCGGTCGGTATGCTCGCGGCGGGCCGACGCCCCGGCCCGGACCCGACGCTGCCCCGGGAGACGCCATGCCCACCGCCCCGCGCATCTGCCCCCTCTGCGAAGCGACCTGCGGACTGACCCTGACGATCGACGGGTCCCGGGTCACCGGAGCGCGCGGAAACCGCGAGGACGTGTTCAGCAAGGGCTTCGTCTGCCCCAAGGGGGCCGCCTTTCCCGGCATCGACGCCGACCCCGACCGGCTCCGCGTCCCGCTGGTCAGGAAGGACGGGCGGCTCCAGGAGGCGACCTGGGAAGAGGCGTTCGACACGATCGCCACGAGAATCCGTCCGCTGATCGAGGAGTACGGGCCGGATGCCGTGGGTATCGTCCTGGGCAACCCCAATGTGCACACGATCGCCGGCGCCCTCTACCCGCCCCTGCTGATCGGTGCGTTGCGCACACGGAACCTCTTCACGGCGTCGACGATCGACCAGATGCCCAAGCACGTCTCCAGCGGCCTGCTGTTCGGAGACCCCTTCGCGATCCCCGTGCCGGACCTGGACCGCACCGATCACCTGCTGATCCTCGGAGCCAACCCGCTGGACTCCAACGGAAGCCTGTGCACCGCCCCCGACTTCCCCGGCAGGCTCAAGGCGCTGCGCCGGCGCGGCGGCACCCTCACCGTCGTCGACCCCCGGCGTACCCGCACCGCACGCGTCGCCGACCGGCACGTCGCCATCCGACCCGGTGGCGACGCGTTCCTCCTCGCCGCGCTCGTCCACACCCTCTTCGAGGAGGGGCTCACCGACCTCGGCCCGCTCGCCGCCCATGTGGAGGGGGTCGAGGAGGTACGGACGGCCGTACGGGAGTTCAGCCCGGAGGCGGTCGCCGACGCCTGCGACGTGGACGCCGACACCATCCGCGCCCTCGCCCGGGAACTCGCCGCGGCGCCCACCGCCGCCGTCTACGGACGGATGGGCAGCTCCACCGTGGCGTACGGCACCCTCGCCAACTGGCTCGTCGACGTCCTCAACATCCTCACCGGCAACCTCGACCGGCCCGGCGGCGCCCTCTTCCCGCTCTCCGCCACCGCACCCGCCCCGCGCCCCGCGGGACCCGGCAGGGGCTTCGCCCTCGGCCGTCGGCACAGCCGGGTCTCGCACCACCCGGAAGTCAAGGGGGAGTTGCCGATGGTCGCGCTCGCCGAGGAGATCGAGACCCCCGGGAAGGGCCGCGTCCGGGCGCTGATCACCGTCGCCTCCAACCCCGTCCTCTCCGCGCCCGACGGGGACCGCCTCGACGCGGCGCTCGGCTCCCTCGACCTGATGGTCGGCGTCGACCCGTACCTCAACGAGACCACCCGCCACGCCGATGTCCTGCTGCCGCCGCCCCCGCCCTCCCGGAGCGCCCACTTCGACTTCGCCTTCAACGCCCTCGCGGTGCGCGACCAGGTGCGCTACACCCCGGCCGCCGTGCCCCTGGAGGCGGACCGGATGGACGAGTGCGAGATCCACGCCCGGCTCATCCTCGCCGTCTCCGGGATGCACGGGGCGCCGCCGTCGGCCGTCGACCAGCTCGCGATCGACACGACCCTCGCCAAGGCGGTCACCCAGGAGCACTCGCCGGCCCACGGGGCGGACCCCGAGGAGTTCGCGGCGGCGCTCACCGGGGACAGCGGGCCCGAGCGCCGGCTCGACATGATGCTGCGCCTCGGCCCGTACGGGCTCACCCTCGACGAGCTGCGGGCCCACCCGAACGGTATCGACCTCGGCCCGCTCAAGCCGCGTCTCCCGCAGGTCCTCAAGACCCGCAGCGGACGCATCGAGCTGTTCGCCGCGCCGCTCGCCGCCGACCTGCCCCGGCTGCGTGCCGCGCTCGACGCCGTACCCGACTCCGGCAGCGTCCAGCTCGTCGGGCGCCGCCACCTGCGCTCGAACAACAGCTGGCTGCACAACACCCCCGCGCTCGGCGGCGGCACGAACCGGTGCACCCTCCAGGTGCACCCCGACGACGCGGCCCGGCTGAGGCTCGCCGACGGCGGCCTCGCGCGGATCAAGGGCGAGGGCGGCGATCTGGAGGTGCCGGTGGAGGTGACCGACGGGGTGCGCCCGGGAGTGGTGAGCCTGCCGCACGGCTGGGGTCACGACCGGCCGGGCACGCGGCTGGCCGTCGCGTCCGCGCGTCCCGGAGTCAACGTCAACCAGCTGCTCGACGGCTCCCGGCTCGACCCCCTGTCGGGGACGGCCGTGCTGAACGGCTTCCCCGTCGAGGTATCACCCCTGCCGTGACCTGGGGTTTTGCTCGTATTGCTCACGCGTCAACGTCTTGTTAACGGCAGAAGGGGGCACCTACCGTCATCCGGACCGCCGCTCGGCGGGAGTTCAAGGGTGAACGTGAGGTGTCCTCCATGCTGACCGTCCTCGGCTTCGCCATGATCGCGACGTTTCTGGTCCTGATCATGATGAAGAAGATGTCGCCGATCGCGGCACTCGTGCTGATCCCCGCGCTGTTCTGCGTGGTGGTCGGGCAGGGGGCCCAGCTCGGCGACTACGTCATCGAAGGCGTCGGCAAACTGGCACCGACGGCGGCGATGCTGATGTTCGCCATCGTCTACTTCGGGGTGATGATCGACGTCGGCCTCTTCGACCCGATCGTCCGGGGCATCCTGCGCTTCTGTAAGGCCGACCCCGTACGGATCGTCGTGGGTACGGCGGTGCTCGCCGCGATCGTGTCGCTGGACGGCGACGGATCCACCACCTTCATGATCACCGTCTCGGCGATGTATCCGCTCTACAAGCGGCTCGGGATGAGCCTGGTGGTCATGACGGGTGTCGCCGCCACCGCGAACGGCGTCATGAACACCCTGCCCTGGGGAGGTCCCACGGCCCGCGCCGCGACCGCGCTGAAGCTGGACGCCGGTGACGTCTTCGTGCCGATGATTCCCGCGCTCGGCATGGGCCTGCTCTGTGTCCTCGTCCTCGCGTATGTCCTCGGGCGCCGGGAGCGGAAGCGCATCGGCTACCTCACGCTCGACGAGGCCCTGGTGCCCGAGACCGACACGGCCCTCGTCACGGCGGGTGCCGGCGGTGGCAGCGGTGCCGGTAGCACCGGTGGTACGGGTAGTGCTGGTGGTACGGGCAGTGCCGGTGGTACCGGGGGCGGTGTCGTGGTTCTGAACAAGAAGCCCGTCGGCGGCTCCGGTGAGGCGCCGGGCGTCGTCGCCGGCTCCGGTCAGGACGACGGGTTCCAGGGCCTCGACCCGAACCGCGCGACCCTCCGTCCCAAGCTGTACTGGTTCAACGCCGGACTGACGGTCGCGCTGCTCGCCTCGATGATCCTCGAACTGATGCCGATCCCGGTGCTGTTCCTGCTCGGCGCCGCGCTCGCGCTCACCGTCAACTACCCGAACATGGCCGAGCAGAAGGCCCGTATCGCCGCCCACGCGGACAACGTCCTCAATGTCTCCGGCATGGTCTTCGCCGCCGCTGTCTTCACCGGTGTCCTCACCGGCACGGGCATGGTCAAGCACATGGCCGACTGGCTCGTCGGCGCCATCCCGGAGGGCATGGGCCCGCACATGGGCCTGGTCACCGGTGTGCTCAGCATCCCGCTGACCTACTTCATGTCGAACGACGGCTTCTACTTCGGTGTCGTCCCGGTCCTCGCGGAGGCGGGCGCCGCCCACGGCGTCTCGCCCCTGGAGATCGCGCGGGCCTCCCTGGTGGGCCAGGCGCTGCACATGTCGAGCCCGTTGGTCCCCGCCGTGTACGTCCTCGTCGGCATGGCGAAGGTCGAGTTCGGCGACCACACCAGGTTCACGGTGAAGTGGGCGGCCCTCACGTCGCTGGTCGTCCTCGCCTCGGGAATCCTCTTCGGCATCATCTGATCCGGTGCTCGGGTGCCGGGGAGTGGGCCGGACGGGTGGAGAGGAACGGCGATGCGACCGTGTCGCCACTCTCTGTGTCCAATTCGTGACAGATAGTCGGATTATCGCAGTAAGTATCCGATGGCCACGACTGGAGGACCCTCACCATGACGACTCCCCCCACCCGCGCTCTGCTCCGCGCGACCCTTGCCACCCTGGCGCTCGGCGGCGTGACCCTCGCCGGCGCCCCGACGGCCTTCGCCGCGCCCGGCGACAACGGTGACGTCAAGGTCCACCGGCAGGGCACCCCCGACACCAGCCAGGCCAACGAGCCCCAGGTCGGCTGCGTCTTCCGCTTCGCGGCCTTCAACTTCGACGGCCTGCAGAGCATTCAGTGGAACATCTACGAGCAGCCGGGCCGGCCAGGCAACCAGGATCCGTCGCTGAAGAACGGCAGCATCGCCGTCAACAGCGCCGGTGACGGGCACACGGACGACATCACCGGCCTGGCGTCCGGCATGTACAAGGTCGAGTGGACGTGGGTGGGCCAGAACGGCGCGGCGAAGTCGAAGGTCTTCCGCGTCAGCTGCCCGGACGGCGGCAACGGCGGGAACGGCAACGGGGGCAACGGCAACGGCGGAAACGGCAACGGCGGGAACGGCAACGGGGGCAACGGCGGCCAGAGTCACGGCCGGCCCCCGCACGGCCCGGTCGGTGCCGGCGGCGGCGGCAGCGCGGAAGTGGCCGCCGACGAGTCCTCCGGCTTCGGCGTCGCGGCGGCCGTCGCCGCCGGCCTCGCCGGTACGGCCGGACTCGTCCTGATCCGCCGCTCGCGCCGCCGCACCGATGGCGCGAAGTAGGTTCTCCCGCCTCTCGCGCCGGCAACGGCGGCTGCTCCGCCTCGCCAGGACCGTGACGATCGTCGCGGTCCTGGTGACCGGCGGAATCTGGTGGGCCGGGGACGACGAACCGGCCGAGACGGTACTCGCCGCCGGGTCGGGCGCAGGGTCGGCCGCCGCGCCGTCCGCCCCCGAGCGGCCCGCCGGCGCCTCGTCCGCTGCGGCCCCGTCCGCTTCGGCCCCGCCCGTTTCCGGGCGGGCCGGGGCGGCCCCGGCGGCCGGGGCGACGGCCGCGCTCGACCACAAGGCGAAGCCCGGGCCCCGGCCGAAGGCCGTGCCCTCGCCCCGTCCGTCGCCCCCGCCGGCGCCGCTGACCCGTTCGCGGCCGACCACCGTCGCCGTGCCCGCCGTGACCGTCGAGGCCCCGGTGATCGAACTCGGTCTCGACGCGGAGGGACGGCTCGCCACGCCGCCCGTCGACAACCCCCATGTCGTCGGCTGGTACGCGAAGGGGGTCACCCCTGGCGAGCGGGGGACCGCCGTCGTCGTCGGCCACCGCGACACCCGCACCGGGCCCGCCGTCTTCCTCAACCTCGACTCGCTCAGCCCCGGCAACACCGTCCGGGTCGCCCGCGCCGACGGCAAGGTCGCCGTCTTCACGGTCGACCGGGTTCGTACGTACGCCAAGGCCGACTTCCCCGACAAGGAGGTGTACGGCGCCACCGGGCGGCCCGAACTGCGGCTGCTCACCTGTGGCGGAGCCTTCGACCACAGCAAGGGCTACGAGGCGAACATCGTCGTCTTCGCCCACCTCACGGACATGGCCCAGGAACTCTGAACGACGGACCCCAGCCGCGTCCGTCGTCCACCGCGCCCCACCCGGTCGTCCGTCCCCGATCGCCGGCCCCGCCCGGTCGCCCGCCCCCGGCCGCCGGTCCCTCCCCGGTCGTCCGTCCACACCCCGGTCGTCCGTCCCGCGAGGGCGGGCGCTCCGCACGTCTCGCCTCCGGTCCTCCCCGCCCCCGGCGGGGAGGACCTTCGTCACTGTGGGGGCGATTCCGTGCGGGTGCCGGGACGTGGCGCGAGGCAAGGGGGCATCCGCCAGTTCCCGAGGGGGACGACTGTGCGGGACGTCCGTGGACAGGGCCGGGGAGGGGAGGCACGATCGGCGGGGTACGCGGTCGAGGGCCGGTGGGCCGCCGGTCGGTGTCCCGGTGAGACCGGGGGCACGTCCGGAGGCCCTGGCGCCCAAAAACTAACAGCGCTAGTTTGGGTGTCGAACCGGTCGGTAGTGTGAGGAGACATCGGATGAAGGCGCACGACGCGATGTACATCGACGGCGAGTGGCGGCCCGCCGCCGGTCCCGACACGATCGCCGTCCTCAACCCGGCGGACGAGAAGGTCATCGGCCACGTCCCGGCAGGCACCGCCGAGGACGTCGACGCGGCCGTACGCGCCGCCCGCGCCGCCCTGCCCGGCTGGGCCGCGACCCCGCCCGCCGAGCGCGGTGCCCGGATCGCCGCCCTGCGCGACGCGCTCGCCGCCCGCGCGGAGGAGATCGCCGCCACCGTCACCGCCGAGCTCGGCGCTCCGCCGCAGCTCGCCGCCGCCGTGCACGCCGGACTGCCGATCGCCGTCGCGGGGACGTACGCGGACCTCGCCGCCACCCACCCCTTCGAGGAGAAGGTCGGCAACTCCACCGTCTACGCCGAGCCCGTCGGCGTCGTCGCCGCGATCACCCCCTGGAACTTCCCGCTCCACCAGGTCGTCGCCAAGGTCGCCCCGGCCCTCGCCGCCGGCTGCACGACCGTCCTCAAGCCCGCCGAGGACACCCCGCTCACCGCCCAGCTCTTCGCCGAGGCCGTGCACGAGGCGGGCCTGCCGGCCGGCGTCTTCAACCTGGTCACCGGCCTCGGCCCGGTCGCGGGGCAGGCCCTCGCCGAGCACCCCGACGTGGACCTCGTCTCCTTCACCGGCTCCACCGCCGTCGGCCGCCGCATCGGCGCCCTCGCGGGCGGCGCCGTGAAGCGGGTCGCCCTCGAACTCGGCGGCAAGTCCGCCAACGTCATCCTGCCGAGCGCCGACCTCGCGAAGGCCGTCTCGGTCGGCGTCGCCAACGTGATGTCCAACTCCGGCCAGAAGTGCAGCGCCTGGACCCGGATGCTGATCCCCGCGGACCGTTACGAGGAGGCCGTGGCGCTTGCCGCCGAGGCCGTCGCCAAGTACGTCCCCGGTGAGCGCCTCGGCCCCCTGGTCAACGCCAAGCAGCTGGAGCGCGTGCGCGGCTACATCCAGAAGGGCGTCGAGGAGGGCGCCCGGCTCGTCGCCGGCGGCTCCGAGGCCCCGCTGGAGACCGGCTACTACGTCTCCCCGACGGTCTTCGCCGACGTCACCCCGGAGATGGTCATCGCCCAGGAGGAGATCTTCGGGCCCGTCGTCTCGCTCCTCCGGTACGAGGACGAGGAGGAGGCCCTCGCCATCGCCAACGGCACCGTGTACGGCCTCGCCGGAGCGGTCTGGGGCGACCCCGAGGAGGCCGTCGCCTTCGCGCGCCGCATGGAGGCCGGTCAGGTCGACATCAACGGCGGCCGGTTCAACGCCATGGCCCCCTTCGGCGGGTACAAGCAGTCCGGCGTGGGCCGGGAGCTCGGCGCGCACGGCCTCGCCGAGTACCTCCAGACCAAGTCGCTGCAGTTCTGAGCGGCTCGCCGCCTCCGTTCCGCCCCGTCCACGCGAGTCCCGAGGAGCACCGCACGTGAGCCTGATCCGCGCCGCCGTCCTGCCCGCCGTCGGCTCCCCGCTGGAGATCACCGGCATCGAACTCCCCGAGCCGGGCCCCGGCCAGGTCCGGGTCCGGCTCGCGGCCGCCGGCGTCTGCCACTCCGACCTGTCCCTCACCAACGGCACCATGCGCGTGCCGGTGCCCGCCGTCCTCGGCCACGAGGGCGCGGGGACCGTCGTCTCGGTCGGCGAGGGCGTCACCCATGTCGCCCCCGGCGACGGAGTCGTCCTCAACTGGGCGCCCTCCTGCGGCACCTGCCACCCCTGCTCGCTCGGCGAGGTCTGGCTCTGCGCCCACGCGCTCGCCGGCACCGCGAACATCCATGCCCGTGCCCAGGACGGCACGGACCTGCACCCCGGTCTCAACGTCGCCGCGTTCGCCGAGGAGACCGTCGTCGCCGCGAACTGCGTCCTCCCCGTGCCCGACGGCGTGCCGTTGACCGACGCCGCTCTCCTGGGCTGCGCCGTCCTCACCGGCTGGGGCGCGGTCCATCACTCCGCCCGGGTCCGCGAGGGCGAGACGGTCGCGGTGTTCGGCGTCGGCGGGGTGGGGCTCGCCACGCTCCAGGCCGCCCGGATCGCGGGCGCCTCGACGATCGTCGCGGTGGACGTCTCCCCGGAGAAGGAGGCGCTCGCCCGGGCGGCCGGAGCCACCGAGTACCTGGTCGCCTCCGGGACCACGGCGAAGGAGATCCGGAAGCTGACGGGGGGCCAGGGCGTCGACGTGGCCGTCGAGTGCGTCGGACGCGCCGTCACCATCCGGACCGCGTGGGACTCCACCCGGCGCGGCGGCCGCACCACGGTCGTGGGCATCGGCGGCAAGGACCAGGAGGTCACGTTCAACGCCCTGGAGATCTTCCACTGGGGCCGCACCCTCGCGGGCTGCGTCTACGGCAACTCGAACCCGGCCGTCGACCTGCCGGTCCTCGCCGGGCACATCCGCGCCGGCCGGCTCGACCTGAGCACCCTCGTCACCGAGCGGATCACCCTGGACGGCATCCCGGGCGCCTTCGAGAACATGATCGCGGGCAAGGGCGGCCGGGCCCTGGTGGTCTTCCCCTGACACCGGGCGGCGACGCGCGCGGAAGCCCGTACCGACGTTTCGGTACGGGCTTCCGCGCGTCACGGATCGAGGCCGGGTCACAGGTCGAGCACGAGACGGGGGCTCTGCGAACGCCCCACGCAGATCATCATCGTCGTCCCCGAGGCCTTCTCGTCCTCGCCGAGGACGGAGTCGTGGTGCTCGGGCGTCCCGGCGATCACCTTCGTCTCGCAGGTGCCGCAGAAGCCCTCCTCGCAGGAGTAGGCGACCCCGGGCACCACCTCGCGCACCGCGTCGAGCAGGCTGCGACCGGGCTCCACGCGTAGGGTCCGCCCACTCCGCCGCAGCTCGACCTCGAAGCCCTCGCCGCCCTCGCCCGCCTCGCCGGCCTCGACGCCTTGGCCGGTCCCGGCATCCCGCCCGGGCGCCGCCCCGAACCGTTCCGTGTGCAGGGGGCCCGTCCACCGGTCCTCCACCGCTCGCAGCAGCCCCTCGGGCCCGCAGCAGTACACGGCCGTCCCGGCCGGCAGCCCCGCCAGGACTCCGTCCAGATCGGGCAGGCCCGCCGTGTCCTGCGGGACGAGCGTGACCTGGGGGAGTGCGGAGAGCTCCTCGCGGTACGCCATGGCGGGCAGGCTCCGGCCGCCGTACAGCAGCGACCACGACCCCGGCGGCAGCGAGCGCAGCATCGGGAGCAGTGGGGTGATGCCGATGCCGCCCGCGATGAACAGATACCGCTCGGCGGCCACCAGCGGGAAGCGGTTGAACGGGCCCCGCACCCCGAGGGTCGTGCCCGCGCCGACGGCGGTGTGCACCTCCTCCGATCCGCCCCGGCCTTCGCGTTCCCGCAGCACCCCGAGCCGGTACGTGCTCCGGTCCGCGGGATCCCCGCAGAGCGAGTAGTGCCGGACCGCCCCGGACGGCAGCGTCACCTCCAGATGGGCGCCTGGCTCCCACGGGGCCAGCTCGGCGCCCGTGGGATCGGCCAGCACGAGCCCCAGGACGCCCTCCGCCTCGGGGACGACCGACCGCACCGTGAGCGGCACCGTGGTGGTCATCGTCACCTCGCACCTCGTGTCGGCGGCAGCAGCGGCTCCGGCCACACCCGGCACAGCGCCCCGTACAGCACGGCGGCGACCGCGAAGGAGGCCGGCAGGCTCAGGTCGACGCCGCCCGTGAGGTCGGTCAACGGACCGGTGTACAGGGGGTTGTTGACCCAGAGGACCCCGACGGCCGAGCCGAGCGCGAAGGCCGTGGCGGCCCGCGGATTGACCCCGCCGGTGTACCAGTACCGGCCGCCGCCGCCCGTGGTGAAGGTGCGCAGCGCCTCCGCGTCGTACCGGCCGCGGTGGAGCACGTACCCGACGAAGAGGACCGCCGCCCACGGGGCGACGACCGTGAGGAGCAGCGTCACGAACGCCGACATCGCGTCCATCGCGTCGTACACGACCGCGCCGAGGTACAGCACGGCCGCCGCGAGCACCGCGACCACCGTGGTGACGGCGGCCCGGGAGGAGCGCCAGAACACGGAGTTGGCGGAGAGCCCGGCCGCGTACAGGCAGAGCCCGGCCTGCGGCAGGGTGCCCGCGAAGCCGAAGACGACCACCGCGACCGCGAACCAGCCGGGCACCGCGTCCGTCAGGCCCTGGAGCCACGGCTCGTCGGGGACGGGGAAGAGGGTCGTCACGTACGCGCCGGTGAGCAGTGCGGCGAGGCTGCTGAGGAACATGGAGATCCCGCTGGCCCGCACCACCCGGCCGGTGGGCGTGGAGGCGGGCATGTAGCGGGTGTAGTCGCCCTGGAAGGTGGCGTACGACAGCGGCACGGTGGCCGATGCCGTCGCCGCGAGCAGCCAGGTGTGCAGGGTGCTGTCGAGCGCGAGGGTCCCGCCGGCGTAGCCCGGGTCGAAGTCCGGGGCGAGGACGAGGGCGGTGCCGAGGAGGACCGCGCCGCCGGTGACCGCGGTGACCTTGTACGTACGGACGAGGGTCTCGTGGCCGCGCACGGCGACCAGCGCGACCGCCGCCGCCGTCACGAACATCGCCGCGGTCAGCGCGCCCGGGCCGGTGGGGGTGGAGAACAGCCGGTGGCCGGCGACCATGACGGCGGTGCCGCCCGTCCACACGGCGATGGCGAAGAAGCCGAGCGCGGTCACCACCGTGAGGACGTTGCCGACGACCCTGCCCCGTACGCCGAAGTGCGCGCCGCTGGACACGGGATCGTTGGTGCCGGTCCGGACGCCGAAACGGGCGAGCGGCGCGAGCAGCGCCGTGCCGACGGCCACGCCGACGGCGATGGCGCTCGCCGACGCCCACCAGCCGAGGCCGAAGACGACGGGCAGCGCGCCGAGCACGACCGTGCCGAAGGAGAACTGCGCGGAGGGCCAGATCCAGCCGAAGTCGCCGGGGGTGGAGGTGCGTTCGGCCTCGGGCACCGGTGCGATGCCGTCGTGGTCGACCGCCGCGCGGGGCGGCGTCACGGTGGACGCCGCCCCGGTCGGTGTGGTGGTCATGAGGCGCCCCCGGACGGGGCGGTCCCGGAGACCGGCGCTCCCGGACCGGCCGCCTCACCGGCCGCCTCGGCGGGGGCGGCCGACCAGCTGTCGTGCGCGGGGTCGCGCTGCTCGGGGACGCTGAGGTCCCCGGGCAGGACGTCCACGACCCTGAGGGCCGCGCACGCCGCTCCCGCCAGGCGCTCTCCGCTGGTCAGGTCGAAGGTGGTGTGGTGCAGGGGGCAGGTGATGCGCAGCCTGTCCCCGTCGACCCTGCCGTACTTGAGCCGGCCCCCGCGGTGGGGGCAGACGGCGGCCGCGAGGACCTTGCGGCCGCCGACCTCGACGAGGACCAGGTCCTCGGTCACCTGGCGGACCATGGGCTCGTCGGAGCCCCGCCGCCGCCCCGCGGGCACGGCCGTCATGCGACGGTCTCCCGGGCTCGCGCGACGGCCGCCTCCGTGGCCGTGCCGACGATGTCGGAGGCCAGTCGCACGCCCGCCCAGATCTTGGCCAGGTCCGGCTCCTCGAGCGCGCGGATCGCCGTACGCATATGACTGCTGTGGTACGAGTCGATGTAGAGGTGCTCGGTGTAGTAGGCGTCCTGGGTGATCCCGAGCCGCCGCGCCGCCCGGGCGAAACTCTGGAAGGCGAACAGGACGCTGGTCTCGAAGTAGGCGTACGCGCCCAGGAAGTACT
Organism: Streptomyces sp. NBC_00691; assembly: GCF_036226665.1. Lineage (NCBI taxonomy): Bacteria > Bacillati > Actinomycetota > Actinomycetes > Kitasatosporales > Streptomycetaceae > Streptomyces > Streptomyces sp. NBC_00691. The sequence continues at coordinate 1,836,893 of NZ_CP109007.1, read as the reverse complement.
GGGGCGACGGGGCCCGGCTCGCCAGCCAGTGGAACATGTTGACGTAGGCGAAGCACTCGGGGGTCGTCTCGTCGAGGTAGTCGTCGAGACGGAGGCTCATGCCCAGCTCGGTGAGCAGGTCACGGTAGAGCTGGGAGTGCGCCTTCTCCTCGTTGCCGCAGCCGAGTTCGTCGATGAGGACGCGGAAGACCGCCATCGCCGAGCGGTACGGGAGCCGGGGCACGACCGGGAGCAGCGACTCCGACTCGGTGAGGCCGTCCAGCGCGAACTGTCGCACCACGACCTTGAACTGGTCGAGCGTCGCGTGCTCGGCGAGGAAGGTCGCGCTCTCCGGGAGCGCCGCCTCCTCCTCGGCGAGGAACTCCTTGAGCGCCTGGAGGAGTTCGCCGGGGGAGCCGAACCGGGGCGCGGAGGCCTCGTACGCCCGCGCCTTGGGGAGGATCCAGCGCTCCTCGATCGCGGTCATCGACCCGTAGTCGCCGAGGTTGGGGACCCGCCGGTAGAGGCTGTGCAGCTCGCGCTGGGAGGTCGCGGCCGGGGCGGTGATCGAGTGCGCGGCCACCGGGACGGCGGACGCGGAGGGAGCGGCGGGGGTGGTGCTCATGCCGCCTTCGCCTCCTCGTGCACGGTCGGGGAGGAGATCACGCCGCGCCGGTGCAGTTCCTTCTTGACCCAGCGGTACCAGTCGTCCTTGAAGACGCCGTACCGCTCGCAGACGGTGTTGATCTCCGCCTGCCGGTCGGGGGTGGGGTCGACCAGCATCGCGTTGCAGAGCGAGGGTTCGAGGTTGGCCAGCGGGCCGATGAATCCGTCGATGCCGCGGGCGTCGACGAGGAGGTTCTCCCAGCCCTCGAAGACCGGGATGCCGGTGCCGGCCTCGGCCATGTTCCGGGTGAACGCGGCGTCGCCGCTGGACTCCTTGATGCCGACGATCCCCGGGATCTCCTTGCAGATCCGGATCAGGGTGTCGAACTCGATGCGATTGCCCGAGAGCGCCTCCTCGTTGTAGAGGAAGATCGGGATGTCGAGGGCCGCGCGGATCGCCTTGTAGTGCTCGACGATCCGGTCCTGCGTCACCTCGGCGCCGAACGGCGTGGTGACGACGACGGCGTCGGCGCCGATCTCGGCCGCCGTCCGGGCCCGGTCGATCACCGCGTCGGTGTCGGGGAGCTGGATGCCGGCGAGGACGGGCAGACCACCCGCGTGCCGGACGGTGTACGTGACGACGTCCTGCCACTGCCGTGCGTCGAGCTTCCAGCCCTCGCCGGAGGTCAGGGCCGGCATGAAGCCGTTGACCTCGGCGCGGATGTGGTCCAGGAGGCGGACGACGCTCGGCTCGTCGACGACGCCGTTCTCGTCGAACGGGGTGATCAGCGGGACGACGGTCCCGGAGTAGGTGCCAGGCATGAGAGGGGTGCCCTTCGGAACGACTTCAGAGGATTTCGGAGACGACCTTCAGGACCAGCGACCGCTGGTAGAGGTCCTCCAGGTACGCGGGGAACGACGGCTCCTCGCCGAGGGCGGGAGCGTCGGCCGGGGCGAGCGGGGCCAGCGGTACGACGGGCAGGCCGGCCGCCGCCCGGACGAGCCGGGGGCTCGCCGTGTGGAGCACGCCCCCGCGGCCGATGACCTGGGCGAGCAGCAGGCGTTCATGGGTCGGCAGACCGTCGAGCGCGGGCTCGGTGAAGGCCCGGCGGACGTCGTCCTCGGCGTAGGCGATCCGGTCGATGGCCAGGTCCGTGTGGAGGACGTCCATGAACGGGTAGTACTCGTCCTGCAGGCCGCGTTCGTAACCCCACACGAGGTCGTCGCAGCGGCCGACCTGCTCCCAGCTCATGACGACCCCGCCCGCTTCCCCTGCGGCCAGCCGGCCGGCGAAGAAGGCCTTGGCGGCCACGCGGACCGTTTCGTCCTTGCTGTGCATGCCCATGAACGTCGTGGCGTCGATGAACACCACCGGGTCGGTGTCAGCCGGCATAGCGCTCGAGCACCTTCCGCATCCGCTCCATCGCGCCGGCGAACAGCTCCGGCTCGCGGGCCAGGGCCAGGCGCACGAAGCGCTCGCCCTTCTCCTTGGTGTTCCAGTAGAAGAAGGTGCCCGGCAGGACGTACACCTCCTCGTCGAAGAGGACGGCCTGGAGCTGGGTGGCGGTCAGGTGCTCCGGCTTGATGCGGAACCAGGCGACGCTGGTACCGACGACGGGCTCCTGGAACTCCAGGATGGTGCCGCTCAGGGCGTTGCGGGCGGCCTCGCCGTTGGTGCGGATGATGTCGCGGACGGAGGCGAAGCCGTCGGTGATGGAGTCCTCGACGTACTGCGTGACCATGTTGAGGACGAAGGGCGAGACGTTCAGGAGGACGCTGGTGTGGAGGTTGTAGACCTCCTCCTGGATGTTCTGGCTGGCCGTGATCATGGCGCACTTGGCGTCCTGGATCGGCCAGGTCTTGCCGGTGTCCTCCATGACCATGTACGTGACGCCGGACTCCTCCAGCAGCTGGTAGATGTCCACCCGGCCGATGCCCTCGTCACAGAGCGCGAAGGACGCGAAGCAGAAGTCCATCACCAGGACCTTGTCGTGGTCCACGCAGTAACGGACGACCTCGCGGAAGCCCTCCAGCTTCTCGGCGAGCAGGGTGAACCCGGTGGGGTTGTTGGGGTCGACGAGGTAGATGGCGTCCGCGGTGATCTCCTCGACGAGACGCTCGTAGATCGCGTCCTTGTCGTGCAGCGCCGACTCGGCGAACGGGGCGATCGGCACCTGCATGTTGCGCAGCAGGTCGACCAGGTTGTCGAAGCAGGGCTCGACCAACTGCACGGACATGCCGCGCTGCTTGAGGAACATGCCGGCGACCATGGTCGACACGCTCGCGGAGTACGAAAGGAGCGTCCGGCCCATCGCGCGGGCGGTGGGCTGCTGGTGCAGCCGGAAGAAGGCGTCCAGGAACTGCCGCTCGAAGTGCGCCTGCTGCTTCGACTCGGACTCGTGCCAGAGCTCGGGAAGCCGCGAGACGATCCGCTCCTGGGAGGTGGACTGACGCTGGTGGGTATGCGCGTCGGCCAGGTTGAACCGGGTCTTCAGGGCTTCGATCTCGTGCTGGGTGAGGTCGACGAACGTGCTGACGTCTGCCTTGTCGGTCAACGACATGAAGAACTCCCGCTGTCGATACGAATCTCCGTCCGGAATTCCGGCGGCGTGAACGACTGTAGGAGCTTCGACCGGCCTTGCGAATAACGGCCGGGTCACGCAATTAATAATCACCGCGATGTTCTGCGGGCGAAAAAAAGGAACGACGGCCAGGCATCCCTCGTAAAGGAATGCCTGGCCGTCGTTCAGGTGCTGCGGCCGCTTTTTGGCGGCGTATTCAACTATTCAGTGGCGGCCTTCAGCAGGATGTCCTCGAACACCTTCGGGTCGTCCGAACCGATCACCGGCCAGCCGATGCCGTAGGCGCCCTCCCAGTCCACCTCGATACCGGGGTTGGCGTGGTCGGAGCCGTCGGGCAGGAACAGATGGGGGCTGCAGTCGACCCGGTCGCTCTGGGCGAGCGCCGCCTGGTCGGAGAGCGCCCGGCGCGCGCGCCCGTCGTCCAGGGCCTCGGCGAGGGCGTCGACGTCGACGGCGCCGGTGTCGGCGGCCACGTCGAGGATCACCTTGCGGTGGCTGATGCAGCGCGACTCGGCCCAGAAGGCCCGGCGCAGCCCGAGGTCGAGCTGCTCCGAGGCGCGCAGGCTCTGCTCCTTGGCGGCGAGCACCGCCTCCAGGGCGGGCAGGGTCGTCGACGGGTAGAGCCAGTCCTTGGCCTGCCACAGCTGCCAGCCGGCGGCCGGCTCGAGGCTTGCCATCCGGGCGACCTCGCTGTCCGTGCCGGGGCGCGGGCTCGGGGCGTCGTTGAGCAGTTCGAGCGGGAAGGCGCGCAGGTCGAAGGCGACCTGCTCCTCCAGGCCGAGGCGGGCCCGGGTGGTGTGCAGCCGGTGGATCGCGATGTGCGCGAAGGAACACCAGATGTCGGAGAAGACGGTGACGACTCCGCGCGGCGGCGTCAGGTCGGCGGTGGTCGGGTCGGACATGGTTCTCCTCGGTTGGTGCGGGGATCTCAGGCGGCGGGGGGCTCGACGGCGTCGAGCGCGGCCTCGAGGTCGAGGTCGGCGCCGGGCAGCCAGGCGGGCAGGGAGGGGATACGGGCCATCGCCTCGAAGAGCCGCGGTACGGCGGCCTCGCGGACGGTCGGCCCATGGGCGCTCAGCAGCTTCGCGGGGCGCAGGGCGGCCAGCTCGTGCACCGGCCGGAGGAATTTCGTCTCGTCGACCAGCGCGGTCCACGGGGCTATCGCCCGGTTCAGGACCTCGAAGCCGTGGAAGAATTCAGCCTCCGAAAGGTCGGTGAACTCCTGGCTGATTTCCTCGACGACGGTCCCGAAACTGTCGGAGCTGTAGAGCGTGCCATCGGAATGGTCGAACACGGCGAGAGTTCCGGGTGAATCGAAAGTGGGCGGCCGGTGAAAACTCAGCTCACGGTCGCCGACTTTCACGCGGCTTCCCGGGTTCGCGGTGACGACCCGATCCTGCGGAATGCTGAACTCTTCCGATATTCGTGTCAGCGATATTGCGTTGGTGAGGACCTTCGCGTTGGGCGAGGCCTCCAGGATCCGGGCGAGGGCGCCGGTGTGGTCGCGGTCGTCGTGGGTGACGACGATCCAGCGCAGATCGGCCGGCTCGATCAGCGACCAGAGGGATTCCAGGAAGCCCTCCCGGTCCACGGGCATGCCGGTGTCCACGAGGATCGGCTGGCCGGACCGGAGGAGGAAGGCGTTCACCGGCTGGTCGCCGAGGCCCGGGATGGGCAGTGCCGAGGGGAGGACGTGGAGGTCCGGCCCGGCGGTGTAGGACGCTTTCATGACACACCTTTCATGACGCACCGTGCGGGCCGTGGCCCCCGGGCGGGGGCCCGGGGGAGTGCCGGCCTCGGTCAGACGAGCTGGATGGTGAGGGAGCCTGCGATCAGCAGGGCGAGACCCAGGGCGCGCGGCTTCGTGAGGGAACGCTGGGGGAGCTTGAAGAGGCCCTTGTGGTCGATCAGGGCCGAGGTGAGCTGCTGCCCGGTCACGGTGAGCGCGATGGTCACGGCGGCCCCGATCTCGGGGATGAGCAGGAAGGTGCCGGTGACGTAGGCGGCGGCGCAGGCGCCACCGAGCCAGCCCCACCAGGGCATCTTCTTCAGCGGGGCGATCTTGGGCTTGGGGGTCTTCCGGGTCGCGTACAGCACGAGCAGGACGACGGCGATGGTGAAGGTCGCCACGGCGAAGCTGATCACGGCGACGGTGACGGGCTGCTTGAGCTGGGCGCGCAGCTGGGCGTTGACCGCGCCCTGCACGGGCAGCACGGCTCCGGCGACGACGCCGAGGGCGAGCCAGCCGGCCCGGCCGGCGCTCGACATCTTGGGGGCGCCGGGAGGGGCCGCCGCCTTCATGCCCCGGATGATCACGACGATTCCGGCGAGCACGGCCACGGCGCCGATGACGATCCCGGCGGTCAGGTCCTGCTGCTCGAGACCGAGGAGACCGAAGAGGTCGAGCGCGAGCGAGGCGAACATCTGGCCGGTGACGAAGAGTCCGACGGCGGCGAGGGCGCCGAGCCGTGGGAAGAGCAGGATGCCGCTGGTGATGTAGAGCGGACTGGCGAGTCCGCCGAGCAGCTGCCAGGGCTCGACGTCGGGCAGTTTGCCGAGCGCGCCGAGCGCTCCGGCCGCCACCGCGAGCACGGTCAGCAGACCGGTCGCGACGCCGAGCTGGATGGTCGAGGCGCCGTACGGGGTGCCGACGGCCGAGTTGAGCTGGAGGTTCACCGAGGCCTGGACGGCCAGGAGGCAGCCGACCAGCAGGGCCGCGGCGAGGAGCGCGGTGTGCATCTGGATCTCCCTGGGGCGGGATGGCGAGCGGATAAGTGGACAGTGAGTCCGTTTAGCATGCCACGCGACATGCCAAACGGACAAGGTGTCCACTTAGCTCCAGGGGAAGTAAGGTCAGGTCCATGAGCGACGACGAGCAGCGGGGTCGTGGAGCCGCCTCCGTCCACCGGGTCGGCGGGCTCCTCGGTGATCTCCAGGCCGCGGACGACCAGCCGGTCGCCCCGCGCAGACGCGCGGACGCGGAGCGCAACCGTGCCCAGATCCTGGCGGCGGCCGAGCAGCTCTTCGCCCAGCAGGATCCGAGAACGGTCACCATGGACCGGATCGCCAAGGCCGCCGGGGTGGGCCGGGCCACGCTCTACCGGAGCTTCCCCGATCCCTCTTCGGTCGCCGTCGCGCTGCTCGACGAGCACGAGCGCCGCCTCCAGGGCCAGCTCATCTACGGCCCGCCGCCGCTCGGCCCCGGCGCGCCCGCGGGGGAGCGGCTGGCGGCGTTCTACCTGGCGATGCTCGACCTCCTGGAACGGCACCTGCCGCTGGCCCTCGGCGCCGAGACCGGTCCCGCGCGCTTCCGGACGGGCGCGTACGGCTTCTGGCGCGTGCACGTCCGCACGCTGCTCGTCGGCCACGGGATCCAGGACCCGGACCCGCTGATCGACATCGCGCTCAGCCCGCTGTCACCCGAGCTCTACCAGTTCCAGCGGCACGAACTCGGCCTCTCGGCCGAACGCGTCGGCCGCTCCCTCGCCGACTTCGCGCGCCAGCTGCTGCGTTCGGGGGAGTGAGGCGGGGCGGGCCGCGAGCCGGGCGCCGCTCCCGGGGCGGGCCGCGAGCCGGGCGCCGCTCCCGGGGCGGCCCGCGAGCCGGGCGCCGCTCCCGGGGTGGCCGCGCGGCTAGGCGCCGGGCCTTCTCCCGGCCGGATGGACCAGGCCCGGGAGGATCAACTTCCAGATGCGGTCGAGCCGTTGTTCTGCGGGGCCGTGCAGGGCGCCGCTGTCGGCGCCCCTGGGGTCGTCGGTGGGCCAGCACTCGTCGGACGGACCGTTCGGACAGCGCATCTCCAGCTCGACACCGGTGATCACGTAGCCGATCAGCGCGGCGACGGCCGTCGCGTCCACGCCGGGACGCAGGGCCTTCTCTGCCTCCGCGTAGCGGGCCAGGCGCGCCACCTCGCGCCGCCAGGGGCAGTCCCGGGTGAACCCCGGGTCGGCTAATTGGAGTTCCCGCGCGAGACGTTCACCCGCCCGCGCCGTCGGGTCGGTCTCGAAGAGCCGGATCAGCGCGTGCGTGGCGATCACCAGCTTGTCGATCGCCGTGCCGCCGACGCCCTCCGTCGACAGGCACGCCGACTCGACCGTGATCCGGGTGGCCGCGTGGGCCCGCCCGTGGACCGCCGTCGCGAGCTCCGCCTTCGTCGCGAAGTGGAAGACCAGGGCGCCGGTGGTCACCCTTGCCTCGCCGGCGATCCTGGCGAGCGAGGCCCGCTCGTACCCGTTCCTGTCGAACACCCTCGCGGCCGCCGACAGGATTTCCTGTCTTGTGCGTTCCGCCCGCTGCTGTATCGCCATGAGCTCCCCCGTCGGCTTGCCAGAAGGTGCCGGAGCGTGATGTTCCGGCCCGCGCCTGTGACCGACTCGAAACTATCCGGCCGGGGGGCCATGAAACGTGCCCTCTCGCTCCACCGGCCGAATCTGGGGCTTGACGGGCTTCTCCCTTCCAGGTCGCGGGCGCACACCCCATGCCGAGGGCGCGTGAAGTGTCCGGAACCGAAGCCATGCCCTGTCAGGTGGATTCAGCCGTTCCGGCGCCGACGGAGGTTCGCGCGCGTGAGCGGGATACGGCCACACCCGCCAGGCACAGCGCGCCCCCGGCGAGGGTGAGCGGCCCGGGCAGTTCGCCGAGGAACAGCCACGCCATCAGCACCACCAGAGCGGGCACCGCGTACGTCGTCGCGCCCATCCGCCCCGCGGTCGTCCGGGCCAGTGCGTAGGCCCAGGTCGTGAAGGCGAGCGCGGTCGGGAACACCCCCAGATAGAGCATGTTCAGCGTCGCCGACAGCGGGGCCCGGCCCGCCTCGTCGACCAGCTGCCCGGCGAACGGCAGACAGGCCACCGCCCCCACCAGGCACCCGAACGTCGTCACCTGGAGCGCACTGCCGTGGGCGAGCGCCGGCTTCTGCGCCACGACCCCGCCCGCGTACGCCATCGCCGCCAGGACACACAGGAGTACGCCGAGCAGCGAGGCGTGCGCCCCGGAGGAGGCGCGGGACATGGAGAGGCCGACGACCACCGCGCCGGCGAAGGAGACCGCCATGCCCGCGAGCAGCCGCGGCGGGAGGGACTCCCTCAGGAAGCGGGCGCCGAGCAGCGCGATCAGGATCGGGCCGATGTTCACCACCATCGCCGCCGTGCCGGCGTCGACCTCCTGCTCGCCCCAGTTGAGCACCACCATGTACACCCCGAACCAGAGCAGGCCCGAGACCAGGATCCCCGGCCAGGCCGCCCGGGGCGGCAGCCCCTCCCGCCGGACGAGGAGGACGGCTGCCAGGACGAGACCGCCGGCGAGCAGCCGTCCGAGCGCGAGCGCGCCGGGGGAGTAGGCCTCGCCCGCACTGCGGATCGAGACGAAGGCGGAGGCCCACAGGACGACGGTGACACCGGCGGCGGCGAGGGCGAGCCGTGAGGATTGCTTCTGCATGGCTCGACGGTAGGGCGCGGACCCTTCGGCGCTCACCGCAATATCTCGAGGACCGGGACCGGGACCGGGACCGGCGTCGAGGTCGGGACCGGGACCCGCGTCGAGGTCGGGGCCGGGCCGTGGGCCGCGACGGGGGCCGGAGTCGCCGTGCCGCGCGCCGCCGGGCGGCAGTGGCCTCATCGCAGCGCCTCCGGAGCGATGCCCAGGTTCGCGTACAGCGCGCTCTCGCCCCGCCCGGTCACCTTCACGGCCCGCTCGGACCCGATCCGTACGCACCACTCGGCGTCCAGCGCGTGCCGGCACAGCGCGGCGCCCGCGAGCCCCGCGAGGTGCGGCCGGCGCTCGGTCCAGTCGAGGCAGCCGCGCGCGACGGGCCGCCGCCCCCGGCGTACGAGAGGGACGCCCAGCTCGTCGAACCAGGCGAGCCCCCGGTCCGTGAGCGCGAACCCGGTGTCCTGGCGCAGCAGTCCACGAACCGTCATCGCCTCGGTGATCGCGATGCCCAGCCGCCCGGCGAGGTGGTCGTAGCAGGTCCGGCCCCGGGCCATCGCCCGTCCGGCGCTCGCGGCGCCCAGCGAGCGGGGCGGCGGGGGCACCGCCGGCTCGGACCGGGTGGCCAGGTCCTCGACGAGATGCGCGATCCCGGGGTCGGCGAGACGCACGTACCTGTGGCGGCCCTGCCGTTCCTCCGCGAGCACCCCGCCGGTGACGAGCTTTCCGAGGTGTTCACTGGCGGTGGACGGGGCCACGCCCGCGTGCCGGGCGAGTTCTCCGGAGGTCCAGGCCCGCCCGTCGAGCAGGGCGAGCAGGAACACGGCGCGGGTCTCGTCCGCGAAGAGCGCCGCGAGTGCGGCGAGGTCACTGGCTGCCATGCGTCCAGCCTCCCGCACTCACCCTTCGGCGGTGGCCGAACCGTCCTGCGCGGGGGAGGGGCGGGCCGCGGACTCGCCACGGGCCGAGGACTCGCTGCTAACCGCGTGCGGCGTCGCGGACTCGCCGCGGGCCGTGTGCGGGGCCGAGGACCCGGCGCGCGTCACGCCCCGTGCCGCGGACGCGCGCACCTGGGTCTCGTACTGGAGCCGCAACCCGTCGAGCAGAGCCCGCAGCCCGGTGGCGAAGGCGCCCTCGTCGACCTTCTGCCGGTGCTCGGCGAGGCGGTGCGCCTGGCCGAGGTGGGGGTAGTCGGCCGGGTCGTAGGCCGCCTCGTCGTCGACGAAGCCGCGTGCGAAGGAGCCGAGGGCGGAGCCGGTGATGAAGTAGCGCATCAGCGCGCCGATGGAGGTGGCCTGGGCCGGCGGCCAGCCCGCGCGGACCATCGCGCCGAAGACGGCGTCCGCGACGCGCAGGCCCGCCGGACGACGGCCGGGGCCCTGGGCGAGGACCGGGACGATGTGCGGGTGGTCGGCGAGGGCGGCCCGGTAGGAGACGGCCCAGTCGTGCAGCGCGGTCTGCCAGTCGCGTCCGTCGTCCTCCGCGAACATCGACAGATCGATCTTCGCGCTCACCGCGTCCGCGACGGCGTCGAGGATCTCGTCCTTGGTGCGGAAGTGGTTGTAGAGCGAGGGGCCGCTCACCCCGAGTTCGGCCGCGAGCCGGCGGGTCGAGAGCGCGGCGAGGCCCTCGGCGTCCACGAGCGCGCCCGCCGTCTCGACGATGCGGTCTCGGCTGAGCAGGGGCTTGCGCGGTCGGGCCATGGCGCACATAGTAGGCCTGCACCGAAAAAACTAGCAGTGGTAATTAAATGGTCGGGTGAGGTGGGCGCCGTATGAATCTGGAACTCAGCGAGGAGCAGGAAGCCGTACGGCGGCTCGCCGAGGACTTCGTCGCACGCGAGGTCGCCCCGCACGCCGTGGCCTGGGACCGCGCCGAGGAGGTGGACCGGGCGATCGTGAGGAAGCTCGGCGCCGTCGGCTTCCTCGGTCTCACGATCCCGGAGGAGTACGGCGGTTCCGGCGGCGACCACCTCGCGTACTGCCTCGTCACCGAGGAGCTCGGCCGCGGCGACTCGTCCGTGCGCGGCATCGTCTCCGTCTCCCTCGGCCTGGTGGCCAAGACCGTCGCCGCCTGGGGCACCGAGGCGCAGAAGCGGGAGTGGCTGCCCCGGCTCGCGTCCGGCGAGGCGCTCGGCTGCTTCGGCCTCACCGAGCCCGGCACCGGATCCGACGCCGGGAACCTCGCCACCCGGGCCGTGCGCGACGGCGACGACTACCGCGTCAGCGGCACCAAGATGTTCATCACCAACGGCACCTGGGCCGATGTGGTGCTGCTCTTCGCCCGCACCAACGACACCCCCGGCCACAGGGGTGTCTCCGCCTTCCTCATCCCCACCGACACCCCCGGCCTCACCCGCCGCGCCATCCACGGCAAGCTCGGATTGCGCGGCCAGGCCACCGCCGAACTCGTCCTCGAGGACGTCCGCGTCCCCGCCGCCGCGATGCTCGGCCCCGAGGGCAAGGGCTTCACCGTCGCCATGTCCGCCCTCGCCAAGGGCCGGATGTCCGTCGCCGCCGGCTGCGTCGGCATCGCCCAGGCCGCCCTCGACGCGGCCGTCCGGTACGCCGGGGAGCGCGAGCAGTTCGGCAAGCCCATCGCCGCGTACCAGCTCGTGCAGGAGCTGATCAGCGACATCGCCGTCGACGTGGACGCCGCCCGGCTGCTCACCTGGCGGGTCGCCGATCTGATCGACCGCGGCCAGGACTTCGCGACCGCGGCCTCCAAGGCGAAGCTGTACGCCTCCGAGGCGGCCGTCCGTGCCGCGAACAACGCCCTCCAGGTCTTCGGAGGCTACGGCTACATCGACGAGTACCCGGTCGGCAAGCTTCTCCGGGACGCCCGCGTCATGACCCTGTACGAGGGCACCAGCCAGATCCAGAAGCTCATCATCGGCCGCGCGCTGACGGGGGTCTCGGCCTTCTGACCCCCTCCCGGGCCTTCTGAGTACCTCGGTGAGTACGCGGACGGATGTGGTGCCTGCCACATCCGTCCGATGCTGTGCCCATGAGTGACACACCGGTCAAGCAGCAGAACACCGCCGCCTACTACGCCCAGGCCGTCGCCTCCTTCTCGCTCGCCCTCGGCGCCGTGGCCGTCGGCATCTACCAGCTGGAGGCCAGCGCCTGGGTCCGCGCCTTCCTCGCCGTCGCGGTCCTGTACCTCACCACCTCGGCCTTCACGCTCGCCAAGGTCGTCCGCGACCGCCAGGAGGCCGGGCAGATCGTCAGCAGGGTCGACCAGGCCCGGCTGGAGAAGCTGCTCGCCGAGCACGACCCCTTCCAGAAGCTCTGACCGCCCGGCAGGCCCTGAGCTGCCGTTCTCCGTCTCTAAGCGCTTGCTCACCCACGTTGGTATGGTGAGCGTCCTGACGGGGTCCGAGAGGGAGTGTGGGATGAGCACGGCGGAGGAGACGCCTGGGGGCGAGGACATGCCCTGGGGCGAGGTCACGCCCGAGGCGGCCCGGCGACTGCTGGTGGCCGCCGTCGAGGCGTTCGCCGAGCGCGGCTACCACGCCACCACCACCCGGGACATCGCCGGCCGCGCGGGGATGAGCCCGGCCGCGCTCTACATCCACTACAAGACCAAGGAAGAGCTGCTCCACCGGATCAGCCGCATCGGTCACGACAAGGCCCTGGAGATCCTCCGGGGCGCCGCCGCCGGGGACGGCACGGCGGCCGAGCGCCTCGCCGACGCCGTGCGCTCCTTCGTCCGCTGGCACGCCGAGCGCCACACCACCGCGCGGGTCGTCCAGTACGAGCTCGACGCCCTCGGCCCCGAGCACCGGGCCGAGATCGTGGAGCTGCGCCGCCGCTCCGACGCGGCGGTGCGCGGAATCATCGACGAGGGCGTGGCCGCGGGCGAGTTCGACGTCCCGGACGTCGGCGGCACCACCGTCGCCGTGCTCTCGCTCTGCATCGACGTCTCGCGCTGGTTCAACGCCCAGGGGCGCCGGTCGCCCGACGAGGTCGGCGCGCTCTACGCCGACCTCGTCCTCAGGATGGTCGGCGCTCAGAAGTAGTAGCGGGAGACCGACTCGGCGACGCAGACCGGCTTCTCGGAGCCGTCGCGCTCCACCGTCACGGCGGCCGTCACCTGCACACCGCCGCCGGCCTCCTCGACCTTCGTCAGGACGGCCGTGGCGCGCAGCCGTGAACCGACCGGCACGGGCGCGGGGAAACGCACCTTCTCCGTGCCGTAGTTGAGGCCCATCTTCATGCCCTCGACCCGCAGCACCTGCGGCACGAACAGCGGGAGCAGCGACAGGGTCAGATAGCCGTGCGCGATGGTCGTGCCGAACGGGCCGGAGGCCGCGCGCTCCGGGTCCACGTGGATCCACTGGTGGTCCCCGGTCGCCTCGGCGAAGAGGTCGATCCGCTTCTGGTCGATCTCCACCCAGTCGCTGTGCCCCAGCTGCTCGCCGACCCCCGCGCGCAGCTCCTCGGCGGAGGTGAAGATCCTCGGCTCGGCCATGTTCCTGTTCCCTTCTGGTGCGGCATACCCCACCTGGTACGGCATACCCAACGGTCGGTATCTAAGCGCTTGCTCAGCATGTGGGGTGCGGAGGCCGCTGTCAACGGACCAGTAGGGTCGCGGGGTGCCGCAGATTCCAGAGAAGATCCACGAGCTCACCGTCGGCCAGCTCTCCGCCCGAAGCGGGGCCGCCGTCTCGGCCCTCCACTTCTACGAGGCGAAGGGGCTCATCAGCAGCCGCCGCACCACCGGCAACCAGCGCCGCTACGGCCGGGACACCCTGCGCAGGGTCGCCTTCGTCCGCGCCGCGCAGCGTGTGGGGATCCCGCTGGCGACGATCCGTCAGGCCCTCGCCCAGCTCCCGGAGGAGCGCACGCCCACGAACGAGGACTGGGCCCGGCTCTCGGCGGCCTGGCGCACCGAGCTGGACGAGCGCATCAAACAGCTCGGCCGGCTCCGCGACCACCTGACGGACTGCATCGGCTGCGGCTGTCTCTCCCTGGAGACCTGCGTGCTGTCCAACCCCGACGACGCCTTCGGCGAGCGGATGGCGGGCTCCCGCCTGCTGCCCGTACGCAACACCGCCCCCGGCGGCGACGAGACGTAGGGGGTGTCTCGTCGATCTGGCCCGGCCCGCGGCGTCAAGGCGCCCCCGCCACTTCCGGATCGGGCCGTGTGATCGACAGGCCCCCCGGGCCCGCGAGGGCGGCGGCGACCAGCTCCGCGTTGGAGCGGGCCCGGGTGCCGTCCGGGAGCAGCACGGTGTCCTCGAGGCCGATCCGGACGGCCAGGCCCAGCCGCCGGGCGAGCCGCAGCACCGGCCAGGCCCCGGCGTCCTCACCGTGCGCCAACACGGGAACACCGGGCGGCAGCTGGAGCCCGGAGAGGCAGGAGCACGCGGCTTCCTCGGCCCCGCTCCAGGCCGATGGCCACGGGACCTTCGTGAGGACCCGTCGTACGCGGGGCGCGAGCGCCGAGCGGGCGAAGCGTTCCGGACCGTCCGTACGGGCCCACAGCCCGGCCTCGACCCCGATCCCGCGCTCCAGGAGCGCCCCCGCGACCTCCTCGGCCCCCGGCTCGTGCCAGTCGACCGACACCAGGTCGGGCAGCACCGCCCAGGACCGGATCCGCTCGGTCCGACGCCCCGCGTCGGGCTCGGCGGCCACCGCGGTCGTCACCCGTACGCCCCCGCCCACCGCGGCCCGGACCGAACGCAGGGCGGGGCCGAGCACCCGGGGCGAGAGCGACGTACCCCCGCACGGCGTCCGGGGATGCATCCGCACCTCCACGGCGCCCGCCGCCACCGCCCGCGCCGCGGACTCCGCGAGCGACTCGGGCGACATCGGCACCGCCGCCGCGTCACCGGGCCCCCGTGTCCCGTTGAGACAGACCTGCAGCACCGGTGCCCCCGGCCGAGCCGGCGGCACGTCGGGCCCCCGCCGGCTCACGCCGCCGATGCCAGCGAGCGGCTCCGCCCGTCACGGGCGCGGGCCAGCGCCCCCGAGGTGAGGACCGCGCGCGGCACGCCCACCCCACAGTCCCCACAGACCGGGCCGAGCCACGGCTCGTACGTGTCGGACGGCCCCGCCCACGCGATGCGCGGCCCCGCGCACACCGGGCACCGCTCGCCCGGGTCGCCCTCCAGGGCCCTGATCAGCCGCCGCAGCACCTCGGGCAGCGGGTCCGACGGGTGCACGGCCGGATCGCCGCACCGCACCACGCCGTTGCCGCCCCAGACCCGCCGGTGCCAGTCGTCGAGGGCTCCGAGCCGGCGCAGCCCCTCGTGCTTCTCGCGCCGCCGCCGGGCGGCGAACTCCTCCTCGTACGCGAGCCACACGGCCCGCGCCTCCTCCAGCTCGTCGAGCGCGGCGATCAGCCGCCCGGGGTCGAGCTCCCGGTCCTCGGGTCCGAACCTGTGCCTGCGGCACAGGTGGTCCCACGTAGCCCTGTGCCCGTACGGCGCGAACCGCTCCAGACACTTGCGCAGCGAGTACCTGCGCAGGGCCGTGTCGCACCCCGGATCGCGCACCTGTCTCGCGAGACTCCGGAAACCGGCCATCTCCCGCCACCTCCGTCGCTGGTCGTTCCGTGGTATCAGAGGGACGAACGAGCGCCCCGTCGTGTTCCATCGAAATTCGGATGGCAGCCATCAGTGGGGGCGGAGTGGCCTCGGCGACGGGGCGGAACGGAGGAGTCCGGAGAGACGCGGAGGCGCCGCGGGCGAGGGCCGGGGGAGGCCCGTACCCGCTGCTACCTGCCCGTCCGCGCCGCAGACACCACCACCCGGGCCAGCTCCGCCCGGCAGATGTCGCTGTGGGAGCGGACCACGTCCGCCGTGTCGACGCTCACGCACCCCGAGGCCGGCACTCCCTCGCGCAGCACCGTCGCCAGCGACCGTACGACCGTCCCGGGCACCGCCTGGACGCCGTCGTGCCCGATCGCCGCCCAGCGCGGGTCGCCGGAGCCTAGCAGACCGGCGGCCCGGGTCAGCGACGCCGAGTCGCCCGCGAGCCGGGACGCCAGCGGGTAGAAGACGCCGAGCGCCGTGTCGTGCCGCGAGTAGCAGGCCACCACGGGCCCCCGGACCCGGTTCTGCAGCTCCCGCAGCGCGCCCGCGCGTCCGGCGTCGTGCGGCAGCCGGTCCGCGAACGCGTAGTGCGAGAAGGCGCCCTGGAGGAGCGTCACGGAGGCGACCGGCCGCGCCCCCGAAGGCAGCCCCTTCAGTGCGTACGCGACGAGCCGGGCGCCCATGCTGTGGCCGACCAGATGGACGCGGAGCCGGGGAGCGGCACGGGCGACCTCCCCGAGCAGCGGCCCGAGGCCGAACTCGCCGACGTGACCGGCGCGCTTCTTCATCACGTAGTACGTGGCCTGCCGCAGGACCTCGCGGGCCCCCTTCCAGTACCGCCCGAGCCCCTCGCCGAAGCCTTCAACGGGGCCGTCACGGAAGCCTTCCGGAGAGCCCTCCCCGAAACCCTCCGTCCGTCCGGCCTCCGCCTCCAGCGCCTCGGTGAAGAGGGCACAGACCTCCACCGGGTCGGCCACCAGGAACTCCGGCACCGGCTCACGGGGCCCGGCGGCGCCCGCCCGGTGGCCGCCGTCGCCGGCCACGTCGGTCAGTTCCCTCAGCAGCGCACCGAACTCGGCGAACGCCGCCTCGTCCGCCGGCGCCGTCACGAGGAGTTCGGTGAGCCGGTCGAGGACCGGCTCCTTCTCCGGGAGGACCGTCACGAGGGCCCGGTAGTCGGGGACCGGCTCGCCGGTGAACATCATCGAGGGCCAGATCACGCCCGCGTACCCGGCCTCGACGCCGGGGGCGAGCAGACCGGGGAAGGGTTCGAAGAAGTCGGCGCAGAGCCGGGTGGCGCCGGCCGGGGAACTGTTCCATCCGTGCGCGAACACCACCAGATCGGTGACGCCCTGCCGGGCCAGTGCGACGAGGGCCGCGGGCTGCCCCGCGGGTCCGTCGCCGTCCTTGTCGAAGGTGATCTCCCGGTACGGTTCCACACTCATCCCGGTCACGGCCGACCCGTCCCTCTCCGTCGAGGTGGCCGTCGCACCCAGGACGCGCCGAGCGCGGGCGGCGGCTCCAGGGCCAGCATGCCCGCGCGTGGCCCCGGCCAGACCTCGACCGGGAGGCGTACCTTTTCGGACGGACCGTGGCCGACCCCTGTACGGTCACGGCCCGCCCACCCGTCCCTCCCGCCTCAGCGGACGCGGGCCGCCGTGATCCGGGGGAAGTGGACGATCAGGTCGTACGCGGTGGAGAGGCGCGCCCGGTGCACGGTGTCGGGCCAGGGGTACGCCGTTCCGATGCTCCGGGTCGGCCGGGGGACGGCGAGCCAGCCGCGCGCGGCCGGGGTCGTGCGCCGCAGGTCCAGGTAGAAGGCGTCGGGCGAGACCCGGTCGAGGGTGTGGGCGTTGCTGTCCGGTCCCAGGGTGCCGACGGTGAAGCGCCGCAGCGGCTCGCCGGGGGCCTCGGTGTCGTGCGCGTTGAAGGATCCCCGACCGAAGGAGGCGCCGACGCTCACGTAGTCCCGGCCGAGCGCGTCCCGCAGGAAGGCGCCCTGGATCCGCGGGTACTGGTCGGGCTTCGGGGTCTCGTAACCGACGTGCCCGTTGTGCGCGGAGAGCACGATCCGGTCGCCGGTCTGCCGCTGCCACCACACGGTGTTCTCGGCCATGACCCGGTCGCGGTAGAGCATGGCGGCGGCGATGCCGGCGTCCGTCAGCATGTCGTGGGCGTACTCGGTGCCGACCTGGGCGATGGCCCGCGCGTTCTGCACCGCCCAGCGGGCCGCCTCACGCGCGCGTGCGTCCTTCGCGGGGCGCTGCCGCTCCAGGAGGGCGAGTGCCGCGTTCACCTCGGCGGCCATCCGCTGCCGTTCGGCGCGCGGCTTGGTCATGTAGCCCTTCATCCAGGCCTCGACCCCGCCCGTGGGGCGCGAGCCGCGGTACAGCTCCTGGAAGCGGGGGAGGAGCGCGGGATGGGTGCGGGCGACGTACGCGGTCACGTCGTCGAAGAGGTTCGCGCCCGCGTAGCCGAGGTCGTTGCCCATGAAACGGACCGGGTGGTCGGGGTGCAGCTGGTTGTGCCGTCGCATCCAGCGGAAGAGGTCGAGGTACTCCTCGGTGTTCCAGAGCCGGTACGACTCCTGGAACTCGTCCCGCATGATCGCCCGGATGTCGCCGCGGCCCGTGCGCACCCACGCGTCGACGAGCAGCCCGGTGGACCAGTTGGCCTCCAGGGCGAAGGTGGTGAAGCCCTGGCGCTCCACGAGGTGTTCGAAGATCCGGTGCTTGGCGGTGAAGAACTCCGCCGAGCTGTGGGTGGCTTCGCCGATCCCGACGACCTTGGCCGAGCCGATCATCCGGTCGAGCGGCCGGAGGTCGGTCAACGGCGCGGCCGTGCGGGCGAGTTCGCGCGCCGGGTCGGGGGCGGCCGCCGGGGCCCCGGCGGCCCCGGCGGCGGGCGCCAGGGCGCCGAGGCAGACGGCCAGGAGCAGTCCGACGAGGGGCAGACGGTGTCGTAAGGAGGTGCCGGAAGGGTTCATGGGCCCAGCCTGGTCGGCGGGACGGTCCCGTGACATCCCGGCCGCACCCCTGTCGATCATGGGGACAACCCCACCTGTCCGCCCCTCCCGCCGCCCGGGGCCGGCCTTCAGCGGTAGAGCAGGTACTCCCTCCGTACCGCCCGGAAGGCCGCCAGGTCCGTCTGCCACGCCCCGACGACCTCGTCCACCCCGGCACCGGCGTCGATCAGCGTCCGCACCCGCGTCGAACCCGTCAGCTTGTCGATCCAGTTGTCCGCCCGCCAGGCGAAGCCGGACCAGGAACTCCGGGCGGTGACCAGGAGCCCGATCCCGGCCCGTACCGGGTCGAAGGACTCCCGGTCGTGGACGTGCAGCTGCACCCCGCCGACGGTCTTTCCCTGGAACTTGGAGAAGGTCGGCGCGAAGTAGGCCTCGCGGAACCGGACGCCGGGCAGGCCGAGGGCGTTCGCCGCCTCCGCCCACCGCCGGTCGATCCCCTCCGCGCCGAGGAGCTCGAAGGGGCGGGTGGTGCCCCTGCCCTCGGAGAGGTTCGTCCCCTCGAAGAGACAGGTGCCGGAGTAGACGACCGCGGTCTCCGGCGTCGGCATGTTGGGGCTGGGCGGCACCCAGGGCAGCCCGGTCGCGTCGAAGAAGTCCGTCCGCCGCCAGCCCGTCATGCGCACGGTCTCCAGGGCGACCGGCGTCGTGAGGAACTCGCCGTTGAAGAGCAGGGCCAGCTCGGCCACCGTCATGCCGTGCGCCTGCGCGATCGGCTCGCGTCCGACGAAGGTGGCGAACGCCCGGTCCAGGACGGGGCCCAGTGCCGCCCGCCCGGTCACCGGGTTCGGCCGGTCCAGGACCACGAACCGTTTCCCGGCGAGCGC
Source organism: Streptomyces sp. NBC_00691 (assembly GCF_036226665.1). Taxonomy (NCBI): domain Bacteria; kingdom Bacillati; phylum Actinomycetota; class Actinomycetes; order Kitasatosporales; family Streptomycetaceae; genus Streptomyces; species Streptomyces sp. NBC_00691. The sequence goes on along the minus strand of NZ_CP109007.1, from coordinate 1,817,909 downwards.
CGCGGCCACCATGCAGTCGTACAGCGTCCAGATGTAGGTGTAGAAGCGGGCGCCGGCGTCCTGGATGTCGAAGACGACGGTGTCCACGCCGGAGGCGGTGAAGACGTCCGCGAGCGGCTGCCCGCTCTTGAGGTACGTGTCGTAGACGGGCAGCCCGGTCGCCGGGTCGTCGTACCGCCCCTCGGAGCCGCCCGCCTGCGCGGTGCCCCGGAAGCCGTGCTCCGGGCCGAAGACGGCCACCAGGTCCACCCGCTCGTCGGCGTGCATCACGTCGACGATGTGCCGGGCGTCCCGGGTGATGCCGGTCGGGTTGGTGACGATGCCGACGCGCTCCCCGGCGAGCAGCGCGTACCCGTCGTCGGCGAGACGCTCGAATCCGGTCCGCACGCGCGCGTGTCCGGGCGCCCGCCCGGCCGCCGAGGCGGTGGGCGCACCGGCCGACGCGAGGGGCGCGGCGCCCGAGGCGGTGGGGGCGGTGGCCGCCACCGCCCCCAGGGCGCCCCCGGCGGCCAGCAGCTTCCGTCGCGACAGGCCCATGCGAAACCTCCTCGATCGCCGTCCCCGGCCGGGGCGCGTGACATGGGCACGCACGCTAGCGGTCCTGATCGCCCACGGGAACGAGGCATGCGGTCGACACTCTTCCGTCTTTCCATACCGACTGGTTAGTCTGTCCGCGTCGTCACAGGTCGTCACAGGTCGTCGAGCGGAGAGGTGGGTCCATGAGCGAGGGCACGAACCAGGTCCAGGGCGCCGGAGTCGTCGTCACGGGAGCGGGTGGCGGCATCGGCGCCGCACTCGCCCGCCGGTTCGTGGCCGAGGGGGCCCGGGTCGTCGTCAACGACCTCGACCCCGTCCGCACCAAGGCCGTCGCCGAGGAGATCGGCGCCTTCGCCGTCCCCGGCGACGCCTCCTCCGTCGTCGACGAGGCCCGCGAGGCCCTCGGCGGCACCGTCGACATCTGGTGCGCCAACGCGGGCCTCTCCTCACCCGGCGACGCCTTCGCCGACGAGGACGTCTGGGCCGCCGCCTGGGACGTCAACGTCATGGCCCACGTCCGCGCGGCCCGCGCCCTGCTCCCCGACTGGCTGGAGCGCGGCAGCGGGCGCTTCGTCTCCACGGTCTCCGCCGCCGGACTGCTCACCATGATCGGCGCGGCGCCGTACAGCGTCTCCAAGCACGGCGCGTACGCCTTCGCCGAATGGCTCTCCCTCACCTACCGGCACCGCGGTCTCGCCGTCCACGCCATCTGCCCGCAGGGAGTCCGTACGGACATGCTCACCGCCGCGGGAACGGCCGGCGACCTCGTCCTGGCCCCCACCGCCATCGAGCCCGAGGACGTCGCCGACGCCCTCCTCGACGCGATCTCCGCCGACCGCTTCCTCGTCCTGCCGCACCCCGAGGTGGCCGGCTACTACCGCAACCGGGCCACCGACCCGGAGCGCTGGCTCGGCACCATGAACCACGTCCAGCAGGCCTGGGAGACGGGTACGCGCTAGCCGGGCCCGACCGGATGCGAAGATCTACCGGCGGGAACGCGTTCCCCTGACCGAAAAACACCATCGAGCACGATCACGAGAACGACCACCAAGGAAGGCGGCGGAGCATGGCCAGGACGACGGACGGGGGCGGCACACCCGTCCCCCAGAGGCTCCTCGCCGCCGCCACCCGGCTCTTCGCGGAGCAGGGGTACGACCGCACCTCCGTCCAGGAGATCGTCGAGGCCGCCGGGGTCACCAAGGGGGCGCTCTACCACTACTTCGGCTCGAAGGAGGACCTCCTCCAGGAGGTGTACTCCCGGGTCCTGCGCCTCCAGCAGGAGCGCCTCGACGCCTTCGCGGACGCCGACGCGCCCATCGGGGACCGGCTGCGCGACGCCGCCGCCGACGTGGTCGTCACCACCATCGAGAACCTCGACGACGCCGCCATCTTCTTCCGCTCCATGCACCACCTCAGCCCGGAGAAGAACAAGCAGGTCAGGTCGGAGCGGCGCCGCTACCACGAGCGGTTCCGCGCCCTGATCGAGGAGGGGCAGCGGGCCGGGGTGTTCTCCTCGGCGACGCCCGCCGACCTGGTCGTCGACTACCACTTCGGCTCGGTGCACCACCTCTCCACCTGGTACCGCCCGGACGGCCCGCTCACCCCCGAGCAGGTCGCCGGCCACCTCGCAGACCTGCTGCTCCGGGCCCTGCGGCCCTGAGGGCCGCAGGGAGCGACCGCCCCGCGGGCGGGGCGGAGGAGACGGGCGGGCCGGCGGCCGCCGACCGCGGACGCGCCACGGCGAGGGGCATCCGCCGCCTGCGCACGGGCTGAGGCCCGGGCCGGCTCTACAGGTACTTCTTCAGCTCCCGCCGCGCCAGCGACCGCTGGTGCACCTCGTCCGGGCCGTCCGCGAGCTTCAGCGTCCGCGCCGACGCCCACAGTTCGGCCAGCGGGAAGTCCTGCGAGACCCCGCCCGCCCCGTGTGCCTGCACGGCCTTGTCGATGATGTCCACCACCGCGCGCGGGGTCGCGATCTTGATGGCCTGGATCTCGGTGTGGGCGCCCCGGTTGCCGACGGTGTCCATCAGCCAGGCCGTCTTGAGGACGAGCAGCCGCAGCTGCTCGATCTGCACCCGGGCGTCCGCGATCCAGTTCTGTACGACGCCCTGCTGGGCGAGCGTCTTGCCGAAGGCGGTACGGGAGACCGCGCGGCGGCACATCAGCTCGACGGCCCGCTCGGCCATGCCGATGAGCCGCATGCAGTGGTGGATGCGGCCGGGTCCGAGCCGTGCCTGCGCGATGGCGAAGCCGCCGCCCTCCTCGCCGATGAGGTGCGAGGCGGGGACGCGGACGTCGTCGAAGACCACCTCGGCGTGGCCGCCGTGGGAGTGGTCCTCGTACCCGTAGACCTGCATGGCGCGCCGCACCTCCACGCCGGGGGTGTCGCGCGGCACGAGGATCATCGACTGCTGACGGCGGGGGTCGGTCCCGTCGGGGTCGGTCTTGCCCATCACGATGAAGATCCTGCAGTCGGGGTTCATGGCCCCGGAGATGTACCACTTGCGGCCGTCGACGACGTACCCGTCGCCGTCCCGCCGGATCCGGGTCTCGATGTTCGTCGCGTCGGAGGAGGCGACCTCCGGCTCCGTCATCGCGAACGCCGAGCGGATCTCGCCGGTGAGGAGCGGCTCCAGCCACTGCTTCTTCTGGGCCTCGTCGCCGAACTGGGCGAGCAGTTCCATGTTCCCGGTGTCCGGGGCGGCGCAGTTGAGCGCGGTCGGGGCGAGCTGCGGGCTGCGGCCGGTGATCTCGGCGAGCGGCGCGTACTGGAGGTTGGTGAGACCAGCGCCGTACTCGGCGTCGGGGAGGAAGAGGTTCCAGAGGCCCTGCCGCTTGGCCTCGGCCTTGAGCTCCTCGACGACCGCCGGGGTGTCCCAGGGGGAGCCGAGCAGGGCGCGCTGCTCCTCGGCCGTCCGCTCGGCCGGGTACACGTGCTCGTCCATGAAGGCGAGGAGCCTCTCGCGGAGTTCCTCGGTGCGTGCGTCGTAGGCGAAGTCCATGGCGGTTCAGCCCTCCTGAAGGGTGGTCAGGCCGTGCTCGATGAAGACGGGGACGAGTTCGCCGATGCGGTCGAAGCCCGCGCCGACCGTCTGCCCGAGGGTCCAGCGGTAGTGGATGCCCTCCAGGATCACGGCGAGCTTGAACCAGGCGAAGGCGGTGTACCAGGCGAGGGCGGAGGTGTCGCGGCCCGAGCGGGCGGCGTAGCGCTCGGCCAGTTCGGCGGCGGTCGGGTGTCCGGGGGCCGTGGCGGTGGTGGAGATGGGGGAGTCGGGCAGGTCGAGCGGCGTGCTGTACATGACGAGCAGACCGAGGTCGGTCAGCGGGTCGCCGAGGGTCGACATCTCCCAGTCGAGGACGGCCCGGATGCGGTCGTCCCCGTCGATGAGGACGTTGTCGAGCCGGTAGTCGCCGTGGATGACGGTGGGCGCCGGCGAGACGGGCAGCGCCCGGCCGAGGGCGGCGTGCAGCTCGTCGATCCCGGGGAGTTCACGGCCGCGCGAGGCGTCGAGCTGCTTGCCCCAGCGCCGCAGCTGCCGGTCGAGGAAGCCCTCGGGGCGCCCGAAGTCGGCGAGCCCGACGGCCGCCGGGTCCACGGCGTGCAGGTCGACGAGGGTGTCGACCAGGCCGAGGACGGCGGCGCGGGTGCGCTCGGGGCCGAGCGGGGCGAGTTCCGCAGCCGAGCGGTACGGCGTCCCGTCGACGAACTCCATGACGTAGAAGGGCGCCCCGAGCACCGCGTCGTCCTCGCAGAGCAGCAGCGCCTCCGGCACGGGTACGTCCGTGGCGTGCAGGGCGCTGATGACCCGGTGCTCGCGCCTCATGTCGTGGGCGGTGGCGAGGACGTGGCCGAGCGGCGGCCGGCGGACGACCCAGCGACCGGCGCCGTCGGTCACGACGTACGTCAGGTTCGAGCGGCCGCCTTCGATCAGCCGGGCTTCGAGGGAGCCGGACACCAGGCCGGGGCGCTCGCGGTCGAGGAAGCGGCGCAACCGCTCGGGGTCGAGGCCTGGCGGCGGGGCGGAACTCATACGTGCGTACCTCCGGATCGGCTTCGGTCGGCGTTCATGATGACCGACCAGTCGGTATGTCGTCCAGGGGGGAGTCGTGAAACGGTCCTGCGCCCTCTGGTCATCGATCCCATCCATGAATAGGGTTCACATATGGATGCGAAGCTGATCGTCGACGAAGTCCGGCTGACCCCGATCCTCATCTCCGACCCGCCTCTCCTCAACGTCCAGGGGGTGCACCAGCCGTATACGCCCCGTCTCGTGGTCGAGGTGATCACCCGGGACGGCGTGAGCGGTCTGGGGGAGACGTACGGCGACGCCGTCTATCTGGACCGGGCCCGCTCGCTGGCCGAGGCGCTCCCGGGGCGGTCGATCACGGATGTGAACGCCCTCTTCGCGCTTGCGGAGGCCACCGATCCGACGACCGCGCAGCCTGCCGACGGGGACGTCGGCACGGGTGTCGGCACGGGTGTCGACGCGGCCGGTCTGCGCGGCGTCCGCACCGCCGCCAAACTGCGCCTCTCCGTCGTCTCCGCCTTCGAGACCGCCTGCCTCGACGCCCTCGGCAAGACCCTCGGTCTTCCCGTCCACGCCCTCCTCGGCGGCAAGGTCCGCGACTCCGTCGAGTACAGCGCCTACCTCTTTCACCGCTGGGCCACCCACCCCGCGGGCGGCCCCGTCGACGACTGGGGCGCGGCCCTCGACCCCGCGGGCATCGTCGCCCAGGCCCGCCGCTTCGAGCGCGACTACGGCTTCCGGTCCTTCAAGCTCAAGGGCGGCGTGTTCGCACCGGAGCGGGAGACCGCCGCGATCCGCGCGCTCGCCGAGGCGTTCCCCGGCCGTCCTCTCCGCCTCGACCCCAATGGCGCCTGGTCCGTGGAGACCTCCCTCGCCGTCGCGCGTGAACTGGAGGACGTGCTGGAGTACCTGGAGGACCCGGCGAGCGGCACCGACGCGATGGCCGCGATCGCCGCCGGCACCGAGGTCCCGCTCGCCACCAACATGTGCGTGACCACTTTCGAGGAGGTTCCGGAGGCCTTCGCGAAGGGGGCGGTGGGGATCGTCCTCTGCGACCACCACTACTGGGGCGGCCTCGGCCGCACCCGCGAACTCGCCGCGCTCTGCCGGACGTACGGCGTGGGGCTCTCCATGCACTCCAACACCCATCTCGGCATCAGCCTCGCCGCCATGACCCAGGTCGCCGCCACCCTGCCCGAACTCCACCACGCCTGCGACACCCACTACCCGTGGCAGACCGAGGACGTCGTGACCACCCGCCCCGTCTTCCGGGACGGGCGGCTCACCGTCTCCGACGCGCCCGGCCTCGGCGTCGAACTCGACCGTGACGCGCTCGCCGCCCTGCACCGCCGCTGGCTCGACGACGACGGCACCCTGCGGAACCGCGACGACGCGGCGGCCATGCGCGTCGCGGACCCGGAGTGGGCACCGGGCCGGTGGTAGCACCCCGTGGTGGGCACGTGTTCCGCGGGGCGGAACGGGTGCCCGCCACGAGGCTGTGCCGCCGCTACGCGTGACAGGCCACCGGCACCCCGCCGTTCATCGCCGCCATGTCGCCGAAGACCGCCACCGGGTCGAGCGGCGACGCCTCCGGCAGGCCCGCCAGCTCCGCGTACGCCCGGTGCAGATTGGCCACCAGGCGCTCGCTCTCCCGCCACGCGGCGAACTCGCCGAGCTCGGCCCGTCGCGCCGTCTCCAGCGGCGTCGCCCCCTTCGCGTACCCCTCCGCCGCGGTCTCCCGCACCCAGAGCAGATACCGCTCGGTCGCGTCGTACGCCGAGGGATCGGTCACCCGGCCGTGCCCGGGGACCACCGTCGGCGCGTCGAGGGAGCGCAGCAGGTCGAGCGCCCGCAGCGACCCGGCCAGCGAACCCATCGGCAGGAAGGGCGTCCCGCCCTGGAAGACCAGGTCCCCGGTGAAGACGATGCCCTGCTCGGGGAGGTGCACGATCGAGTCGCCCGTCGTGTGAGCCGGTCCCGGGTGGATCACCCGCACCTCGATCCCGCCGACGTACAGCGTCATGCGCTCGCGGTACGTCACGGACGGCGCCACGATGTCGATCTTCCCGAAGTCGGTCTGCGGCCACAGCAGATGGAGCTGATGCCCGGCCTGGAGCTGCTCGCTCCGGCAGTTCTCGTGGCCGACGATCCGCGCCTCCGGCAGGAACACGCCGTTGCCGTAGGTGTGGTCGCCGTGGTGGTGGGTGGAGACGACCGTCCCCGGCAGCGGCAGGTCCGCCGCGAGGACGGCGTCCCGCAGCAGCCGCGCCCGGCGTTCGGTGGCGGCGGTGTCGATGAGCAGCACCTCGCGCGCGTCGCCGAGGAAGCCGGCGTTGTTCAGACACCAGCCTCCGTCGGGCTGGAGGAAGGCGTGGACGTTCGGCGCGAGCGTGACCACGTGGGGAGCGTAGGCGTCGTAGGAGTCGGTGGCAGTCATAGGGATTCCCCCGGTTGAGAGGCGTGAGCGCCCGATCGGACAGGGAGGAGTCTCCCCGGCTTGCGGGCCGGCGGCACTGCGTCGAGGGTCGGAGTATGAAGGCGATCAGCTACCGCCGGTACGGCGGCCCCGAGGTCCTGGAGTACGGCGAGCGGCCCGACCCCAAGATCGGCCCCGACGCCGTGTTGGTCAAGGTGCGGGCCGCCGCGGTCAATCCGGTCGACTGGAAGTGCCAGGCCGGGTACCTCGACGGGATGGTGGACGCGGTCTTCCCCGTGATCCCGGGCTGGGACGTCTCCGGCGTCGTCGTACGGCCCGGGGTCTCCGTCACCGAGTTCGCCGAGGGCGACGAGGTCATGGGCTACGTCCGTGAGGACTTCCTCTCCCGGGGCACCTTCGCCGAGTACGTCGCCGCCCCCGTCCGCACCCTCGCCCGCAAGCCGCGCTCGGTCGGCTTCGAGGAGGCCGCCGCCCTGCCGCTCGTCGGCCTCACCGCCTACCAGGCGCTCCTCCGGCCCCTCGCGGTCGGACCCGGCGACACCGTCCTCGTGCACGCGGCGGCCGGCGGGGTCGGTTCCATGGGCGTGCAGATCGCCCGCCACCTCGGCTGCCGGGTCATCGGCGCGGCGCGGGAGGCCGGGCTCGAACGGGTCGCGGAACTCGGCGCCGAGCCGGTCGTCTACGACGAGGCGACCTTCGCCGAACAGATCTGCACCCTCGCGCCGCAGGGCGTGGACGCCGTCCTCGACACCATCGGCGGACCGTTCCTGCGGATCTCCGCCGGGCTGCTCGCGACCGGCGGCCGGCTCGCCTCCATCGCCGACGGCGAGGTCCTCGCCCTCGGCGGCCGCTACTTCTGGGTCCGCCCCGACCCGGTCGACCTCGCGGCCCTCGCGGACCTGGTCGACGACGGTGTTCTCTCGGTACGGGTGGCCAGGACCTTCCCTCTGGAGCAGGCGGCGGACGCGCAGCGCGCCAACGCCGCGGGCGGCCTGAACGGCAAGGTCGTCGTCACCGTCCCCTGAACCGCGCCCGGCACCGCACGAACCGCGCCCGCAACCCCTGTACCGCGCCCGGAACCGTCCCCCGGAGCACCCGCTCCGGGGGCAGGTTCACCAGATCATCGCCGCCCCGAAGACGGCGAGCGCGATCGTGCAGGAGGCCGCGAGCAGCGCGCCCCGATGGGAGAGGGGCTGCGGCCTGGCCGGGGCCAGGGAGCGGATCCGGCGGTGGGCGACGGCCAGGAACCCGATCCACACGAGCGCCGACAGCGCGAGCCCCGTGACGCCCACGGCGGTGATCTCGTCGCTCACGGCCAGCTTGACGGCGAGCACCGCCACCACCGTGCACGACAGGGTCGTCCGGCGCCACGCGAGCCGGGTCCGCTCCGGCTGGAGCCCGGGATCACGCGCGCCGGCCCCCGAGACGGCCTCCGTCACCGCCCCGCCCAGCCGAAGAGCACGACCACCACCATCGCGACGGCCACCACCGCGACGACCAGACTCAGCACGGCCGGGAAACGGGACCCCGGAAGGTCCTCGCCGCGCCGCATGGCCCGTTCGCAGCGCACCCAGTGGTTCACCGCCCGCAGGGCGCACAGCACCCCGGCCGCGAGCAGCGCGAGCGCGAGCCCGACCCGGACGCCCCAGCGCAGGTCCGGCAGGAACTGGTCGACGGCGAAACCACCGCCGACCAGGGCGAGCGCGGTCCGGATCCAGGCCAGGAAGGTCCGCTCGTTGGCGAGGGAGAACCGGTAGTCGGGCGTCTCCCCCTCGTCCCGGATCCGCTGCGGCGCGAACCACAGCCGCAGGCTCTGTACGAAATCGCTCACACGCGCACCCTAACGTTCGGGTGATCAGCCCGCCGGGCGCACCTCACCGGCCCCGTGCTCCCGCAGCCGCTCGTACGCGGCGAGCCCGTCCGGCACCCACGCCCAGTCGTCGAGCCGCGCCGCGAGCTCCTCCTCCGTCAGGAAGGCGTGCCAGGCGACCTCCTCCACCTGCGGGTCCACCGGCAGCTCGCACCGCACCTCGTAGACCGCCGACCACCACTTGCCGGCCACGCCCGCGGAGTCGTACAGGAAGGTCAGGACGGGCTCGGGCCGGGGCAGGCCCCGCACTCCGAGTTCCTCCTCGGCCTCGCGCAGCGCGGCCTCGTCGTAGGACTCGCCCGCGCCGACGACCCCGCCGACGAACATGTCGTACATCGACGGGAAGACCAGCTTGGCCGGCGTCCTGCGGTGCACGAAGATCCGGCCCTCGGCGTCCCGGACCCGGATGAAGACACAGCGGTGGATCAGGCCCCGCGCGTACACCTCACCGCGCGGGGCCTGCCCGATCACCCGGTCCTGCTCGTCGACGACATCGAGAATCTCCTCAGCGGCACTCATCCCGCCATCCAAGCAGGAGCGACCGGGCGGCGACGGGGGTCACTGCCCCATGACGTACTTGACCGTCGGTCCGGTGGTCCAGCCGCCGTCCACCGCCAGCTCCGCGCCCGTCACGTACGAGGCGGCGTCCGACAGCAGGAAGACGACCGCGCCGGCGATCTCGTCGGCCTCGCCGACCCGGCCCATCGGCGTGTTCGGGTACTTGCCCTCGCCGCGCTCGATGCCCACGGAGGCCGTCATCGGGGTGTACGTCATGCCCGGGTGGACGGAGTTCACGCGGATCCCCGCCGTGCCGAGCTCCACCGCGCCGATCTTCGTCAGCCCGCGCACACCCCACTTGGAGGCGCCGTAACCGGCGGTCAGCGCCAGGCCCATCAGGCCCGCGGCCGAGGAGATGTTGACGACGGAGCCGCCGCCCGCCGCCTTCATCGCCGGTATCGCGGCCTTCATACCGATGAAGACACCGGTCAGATTGATGTCGAGGACCTTGCGGAAGTGCTCCACGGACTCGGTCTCCAGGAACGCGCCCGTGGAGATGCCCGCGTTGTTCACCAGACCGTGCAGCCCGCCGAACTCCGCCACGGCGTACGCGACGGCCGCCGCCCACTCCTCCTCGGAGGTCACGTCGTGGTGGAGGAACCGCGCCCGCTCGCCGAGCGCCGCGGCGGTCGCCTCCCCCTCCTCGTCGAGCACGTCGGTCACGACGACGTTCGCGCCCGCCGCGACCGCCTGCCGGGCGGCCTCCGCGCCCAGGCCGCGCGCGCCGCCGGTGATGAGGACGGTCCTGCCGGTGAGGTCGTTCATGAAGGGTCCTTTCGGGGGAGATGCGCCTGCTCCGGCTGTGCGGCACGCAGCAGGGCGGTGGTGGTCTCGACCAGATCGGCGAGGAAGAGCTCCTCACCGGTGAGGGGTTCGGTGCCGTCGAGGTACTGCCGGGCCCGGTCCGCCATCGCCGCGCCCACCACGGTCAGCGCCAGGTCGAGGCGCTCCAGGAGCAGCGGCTCGGGCAGGCCGTCGGCGGCGAGCCGGTCCGCGATCCGCTCGATCAGCCGCCAGTAGCCGGTGCCGGCGAGCGTGGGATGCGGGGTCCGGGAGCGCACGCCGCTCTCATGGCTGAGCTGCGCGGAGATCCGCAGGCAGCGGCGGCCCCGGTCGGTGCGCAGCTCACTGGCCTCGGCCGTGACGAGGGTGCCGACCAGGGCGTGCGTCTCGTCGGGGGCGGCCGCGAGCAGCGGGGCGAGCACGCCCTCCGTACGGGCCTGGCGCCCGGCCATCACGGCGTCGAGCAGCCCGGCGCGCGAGCCGAAGTGGTACTGCACGGCGGAGGGATTGGCCTGCCCCGCGCGGCTCACGACGTCCCGCAGCTGCGCGCCGTGCACGCCCTGGGCGGCGAAGAGCTCCTCCGCCGCGCGGATCAGTCTGTCCCGGGTCTCGGGTCCCGATGTCCTCGCCATGCACTCATATTAATGCTCAGCATTAGAAAACGGGAGGGGGCGGAACGGCGAAAAGGTTGACTCGATACATCCGTGTATCCAAGATGCGGTCCATGTCCTACGACGCAGATGTGATCGTGATCGGGGCCGGCCTCGCCGGCCTCGTCGCCACCGCCGAGCTGGTCGACGCCGGCCGCACCGTGATCCTCCTCGACCAGGAACCCGAACAGTCCCTCGGCGGCCAGGCCCACTGGTCCTTCGGCGGTCTCTTCCTCGTCGACTCGCCCGAGCAGCGCCGCATGCGCGTCAAGGACAGCCACGCCCTCGCCCTCCAGGACTGGTACGGCACGGCCGGCTTCGACCGGGCCGAGGACCACTGGCCGAAGAAATGGGCCGAGGCGTACGTCGACTTCGCCGCCGGCGAGAAGCGGTCCTGGCTCCACGCGCGCGGGGTGCGGTTCTTCCCCGTCGTCGGCTGGGCCGAGCGCGGCGGCTACGACGCCAACGGCCACGGCAACTCCGTCCCCCGCTTCCACATCACCTGGGGTACGGGCCCCGGCCTCGTCGCCCCCTTCGAGCGGAAGGTCCGCGAGGGCGTCGCCCGCGGCCTCGTCCAGCTCCGCTTCCGCCACCGGGTCACCGCCCTCGGCCGCACCGCCGGAGCCGTCGACACCGTCACCGGCGAGATCCTGGAACCCTCCACGGCCGAGCGCGGCACCGCGAGCACCCGGACGGCCACCGGCGCCTTCGAACTGCGCGCCCAGGCGGTGATCGTCACCTCCGGCGGCATCGGCGGCAACCACGAACTGGTCCGCGCCCAATGGCCCGAACGGCTCGGCACCCCGCCCGCCCGGCTGCTCTCCGGAGTGCCCGCCCACGTCGACGGCCTGATGCTCGGCATCGCCGAGAAGGCCGGCGCCCACCACATCAACCGCGACCGGATGTGGCACTACACCGAGGGCATCGAGAACTGGAACCCCATCTGGGCCAGGCACGGCATCCGCATCCTCCCGGGACCGTCCTCGCTCTGGCTGGACGCGACCGGCAAGCGCCTGCCCGTCCCGCTCTTCCCCGGCTTCGACACCCTCGGCACCCTCGAACACATCATGCGCACCGGCCACGACCACACCTGGTTCGTCCTCGACAAGCGGATCATCGGCAAGGAGTTCGCCCTCTCCGGCTCCGAACAGAACCCCGACCTCACCGGCAAGTCCGTCCGCGACGTGATCGGCCGCGCCCGCGCCGATGTGCCGGGCCCGGTCCAGGCGTTCATGGACAAGGGCGCCGACTTCGTCGTCGAGAACGACCTCTCGGCCCTCGTCCGGGGCATGAACCGCGTGACCGGCGAGGACCTGATCGACGAGACCGCCCTGCGCCACGAGATCACCGCCCGCGACCGTGAGATCGCCAACCCCTTCACCAAGGACCTCCAGGTCACGGCGATCCGAGGCGCCCGCAAGTACCTCGGCGACAAGCTGATCCGCACGGCCGTACCGCACCGCATCCTCGACCCCGGGGCCGGCCCGCTGATCGCCGTCCGCCTCAACATCCTCACCCGCAAGTCCCTCGGCGGCCTGGAGACCGACCTCGACTCCCGCGTCCTCACCGAGGGCGGAGAACCGCTGGAGGGCGTGTACGCGGCGGGCGAGGCGGCCGGCTTCGGCGGCGGCGGAGTCCACGGCTACCGCTCCCTGGAGGGCACCTTCCTCGGCGGCTGCATCTTCTCGGGCCGAGCGGCGGGCAGGGCGACGGCGAAGGCGATCGCCTGACGCCGGGCTCCGCGGCGGAGCGGGAGGACGGTATGGCGAAGCTCCTTCGACCACACCTGACGCAGGGCTCCGCGGTGGGCCACCGCCCTCAGCCCTCCTGAAACAGCTCCACCACCCTGAACCGCTCCACCACCACCATCGTCGAGTCGTCCACCACGAACCCCGGGTCCCCCAGCCCCTCCCGCATCTCCTCGCTGTGCCAGAAGCGTTCGTGTGCAGCGCGCCACTCCGGTACCGACAGGAAGCCCTCGCCCTCGTCGAGCGCCAGCCCCAGGTCGGCCTCGCCCAGGGGCAGGACCTCGACCTCGGTGACCTCCACGACCGCCACCTCGCGACCGTCGGAGTCGATGAGCGCCGAGCGTTCGCCCGGCTCCGGCAGGTCCTCGGCCTCGACCTCGTACTCCACGAGCAGGCCCGTCGTGGCGACCTTCTCGCCGGACAGGACCGCCGCGACGAGCCGGTCCCGCAGGGGGCCGGGGAAGGCGAGGAGGAAGGGCTTGAGCGCGTGAGGGCCGGTCATGGCCGACAGTGTGTCAGCCACGACCGGCCCTCGGAGCCGTACGCGGGGGAGCCGCGTCACAACACCAGCGACAGCAGCAGCACGAACACGATGCCCACGACCGAGATGATCGTCTCCATCACCGACCAGGTCTTGATCGTCTGGCCGACGGTCATGCCGAAGTACTCCTTCACCAGCCAGAACCCGGCGTCGTTGACGTGGCTGAAGAAGAGCGAGCCCGCACCGATCGCGAGGACGAGCAGCGCCGTCTCGGTCGTCGACATGCCCTCCGCCAGCGGAGCGACGAGGCCCGCCGCCGAGATCGTCGCCACCGTCGCGGAGCCCGTCGCCAGCCGGATCGCGACCGCGATCAGCCAGGCGAGCAGCAGGGCCGGGATGGACCAGTTCTCGGAGAAGTCCAGGATCATCTGGCCGACGCCGATGTCGATCAGGGTCTGCTTGAAGCCGCCGCCCGCGCCGACGATCAGCAGCACGCCCGCGATCGGGGCGAGGGACTTCTCGACGGTCGAGGACAGCCGCTCCTTGGTGAAGCCGGCCGCGCGGCCCAGGGTGAACATGCCGACGATGACGGCGGCGAGCAGCGCGATCAGCGGGGAGCCGATGACGTCGGTGACCTGCTGGACGGCGTTCTCCGGGTCGTCCACGACGATGTCGACGAGGGCCTTCACCAGCATGAGGACGACGGGCAGCATCACGGTCGCGACGGTGACGCCGAAGCCGGGGCGCTTCTCCAGGTCCTCGGAGGGACGCACCGGGATCATGTTGTCGGGGGCCGGGATGTCGACCCAGCGGGCGGCGTACCGGGAGAACACCGGACCGGCGATGATCACGGTCGGTATCGCGACGACGAGGCCGAGGGCCAGGGTGACGCCCAGGTTGGCGCCGACGGCGTCGATCGCGACGAGCGGGCCGGGGTGCGGCGGGATCAGGCCGTGCATCACGGACAGTCCGGCGAGGGCCGGGATGCCGATCCGCATCAGGGAGTAGTTGCCGCGCTTGGCGACGAGCAGCACCACCGGGATCAGCAGCACGATGCCGACCTCGAAGAAGAGCGGCAGACCGATCACCGAGGCGATCAGGACCATGGCCCAGGGCATCGCCCGGCCGCTGGCCCTGGCCAGGATGGTGTCGACGATCTGGTCGGCGCCGCCCGAGTCGGCGAGGAGCCTGCCGAGGATCGCGCCGAGCGCGATCAGGACGCCCACGCCGGCGACGGTGTTGCCGAGGCCGGTGGTGAACGACTTGATGGTGTCCGCGAGCGGTGCACCGGCGAACGCGCCGAGGGCGAGCGACCCGATGGTCAGCGCCAGGAAGGCGTGCAGCTTGAACTTGGTGATGAGCACGACGATGACGGCGATGCCGGCGAGTACGGCGATGCCGAGCTGGGCGTTGCCTGCCGAGGTGATCGGTTCGGCGGCGTCCGCTGCCAGGATCTCGACGCTGAGACTGGTCACGGTGGTGTCCTTCGTACGAGCGGGGAACGGGGGACGGGGAGCGGGGGACGGGGATCAGCCGGCGAGGCCGCGCAGCGCGGCGGCCGCCCGGGCGGAGATCTCCTCGGGGGTGCCGGAGACGTCGACGGCGACGCCGGCCTCGTCCTCCTGCAGCGGCTGCAGGGTGGCGAACTGGGAGTCGAGGAGCGCCGTCGGCATGAAGTGGCCCTTGCGGGCCCCCATGCGCCGCTCGATCAGCTCCCGGTCACCGGTCAGATGAAGGAAGACCACACCGGGGGCCGCGGCGCGGAGCCGGTCCCGGTAGCTGCGCTTGAGCGCGGAGCTGCTCACCACACCGCCGAGCCCGGCCCGGTCGTGCGCCCAGGAGCCGATGGCGTCCAGCCAGGGCTCGCGGTCGCTGTCGTCCAGGGGGGTACCGGCCGACATCTTGGCCACGTTGGCCGGCGGGTGGAAGTCGTCGCCCTCGGCGTAGGGGAGGCCGAGGGCTTCGGCGACCAGCGGGCCGATCGTGGTCTTGCCGGTCCCGGCGACGCCCATCACGACGACGACCGCCGTCGTTCGGGGCTGGGGGGTGGTGCTCATGGGTGGTGCCTCGCTGTCTTCTTCGACATCGATCCGTCGCGCCCATGAAACCCATTGGGTACGACGTATTCAAGAGGCTGTGACATAAAAGTAGTACTTTTAATTCCCGATGTGATCATCCATGCGAGCGCGCATAGGCTTGCCACCATGACGACACCGGCCCAGGGGCTTCACTCGCAGGTCCTCGCCACCCTGGGTCTCGCGATCACCGCGGGGGAGTACCCGCCCGGCACCGTGCTGCGCAGCGACGAGCTCGCCCAGCGCTTCGACGTCTCCCGGACCGTGGTCCGCGAGGTCGTCCGCGTCCTGGAGTCCATGCACCTGGTCGAGTCCCGCCGCCGCGTCGGCGTGACCGTCCTCCCCACCGCCAGCTGGAACGTGTACGACCCCCAGGTCATCCGCTGGCGGCTGGCCGGCGCCGACCGCCCCCGCCAGCTCCGCTCGCTCACCGTGCTCCGCTCGGCCGTCGAACCCGTCGCCGCCGGCCTGGCCGCCGAGAACGCCACCCCCGAGCAGTGCCGCGAGCTCACCGAGCACGCCCTCGGCATGGTCGCCACCTCGCGCGGCCGCCGCCTGGAGGAGTACCTCGTCCACGACATCGCCTTCCACCGGGTCGTGCTCAACGCCTCCGGGAACGAGATGTTCGCCCGCCTCGGCGATGTCGTCGCGGAGGTCCTCACCGGCCGCACCCACCACCACGTGATGTTCGAGGACCCCGACCCGGCCGCCGTCACCCTCCACGTCCAGGTCGCCGAGGCCGTACGGGAACGGGACGCGGCCCGCGCCGAGGAGCTCACCCGCCAGATCGCGGTCGGCGCCCTGCAGGAACTGGACGTCCTCGCTCCGTAAGCTCGCACAAAGGCGCCGTCAAGCTCTGAACTAGCTCAAATATGGGCGTTCAGTGACATGCGCCACAGTCAGGTACCTCTCCTTGCCGTGAGGATGTGCGCTGGCCGTGCCCGGGGTGACCCCCCACCAGGCACGGCCGGGTACCGCACAGCCCCCTCACGAAGGCGAACAACTCCATGAGTGACCGCGTCACCGCGGCCGACCCGCTGTCCGCCGCCACGGCGAACCCGGCCGCCCCCCACGTCGACGCCGGCGACGCCGGATACCGCAAGGACCTCAAGTCCCGGCACATCAACATGATCGCCATCGGCGGCGCGATCGGCACCGGCCTCTTTCTGGGCGCCGGCGGCCGGATGTCCCAGGCGGGCCCCTCCCTCTTCATCGCGTACGCGGTCTGCGGCGTCTTCGCCTTCTTCGTCGTGCGGGCCCTCGGCGAACTCGTGCTCTACCGCCCCTCGTCCGGCGCCTTCGTCTCCTACGCCCGTGAGTTCATGGGCGAGAAGGGCGCCTACACGGCCGGCTGGCTGTACTTCCTCAACTGGTCGACCACCGCCGTGGCCGACATCACCGCGGCCGCGACCTACGCCCACTTCTGGTCGATGTTCAGCGACGTCCCGCAGTGGATCCTCGCGCTGGTCGCCCTCGCGGTCGTCCTCGCCGCCAACCTCATCTCCGTGAAGTACTTCGGAGAGATGGAGTTCTGGTTCGCGATCATCAAGGTCGGCGCCCTCGTCGCCTTCATGCTGATCGGCATCTTCCTCGTCGTGACCTCGCACGACGTCGGCGGCAGCACCCCGGGCCTCGCCAACATCACCGACAACGGCGGCATCTTCCCCAACGGCGCGATGCCGATGCTGCTGCTCATCCAGGGTGTCGTCTTCGCCTACGCCTCCGTCGAGCTGTGCGGCGTCGCCGCCGGCGAGACCGAGAACCCCGAGAAGATCATGCCGAAGGCGATCAACTCGATCATGTGGCGCGTGGGCCTCTTCTACGTCGGCTCGGTCGTCCTGCTCGCGCTGATCCTCCCGTACACCGCGTACTCCGGGGACCAGAGCCCCTTCGTCACCGTCTTCGACAAGCTGGGCATCCCCGGCGCCGCCGGCGTGATGAACCTGGTCGTCCTCACGGCCGCGCTCTCCAGCCTCAACTCGGGCCTCTACTCCACCGGCCGCATCCTGCGCTCCATGTCGCTCTCCGGCTCCGCGCCGAAGTTCACCGGCGTCATGAACAAGGGCGGCGTCCCCTACGGCGGCATCCTGCTCACCGCCGCCTTCGGCGTCATGGGCGTCGCGCTCAACTACGTGATGCCCGGCGAGGCCTTCGAACTGGTCCTCAACTTCGCCTCCATCGGCATCATCGGCACCTGGGCCATGATCATGGTCTGCTCGCTCCTGTTCTGGCGCAACGCCCAGGCGGGCAGGCTCACCCGCCCCGGCTACAACCTGCCCTGGGCCCCCTACACCCAGATCGTCACCCTCGTCTTCCTCGGCTCCGTCCTCGTCCTCATGTGGATGGACGGCGGCATCAGCCGCACCACCGTCAGCTGCCTGCCGCTCATCGGGGCGGCGCTCGTCGGCGGCTGGTTCCTCGTCCGCAAGCGGGTCCGCACGACCGCCGCGGCCAACCGCGACTGACCTCCCCCACGGGATCGGCGGGACCCTCGCAGGCACGGCCTGCGGGGGTCTCGCCTTTTGTCAGGAGATAGTGGTACGCAAGAGCCTTACAAGATCCGGTCGGAGGAAGGGAAGTTCGCGATGCCGCAGCACGTCCAGGGGGTCATCGCCCCGGGCAGGAACGAACCGGTACGGGTCGAGACGATCGTGATCCCCGATCCCGGCCCCGGTGAGGCCGTCGTGAAGATCCAGGCCTGTGGCGTCTGCCACACCGATCTCCACTACAAGCAGGGCGCGATCAACGACGAGTTCCCCTTCCTGCTCGGCCACGAGGCCGCGGGGATCGTCGAGTCGGTCGGCGAGGGCGTCACCGACGTCGAGCCCGGGGACTTCGTCATCCTCAACTGGCGCGCGGTGTGCGGCCAGTGCCGCGCCTGTCTGCGCGGCCGCCCCTGGTACTGCTTCGACACCCACAACGCCAAGCAGAGGATGACCCTGCTCGACGGCACGGAGCTCTCCCCGGCCCTCGGCATCGGCGCCTTCGCCGAGAAGACCCTCGTCGCCTCCGGTCAGTGCACCAAGGTCGACCCCGCCGTCGCCCCCGAGGTCGCGGGCCTCCTCGGCTGCGGCGTGATGGCCGGCATCGGCGCCGCCCTCAACACCGGCGAGGTCGGCCGCGGCGACACCGTCGCCGTCATCGGCTGCGGCGGCGTCGGCGACGCGGCGATCGTCGGCTCCCGCCTCGCCGGAGCCGCGAAGATCATCGCCGTCGACATCGACGACCGGAAGCTGGAGACGGCGAAGGCGATGGGCGCGACCCACACCGTCAACTCCCGCTCCACCGACCCCGTCGAGGCCGTCCGCGAGCTCACCGGCGGCTTCGGCGCGGATGTCGTCATCGAGGCCGTCGGCCGCCCCGAGACCTACCAGCAGGCCTTCTACGCCCGCGACCTCGCCGGCACCGTCGTCCTCGTCGGCGTCCCCACCCCCGAGATGAAGCTCGAACTCCCGCTCCTCGACGTCTTCGGCCGCGGCGGCGCGCTCAAGTCCTCCTGGTACGGGGACTGCCTGCCCTCCCGCGACTTCCCGATGCTCGTCGACCTCCACCAGCAGGGCCGCATCGACCTCGCCGCCTTCGTCACCGAGACCATCGGCCTCGGCGACGTCGAGAAGGCCTTCGGCCGCATGCACGAGGGCGACGTCCTGCGCTCGGTGGTGGTGTTCTGATGGCCGCCCGCATCGACCACCTCGTCACCTCCGGCACCTTCAGCCTCGACGGCGGCACCTGGGACGTCGACAACAACGTCTGGATCGTCGGCGACGACACCGAGGCGATCGTCATCGACGCCGCCCACGACGCCGAGGCCATCCTCGCCGCCCTGGACGGCCGCGCCCTGCGCGCCATCGTCTGCACCCACGCCCACAACGACCACATCGACGCAGCCCCGGCGCTCGCGGCCGCCACCGGCGCCCGCATCCTGCTCCACGCCGCCGACCAGCCGCTGTGGAAGCAGACCCACCCCGACCACAGCCCCGACGGCGAACTCGCCGACGGTCAGGTCCTCACCATCGCCGGAACCGACCTCACGGTCCTGCACACCCCCGGTCACGCCCCCGGCGGCATCTGCCTGTACGCCCCCGACCTGGGCACGGTCTTCACCGGCGACACCCTCTTCCAGGGCGGCCCCGGCGCCACCGGCCGGTCCTTCTCGGACTTCCCCACGATCGTCGACTCGATCCGCGAGAAGCTCCTCACCCTCCCGCCGGAGACGGCGGTCCGCACCGGCCACGGCGACAGCACCACGATCGGCGCCGAGGCCCCGCACCTCCAGGAGTGGATCAACCGAGGCCACTGAGAGCCAGCCGGCTCTCGAAGCGCCTCGGCACACCCGTGAACGGGTCGGTGAACTCCAGCGTCCGCGCCAGCAGCTGCAGCGGACGCCGGAAGTCCTCCGGCCCGTCCTCACGGACCACCGGATAGATCGGATCGTGCAGGATCGGCAGTCCCAGCGCGTTCATGTGCACCCGCAGCTGATGCGTCCGCCCGGTCTCGGGCACCAGGCGGTAGCGCCCCAGCCCGCCCCGCCGCTCCACGAGCGCGATCCGGCTCTCGCTGTTCGGCTCGCCCGGCACCTCCCGGGCGGCCATCACCCCGCGCTCCTTCTCGATCCGGCTCCGCACCGTCACCGGCAGCTCCACCACCGGGTCGTACGGCGCCACCGCCTCGTACTCCTTGCGCACCAGCCGGTCCCGGAACAGCGTCTGGTACGCCCCCCGGTCCTCCGGCCGTACGACGCAGAGCACCAGCCCCGCCGTCAGCCGGTCGAGCCGGTGCGCGGGCTGCAGACACGGCAGCTCCAGCTCCCGCCGCAGCCGCGCCAGCGCGGTCTGCGTGACGTGCCGCCCCCGGGGCATCGTGGCGAGGAAGTGCGGCTTGTCCGCGACGACGATCCGCTCGTCCCGGTACACCACCCCGACGGGGAACGGCACCGGCTCCTCCACCGGAAAGTCACGGTGGAACCAGAGATACCGGCCCACGGTGTACGGATCGTCCCCGGTCACCGGCCCGTCGACCCCGACGAACCGGCCCGCACCGAGCATCTCCTCGACCCGCCCGGTCCCGACGGCGGCCCCGTACCGGTCGAGCAGGTGCTCCCGTACGGTCGCCCAGACCCCTTCCGGGTCCTCCGGCAGCCGCAGCCGTACGGGATCGATCCCGTCCCGCTGCGGCAACGGCGCGACCGGCGCCTTCGCTCTCCGTCTCACCGCTCCGCCTCGTGACTGCACGTGCACGTACTCATGCCGAAAGTCCCGGTCGATGAGATCGACCGGGACTTCGTGTGGTGTCCGAGGGGGGACTTGAACCCCCACGCCCGATAAAGGGCACTAGCACCTCAAGCTAGCGCGTCTGCCATTCCGCCACCCGGACAAGGTGTCTGTCTTCCTGGCCGCTGGGCCCTTCCGACGAGGAAAACCATAGCAAACATTCGGGGTGGCGGATCACCACCCCCGGTCGCCCCCGTCATGTGACAGACGCATGTCGGCCGAGGGCCGCCCTTGGGGCTGGAGGGGGGCACGCGGGAGGATGGGACGAGGACCGAAGCAATCACGTGGGGCACGTAGTGGGAGGAAGCAGCGTGAGCGAGTCGAACACGGGTCGAAGCGGCAACGCCGAGACCGCCGAGAACGAGGTCGTGGACCTCTGTCGCGACCTCATCCGCATCGACACCAGCAACTACGGCGACCACTCCGGCCCGGGCGAGCGGGCGGCGGCGGAGTACATCGCCGAGAAGCTCGCCGAGGTCGGTCTCGAACCGAAGATCATCGAGTCGCACCGGGGGCGGGCCTCCACCGTCGCCCGCATCGAGGGCGAGGACCCGTCGCGGCCGGCCCTCCTGATCCACGGCCACACCGACGTCGTCCCGGCCAACGCCGAGGACTGGACCCACCACCCCTTCTCCGGGGAGATCGCCGACGGCTGCGTCTGGGGCCGCGGCGCCGTCGACATGAAGGACATGGACGCGATGACCCTCGCGGTCGTCCGGGACCGGCTGCGCAGCGGCCGCAAGCCCCCGCGCGACATCGTCCTCGCCTTCCTCGCCGACGAGGAGGCCGGCGGCACCTACGGCGCCCGGCACCTGGTCGACAAGCACCGGGACCTCTTCGACGGGGTCACCGAGGCCGTCGGCGAGGTCGGCGGCTTCTCCTTCACCGTGAACGAGAACCTGCGGCTCTACCTGGTCGAGACCGCCCAGAAGGGCATGCACTGGATGCGGCTGACCGTCGAGGGCACGGCCGGCCACGGCTCGATGACCAACGACGACAACGCCATCACCGAGCTCTGCGAGGCCGTCGGCCGCCTCGGCCGCCACCAGTGGCCGGTGCGGGTCACCAAGACCGTCCGCTCCTTCCTGGACGAGCTCTCCGACGCGCTGGGCACCCCGCTCGACCCCGAGGACATGGACGGCACCCTCGCCAAGCTCGGCGGCATCGCCAAGATGGTCGGCGCCACCCTGCGGAACTCGGCCGCCCCGACCATGCTCGGCGCGGGCTACAAGGTGAACGTGATCCCCGGCCAGGCCACCGCGCACGTCGACGGGCGCTTCCTGCCCGGCTACGAGCAGGAGTTCCTCGCCGACCTCGACCGGATCCTCGGGCCGAACGTGAAGCGCGAGGACGTGCACGGAGACAAGGCCCTGGAGACCAGCTTCGACGGCGCCCTGGTCGACGCCATGCAACTGGCGCTGCGCGCCGAGGACCCGATCGCCCGCGCCGTGCCGTACATGCTCTCCGGTGGCACCGACGCGAAGTCCTTCGACGACCTCGGCATCCGCTGCTTCGGCTTCGCCCCCCTCCAGCTGCCGCCGGAGCTCGACTTCGCCGGCATGTTCCACGGCGTGGACGAGCGGGTGCCGGTGGACGGTCTCAAGTTCGGCGCCCGTGTCCTGGACCGTTTCATCGACGCCTCCTGACGGCGGACGGCGAATTCGTCCGCGCGTTTGCATGTGACCGGAAAGAGTGAATGAACACGGAGGCTCGTAGCCCCCACCATTCCCCCTCGTTACAGGTGGTGCGGTCCGCGGCTGGGACCGCATTTCCAACTAGGAGGAATAATGATCAAGAAGGTCGTCGCTGCTGCGGCTGCCACTGGCGGTCTGGTTCTCGCGGGCGCGGGCATGGCCGTTGCCGACTCGGGTGCCCAGGGTGCGGCCATCGGTTCCCCCGGTGTCCTCTCGGGCAACGTCGTCCAGGTGCCGGTTCACGTCCCCGTGAACGTGTGCGGCAACACGGTCTCCGTGATCGGGCTGCTGAACCCCGCCTTCGGCAACACCTGCGTCAACGCCTGACGTTGTGCCTCGCCCCGTGAGGGTGTGAGCCGGTCCGGCCCCGGAGTGCGTGCCATGCACTCCGGGGCCGGTGGCCATTTCCGCCCCGGGCGTTCCGCCCGGTGGCACTCTTTCGAAGCCGAGCAGGCAGGGAACAGCTATGCGACAGGTCACGCGCAAGGGTCTGGTCACCTTTGCGGCAGCCGGAGGCGTCTTCGCCGCCGTCGGCGGCGGTTACGCGCACGCCGATTCGGGTGCGAACGGTGCGGCCACGAATTCCCCGGGCGTCGCGTCCGGAAACTCCGTCCAGGTCCCGGTGCACGTGCCGGTGAACGCCTGCGGAAACACCGTCAACGTCGTCGGAGTGCTCAATCCGGCGATGGGCAACAAGTGCGCCAACACCTCCAAGCCGGGCAAGCCGGGCGGCGGTTCCTCCGCCGGCGGGCACACCGGCAACTCCCCGGGCGTCGGCTCGGGCAACACCGTCCAGGTGCCTGTCGACGTCCCGGTCAACGTGTGCGGCAACAGCGTCACGGGCATCGGCCTGGGCAACGCCGCGGCGGGCAACAGCTGCGGCAACGGCATCGAGCCGACGCACCCGGGGAACCCGGGTAACCCCGGTAACCCTGGAAATCCGGGTAACCCGGGTAACCCTGGGAATCCGGGCAACCCCGGTAACCCGGGTAACCCTGGGAATCCGGGCAACCCCGGTAACCCTGGCAACCCCGGGAATCCGGGCAACCCTGGAAATCCGGGCAACCCCGGAACTCCTGGCAACCCCGGTACTCCCGGGACTCCGGGCACGCCCGGCACCCCGGGTACGCCCGGCAACCCCGGCGGTGAGGGTGGGCCGAACACCCCGGGTGAGCACAGCGTCACTCCGCCCCGTGCCGTCGAGGAGCTCGCCGAGACCGGTTCCGGTCCGCTCGGCGTGATCGTCCCCGCCGGGGCCGGTCTGCTGCTCGCCGGTTCGCTGATCTACCGCCGGTCGCGCAACGCCGCCTGACCGCGGCGCCGCCGGCCCGAGGCGCCGATCGAGAGGCGCGGAGGGCCGGTCCGGGCGCGCTTGCTCGGCGGACGACGCACCACGCACCACGCACCACGCACAGGGGCCCCGCAGACCGCGGGGCCCCTTCTCGTCGCTCTACCAGGTCGCTCGTACCTGGCGGATGATCCGCCGCTTCAGCCGCACTCTGCGACTCCCGTCCCGGTGCAGGGTCAGACGGTCCAACTCCCAGTGTCCGTACTCGGCATGGTCGGTCAACAGCCGCGTCGCCTCCTTGCGGGAGACACCGCGCGGCACGTACACGTCGACAAATTCGTATTCCGGCATCGCATCTATTGTGCGGGCACCGGCCCGCTACGGATAGCGTGCGTCCCATGTCTGATGCTGCGCAGCCCACCGCTGCCGAGGTACGTGCCGCCGCCGAGGCGGTCAAAGCCGCACTGGACCGTCACCTCACGGCGGTCGAACGCCGCACGGGTGACGACGACCCGGCCGTCTACGAAGCCTTCAACGCCCTCGCGGGGGCGGCCGAGGCGTACGACGAACTCCTCTACGACCGCTACGACGAGGTGACCCCCTTCGAGATTCCCGGAGCCGACGGTTCGCTGCCGCCGTACGCCGGGCCCGACGAACCGCACGCGCTCAGCCTCCTGATCCGCCGCGACTACGCCGTGGCGGAACCGAAGCGTCTGCTCGCCCAGGCCCGCCGTATCGCCGAGATCGACGGCGGGGCGGACGCCACCGGTCCGGGCGCCCGGGCCGGAGTCTCGCCGCTCGCCGCGCTCGGCGTGCTCTTCGGAGAGTTCGAACCGGACGAGATCGCCTCCCGGCACAAGGAGTTCGGCCTGGAGGAGGGGGACTCCACACTGTGGGTGACCGCCGCCGAGGACCTCCCGGAACCGGGGGAGTGGCTCAACGCCCCCTTCGAGCACGCAGATCCGGAGCGGATCGTCTGCCGCTTCGACGTCAGCTCCGTCTTCGACGAGGACGAGGACGAGGACGACGGCGGCGATGAGGACGGCGTCCAGGACGGGGCCGGCGCCGCCGCCTCCTGAGGGAGACCCGGGAGAGCGGAAGACGCGGGGGGACGGCGGAGGGCCGGGACACCACGATCGGTGTCCCGGCCCTCCGCCGTTCCTCGTTCAGGACCGGGCCCCCCGGGCCGTGTTCCCCGGGGGCGGGGAGCCGGGCCTTCGCGCCTCGGCCCTTACTCCTCGGCCCTCACTCCTCGGGCACGGCGAGCAGTGCCTCCAGGAGCGGCCGCAGGCGCGTCGTACGCTCCGGGGCCACGCCCTCGGCCACCGCGCGGGGCAGCGCCTGGTCCACGCCGTGCACGACGGAGAGATGACGCTCCGCGCGGCCGAACGCCGTGTACACCCAGGGCCGGCTGAGGCCCCCGGCGGCGTCGCCGGGCAGCACCACGACCACCGCGGGCCAGCGCAGCCCGGCC
Organism: Streptomyces sp. NBC_00691; assembly: GCF_036226665.1. Lineage (NCBI taxonomy): Bacteria > Bacillati > Actinomycetota > Actinomycetes > Kitasatosporales > Streptomycetaceae > Streptomyces > Streptomyces sp. NBC_00691. The sequence continues at coordinate 1,793,016 of NZ_CP109007.1, read as the reverse complement.
GCCTGGTGCGCGGTGAGCGCCCAGCCGTGCCGCAGCGCCGACTCCACGCGCTCCTTCGGTACGAGGACCTCCTCGTCGCCGCACCGCAGCCGCAGCCCCTCGGCGTCGGCCGACACGACCGTGCCCGTCACCGTCCGCCCCGGCAGGGGCGCGTACGCCACCCGGTCCCCGGGGTCGAAGCCGCCGAACCGGCCGGGGCCGGGGTTCAGCCGCTGCTTGAGCGCGGTGTTCAACGCGCGCGTACCGGCCGATCCGCCGTGGCCGACCGTGACGACCTGCGTCTGCTCCGCCGGTACCCCGATCGCCCGCGGGACCGAATCGGCGACCAGCTGGACCGTACGGTGCACGGCCTCGCCGGCGTCCCGCACGGGGACGATCACGATCTCCTTGCCGGGAGCCTCGACCTGGTTCAGCTCACCGGCGCCGATGCCCGAGACCAGCTCGCCGAGCGGGCCCGGGTCGGGCACGCGCGAGGCGATCCGCGGGCACACCCGGGCCGCCAGCACGTCGCCGAAGACCTGGCCGGCACCCGGCGCGCCGAGCACCGCCGGGTCGCCGCTCAGCACCAGCCGGCAGCCGTCGGGCAGCGACTCCACGAGCATCGCGGCGGTCTCCACGTCCAGCTGCGGGGCGTCGAGCACCACCAGCAGATCCAGGGTGAAGGCTCCGTCCTCGTCACGGCCGGGCCCGGCCGCTCCGGAGAGCAGCGCGGCGACCGTCACCGCGTCCGCCCCGGCGGGGCCGAGCGCGCGCCGCCCGCCCTCCGCGTGGACGGCGATCAGGGTGCGCAGCCCGCGCTCGCGCGCGGCCGCGGCGAGGGCCGCCGGCTCGGCGCGGGAGGCCTCGCCGCCCGTGTGGAGGACGAGGCCGTGCGTCCCGGCGGCCCGTTCGAGCTCGGAGCCCTCCCAGGCGTCGGCAGTCGCCGTCCTGACGAGCCGGGCGAGGCCGTCCGCGAGGCTCTCCTCCGCGAGCGCGTACCGGTCGAGGCCGAGCAGTACGGGCGAGGCCGGCTCATCGGCCGCGGCCTCCGGGACCTCCGGCGACTCCTCGTCCTCCTCCGGCTCCTCCTCGGCCGTCTCCTCCTCCTGGAAGACGAGGACCGCGCCCGCGGACACCGCCTCCTCGACGGCCGACCCGGGATCGGGCACCGCGTGCCCGGCGAGGCCGGTGCGCACGGTGTCGATCTCCAGCGCGGTGTGCCCCTGGAGCGCGGCCCGCTCGAGCAGCCAGACCGTCAGGGCGACCGTCCGGCGCGGGTCCTCGGGGCCGCACGCGGCGCCGAGCAGTGCCCGCGCGAAGCCGTCGGCCTGCTCGGGGCGGACACCGGAGACGGCGAGCAGTTGCCAGGGGTCGTCGAGCAGGACCTGCGCCGCGCCCTCGCCGAGTGCGGCGGCGACCTGCCCGGCCAGCGCCTCGGGCGCGCCGCCCTTGGCCAGGACCTCGCGCACGGCGGTGGTGGTGCCGGGAGCGGGGGCGGAGGCCTGGGCCGGTACCGGGGGTCGCACGGTCATGGCGGGGGCCGCTTCGGGGGTGGCCCTGCGGGGTGCGGGCTCGGGGGCCTCGTAGAACGCGCTGCCGGAGGCGGCGCCGCCCTCCACGGCCCGGACGGCCGCGAGCAGATCGGCGGCCGTGCCGCTCAGCTTGGCGCCGCTCGCCAGAGGCCCTTCTCTCTCGGCCTTCCGCGCCTCGATCTTCGCCCGCAGCTCCCGCTGCGCGGCCAGCTCGGCCTGAGCGTCGCTCAACTCGGGCGTGTCGGAGGCCTCGGCGGCATCTCCACCAGCGCCGGACTCCCCGGCCGAGGCGGACCCGGGTTCGGCGGGTTCGGCGGGTTCGGCGGGCTCGGCGTCGTCGGTGGACTCCGGCGCCGCGTCGGCCTCTGCGGCCGCGTCCGGCGCCTCGGCCCCGGCGGACTCCTGGGTCGTGGCGGGCGCCTCGGTCTCGGCGGGCTCCTGGGCCGGCGGCTCCTCGCCGGTCGCGGGCCCCTCGGCCGACGCCGGCTCCTCGGCCGTCCCCGGCTCCTCCGGCTCGGCGGCTCCCTGCCGTGCGTCCTCCTGGACGTCCTCGGTGGGTGCCACGTCCTCGGGTGCCTCGGGCGCGGTCTCCCCGGAAGGCTCGGTCACAAGGTGCTCCAGTCGTGATCCGGATAGCGGTGCACGGGCGCCGACACATCGTCCAGCGCCCGACAGATCTCGTCAGGAAGACTAAGGGTCTCCACCGACAACGCGGCCGCGAGCTGGCGCGCCGTGCGCGCGCCGACGATCGGCGCGGTGACGCCGGGCCGGTCGCGGACCCAGGCGAGCGCCACGTGCAGCGGGGTCGTCGCGAGGCCGTCGGCGGCCGTCGTGACCGCGTCCACGATCCTGCTCGCGGCATCGTCCAGGTACGGCTCCACGAACGGCGCCATCGTCTCCGAGGCGCCGCGCGAGTCGGACGGGGTCCCGCCGCGGTACTTGCCCGTCAGGACCCCGCGCCCCAGCGGGGAGGAGGGCAGCAGGCCTATCCCGAGGTCCTGCGCCGCCGGCAGCACCTCGCGCTCCACGCCCCGCTGGAGCAGCGAGTACTCCAGCTGCGCCCCCGCGAGCCGGGTCCGGTCCCCGCCGAGCTGCCAGGTGCCCGCCTTGGCGAGCTGCCAGCCGCAGAAGTTCGCCACGCCCGCGTACCGCGCGCGCCCGCTGCGTACCGCGATGTCGAGCGCCTGGAGCGACTCCTCCAAGGGCGTGTGGGGGTCGAAGGCGTGAAGCTGCCACAGGTCCACGTGGTCCGTGCCGAGCCGGGCGAGGGAGGCGTCGAGCGCGGCGAGCAGGTGCCCGCGCGAGCCGTCCGTCCGCCGGTCGGGGTCCGGCACGCTGCCCGCCTTGGTCGACAGGACCAGGTCCTGCCGGGAGACGAGCCGCTCCATGAGACGGCCGAGCAGATACTCCGCCTCGCCTCCGCCGTACACGTCGGCGGTGTCCACGAGCGTGCCGCCCGCGTCCCAGAACGACTTCAACTGCTCGGCGGCGTCGTGCTCGTCGGTGTCCCGGCCCCAGGTGAGGGTGCCGAGTCCGATGCGCGACACACGCAGGCCGGTACGTCCGAGATGCCTCTGCTCCATGGGCGCGAGATTACTGGCCAGGGCACCACGCGGAGAGAGCCTGTGGACAACCGCGTCCTGACGGATGCGCCGAGCGCGCGCTAGAGTCCCGCCCACAAGAACGTTACCGATGGGTAAGGGGTGCGTGGACATGCGGCTCGGCATCAACCTCGGCTACTGGGGTGCGGGCATGGACGGCGACAACCTCGCCGTCGCCCAGGAGGCGGACCGCCTCGGCTACGACGTCTGCTGGGCCGCCGAGGCCTACGGCTCCGACGCGCCCACCGTGCTCGCCTGGGTCGCGGCGAAGACGGAGCGGATCGACGTCGGCTCCGCGATCATGCAGATCCCGGCCCGGCAGCCCGCGATGACGGCCATGACCGCCGCCACCCTCGACTCGCTCACCGGCGGCCGTTTCCGCCTCGGCCTCGGTGTCTCCGGACCGCAGGTCTCCGAGGGCTGGTACGGCGTGAAGTTCGACAAGCCGCTGGCCCGGACCCGCGAGTACGTCGAGATCGTCCGCAAGGCGATGACCCGGGAGCGCCTCAGCTACGAGGGCCGGCACTGGACCCTCCCGCTCCCCGGCGGCCCCGGCAAGCCCATCAAGCTCACCGTGCACCCGGAGCGCGAGCACATCCCGCTCTACATCGCCGCGATCGGCCCCAAGAACCTGGAGCAGACCGGCGAGATCGCCGACGGCGCCCTGCTGATCTTCCCCTCCGCCGCCCACCTGGAGGAGACCGCGCTCCGCCACATCCGCGCGGGCCGCGAGAAGGCCGGCCTGACGATGGACGGCTTCGACGTCTGCCCCACCGTGCCGCTCGCCCTCGGGGACGACGTCGACGCGCTCGCGGACGTGTTCCGCCCGTACACCGCGCTGTACGTCGGCGGCATGGGCAGCCGCAAGCAGAACTTCTACAACCAGCTCGCGCAGCGCATGGGCTACGAGAAGGAGGCCGCCGAGATCCAGGACAAGTACCTGGCAGGCGACAAGACGGGGGCCGCCGCGGCCGTACCGCAGAGCCTGATCGACCAGACCTCGCTGCTCGGCTCCGTCGAGCGGATCGCGGAGCGGATGACGGCCTACGCGGAGGCCGGGGTCACCACCCTGACCCTCGCCCCGGCCGGCTTCACCCTGGACGAGCGGCTGGCGGCCCTGCGGGCGGGTGTCGAGGCGATGGAGCGCGCCGGACTGGCGTGATCCCGGGAGGGCGCCGTCGGTGAGAGGTTCTGCGGCCGTGGTGGGGGCTCGGGGGTCTTCCCCGCCACGGCCGTCACGCTGCACAACGGCGTCACGGGCCCCTCGGTTACGCCCTCGGGTCTCACTCTTTCGGCCGAGTCGTCGAGCCCTCCTGTTGCCCCTCGCCGCGCACCGCACTTGACTCGTTCTCCCGGGGGCCGGACGGAGTGCGGACATGCGCACGGAGGTGGCGGCGATGCTCACGGCCAAGGGCCTGTTCCAGGAAATCATCGACAACGACGAGTCCTTCGCGCTCTTCTGCTCGATCGCGGCGAGCGGAGAGTCCCAGGGCGGCTGGGAGAACGCCCGGATCGCGGCGCTCGTCGCCCCCGGGATGAGGGATCTCACCCCCAAGATCACCCGGCACGGCGCCGACGAGGACAAGCACGGCCGGATCTTCAACGCCCTGATGAAGAAGCGTGGCCTCGAACCCGTCCCGGTGCCTCCCGACACCGACTACACGATGCTCCTCGAACAGCGCGGCATCGGCCTCGCGCACGACAAGCTGCGCCGCGACGAGCCGCTGAGCGAGCAGGACATCATCGTCTACCTCGCCCACAGCCGGGTCACCGAGCAGCGGGCCGCCGACCAGATGGACATGCTGGTCACGTACTTCGGCGACCACCCGGAACTCGGCAAGGCCATCCACATGATCGACAACGACGAGGCGAACCACCTCGCCTACTGCCACGAGGAACTGCTGCGCCTCGCGCGCGAGGGACACGGTCGGCTCATCCAGCGGACCCTGCGCGAGTCCGCCCTCGTCGAGATCCAGGTCTACCGCGACGTCAGCCTCGCCGTGATGGGGCACATGGGAAGGATCCTGCGCTGGCCCAGGCCCAAGGCGGCCGTCCTCGCCGCCGGAATCCGCGGGATGTACGGGTACGAGCGCGCCGCGGGCTGGCACCGGATGGTCGGCCTGAGGACGCCCGAGCGACTCGACGCCCTCGGCGGGCCCGCGAGCCCCGCCCCGGCCTTCTGACCCCCTCCGGGGCGACCGCCCTGCCGCGGTGCGGGTCGGCGGCTCACATCCAGCCGCGCCGCTTGAACATCCGGTACAGGGTGAGGACGATGCCGGCCATCACCACGATCACCACCGGGTACGACGCCACCCAGTGCAGCTCCGGCATGTGCTCGAAGTTCATGCCGTAGATCCCCGCGACCATCGTCGGGACGGCGGCCATGGCCGCCCACGCCGAGATCTTCCGCATGTCGTCGTTCTGCCGCACGCCCATCTGCGCGAGATGGGCCGACAGCACGTCGGACAGGAGCCGGTCGAGCCCCTCCACCTGTTCGTTGGCGCGCATCAGATGGTCGTTGACGTCCCGGAAGAAGGGCTGCGACCGCTCGTTCACGAACGGCACCGAACCGCCCGTGAGCCGGGACACCGGACCCGCCAGCGGGCCACTGGCCCGGCGGAACTCCAGGACCTGCCGCTTCGCCGTGTAGATCCGTTCCGCCGTGTTCGCGGGATTGCCGCCGGTGGGCGCGAAGACGTCCGCCTCCAGCTCCTCCAGGTCCACCTGGAGCTCGCCCGCCACATCGAGGTAGTGGTCCACGATCGCGTCGCTCACCGCGTACAGCACCGCCGTCGGGCCGTGCTTGAGGACCTCCGGGTCGGCTTCGAGACGCCGGCGGACCTGCGCGAGCGGAGCGCCCTCGCCGTGCCGGACGGTCACCACGAAGGAGTCGCCCATGAACACCATCAGCTCGCCCGAGGAGACCCGGTCGCTCTCCGGCTCGTAGACGACCGGCTTGAGCACCGCGAACAGCGAGTCGTCGTAGACCTCCAGCTTGGGGCGCTGATGGGCCTTGAGGGCGTCCTCGACGGCCAGCGGGTGCAGGGCGAACTCCGAGGCGACATGGTCGAATTCCGCCTCCGTCGGTTCGTGGAGCCCCACCCACAGAAAGGCGTCCCCGGCGGCCCGCGCCTCGTCGAGCGCGTCGGAGAGGTCGGCGGGGCCGTCCGTACGGCGCCCGTCCCGGTAGATGGCTGAGTCCACGATCACGCGGCGTATTCTCCATCGAACGGTCTCGCGACGCACGCGTGGATCCGCTTCTCCATCGAACGGTCTCGCGACGCACACGTGGTCCGCCCCTCCGCCGGACGGCCTCGCCACGCACGCGTGGATCCGCCCGGAGCCCTCCTGCCCCCGCCGGCCGCACCCCTCGGCCACCTCCCCGCACCGCCTAGGCTGGCCGTCATGGCCACGCTGATCCTCGTCCGGCACGGACGCTCCACCGCCAACACCTCCGGGGTCCTCGCCGGGCGCACCCCCGGGATCTCCCTCGACGAGCGGGGCGCCGCGCAGGCCGCCGCGCTTCCCGGGCGCCTCGCGGACATCCCCCTCGCCGCCGTCGTCTCCAGCCCCCTCCAGCGCTGCCGGGAGACCGTACGGCCGCTCCTCGACGCCCGCCCCGACCTCCCGCTGCACGTCGAGGACCGGATCAACGAGTGCGACTACGGCGACTGGTCCGGCCGGAAACTCGCCGAGCTCAACGACGAACCCCTGATGGAGGTCGTCCAGGCGCACGCCTCCGCCGCGGCCTTCCCCGGCGGCGAGTCGATGCGCGCCATGCAGTCCCGCGCGGTCGACGCCGTGCACGACTGGAACGCGCGGATCGAGGCCGAGCACGGCGAGGACGCCGCCTATGTCATGTGCTCGCACGGGGACATCGTCAAGTCGATCGTGGCGGACGCGCTCGGACTGCACCTCGACCTCTTCCAGCGCCTCCACGTCGACCCGTGCTCGGTCACCGTCATCCGCTACACGCGCCTGCGGCCCTTCCTCGTCCGGCTCGGCGACACCGGGGACTTCGCCGCCTTCGCGCCGCGCGAGCACCCCGACAGCAGCGGGACCGCTGAGGTCGGGGGCGGTGCGGGCGCACCGTGATCCTCTCGCGCAGTAGGGTGGACGCGCCGCCGTAGTACGACTGTCGAGACGCAAGGGAGCCGGGAAACGTGTCCCGTCAGGTGTTCCTCTACGACCCACCGGAGCGTTTCGTGGCCGGTACGGTCGGGCTGCCTGGCCGCCGTACGTTCTTCCTCCAGGCGTCCGCCGCCGGCCGGGTCACCAGCGTCGCCCTGGAGAAGACACAGGTCGCCGCGCTCGCCGAGCGCATGGACGAACTCCTCGACGAGGTCGTCCGCCGCACCGGGGGCAACGCCCCGGTCCCCGCCGTCGCGCCCGTCGAGGTGGCCGACACCGCCCCCCTCGACGTACCCGTCGAGGAGGAGTTCAGGGTCGGCACCATGGCGCTCGCCTGGGACGGCGAGGAGCAGCGCATGATCGTCGAGGCGCAGGCGCTCGTCGAGCTCGACGTGGAGTCCGAGGAGGACCTCGCCGAGGCCGAGGAACGCCTGCTCCAGGACGAGGAGAACGGCCCGCCGATGCTCCGGGTCCGCCTCAGCGGCGCCCAGGCCCGTGCCTTCGCGAAGCGGGCCCTCGACGTCGTCAACGCCGGCCGTCCGCCCTGCCCGCTGTGCAGTCTGCCGCTCGACCCCGAGGGCCATGTCTGCCCGCGCCAGAACGGATACCGCCGCGGAGCATGAGCAGCAGCCCCCCGACGCCCCGGGACGCCGAGCTGCTCGCCCGTGGTGAGCTGACGGTACGCGGCCAGGTCCGCGAGGCCTCCAATGCCGTCCTGTACTGCTCCGTCGCGTACGGGGGCAGGGAAGCGGCCTGTGTGTACAAGCCGGTCGCGGGGGAGGCCCCGCTGTGGGACTTTCCCGACGGCACGCTCGCGCAGCGCGAGGTCGCGGCGTACGAGATCTCCGAGGCCATGGGCTGGGGTCTGGTCCCGCCGACCGTGCTCCGCGACGGGCCCTACGGGGAGGGCATGGTCCAGCTGTGGATCGAGGCCGATCCCCAGGCGCGGCTGCTCGCCCTGACCGAGGACGACGAGGCGGGCGAGGGCTGGAAGGCCGTCGGCCCCGCCCAGGTCGACGAGGACCGCACCGCGCTCCTCGTCCACGCGGACACCCCCGACCTGCGGCGGCTCGCCGTCCTGGACGCCGTCATCAACAACGGCGACCGCAAGGGCGGCCATCTGCTGCCCGCTCCCGGCGGGCACCTCTACGGCATCGACCACGGGGTCACCTTCCACGTCGACGACAAACTGCGCACCCTCCTGTGGGGCTGGGCGGGCGAGGAGCTGCCCGCCGAGGCGGCCGGGGTGCTCGACGCGCTCGGCCGCTCCCTGGCCCCGGGAGAGCCGCTCGCCGCCCGTCTGGCGGAACTGCTCACGGATGCCGAGGTGGCGGCCGTACGCGCCCGCGTGGAGGCGTTGCGGACCACGGGACGGCATCCGGAGCCCTCCGGGCAGTGGCCGGCGATCCCCTGGCCGCCCGTCTGACCGGACCGAAGGGTTTCGGCCATCCCTGTGGACGGCCTCCCCGAGGGCATGCACCCCTGGGGGGTATACACGCACGCCTCCGACCCGCAAGAGCGCCTAATAGGTCAAGATCCCGGATCCGGTTCGTATCCGGAACACCTGTCCGGTTACGCTCGGGTCATGCATGCCTGGCCCGCTTCTGAGGTCCCCGCCCTTCCCGGCAAGGGCCGCGACCTCCGGATCCACGACACCGCGACCGGTGGACGAGTGACCCTCGCCCCCGGCCCCGTCGCCCGTATCTACGTCTGCGGCATCACGCCGTACGACGCGACCCACATGGGTCACGCGGCGACCTACAACGCGTTCGACCTCGTTCAGCGCGTGTGGCTCGACACCAAGCGGCAGGTGCACTACGTCCAGAACGTCACGGACGTGGACGACCCGCTCCTGGAGCGCGCGATCCGCGACGGCATCGACTGGGTCGGCCTCGCCGAGCGGGAGACCGCCCTCTTCCGCGAGGACATGACCGCCCTGCGGATGCTGCCCCCGCAGCACTACATCGGCGCCGTCGAAGCCATACCCGGCATCGTCCCGCTCGTCGAGCGCCTCCGGGACTCCGGAGCCGCCTACGAGCTCGAAGGAGACGTCTATTTCTCCGTCGACGCCGACCCGCACTTCGGACAGGTCTCGAACTACACCACCGAGCTGATGCGCCACCTCTCCGCCGAGCGCGGCGGGGACCCGGACCGTCCGGGCAAGAAGAACCCGCTCGACCCGATGCTCTGGATGGCCGCCCGCGAGGGCGAGCCGAGCTGGGACGGCGCGAGCCTCGGCCCCGGCCGCCCCGGCTGGCACATCGAGTGCGTCGCCATCGCCCTCGACCACCTCGGCATGGGCTTCGACGTGCAGGGCGGCGGATCCGACCTGATCTTCCCGCACCACGAGATGGGCGCCTCCCACGCCCAGACGCTCACCGGCGAGTTCCCCATGGCGAAGGCGTACGTCCACGCCGGCATGGTCGGCCTCGACGGCGAGAAGATGTCCAAGTCCCGGGGCAACCTGGTCTTCGTCTCGAAGCTCCGCCGCGACGGCGTCGACCCGGCCGCCATCCGGCTCGCGCTGCTCTCCCACCGCTACCGCGACGACTGGGAGTGGACCGACCAGGTCCTCCAGGACGCCGTGGAGCGTCTCGGCCGGTGGCGCGCCGCCGTGTCGCGCCCCGACGGCCCGTCCGCCGACGCGCTCGTCGAGGAGCTCCGCGACGCGCTGTCCGACGACCTCGACACGCCCACCGCGCTCGCAGCGGTCGACCGCTGGGCCACGCTCCAGGAGGCCGAGGGTGGCGCCGACGATTCCGCTCCCGGTCTCGTCTCCCGCGCCGTCGACGCACTGCTCGGTGTGGCCCTGTAACGAGCAGGACCGCACAACTCCCATTCAGGCAACCGCCCTTGGACTTCTCGCCGAAGTCCGAGGGCGGTTCCGTTTTGTCCTGGCGGGACTGCTCGTTCCTGCGCTAAATAAGCTCCATGCAATCATCATCACGCATGAAAGTTGCACTGGCCGGGGCCGTCCTCGGGCTCCTCGCGGCCTTCGCGGGACCCGGCGCCACCGCCTCGGCCCTCCCCACCGACCGCGCCGACCAGGCCGACACCACGCCACAGGAGCCCGCCACCACGGTCGGCGACCTCACAGGCTTCGCCGCCGCCGGGTCCGTCTACCGCCTGACCGCGGGCCGGGCCCAGGCCCGGGTCAGCTTCGTCACCGCCGACACCTTCCGCATCGAACTCGCCCCCGACGGCACGTTCACCGACCCCACCGGCAGCGACATCACGCTGCCCCAGGGCCCGCCCCCGGCCACCCGCTGGCGCGACCTGGGCGACCGCTACGAACTGAGCAGCTCCGAGGTGACCCTGCGCGCCTACAAGTCACCGCTCCGCTTCGCCGCCCTGCGCGCCGACGGCACCCCGCTGTGGAGCGAGTCCCGCGGTCTCAGCTGGACCGCCGACCGCACCACCCAGACCCTCGCCCGGGGCGCCACCGAGCAGTTCTACGGCGCCGGCATGCAGAACGGCCGCGGCAACACCTCCCACCGCGACAAGACCGTCGAGGTCGGCGTCGACTACAACTGGAACGACGGCGGCCACCCCAACTCCGTCCCGTTCTACCTCTCCTCCGCCGGCTACGGCGTCTACCGCAACACCTACGCGCCGAACACCTACGCCTTCACCGAGCCCGTCACCACCAGCGCCGAGGAACGGCGCTTCGACGCCTACTACTTCGCCGGCACCGGCGGCGACGCCGCCAAGGACGTCATCGGCCAGTACACCCGGCTCACCGGCAAACCCTTCCTGCCGCCCGTGTACGGCCTGGAGATCGGCGACGCCGACTGCTACCTCCACAACGCCAACCGGGGCGAACGCCGCACCCTCGACGCACTGAAGGTCGCCGACGGCTACGTCGAGAACGACATGCCCAACGGCTGGATGCTCGTCAACGACGGTTACGGCTGCGGCTACGAGAACCTCGCCGAGGCCTCCGCCGGACTCGGCGAGCGCGGCATGAAGCTCGGCCTCTGGACCGAGGACGGCATCGACAAGCTCGAAGAGCAGGTCAAGGCCGGCCAGCGGGTCGCCAAGCTCGACGTCGCCTGGGTCGGCGAGGGCTACAAGTTCGCCCTCGACGGCTGCAAGGACGCCCACGCCGGCATCGAGGCCCACAGCGACGCCCGCGGCTTCACCTGGGCCCCCGAGAGCTGGTCCGGCGCCCAGCGCTGCGGCGTCCAGTGGTCCGGCGACCAGTCCGGCAGCTGGGAGTACATCCGCTGGCAGATCCCGACCTACGCGGGCGCGTCCATGTCCGGACTCGCCTACACCACCGGCGACGTCGACGGCATCTTCGGCGGCAGCGCCAAGACCTACGCCCGCGACCTGCAGTGGAAGACCTTCCTGCCGGTCACGATGACCATGGACGGCTGGGCCGCCAACGACAAGCAGCCCTTCCGCTACGGCGAGCCCTACACCAGCGTCAACCGCGCCTCCCTCAAGCTCCACGAGGCCCTGCTCCCGTACATCTACAGCCACGCCCACCAGGCCACCAGGACCGGCGTCGGCCTCGCCCGGCCGCTCGCCCTGGAGTACCCGGACGACCCCAGGGCCGCCACCGACGCCGCCAGGTACGAGTTCCTCAGCGGCGAGGACTTCCTCGTGGCGCCCGTGTACCAGGACGCCGTCGAACGCGACGGGATCTACCTCCCCAGGGGCACCTGGATCGACTACTGGAGCGGCCGCACCTACGAAGGCCCCCTCACCGTCGACGACTACAGCGCCCCGCTCGACACCCTGCCCCTCTTCGTACGGGCCGGGGCGACCGTCCCGATGTGGCCCGGCGACATCCGCTCGTACACCGACCGCGCCCCCGGCGACCCGATCGCCTGGGACATCTACCCGCAGGGCAGCTCCTCCTTCGAGCTGTACGAGGACGACGGCGTCACCCGCGAACACCGCACCGGCCGCTACGCCACCCAGCGGGCCGAGGTCCGCGCCCCGCAGCGCGGCGCAGGCGACGTCACCGTCCGCATCGGGGCGAGCAAGGGCACGTACACCGGCAAGGCGAACGCCCGGCCGTACGCCTTCACGGTCCACACCGGCGACGCCCCCGGCGCCGTCCGGCTCGACGGGCGCAAGCTGCCCGCCCTCACCTCCCGCGCCGCCTTCGACGCCGCCTCCCAGGGCTGGTGGTACGACCGCGACGAGCGCGGGGGAGTGGTCCGGGTCAAGACGGCCGCCCTCTCCACCGCCCGCGACTTCGAACTGCGGCTGAGCGACACCAGCGCGGTCGGCGGCGCCGTACCGGGCGCCTCCGCCACCCTCGCCGTCCCCACGGCGCAGGAACTCGGCGCCGGAGCCCCCGGCAGCGTCGCCGTGGACGTCACCGCCGGAACCCGCGACGCCACCGACGTACGGGTCTCCCTCGCCGCCCCGGCCGGCTGGCAGGTCACCCCGGCGGCGCCGATCGCCCGTGTCCCGGCCGGTACCACCCGCCGGGTCGAGGTCACCGTCACCCCCGCCCCGGACGCCGAGCCCGGCGAGGCCACCCTCACCGCCACCGCCCGGCACCGCGCCGCGGGCACCGACCGCACCGCCGTCCAGCGGTTCGCGGTCGGCGTGATGCCCCCGCCGCCCACCGGCGACGCCTGGGCGAGCGACCTCGTCTGGCTGCGCTCCACCAACGGCTGGGGACCGCCCGAACGCGACCGCTCCAACGGCGAGTCCGGAGCCGCCGACGGCAAGCCCCTCACCCTGGCGGGCACGGCCTACGAGAAGGGCATCGGGGCCCACGCCGACTCCGACATCGAGGTCTACCTCGGCGGCCGCTGCACCACCTTCACCGCCGACGTCGGCATCGATGACGAGATCAACGGCTACGGCGACGTGGCCTTCTCCGTCGAGGCCGACGGCAAGGTCCTCTGGACCTCGCCCCGGCTCACCGGAGCCTCGGCGACCCTGCCCGTGAACGTCGACGTGACCGGAGCGCGGCACGTCCGGCTGCGGATCACGGACACCAACGGGTCGAAGAGCGGGGACCACGCGGACTGGGCGGCGGCCCGGTTCGGCTGCGCCTGACGCGTGAGCTGATCCGCGGCTGACGCGACGACGGGAGGGGCGCCCTCGGGCACCCCTCCCGTTCCGTCTCGACTCCCCGGCGGAGACCGCTACTTGCCGGACTCGCCGTCCGCGCCGCCGTCCGTGTCGCTGCCCGCGCCCGTGTCACCGTCTGCGTCTGCGCCCGTGTCTGCGTCTGTGTCCAGGACCGGGTCCCTGCCCGCGTCCGTGTCCGCGTCCGTGTCCGGTGAACCGTCGGCGGACGCCGTCGGTCCCTCCGGAACGTCCGTCTCCTCCGAACCCTCGGCCGTCTCCGTGCCCGGGACCGCCTCCGGACCCGGCTGCTCCGGCTTCGGCGGACGCGTGCGGCCGCTGCCGGGGTCCCGGAGGAACGGCGTGTCGCCGCCCTCCATCGCCACCCCCGGGCCGCCGCCCGGCCCCGTGCCGGGCTCGCGCCGCCTCAGATACCGCTCGAACTCCCGGGCGATCGCCTCGCCCGAGGCCTCCGGCAGCTCCGCCGTGTCCCGGGCCTCCTCGAGGGTCTGCACGTACTCGGCGACCTCGCTGTCCTCGGCGGCCAGCTGGTCCACGCCCACCTGCCAGGCCCGCGCGTCCTCGGGCAGCTCGCCCAGCGGGATGCGCAGCCCGATCAGGTCCTCCAGCCGGTTGAGGAGCGCCAGGGTCGCCTTCGGGTTCGGCGGCTGCGACACGTAGTGCGGCACCGCCGCCCACAGACTCACCGCCGGCACGCCCGCGTGGGTGCACGCCTCCTGGAGGATGCCCACGATGCCCGTCGGGCCCTCGTACCGGGTCTCCTCCAGGTCCATCGTGCGCGCCAGGTCCGGGTCGGAGGTCACGCCGCTGACCGGGACCGGCCGGGTGTGCGGGGTGTCCCCGAGCAGCGCGCCCAGGATCACGACCATCTCCACGCCCAGCTCGTGGGCGAAGGCGAGGATCTCGTTGCAGAAGGAGCGCCAGCGCATGGACGGCTCGATCCCGCGCACGAGCACCAGGTCACGGGGTTTGTCGCCGCCGACCCGGACCACGGAGAGCCGGGTCGTCGGCCAGGTGATCTTCCGGACCCCGTTGTCCAGGAAGACAGTGGGCCGGTTGACCTGGAAGTCGTAGTAGTCCTCGGCGTCGAGCGCCGCGAACACCTCGCCCTTCCATTCCCGGTCCAGATGGGCGACCGCGGTGGAGGCGGCGTCGCCGGCGTCGTTCCAGCCTTCGAACGCGGCCACCATGACCGGGTCGATCAGCTCGGGTACCCCCTCGAGCTCGATCACCCAGCGCCTCCTTTTCGAAGTTCCTGTCGTACGGACCAACCTTACGGCTTTCTCCAGGTCCGTCCGCAGCCCCCGGACATCCCCGAAAACCCGTGCGGCCTTGATCGACTACCCAGGAACTCGCCTCCGCACACGGCGGTCTCACTCCTCCCAGAGCGTGCTCGGCGCCTCCCTCCGGACCACCGGCGCGATCTCCTCGGCGAAGCGCTGGAGCGTCTCGATCTGCTCGGCCGTCGACTGGCCGAACGTGTCGACCGTGATGGACTGCAGGTCGTGCCCGTAGTGGGCGTGGTAGCCGAGGATCTTGTCGATGATCCGCTGCGGGGAGCCGATCAGCTGGGGACCGTCCGCGACGGCGTCCTCGATCGTGCGGAACGGGGTGTTGTACCCGGCCTTGCCCTCCAGGTGCGGCCTGAAGCTCTGCCGTACCTTCGCCTCGTAGAGGTCCTTGTGGCGGGCGATCGCCTCCTCGGTCGTGTCGGCGATGAGCAGGCCGCCGGAACCGGCCGCCACGCGCGCGTGCGCCGGGTCGTGCCCGTACTCCTCGAACTTCTCCCGGTAGTGGGCGATGAGCCTTGCGTACGCCTCGCGGGGCTGGATCGCGTTGGCGGTGAAGAGCGGGTCGCCGTGTCTGGCCGCGAGTTCGGGGGAGTTGAGGCTGGTGGCCGAGCCGTGCCAGATCCGCGGCGGTCCCGCGTACGGGCGCGGCACCGTGGTGACGTTCTTCAACGAGGGCCGGAACTCGCCCTCCCAGTCGACGCCCTCCTCCGTCCACAGCCGCCGGAGCAGCTCGTACTTCTCCTTCTGGAGGTCCCACTGCCGCTCCTCGTCCAGGCCGAAGAGGTCGAAGTGGCCGGCCTCCGCGCCCTTGCCGACGACGAGTTCGAGCCGGCCGCGGGAGAGCTGGTCGAGGGTGGCGTAGTCCTCGGCGACCCGGACCGGGTCGAGGATCGCGACGACGGTGACGCCGGTGAGCAGTCTGATCCGGGTGGTACGGGCGGCGAGCGCGGCCAGCAGCACGGTCGGGGCGGAGGAGAGGAACGGGCCGGCGTGCCGCTCGCCGATGGCGTAGGCGTCGAAGCCGAGCCGTTCGGCGGTCTCGCCGAGCGTGACGACCTGCTCCAACCGGTCGGTGGCGGAAAGGAGTTCGCCGGTGAGCGGATGCGGGGAGTGGTGGACGATCGTGAGCACCTGGAATTTCATGCGCTCCACTCTGCGCGCCGAGTGTTGCGGCGTTGTGGACGGCGTGTGGCACGCCGCGGGGGCGGTCCTCCGGTGAGGAACCGCCCCCGCGCGTACGGCAGTCGCCGCCCCGCTCCTACTCGTCCAGCATCTTCTCGACGTCCGCGCGGATCTCGTCCGTCGCGAGGCCGCGGATGGTCAGCGTCGTACGGCGGCGCAGCACGTCGTCGGCCGTCTCGGCCCACTCGTGATCGCGGGCGTAGGCGACCTGCGCCCAGATCTCCGGCGCGTCCGGGTGTATGCGCCGTGCCAGCTCCGGGTTCTCGTTCGCCATGCGGGCGATGTCGAAGGAGAGCGAGCCGTAGTGCGTCGCCAGGTGCCTGGCGGTGTCTGCGGCCATCCGCGGGCCGGGTGCCGGACCGTCGACGAGCAGCCGGTGCGCGACGGCGTTGGGGTTGGCGATGCCGGGCAGCGGCAGCCGCTTCGGCAGCGTCGACACCGACTCGTAGTCCTCGCCCAGCGGGTGGCCGGGGAGCTGCTCCAGCTTCTTCATCACCGTACGGCCGATGTGGCGGAAGGTCGTCCACTTGCCGCCGGCCACCGACAGCATGCCGCCGCGGCCCTCGGTGACGACCGTCTCGCGCTTGGCCTTCGAGGTGTCGCCGGGCCCGCCCGGGAGCACCCGCAGACCGGCGAAGGCGTAGGTGATCAGATCGCGCGACAGCTGCTGGTCGCGGATGGAGAAGGCGGCCTCGTCCAGGATCTGGGCGGTGTCCTTCTCGGTGACCTCGACCTGGCCGGGGTCGCCCTCGTACTCCTCGTCGGTGGTGCCGAGCAGCAGCATGTCCTCCCAGGGGAGGGCGAAGGTGATGCGGTACTTGTCGATCGGGGTGGCCAGGGCGGCCTTCCACGGCGAGGTCCGCTTGAGGACCAGGTGCGCGCCCTTGGAGAGGCGGATGGAGGGGGCCGCGTTCGGGTCCTCCATCCGGCGCAGGTGGTCGACCCACGGGCCGGTGGCGTTGAGCACGAGACGGGCGGTGACGCCGAACTCGTCGCCGCTGGTGCGGTCCTTGAGCTCGGCGCCGGTCACCCGGCCGCGGGTGAAGCGCAGCCCGGTGACCTCGGCGTGGTTGAGGACGGTGGCGCCGGCGTCGACGGCGGCGCGCACCGTCATCAGCGCCATGCGGGCGTCGTTCATCTGGTCGTCGCCGTAGACGGCCACGGCCTTGAGGTTGTCGGTGCGCAGCTCCGGCACGTCCTGCGCGGCCTTGGCGGGGGAGAGCAGGTGCCCGACGCCGTCGCCGAACGCGGAGAGGGCGCTGTAGGCGAAGACACCGGCACCGAGCTTGGCCGCGCCGTGCGGGCCGCCCTTGTAGACGGGCAGGTAGAAGGTGAGGGGGTTGGCGAGGTGCGGTGCCACCTGACGGGAGACCGCACGCCGCTCGAAGTGGTTCTCCGCGACCAGCTTGACCGCGCCGGTCTGCAGGTAGCGCAGACCGCCGTGGAGGAGCTTCGAGGAGGCGGAGGAGGTGGCGCCGGCGAAGTCGCCGGCGTCCACCAGGGCCACCCGCAGGCCCGACTGCGCGGCGTGCCAGGCGGTGGAGATGCCCAGGATGCCGCCGCCGATCACCAGGAGGTCGTACGTCGCCTTGGAAAGCCGGTCCCGGGTCTCGGCGCGGCTCGGGAGGGAGCCGGACGCCGGGTGCGTCCCAAGGGCAGGGACGCTCTGCAGGGTGGTCATGTGTCTTACTCCTCGGATGCGTCGTCGAGCCAGCCCATGGAACGTTCAACGGCCTTGAGCCAGCTCTTGTACTCGCTGTCGCGCCTGTCGGCGTCCATGCGAGGGGTCCATTCCGCGGCGCGACGCCAGTTGGCGCGCAGCGCGTCGGTGTCCGGCCAGAAGCCGACGGCCAGGCCGGCGGCGTAGGCGGCACCGAGGCAGGTGGTCTCGGCGACCATCGGACGCACGACGGGCGCGTCCAGGAAGTCCGAGAGGGTCTGCATCAGCAGGTTGTTGGAGGTCATGCCGCCGTCGACCTTGAGGGCGGTCAGCTCGACGCCGGAGTCCTTCGTCATGGCGTCGGTGATCTCGCGGGTCTGCCAGGCGGTGGCCTCCAGGACGGCACGGGCGATGTGCGCCTTGGTGACGTAACGGGTGAGGCCGGCGATCACACCGCGGGCGTCGGAGCGCCAGTACGGGGCGAACAGGCCGGAGAAGGCCGGCACGAAGTAGGCGCCGCCGTTGTCCTCGACCGAGGACGCGAGGGTCTCGATCTCGGCGGCGGACTTGATGAGTCCCATCTGGTCGCGCATCCACTGCACCAGCGAACCGGTGACGGCGATCGAGCCTTCCAGGGCGTAGACCGGCTTCTGGTCGCCGATCTGGTAGCCGACCGTGGTCAGCAGGCCGCTGTAGGAGTTGATGATCTTGTCGCCGGTGTTCATCAGCATGAAGGTGCCGGTGCCGTACGTAGACTTCGCCTCGCCCTCGGCGAAACAGGTCTGGCCGAACAGGGCGGCCTGCTGGTCGCCGAGCGCCGAGGCGACCGGGACACCGGCGAGGGCGCCGTCCTTGACGTGGCCGTAGACCTCGGCGGAGGAGCGGATCTCGGGGAGGACGTTGAGGGGGACCCCCATCGACTCCGCGATCTTCTCGTCCCAGGCCAGCGTGTGCAGGTTCATCAGCATGGTGCGGGAGGCGTTGGTGACGTCGGTGACGTGCACGCCGCCGTCGGTGCCACCCGTGAGGTTCCAGATGACCCACGAGTCCATGGTGCCGAAGAGGATGTCGCCGGCCTCGGCGCGCTCGCGCAGCCCCTCGACGTTGTCGAGCATCCAGCGGATCTTCGGGCCGGCGAAGTAGCTGGCCAGCGGCAGGCCGGTCTCGCGGCGGAAGCGGTCCTGGCCGACGTTGCGGCCGAGCTCCTTGCAGAGGGCGTCGGTGCGGGTGTCCTGCCAGACGAGGGCGTTGTGGACGGGCTCACCGGTGTTCTTGTCCCAGAGCAGGGTGGTCTCGCGCTGGTTGGTGATGCCGATGGCCTTGACGTCGGAGGCGGCGATGCCGCCCTTCGTCAGGGCTCCGGCGACGACCTCCTGGACGTTGGTCCAGATCTCGGCGGCGTCGTGCTCGACCCAGCCCGGCTTCGGGAAGATCTGCTCGTGCTCCTTCTGGTCGACCGAGACGATCCGGCCGTCCTTGTCGAAGACGATGCAGCGGGAGGAGGTGGTGCCCTGGTCGATGGCCGCGATGAACGGGCCGGAGGTGTGTGCGTCGGTCACGGTGTGCTCCATGGGAGGTCTGGAAGAAGGACGTCTCAGGCGAACGCGATGTTGTAGATACCCGCGGCGATGGCTCCACCGATCAGCGGACCGGCGACCGGGATCCAGGCGTAGCTCCAGTCGGAGCCGCCCTTGTGCTTCAGCGGGAGCAGGGCGTGCACGATGCGCGGGCCGAGGTCACGGGCCGGGTTGATCGCGTAGCCGGTCGGGCCGCCGAGCGAGAGGCCGATGGAGACCACGACGAACGCGGTGATCAGGGCGCCTATGACGCCGAGGCCCTTGCCGCTGTCGTTGAGGCCCTGGGTGAGCACGGCCAGGACGAGCACGACGGTGCCGATGATCTCGGTGGCCAGGTTCTGCCAGGTGTTCCGGATCTCGGGGCCGGTGGAGAAGATGCCGAGCACCGGGCCGGGGCCCTCGATCGGCTTCTGGCCCGAGGCCTCGGGGTCGTCGAGGTGCGCCTGGAACTGGCCGTAGTAGGCCACCCAGACCAGCACGGCGCCGATCATGGCGCCGAGCATCTGGCCGGCGATGTAGACGGGGACGTCGCCCCACTCGCCGTCCTTGATCGCGATTCCGACCGTGACGGCGGGGTTCAGATGGGCACCCGAGAGGGAAGCCGTCATGTAGACGGCCGTCATGACGGCGAAGCCCCACCCGAAGGTGATCGCGAGCCAGCCCGCGTTGCGGGCCTTGGAGCCCTTGAGCGTGACGGCGGCGCACACACCGCCGCCGAGCAGAATCAGAACGGCGGTACCGATGGTCTCGCCGAGGAAGATGTCGGAGCTGGACACCCGCGACTCCTTTGTCCTTCGTCCAGGGGAACGGCGGACTCCGATTCCCTCCGGAGGTCCGCACCCTCGTGTGAGGGCTGTTTCCGGCCCTTGGCACTGCCACACTCTAGCGTCTATTGCCGTTAGGTGTTCGGCATTGCCGACCGATGAACGGAAGTTTTGCCCTCGGGTTAACAGCACGTCAAGGCCCCGGGAAGCGAAAAACCCGCCGATAACGCGATCGTTACCGGCGGGTTCACTCAGGTCGGGGGGCGTGGTCGCCCAGGGTCAGAAGCGCCCGGCTCCCAGGTCGCGGGAGACCGCGCGGGCGCAGTCCCGTACCGCCGCCACGAGTTCGGGACGCAGCTCCCCGGCCGGGCACAGCCGCTCCACGGCGCCCGTCACCGCCACCGCGCCCACCGGCATCCGCCGCCGGTCGTGGATCGGCGCCGCCACCGAGGCGACGCCCTCCCAGGTCTCCTCCACGTCCGCCGCCCAGCCCTTGGCCCGCGTCATGTCGAGCAGTGACTCGAACTCCCCGAGCTCCGTGGTCGTGCGGGGCGTGAACGGCTCCCGCTCGACTTCCAGGACCTCGCTGTGCGCCACCGGGTCGTACGCCGACAGGACCTTTCCGAGCGCCGTGGAGTGCAGCGGCTGCATGGCTCCCACCTCCAGCACCTGGCGGCTGTCGTCCGGCCGGAAGACGTGGTGCACGATCAGGACGCCCCGCTGGTGCAGCACCCCCAGGTGCACACTCTCGCCGCTCGACCGCGCCAGGTCGTCCGTCCAGACCAGTGCCCGCGCGCGCAGCTCGTGCACGTCGAGATAGCTGTTGCCCAGCCGCAGCAGCTCCGCGCCGAGCTGATAGCGGCCCGAGGCCGCCTCCTGCTCCACGAAGCCCTCCGCCTGGAGGGTGCGCAGGATGCCGTGGGCGGTGCCCTTGGCGAGTCCCAGTGAGTTCGCGATGTCGGACAGGCCCAGCCGGCGCTCGCCGCCCGCGAGCAGCCGCAGCATGGCCGCCGCCCGTTCAAGCGACTGGATGTTCTTCGCCATCGCCCGGCCCTTCTCCCTCTCACGCTGTTCGACAATGCTGAACACTATCGGTCGATGCCGACCTTGCGTGACACATGACAGTGTCGGTCAAGAACGGTCAGAACCGGGAGTCCCCGCACACAGGATGCCGTCCGCCCCGCGAGACGCCGTGTCCACCCCGACCGGAGCGCGGTTACGCTGGCCCCGTGCACCCTCCTCCGAAGGTGCAAAGCCGACAGCCGTCGCATCCCAGGGAGCTCATCCATGGCCTCGTTGCCGACCCCTTCCGCAGACAGCCGGAACCGCGCCGCAGCCCTCCGCGAAGCACTCGCCAGCCGAGTCGTCGTCGCCGACGGCGCCATGGGCACCATGCTCCAGGCGCAGGACCCCACCCTCGAGGACTTCCAGAACCTCGAAGGCTGCAACGAGATCCTGAACATCACCAGGCCCGACATCGTCCGTTCGGTCCACCAGGAGTACTTCGCCGCCGGCGTCGACTGCGTCGAGACCAACACCTTCGGTGCCAACCACGCCGCCCTGGGCGAGTACGACATCCCCGAGCGCGTCCACGAACTCTCCGAGGCAGGCGCCCGCATCGCCCGCGAGGTCGCCGACGAGTTCACCGCCTCCACCGGCCGCCAGCGCTGGGTCCTCGGCTCCATCGGCCCCGGCACCAAGCTGCCGACCCTCGGCCACGCCCCGTACCCCCTGCTGCGCGACGCCTACCAGCAGAACGCCGAGGGCCTCCTCGCCGGCGGCGCCGACGCCCTGCTCGTCGAGACCACCCAGGACCTCCTCCAGACCAAGGCCTCCGTCATCGGCGCCCGCCGCGCCCTCGACGCCCTCGGCGCCGACGTGCCGCTCATCGTCTCCGTCACCGTCGAGACCACCGGCACCATGCTCCTCGGCTCCGAGATCGGCGCCGCCCTGACGGCCCTGGAGCCGCTCGGCATCGACATGATCGGCCTGAACTGCGCCACCGGCCCCGCCGAGATGAGCGAGCACCTCCGCTACCTCGCCCGCCACTCGCGCATCCCGCTCTCCTGCATGCCCAACGCCGGCCTGCCCGTCCTCACCTCCGACGGCGCCCACTACCCGCTGAGCCCCGCCGAGCTCGCGGACGCCCAGGAGACCTTCGTCCGCGAGTACGGCCTCTCCCTGATCGGCGGCTGCTGCGGTACGACCCCCGAGCACCTGCGCCAGGTCGTCGAGCGCGTCCGGGACCTCACCCCCGCCGCGCGCGAGCCGCACCCCGAGCCCGGCGCCGCCTCCCTGTACCAGACCGTGCCGTTCCGCCAGGACACGGCGTACATGGCGATCGGCGAGCGCACCAACGCCAACGGCTCGAAGAAGTTCCGCGAGGCCATGCTGGAGGCCCGCTGGGACGACTGCGTCGAGATGGCCCGCGACCAGATCCGCGAGGGCGCGCACATGCTCGACCTCTGCGTCGACTACGTGGGCCGCGACGGCGTCGCCGACATGCGCGAGCTCGCCGGTCGCTTCGCCACCGCCTCCACCCTGCCGATCGTCCTCGACTCCACCGAGGTGGACGTCCTCCAGGCCGGTCTGGAGAAGCTCGGCGGCCGGGCCGTCATCAACTCCGTCAACTACGAGGACGGCGACGGCCCCGAGTCCCGCTTCGCCAAGGTCACCCGGCTGGCGCAGGAGCACGGCGCCGCGCTCATCGCCCTCACCATCGACGAGGAGGGCCAGGCCCGCACCCCCGAGCATAAGGTCGCCATCGCCGAGCGGCTCATCGAGGACCTCACCGGCAACTGGGGCATCCACGAGTCCGACATCCTCATCGACACCCTGACCTTCACCATCTGTACCGGTCAGGAGGAGTCGCGCAAGGACGGCATCGCCACGATCGAGGCGATCCGCGAGCTGAAGCGCCGCCACCCGGACGTGCAGACCACCCTCGGTCTGTCCAACATCTCCTTCGGACTGAACCCGGCCGCGCGCATCCTGCTCAACTCGGTCTTCCTCGACGAGTGCGTCAAGGCCGGCCTCGACTCGGCGATCGTCCACGCCTCGAAGATCCTGCCGATCGCCCGCTTCGACGACGAGCAGGTCACCACCGCGCTCGACCTGATCTACGACCGGCGGCGCCCTCAGCAGGGCGACGAACCGGCCTACGACCCGCTGCAGAAGCTGATGGCCCTCTTCGAGGGCGTCAACACCAAGTCGATGAAGGCCGGCAAGACCGAGGAGCTCCTCGCCCTGCCGCTGGACGAGCGCCTCAAGCGCCGGATCATCGACGGCGAGAAGAACGGCCTGGAGGCCGACCTCGACGATGCCCTGACGGTCCGGCCCGCTCTGGAGATCGTCAACGAGATCCTGCTCGACGGCATGAAGACGGTCGGCGAGCTGTTCGGCTCGGGCCAGATGCAGCTGCCGTTCGTGCTCCAGTCCGCCGAGGTCATGAAGACCGCGGTGGCCTACCTCGAACCGCACATGGAGAAGACGGACGCCGACGGCAAGGGCACGATCGTCCTCGCCACCGTCCGCGGCGATGTCCACGACATCGGCAAGAACCTCGTCGACATCATCCTCTCCAACAACGGCTACAACGTCGTCAACATCGGCATCAAGCAGCCTGTCTCCGCGATCCTGGAGGCGGCGGAAGAACACCGGGCGGACGTCATCGGCATGTCCGGGCTCCTCGTGAAGTCCACCGTGATCATGAAGGAGAACCTCCAGGAGCTGAACCAGCGCGAGCTGGCCGCCAAGTACCCCGTGATCCTCGGCGGCGCCGCCCTCACCAGGGCGTACGTCGAACAGGACCTCCACGAGATCTACCAGGGCGAGGTCCGCTACGCCCGCGACGCCTTCGAGGGCCTGCGCCTCATGGACGCCCTCGTCGCCGTCAAGCGCGGCGTCCCCGGCGCCAAGCTCCCCGAGCTCAAGCAGCGGCGCGTCCCCAAGCGGGACACTCCGGTCCTCCCGGTGGAGGAGACGGACGAGCCGGGCGGCCGTTCCGACGTCGCCGTCGACAACCCCGTCCCCACCCCGCCGTTCTGGGGCACCCGCGTCGTCAAGGGCATCCCGCTCAAGGACTACGCCTCCTGGCTCGACGAGGGCGCCCTCTTCAAGGGCCAGTGGGGTCTCAAGCAGGCGCGCGTCGGCGGTGCCACGTACGAGGAGCTCGTCGAGAGCGAGGGCCGGCCGCGGCTGCGCGGTCTGCTCGACAAGCTGCACACCGAGAACCTCCTGGAGGCGGCCGTCGTCTACGGCTACTTCCCCTGCGTCTCCAAGGGCGAGGACCTGATCATCCTCGACGAGGCCGGCAACGAGCGGACCCGCTTCACCTTCCCGCGCCAGCGCCGCGGCCGCCGCCTCTGCCTCGCGGACTTCTTCCGCCCGGAGGAGTCCGGCGAGACCGATGTGGTCGGCCTCCAGGTCGTCACCGTCGGCTCGAAGATCGGCGAGGCCACCGCCAAGCTGTTCGAGTCCGACTCCTACCGCGACTACCTGGAGCTGCACGGCCTCTCCGTCCAGCTCGCCGAGGCCATGGCCGAGTACTGGCACGCCCGTGTCCGCGCCGAGCTCGGCTTCGCCGGAGAGGACCCGGACGCGGTCGAGGACATGTTCGACCTCAAGTACCGCGGTGCGCGCTTCTCCCTCGGTTACGGCGCCTGCCCCGACCTGGAGGACCGCGCGAAGATCGCGGAGCTGCTGCGTCCGGAGCGGATCGGCGTCCACCTCTCGGAGGAGTTCCAGCTCCACCCCGAGCAGTCCACCGACGCCATCGTGATCCACCACCCGGAGGCGAAGTACTTCAACGCCCGGTGACCGGGCGGGACGCCCTCGCCCGGTCACCGGGCAAGGGCGTCCAGAGGGACCCATGGGGTAAATCCGCGCTCTTTCGGTGATCCGGACGTACACTTGTCGGTCCAGTGCAGGCCGGTCTTCCTCCCCGTACCGGGGAGGGGGGCCGGCCTTCTCGTCCCTCCATGGAGGTGTGCCGGATGACCAGTACGGTCCCCGCGTCCCTGATCCGTACGAACGGAAGCTCCGCCCTGCAGGCGGTCTTCCTCGACATGGACGGGACCCTCGTCGACACGGAGGGCTTCTGGTGGGACGCGGAGGTCGAGGCCTTCGCCGACCTCGGACACCGGCTGGACGAGGCCTGGCGGGACATCGTGGTCGGCGGCCCGATGACGCGCAGCGCGGGCTACCTCATCGAGTCCACCGGCGCCGACATCACCCTCGCCGAGCTCACGGTCCTGCTCAACGAGAAGTTCGAACAGCGCATCGCGCGCGGTGTCCCGCTCATGCCCGGCGCCGAGCGGCTCCTCGCCGAGCTGGCCCGGCACTCCATCCCGACCGCACTGGTCTCCGCCTCGCACCGGCGGATCATCGACAAGGTCCTCCACTCGCTCGGCCGCGACCGCTTCACGCTGACCGTCGCGGGCGACGAGGTCGTCCGGACCAAGCCGCACCCGGAGCCGTACCTGGCGGCCGCCCAGGGTGTCGGGGCCGACCCGGTCCTCTGCGCCGTCATCGAGGACACCGCGACCGGTGTGGCGGCCGCCGAGGCGGCCGGCTGCCGGGTCGTCGCGGTGCCCTCGGTCGCCCCGATCACACCCTCCCCGGGTCGCGTCGTCGTGCGCTCCCTCGAAGAGGTCGACGTGCCCTTCCTCCGCACATTGATCACCGGAATCTGAGCTTTATCTGAGCTTGCTCCCGGGCGGAATGCGATTTCGCCCGGGAGGTACCCCGGGGTGTATCCCGCGGGTAAGCGTCGTGCGGCCGGGGAACGCCCGGGGAAAATGATCAGGCCATTCGCCGAAAAGGCCTCCACGTGACCTTGGTCACGCAGAGTGCCGGACGGCGGGTGGCCTTCGTTCGTCACCTGTCCGGTTGGCGTGGATTTCGGTGCCCCCTGTGTCCCGATTCGATGGCCACCGTCCGCATCATCCGGTCGCATGACTATCGAGGCCCCCGTATTCATGATCACTGTGCGATTACCCCCGCGGCCGCCCGTGGTCAGGCAATAGCGATGCCGCCCACTAATCTTTCGCGAGTACTTCGCCGCATAACCCGCGTGCACCGGCGCACACCCAAGTCGCCGTGAACACAGGACCGATCGCAACACCCGGCCCGATCGCTCCCGCCCAGACCGGGCGGCCGGCGGCGGAGTTCCACTGACCGCTGTATCCCAGTGCCGGATGAGGAGATCGTCCCTGATGAACCGCAAGACCCTGGTGCTGCCGGCCGTGGCCGGACTGCTCGCCCCCCTGCTCGCCGCCTGCGGCGGTGCGGAGGAAGGCGGAGCGATCGTCGTCGGCACCACGGACCAGTTCATCGCCACCGCCGACGCCCCCGCGCCGCTCGACCCGGCCTTCGCCTACGACACCGGCGCGTGGAACATCCTGCGGCAGACCGTGCAGACCCTGATGCACGTGCCCCGCGACAGCGGCGAGCCCGTCCCCGAGGCCGCCGAGAACTGCGGATTCTCCGACAAGGCCAGCGAGAGCTACCGCTGCAAGCTGCGCGCCGGCCTCACCTTCGCCGACGGCACCCCGATCACCGCCGAGGACGTCAAGTTCTCCATCGAGCGCGTGCTGAAGATCAAGTCGGACAACGGCACCGCCGCCCTCCTCTCGAACATCGACACCATCGAGACCAAGGGCACCGACGAGGTCGTCTTCCACCTGAAGACCCCCGACGCCACCTTCCCGTACAAGCTCTCGACCCCGGTCGCCGGCATCCTCAGCAAGGACAAGTACGAGGCCGGGAAGCTCCGCGAGGGCTTCGACGTCGACGGCTCGGGCCCGTACACGATGAAGGTCGAGCGCGAGGGCGACAAGGCCACCCGCTTCGTCTTCACCAAGAACGCGGCGTACAAGGGCGACATCACCCTGCGCAACGAGAAGGTCGAGCTGCGCCCCTACGCCGACGCGGGCACCATGGGCCGGGCCCTGGAGGGCGACGACATCGACATGATGGCCCGCTCCCTGTCCCGGCAGCAGGTCAAGGACCTCACCGAGACGCCCAAGGACGGCATCGAGGTCATCGAGGTCCCCGGCCTCGAGATCCGCTACCTCGGCTTCAACACCAAGGCCCCCGCCGTCCAGGAGAAGGCCGTCCGCCAGGCCATGGCCGCCGTCGTCGACCGCGGCGCCCTCGTCAACCGGGTCTACGGCACCACCGCGGAGCCGCTGTACTCGCTGATCCCCTCCAGCATCACCGGGCACACCACCCCCTTCTTCGACACGTACGGCGAGCCCGACCAGGCCCGCGCCGCCAAGCTCCTCAAGGACGCCGGCGTCAAGACCCCGGTCAAGCTCACGCTGAACTACACCACCGACCACTACGGCGCCGAGACCGCCGAGGAGTTCGAGGCGCTCAAGAAGCAGCTCGTCTCCAGCGAGCTCTTCGACGTCACCGTCCAGGGCGCCGAGTGGTCGACGTTCCGCACCGCGCAGAAGCGCGGCGACTACGCCGTCTACGGACTCGGCTGGTTCCCGGACTACCCGGACCCGGACAACTACATCGCGCCGTTCCTCGACAGCGACAACTTCCTCAACACCCCGTACGTGAACAAGGTCGTCCGCGACCAGCTCATCCCGCGCTCGCGCCGCCAGGCCGACCGCACCGCCGCGAGCCCCGTCTTCAACCAGATCCAGAAGATCGTCGCCGAGGACGTACCCGTCCTGCCGCTCTGGCAGGGCAAGCAGTACGTCGCCGCGCGCGACGACCTCAACGGAGTCGAGTACGCCCTCAACACGTCCTCCGACCTCCTCCTCTGGGAGCTGGGCCGCGGTACCGCATAACCCGTCGACTGGATCGGTTACACCGGCCGCGCACCCGCGCGCGGCCGGCCTGACAAGAGATCACGAGGCACGTTCTGTGAAGACGCACAACAAGTGGCTGACGGCCCCCCTCGCCGCCGGTCTGTCCGCCGCCCTCCTCAGCGGCTGCGGCACCGAGCAGGGCGGCTCGGGCGACTCCGGCAACGGCATACGCGTCGGCATGTCCGACGAGATCGTCGCCACCGACCCGGCGGCCGGCTACGACCCCGGCTCCTGGCTGCTGTTCAACAACGTCTTCCAGTCCCTCATGGCCTTCCCCAAGGGCGGCTCCGAGCCCGAGCCCGAGGCCGCCGACAAGTGCGGCTTCTCCTCCGGCAGCACCGTCTACAGCTGCACCCTGCGCGACGGCCTCACCTTCTCCAACGGCAACAAGCTCACCTCGGAAGACGTCAAGTTCTCCTTCGAGCGCGCCCTCAAGATCGCCGACCCCTCGGGCCCCTCGCCGCTGCTGGCCACCATCAAGAGCATCGAGACCCCGGACGAGAAGACCGTCGTCTTCCACCTCAAGGTCCCCGACGCCACCTTCCCCAGCAAGATCGCCTCCGGCGCCGGCTCCATCGTCGACCACCGCGAGTACCCGGCCGACGCCCTGCGCACCGACGGCAAGGCCACCGGCTCCGGCCCCTACAAGCTGGACTCCTTCAGCGCCACCGAGGCCACCTTCTCCGCCAACCCGGGCTACCGGGGCGCCGCACAGCGCAAGAGCGACGCCATCACCCTCAAGCTCTACGGCGGCGACCGCTCCGCCCTCGCCAAGGCCCTCACCGACGGCGCGATCGACGTCGCCTACCGAGGCCTCTCCGCCGAGGACATCGCGACCCTGGAGACCTCCGAGACCACGGACGACAAGGGCATCGAGGTCGTCCAGGGCAGCAGCGCCGAGGTCCAGCACCTCGTCTTCAACATGAAGGACCCGGTCGCCGGCAAGCTCGGCGTCCGCCAGGCCATCGCCCACCTCGTCAACCGCGAGGCCCTCGTCGAAGACGTCTACAAGTCGACGGCCACGCCGCTGTACTCGATCGTCCCGGCCGGCATCGCCGGACACAACACCGCCTTCTACGACACCTACGGCGCCCCCGACGCGGCGAAGGCCAAGAAGGCCCTGCGCGCCGCCGGCATCACCGACAAGGTGAAGCTCACCCTCTGGTCGACGCCCAGCCGCTACGGCCCGTCCACCGACCAGGAGCTGAAGGCCATCGCCGGCCAGCTCAACGCCAGCGGCCTCTTCGACGCCGACGTCCAGTCCGTCGCCTACGACCAGTACGAGAAGGACATCGCGGCCGGCAAGTACGGCGTCTACGTCAAGGGCTGGGTCCCCGACTACCCCGACGCCGACAACTTCACCACCCCGTTCTTCGGCGAGGGCAACGTCCTCGGCAACCACTACGAGAACGCCACCATCACCGGCAGCCTCCTCCCCAGGACCGCGGCCGCCCCGGACCGCGCCGCCACCGCCGACGAGTACGGCAGGCTCCAGGACCTCGTCGCCGAGCAGCTGCCCCTCCTGCCGCTCTGGCAGGGCAAGCAGTACGCCGTCGCCCGCCAGGACGTCACGGGCCTCGAATGGACCCTCGACGCCTCGACGGTCTTCCGCTTCTGGGAGCTCCGCAAGGGCTGAACCACCCCCGGACACGACGGAGGGGCCCGGTACGCGCCACGCGCACCGGGCCCCTCCGCCGTACCCCGCTCCCGCCGGCGCCACCGCCCGCCGGACGGCCGGCCTACTGGCCGTTGGCCCCCGGCCGCACCAGACCGCTCTCGTACGCGTACACCGCGGCCTGCACCCGGTCCCGCAGGCCCAGCTTCGTCAGCACATGACCCACATGCGTCTTCACCGTCGTCTCGCTGACGAACAGGTCCGCCGCGATCTCCGCGTTCGACAGACCCCGCGCCACCAGCTTCAGCACCTCGACCTCACGGTCCGTCAAGGTGTTCAGCGTGTCCGGCACCTGCTCCTCGCCCGTCGGAAGATGCGCCGAGTACTTGTCGAGCAGCCGGCGCGTGATCGACGGCGCCAGCATGGCCTCACCGGCCGCCACCACCCGGATCGCCTGCACCAGCTCGTTCGCCGGGGCGTCCTTCAGGAGGAAACCGCTCGCCCCCGCCCGCAACGCCTCCACCACGTACTCGTCGAGATCGAAGGTCGTCAGCACCAGCACCTTCGCCGGACCGTCCCGGCCCGGACCGGTGATCTGCCGGGTCGCCTCCACCCCGTCCATCCGCGGCATCCGGATGTCCATCAGCACCACGTCCGGCTGCAGCGCCCGCACCTGGTCCTGCGCCTGGAGACCGTCCCCGGCCTCACCCACCACCGCGATGTCCTGCTCCGCCTCCAGAATCATCCGGAAGCCGGTGCGCAACAGCGGCTGATCGTCGACCAAGAGGACGCGGATCGTCACAGGGGCTCCTTCACGGGGCTGAGCTCACGAGGTACACCGGCACTAGGACGCCGGCGGGGCCAGGTCCATTCTGCCCTGCCCCGAATCGCCCGACTCCGGCGGGCGCGCGGAAACGATCTTCAGCGGATAGACCGGGGGAGTCCCCCCGAACTCCGGACAGACCGCCTGATGATCGCACCAGCCGCACAGCTTCGTCGGCCGCGGCCGCCAGTCACCCGTCTCCGTCGCCAGCCGGATCGCCTCCCACAGCGCCAGCAGCCTCCGCTCCACCCGCAGCAGATCCGCCTCCACCGGGTCGTACGTCAGCACCTCCCCGCTGCCCAGATACACCAGCTGCAGCCGCCGCGGGATCACCTGCCGCAGCCGCCACACCACCAGCGCGTAGAACGTCATCTGGAACAGCGCGCCGTCCCGGTACTCCGGCCGCGGCGCCTTGCCCGTCTTGTAGTCGACGATCCGCACCTCACCCGACGGCGCCACATCGATCCGGTCGATCACCCCGCGCAACCGCAGCCCCGAATCCAGCTCCGTCTCCACGAACAGCTCCCGCTCGGCGGGCTCCAGACGCGTCGGATCCTCCAGCGTGAACCACCGCTCGACCAGCCGCTCCGCCTCACCCAGCCAGCCCGCGAGCCGCTCGCCCGCCGGATCCTCCGCGAACAGCTCAGCCAGCTCCGGCTTCGACTCCAGGAGCCGGTCCCACTGCCCCGGAACCATCGCACGCGCCCGCGGAGCCGTCCGCTCCACCGCCGGATCGTCGAAGAGGCGCTCCAGCACCGCGTGCACCAGCGTCCCCCGCGTCGCCGCCTCGCTCGGCCTCTCCGGCAGCCGGTCGATCACCCGGAACCGGTACAGCAGCGGACACTGCATGAAATCGCTCGCCCGCGACGGCGACAACGACATGGGCGCCCGGGGCTCCGCCGGCACCTGCTCGCTCGTACTCATGACGAAGACCCTACGACCCGCCACCGACAGCGAGCGGAATACCATCGACCTGGGACCCCGTCGCACTGCATGATCGAACCGTGACACACCGACGTGGGTCACCCTCCGCGACGAAAGGAACCCGTGAACCAGGACGAGCCCAAGCCGCAGCGGACCGAGGAGCCCGGCGGCGGGATCCTCATGGGCCGCCCCTTCGGCGTGCCCGTCTACGTCGCCCCCAGCTGGTTCCTCGTCGCCGCCCTCATCACCTGGGTCTTCGGCGACCAGATCGAGCGCGTCCTGCCCGAACTCGGCGCCGCCCGCTACCTCGTCTCCCTCTTCTTCGCCGTCGCCTTCTACGCCTCCGTGCTCGTCCACGAACTGGCGCACACCATCGCCGCGCTCCGCTTCAAGCTGCCGGTGCGCCGCATCCAGCTCCAGTTCTTCGGCGGCGTCTCCGAGATCGAGAAGGAGACCGAGACCCCCGGCCGCGAATTCGTCCTCGCCTTCGTCGGCCCCCTCCTCTCCCTCGTCCTCGCCGGCGTGTTCTATCTCTCGATGTACGCCGTCGAGCCCGGCACCGTCCCCGGCGTCCTCCTCGCCGGGCTGATGATCTCCAACCTGATCGTCGCGATCTTCAACCTCCTCCCCGGGCTCCCCCTCGACGGCGGCCGCATGCTCCGCGCCGTCGTCTGGAAGATCACCGGCAAGCCCATGAGCGGCACCATCGCCGCCGCCTGGGTCGGCCGCGCCCTCGCCGTCCTCGTCCTCGTCGGACTGCCGCTGATCACCCGCACCGGCTTCCTCGGCAACTCCACCGAGGACATCAGCGGCCTCAACACCGTCACCGACGCCCTGCTCGCCGCGATCCTCGCCGCCATCATCTGGACCGGCGCCGGCAACAGCCTCCGCATGGCCCGCCTCCGCGAACACCTCCCCGAGCTCCGCGCCCGCAGCCTCACCCGCCGCGCCATCCCCGTCGAGCCCGCCACCCCCCTCTCCGAGGCCCTCCGCCGCGCCAACGAGGCCGGCGCCCGCGCCCTCGTCGTCGTCGACGGCCACGGCGAACCCACCGGCATCGTCCGCGAGGCCGCCATCGCCGCCGTCCCCGAACACCGCCGCCCCTGGGTCGCCGTCAGCACCCTCGCCCAGGACCTCACCGACGGCATGCGCGTCCCCGCCGAACTCACCGGCCAGCCCCTCCTCGACCACCTCCGCGCCAGCCCCGCGACCGAGTACCTCGTCGTCGAGGAGACCGGCGCGATCTACGGAGTCCTGTCCACCACGGACGTCGAGCGCGCGTTCGTCCAGGCCATGGCACGACCCTCCTCGTAGTCCTTGTACTCTGGTCACATGTCCGAACCGACCGGTGCCGCCCGCCGACGCGGGCCCTTCAAGGTCGGGGACCAGGTTCAGCTGACCGACCCCAAGGGCCGTCACTACACGTTCACGCTCGAAGAGGGAAAGAACTTCCACACCCACAAGGGTTCTTTCCCGCACGACGAACTGATCGGCGCCCCCGAGGGCAGCGTTGTCCGCACCACCGGAAACGTCGCCTACCTCGCGCTGCGCCCCCTGCTCCCCGACTACGTCCTGTCCATGCCCCGCGGCGCCGCCGTGGTCTACCCCAAGGACGCGGGGCAGATCCTGGCCTTCGCCGACATCTTCCCCGGCGCCCGCGTCGTGGAAGCGGGAGTGGGCTCGGGCTCGCTGAGCAGCTTCCTCCTGCGCGCCATCGGAGACAGCGGCATGCTGCACTCCTACGAGCGCCGCGAGGACTTCGCCGAGATCGCGAAGGGCAACGTCGAGCGCTACTTCGGCGGCCCCCACCCCGCGTGGCAGCTGACCGTCGGCGACCTCCAGGACAACCTGTCCGACACCGACGTCGACCGCGTCATCCTGGACATGCTCGCCCCCTGGGAATGCCTGGAGGCCGTCTCCAAGGCCCTCGTCCCCGGCGGCATCCTCTGCTGCTACGTGGCGACCACCACCCAGCTCGCCCGCACCGTGGAATCCATCCGCGAGTTCGGCTGCTACGCCGAGCCGCAGCCCTGGGAATCCATGATCCGCAACTGGCACGTCGAGGGCCTCGCCGTCCGCCCCGATCACCGCATGATCGGCCACACCGGCTTCCTCGTCACCGCCCGCCGCCTCGCGGACGGCGTCGAGCCCCCGATGCGCCGCCGCCGCCCCGCCAAGGGCGCCTACGGCGAGGACTACGAAGGCCCCAACAAGGGCTGACGTCCCGACACCCACGGTCCGCCGCCGCCGAATTCCCCGCCCACCGCCGGGAACTCGACGGCGGCGTCCTCATGTTCGACGGGGCACCCGTTCCCCCACGAGACGGACCCCGACGGTTCCGTCCCCCTGTGACGTGTGGCACGATGCCGGAAACCCGCCGCACCACCCCCACAGGAGACGTCTCGCGTGCAGCCCTCCGCCGCCCCGGACCTCGCGGACCTCGCACACACCCACGCCCGGCCGGCCCACTGGCTCGCCATCGCCACCGCGACCGCCGCGGTCGTCGCCTTCGCGGGCCTGCTCCAGCCCGGCCCCGCCGGAGCCACCGCCACCCCGGCCGCGGCACCCGGCCCCGCTCCGGCCCCCGACGCCGTCGGCGTCGCCTACCCCCTGGACTGCGCGGGAGCACCCCACAAGATCGCCGAGCGGGCCTCCGGGGACCTCGACGGCGACGGGAACCCCGAGACCGTCGCGGTCGTGCACTGCGAAGCCGGCTCCGGCACACCCCCGAGCGGCGTCTACGTCCTCACCCGGGGCAAGCAGCCGGGCGCACCCGCGCGCGTGGTCGCCACACTCGTCGCGCCCGAGCTCCTCCAGAGCGTCACCGACTTCTCCGTACGCGACGGAGCGGTGCACGCCACCCTGCTCGGCTACTCGTCCCTCGACGTCCCCAGCTGCTGCCCGGACGAGAAGGAGCAGGTCAGCTGGCATTGGAAGGGCGGCGCCTTCGTGCGCACCGGACAGGCCGAAGCGCGCGGCGTCTGACCCGTCA
Organism: Streptomyces sp. NBC_00691; assembly: GCF_036226665.1. Taxonomy (NCBI): domain Bacteria; kingdom Bacillati; phylum Actinomycetota; class Actinomycetes; order Kitasatosporales; family Streptomycetaceae; genus Streptomyces; species Streptomyces sp. NBC_00691. The sequence continues at coordinate 1,759,058 of NZ_CP109007.1, read as the reverse complement.
CTCCGCGTCGGGGCCGTACACCTCGACCTTGTCCGCGACCCGGCGCACATGGATGCAGTCGCCCGGGCACTCCTTCGCCGAGTCCACCACGTCCTGGAGCAGCGTCAGCGGGACCGGCGCCGTGGCGCCCGTGTCCTGGAGGAGCTCGTCGTCGGCGCTCTTCACGTACGCGAGCCCGTCGATGTCCAGCTCGAAGACCTCGGGAGCGTACTGCGCGCAGATCCCGTCCCCGGTGCACAGGTCCTGGTCGATCCAGACCTCCAGCGCCTCTGCGGCGCCCGTGGACGGAGCCTCGTGCTGCACGGTCATATCTCCTGCCGTTTCTGCTTCTGTGTCGCTTCTCGCGGGTAAGTCGGGCCACCTCCGACGGGTGTTGGCCCAGGACGACGATACAACCGCCCGCATTCAAGCAGCGAAGGGTGGGTATTCACCTGTCGACAGGGGAAGCGCAAGGGTGAAGATCGGACACACCTCGGAGTCTTTTTGATCTAGGGGTTTCAATCACCACCCACGCAGGTAGGGTCAGGAAGCGTCCAGCTCCCCTTGGAGGAGGTGAGGACCGTGGCAGCCCACGACGACGACATCAACCGCGGCATCCGGCCGGGGCGGGGGTCTGAAGACCCCGCCGGCCAGGTTGCCTATCTCGAGCAGGAAATCGCCGTCCTGCGCCGCAAGCTCGCCGACTCTCCGCGACACACGAGGATTCTCGAAGAGCGGATTGTTGAGCTGCAGACCAGCCTGGCCGGCGTGTCCACCCAGAACGAACGACTGGCGAACACGCTCCGTGAGGCCCGCGACCAGATCGTGGCCCTCAAAGAGGAAGTCGACCGGCTCGCGCAGCCGCCGGCCGGCTTCGGTGTCTTCCTGCAGGCCAATGAGGACGGCACGTGCGACATCTTCACCGGGGGCCGCAAGCTCCGGGTGAACGTCAGCCCGAGCATCGAGCTCGAAGAGCTCAAGCGCGGCCAGGAAGTCATGCTCAACGAAGCGCTCAACGTGGTCGAGGCCATGGAGTTCGAGCGCGCCGGGGACATCGTCACCCTCAAGGAGATCCTCGAGGACGGCGAGCGCGCCCTGGTGGTCGGGCACACCGACGAGGAGCGGGTGGTGAGGCTCGCCGAGCCTCTGCTGGACGTCACCATCCGCCCCGGCGACGCCCTGCTGCTCGACTCCAGGTCCGGCTACGTCTATGAAGTGGTCCCCAAGAGCGAGGTCGAGGAACTCGTTCTGGAAGAGGTCCCGGACGTCGACTACACCAAGATCGGCGGCCTGGGCAACCAGATCGAGCTGATCCGGGACGCGGTCGAGCTCCCCTACCTCTACCCGGACCTCTTCAAGGAGCACGAACTGCGGCCGCCCAAGGGCATCCTGCTCTACGGCCCGCCCGGCTGCGGCAAGACGCTGATCGCGAAGGCCGTGGCCAACTCCCTGGCCAAGAAGGTCGCCGAGGTGACCGGCCAGCCCGCGGGGAAGTCCTACTTCCTCAACATCAAGGGCCCCGAGCTCCTCAACAAGTACGTCGGTGAGACCGAGCGGCACATCCGCCTCGTCTTCCAGCGTGCCCGGGAGAAGGCGAGCGAGGGCACCCCCGTCATCGTCTTCTTCGACGAGATGGAATCCCTCTTCCGCACCCGCGGATCCGGTGTCAGCTCGGACGTGGAGAACACCATCGTCCCGCAGCTGCTCGCCGAGATCGACGGTGTGGAGGGCCTGGAGAACGTCATCGTCATCGGCGCCTCCAACCGCGAGGACATGATCGACCCCGCGATCCTGCGACCCGGCCGGCTCGACGTCAAGATCAAGATCGAGCGTCCGGACGCCGAGGCCGCGAAGGACATCTTCGCGAAGTACCTCACCTCCACCCTGCCGCTCCACTCGGACGACATCTCCGAGCACAGCGGCTCCAAGGCGGCGGCAGCCCACGGAATGATCCAGTCCGTCGTCGAGCAGATGTACGCCGAATCCGAGGAGAACCGCTTCCTCGAAGTCACGTACGCCAACGGCGACAAGGAAGTCCTCTACTTCAAGGACTTCAACTCCGGCGCGATGATCCAGAACATCGTCGACCGGGCCAAGAAGATGGCCATCAAGGCCTTCCTCGACCACAACCAGAAGGGCATCCGGGTCTCCCACCTCCTCCAGGCGTGCGTGGACGAGTTCAAGGAGAACGAGGACCTGCCCAACACCACCAACCCCGACGACTGGGCCCGTATCTCCGGAAAGAAGGGCGAGCGGATCGTGTTCATCCGCACCCTTGTCACCGGAAAGCAGGGTGCGGACACCGGGCGCTCCATCGACACGGTGGCCAATACCGGTCAGTACCTGTAAAACGCGCACCGGCTGCGGATGTCCGGAAACCGGGCATCCGCAGCCGACGCATTCCATCCAGCATTTCCCCCGGCATCACAGGGAAATACGCAAACTGATCTCCCCACCAGCGCGGAGCCGCTCTAGGCTCATCGGTACCGCCGAGTCGCGCACAGTGAGCGCCGCCGGGCAAGGAGGGCCGCATGACCGTACGGCGAGTAATGGGCATCGAGACGGAGTACGGGATCTCCGTCCCGGGACACCCGAACGCCAATGCCATGCTCACCTCGTCCCAGATCGTCAACGCCTACGCGGCGGCGATGCACCGGGCGCGCCGCGCCCGCTGGGACTTCGAGGAGGAGAACCCGCTGCGGGACGCCCGCGGCTTCGACCTCGCCCGCGAGGTGGCCGACTCCAGCCAGCTCACCGACGAGGACATCGGCCTGGCCAATGTGATCCTCACCAACGGGGCCCGCCTCTACGTGGACCACGCCCACCCCGAGTACAGCTCGCCCGAGGTCACCAACCCGCTCGACGCCGTCCTCTGGGACAAGGCCGGCGAGCGGATCATGGCCGAGGCCGCCGAGCGGGCCGCCCAGCTCCCCGGGGCCCAGCCGATCCACCTCTACAAGAACAACACCGACAACAAGGGCGCCTCCTACGGCACGCACGAGAACTACCTGATGAAGCGGGAGACCCCCTTCTCGGACATCGTGCGGCACCTGACCCCCTTCTTCGTCTCCCGCCAGGTCGTGACCGGCGCGGGGCGGGTCGGCATCGGCCAGGACGGCCGGGAGAACGGCTTCCAGATCAGCCAGCGCGCCGACTACTTCGAGGTCGAGGTCGGTCTGGAGACCACGCTCAAGCGGCCCATCATCAACACCCGGGACGAGCCGCACGCCGACGCCGAGCGGTACCGCCGCCTGCACGTGATCATCGGCGACGCGAACCTCTCGGAGATCTCGACCTACCTCAAGCTGGGCACCACCGCCCTGGTCCTCTCGATGATCGAGGACGGGTTCATCACCGTCGACCTCGCCGTCGACCAGCCGGTACGGACCCTCCACCAGGTCTCTCACGACCCCACCCTCCAGTACCTGGTCACGCTGCGCAGCGGCCGGACTCTCACCGCCGTGCAGCTCCAGATGGAGTACTTCGAGCTGGCCAGGAAGTACGTGGAGGAGCGGTACGGCGTGGACGCCGACGAGCAGACCAAGGACGTCCTGATCCGCTGGGAGGACACGCTCAACCGGCTCGAGAACGACCCCATGAGCCTGTCCGGCGAGCTCGACTGGATCGCCAAGCGGGAGCTCATGGAGGGCTACCGGCGCCGGGACGACCTCGACTGGGACGCGGCCCGGCTGCACCTGGTGGACCTCCAGTACGCGGACGTACGCCCCGAGAAGGGCCTCTACAACCGTCTGGTGGCCCGCGGGCGCATGAAGCGGCTCCTGGACGAGACCGGCGTGGAGCGGGCCGAGACGGCGCCTCCCGAGGACACCCGGGCCTATTTCCGGGGCCGGTGCCTGGAGCAGTACGCCGACGACGTCGCGGCGGCCTCCTGGGACTCCGTGATCTTCGACCTGCCCGGCCGGGACTCGCTCCAGCGCGTCCCCACCCTGGAGCCGCTGCGGGGCACCAAAGCCCACGTGAAATCGCTTCTGGACCGTTGCAGGACCGCTGAGGAACTGGTGCGGGTCCTGTCCGGCGGCTGATCGGAGGGCCCGCGGGGGCCTGAAATGCCCCGGCACTGGGAATCATGGAATCAGTGCCCGGGCGTTGTCGAAACTGCGGGGCCGAAGTGGGACCCGCCCTATAGGGTCTGATCTTGTACGGACTCAACCGAGCGGGCCGATTCGAGCGGGGTGAGGGATATGGCGACCAAGGACACCGGCGGCGGACAGCAGAAGGCGACGCGTTCCACGGAGGAGGTCGAGGAGACCACCACGGAGGCGAGCTCCGACCTCCAGGAGCGCCAGGAGAAGCTGAGCGACGACGTGGACTCCGTCCTGGACGAGATCGACGACGTCCTGGAGGAGAACGCCGAGGACTTCGTTCGGTCATTTGTGCAAAAGGGCGGCGAGTAGCCGCTCCGCGCGTCTGTCGTCCCCGTCCCCGGAGCCCCGGCGAAAGCCGCGGGCCCGGGGACGGATGACAAGCGGTGGCACGGGTAAGGTCCGTGCACAGCAACCAAGATCGGCCGGCGCTTCCCACGGCGGGCCGACTCTCCCACCCGGAAGGAATCGCGTGGAAGCCAACCCTCGTAGCACCGGGCGTCTGCCGGCGGCCTTCCTGACGCCGGGCTCGTCGTCCTTCATCGACTTCCTGGCGGACCACTCGCCGGAGATGCTGCCGGGCGGGCGGAAGCTGCCCGAAGGGGTCGTCGAGGCCCCGCACGGGACGACCATCGTGGCGGCCACCTTCCCCGGCGGGGTCGTCCTCGCCGGTGACCGGCGGGCCACCATGGGCAACATGATCGCGCAGCGGGACATCGAGAAGGTCTTCCCTGCCGACGAGTACTCCGCCGTCGGCATCGCCGGCACCGCCGGCCTCGCCGTGGAGATGGTCAAGCTGTTCCAGCTGGAGCTGGAGCACTTCGAGAAGGTGGAGGGCGTCACGCTCTCCCTGGAGGGCAAGGCGAACCGCCTCTCCACCATGATCCGGGGCAACCTGGGCATGGCCATGCAGGGGCTCGCCGTCGTGCCGCTCTTCGCGGGCTGGGACGAGGGCAAGGAGAAGGGCCGGATCTTCTCCTACGACGTGACCGGCGGCCGCTCCGAGGAGCACGGGTACGCCGCCACCGGCTCGGGCTCGATCTTCGCGCGCGGCTCGATGAAGAAGCTCTACCGTGCCGACCTGACCGAGCAGCAGGCCACCACGCTGGTCGTGCAGGCGCTCTACGACGCGGCGGACGACGACTCGGCGACCGGCGGCCCCGACATGGCGCGCCGGATCTTCCCGATCGTCACGGTCATCACGGACGAGGGCTACCGCAGGCTCACGGAGGACGAGTCCTCCGCGCTGGCCCGGTCGGTCACCGAGCGGCGTCTCGAGGAGCCCGACGGGCCCCGCGCCGCCCTGCTCTGACCACTCGTCGCCCGACTGAAGCCCAGAAGAAAGGGACGGACCGCCGGTGTCCACTCCGTTCTACGTCTCACCCCAGCAGGCCATGGCCGACCGGGCGGAGTACGCCCGCAAGGGCATCGCCCGAGGCCGCAGCCTTGTCGTCCTCCAGTACACCGACGGGATCGTCTTCGTCGGTGAGAACCCGTCCCGCGCGCTGCACAAGTTCAGCGAGATCTACGACCGGATCGGCTTCGCGGCCGCCGGCAAGTACAACGAGTACGAGAACCTCCGCATCGGCGGTGTCCGCTACGCCGACCTGCGGGGCTACACCTACGACCGGGACGACGTCACCGCGCGCGGCCTGGCCAACGTCTACGCCCAGACCCTGGGCACGATCTTCTCCAGCGCGGGGGAGAAGCCGTACGAGGTGGAGCTGGTCGTCGCCGAGGTCGGCACCGAGCCGTCGGGCGACCAGATCTACCGGCTGCCGCACGACGGCTCGATCGTCGACGAGCACGGCTCGGTCGCGGTCGGCGGCAACGCCGAGCAGATCGGCTCCTTCCTGGACCAGCGGCACCGGGACGGCATGTCCCTCGCCGAGGCCCTGAGGCTGGCCGTGCAGGCGCTCTCGCGTGACACCAACGGCAGCGAGCGGGAGATCCCCGCGGAACGCCTGGAGGTGGCGGTCCTGGACCGTACACGGCCGCAGCAGCGCAAGTTCAAGCGGATCGTCGGCCGTCAGCTGTCCCGCCTCCTGGAGGCGGACGACGCGGCGGTCACGAAGACGGACGAGCCCTCGGACGAGGCTCCGGAGGAGTAGTCGCAACGGCCCGGAGGGGCCCCGGCCCGCGTCAGCGCGGTCGGGGCCCCTCCGGCGTGTCCGCTCTCAGGAGGCCGGTGCGGGCCCCGAGGAGCCCCGGGGGACCAGGGAGACGGGCAGGGTGTCCGGCCGTGGCCGCTCGCCCGCGAGGACCGCGAGGAGCGCCTCCATGCCCCGCCGGCCGAACTCTTCGGCGGGCAGCCGCACGGTGGTGAGCTCCGGCTCGACGACCGTCGCGAGGGCCATGTCGTCGAAGCCGGTGACCGACAGGTCCTCCGGGACCCGCAGCCCCAGCCGGCGCGCGGCCTTGCAGACGCCGACCGCGAGGATGTCGTCGTCGCAGATCACCGCCGTGGGCAGGGGCCCGGGGGAGGCGAGGGCCCGGCCCGCGGCCTCCCAGGCGTCCGCGACGTTCAGCGCCGACCGCACGGTGCGCACCTCCGTGCCGCGCAGGGCGTGGGCGAGGGCGGCGGCCCGCACGTCGAAGGTCCAGGACGGGGCCGCGGAGGCCAGGTGCAGGAAGCGCCGGTGGCCGAGGCCGAGCAGGTGGCCGGTCACCCGGCGCATGCCGTCGGCGACGTCGAGGTTCACATGGGCCGCGGCCCCGGCGTCGGCCGGGTCGCTGTCGAGCATCACGAGGGGCAGGTCGGAGCCCCGGAAGGCCTCCAGGGCGCCGGTCGCCATCGAGGAGGCGATCACGCCGTCGAGGGCGGCCTGCGCCGAGGCGAAGGGGTCCCGCGCCGGCCCCAGGCCGTCGGGGGAGGGGTAGAGGACCACGCCGAAGCCGTGCCGGGACGCCGCGGCCGCCGCCCCCGTGTAGACGTGCGCGAAGAACTCGTTGGTGAGCGCCGGGACGACGAGCATGGCGGTGCGGGTACGGCCCAGCCGCAGGTTGCGGGCGGCCAGATTGGGCCGGTAGCCGAGGGCCCGGGCGGCCTCGCGCACGGCCTCCGCCGTGGGCTCGGACACCCGGCCGCGCCACTTGTCGCCGAGCACGAGGGAGACGGTGGCCTGCGAGACGCCCGCGCTCCGGGCGACGTCCCGGCTGGTGGGGCGGGTGCCGCCGAGCGGCTCCGGGGTCTGCACACAAGCCTCCGCGTCGGACGGTCCGGGAGCGCGGGGTCGGCCGCGGCCCGGTCGCGGGGTGGACCCGCGCACTGCCGACATGGTACGTATGACGACGGAAGTTATACGTAAAACCTCGGCGCGGTCCGAGGCGAGGGGAGACCACATGGCCACCGAGGCCCCGGCACGAGGCGGCTATCTCGACATACTCCTGGCGCCGCACGCGGCCCGGCTGCTCGCCGGCACCCTCGTGGGGCGCCTCCCCAACGGCGTCGGCCCCATCGCCCTCACCCTCTTCGTCCGCGACCAGGGCGGCAGCTACACCCTGGCCGGCGGCCTCATCGCCGCCTACGGCGTCGCCACCGCCGTCGGCCAGCCCCTCCTCGGCCGGGCCGTCGACCTCAAGGGCCAGCCCCGGGTCCAGCTGCCCGCCGCCGTCCTCTCCGCCCTCGGCATGGCCCTCCTCGCCCTCACCGGCATCGGCCACCTCGGCCTCGCCTACGCGGCCGTCGTCCTCGCCGGACTCTTCACCCCGCCCCTCGAGGGCGGACTGCGGGCCCTGTGGCCGAGCGTCCTCGGCCGCGAGGACCGGGTCCACCGCGCGTACGCCATGGACGCGGTCGCCCAGGAGGTCATGTTCACCGTCGGCCCCCTGCTGCTGACCCTCCTGGTCTCCCTGTGGTCGCCCGCCGCCGCCCTCCTGGTCATCAACCTCCTCGGCGTCCTCGGCGCCCTCGCCGTCGTCCTCTCCGAGCCCTCCCGCACCTGGCGCTCCGCGCCCCGCGAGGCCCACTGGCTGGGCGCCCTGCGCTCCCGGGGCCTCCTCGCCCTCCTCGGGTCGTTCTTCTTCGTCGGCCTCGCCCTCGGCTCCATCACCGTCGCCGCCGTCGCCTACGCCGACGACCGCGGCACCCCGTCCGTCTACGGCTGGCTCATGGCCGCGCTCGGCCTCGGCGCGCTCATCGGCGGCGTCACCTACGGAGCCCGCCCGTGGTCCGGAGCCCCCGAACGGCGGCTCCGCGTCCTCGTGCTGCTCCTCGCCGTCTGCTACCTGCCGCTGGTGCTCACCCCCGGCCCCGTCGCCATGACCGCCCTGGCGGCCCTGGCGGGCGTCTTCCTGGCGCCCGTCCTCGCCTGCGCCTTCATCGTCGTGGACCGCCACGCGCCGCGCGGCACGGTCACCGAGGCCTTCTCCTGGCTCGTCACCACCTTCGGCGTCGGCTCGGCCCTGGGCTCCGCCGCGGCGGGCCCCGCCATCGAACTCTCCGGGACCGTCGCCGGATTCGCCGTCGCCGGGGCGGGCGGCCTGATCGCCCTCCTCGTCCTGCTCGCCACCGGCCGTGCCCTCCACGTCCCGGTGGCCACCGAACAGCCGCCCGCGGCCCCCGAAACCCCCGGCGCGGAGCCGCGACACGCCGTCGGTGCGGGCGCCCCCACCTCCGTACACACGGAAAAGAACACGCACTGATCGGAAAATGATCGAAACGGGAACGTCCAACCCGGTTTCAGCACAGGCCGTCAGGCGTAATGTTCAGACATGGACCGCCGCATTTTCGGGCTGGAGAACGAGTACGGCGTCACGTGCACGTTCAGGGGACAGCGCCGACTGTCTCCTGACGAAGTGGCGCGCTACCTCTTCCGCCGTGTCGTGTCATGGGGCCGCAGCAGCAATGTCTTCCTGCGGAACGGCGCCCGCCTGTACCTGGACGTGGGATCGCATCCGGAATACGCCACACCGGAATGCGACGACCTGACCGAACTGGTCACCCACGACAAGGCCGGTGAGCGCATTCTCGAGGGCCTGCTCGTCGACGCCGAACGCCGCCTGCACGAGGAGGGAATCGCCGGCGACGTCTACCTCTTCAAGAACAACACCGACTCGGCCGGAAACTCCTACGGCTGCCACGAGAACTATCTCGTCGCCCGCCACGGAGAGTTCTCCCGGCTCGCGGACATCCTCATTCCGTTCCTGGTCACCCGACAGCTCATCTGCGGCGCGGGAAAGGTCCTCCAGACCCCGCGCGGAGCGGTGTTCTGCGTCTCCCAGCGGGCCGAGCACATCTGGGAGGGCGTCAGCTCCGCCACCACCCGCTCACGTCCCATCATCAACACCCGTGACGAGCCGCACGCGGACGCCGAGCGCTACCGCCGGCTCCACGTCATCGTCGGCGACTCGAACATGTCCGAGACCACCATGCTCCTCAAGGTCGGCGCCACCGACCTGGTGCTCCGCATGATCGAGGCCGGCACGGTGATGCGGGACCTCACCCTGGAGAACCCGATCCGGGCCATCCGCGAGGTCAGCCACGACACCACCGGACAGCGCAAGGTCCGGCTCGCCAGCGGCCGCGAGGCCTCCGCCCTGGAGGTCCAGCGCGAGTACTACGAGAAGGCCGTCGACTTCGTCGACCGCCGCGGCATCCGGTCCGGCACCGTCGCCCAGGTCCTGGAACTGTGGGGCCGCACTCTCGACGCGATCGAGAGCGAGCAGCTCGACCGGATCGAGACCGAGATCGACTGGGTCATGAAGCACCGGCTCATCGAGCGCTACCGGGCCAAGCACAACATGACCATGTCGAACCCGAGGGTCGCGCAGATAGACCTCGCCTACCACGACATCCACCGCCGTCGTGGCCTCTACTACCTGCTGCAGAAGAACGGCCAGGCCGCCCGGATCTGCAACGACATGAAGATCTTCGAGGGCAAGTCGGTGCCCCCGCAGACCACTCGGGCCCGGCTCCGCGGCGACTTCATCCGCCGCGCCCAGGAGCAGCGACGGGACTTCACCGTCGACTGGGTCCACCTCAAGCTGAACGACCAGGCACAGCGCACCGTGTTGTGCAAGGACCCGTTCCGCTCCGTGGACGACCGCGTCGAAAAGCTGATCGCCGGAATGTAGGCCGGTCCTCTCGGCGATGTGGGCCCCGCACGTTTGGCGTGCGGGGCCCTCGACGTGACAGGAGGGTCCCCTAGAGTGTCGGGACAACTACTGTGCCGTCTGAGATCTGAGGAACACGTGCGCCGACTTGCCGGCCTTCTCGTCGTCCCGCTGCTGCTGCTCTCCACAGCGGCGTGCGGCAGCGACGACAAGGGCTCCGATTCCGCTTCGATGACGAACGGGCTGCCCGCCATCACCGCGGGGGCCAAGTTCGGCGAGAAGCCGACCCTCGCCAAGGGCGAGGGCGACCCGCCCAAGGAACTCAAGGTCAACGTCATCAGCGAGGGCAAGGGCGCGGTGACGAAGAAGGGCGACGCGCTCTCGGTGAACTACCTGGGTCAGGCCTGGGACTCCACCACCCCCTTCGACAACAGCTTCGACCGCGGCGAGCCCTTCAGCGTGACGCTCGGCGAGGGCCAGGTCATCAAGGGCTGGGAGCAGGCCCTCGAAGGACAGAAGGTCGGCAGCCGCCTCGAGATCGGCATCCCGCCGGAGCTCGGCTACGGCGAGAAGGGTTCGCCGCCGAGCATCAAGCCGAACGCCACCCTCGTCTTCGTCGTGGACATCCTGAAGTCCGTCACGATCCCCAAGTCCGCCACCGGCACCCCGGTCGCCCAGGACAACAAGGACCTCCCGAAGGTCGGCACGAACACCGACGGCAAGGCCCCCTCGCTGACCGTCCCCAAGGTCGACCCGCCGACCAAGCTCGTCTCGAACTACGTGCTCGAGGCCAAGGGCGAGAAGGTGACGGCTACCGACACGGTCGTCGTGAACTACGTCGCCGCCCTGTGGAAGGACGGCAAGGTCTTCGACTCGACGTACACCTCGGGCAAGCCCGCGAACTTCCCGCTGTCGCAGCTCACGCTGAAGGGCCTCAAGGACGGCCTGGTCGGCAAGACGGTCGGCAGCCGCGTCCTCATCGTCGCCCCGCCGGCCGAGGCGTTCGGCGACAAGGAGCAGCAGGGCATTCCGAAGAACTCCACGCTGGTGTTCGCCGTGGACATCCTGACGAAGGTGTAAGACTGTCCCGATCGCAGTTCATCAGTATGAGGAGCAGTTCAGTGAGCATCGAGAAGCCCGAGATCGACTTCCCGGGTGGCGAGCCGCCGAAGGACCTGGAGATCAAGGACATCTGGGAGGGCGACGGCGACCTCGCCGAGGCCGGTGACTTCGTGAAGGTCCACTACGTCGGTGTGTCCTTCGACTCCGGCGAGGAGTTCGACGCCTCCTGGAACCGCGGCGCCCCGCTCGACTTCAACCTCGGTGCCGGCCAGGTCATCCAGGGCTGGGACCAGGGCGTCCAGGGCATGAAGGTCGGCGGCCGCCGCCAGCTGGTCATCCCCGCGCACCTCGCCTACGGCGACCGCGGCGCCGGCGGCAAGATCGCCCCGGGCGAGACGCTGATCTTCGTCTGCGACCTCGTGGGCGTCACCAAGCGCTGACCCGCGCACCCCGACCGGTTCCGGTCGCTCAGAGGGCCCCCGCCATCACCGGCGGGGGCCCTCGGCGTACGCCCGGCCGCAGCCCTGGCCCCGATTCCTGCCCTGGCCCCGGTCCCGGCCACCGTCCTGTCCCGGCCACCATCCGGCCCCAGCCGCCGCCCGGTCCCGGTCACCGCCCCGGTCCCCGTCCCGACGTGCGTTCCCGCTCCGGTCTCCCTTTCCGTCCCCACGCGGGTTCCCGCGTTCGTCCCCCATGCGGTCCCCGCTTTGGTCCCGACACCCCGGGGCGGTACGGTCGGACGTCCGAGAAGTGGAACCGGCGAAGGGGTGCGGGGCGTCGATGGCGATTGCCAAGTCCGAGCGGCTGATGAATCTCGCGCTGTGCCTGCTCGGGACACGCCGACCGCTGAGCAAGCGGGAGCTCCGCGGCTCCATCGAGGCCTACCTCGAAGCGAGCGGCGACGACGCCTTCAACCGCATGTTCGAGCGCGACAAGGACGACCTCCGCGAACTCGGCCTCGTCATCGAGACCGTCGAGAACCTGGAGGGCGAGACCGGCTACCTCGCCCGCCGCGACTCCAACCGGCTGCCGCCCATCACCCTGGACGCCGAGGAGGCGGCCGCACTCGGCCTCGCCGCCAAGGTCTGGCAGCAGGCCCGCCTCGCCGGGGCCGCCAGCGGCGCCCTGCAGAAGCTCCGCGCCGCCGGCATGCCCGAGGCGGAGGACTCGTACGACACCCAGCCCAGCGCCCTCGAACCGCGGATCCCCGTCCACGAGACCGCCTTCGAACCGCTCATGCTGGCCTGCCGCGACCGCCGCCCCGTCTCCTTCGACTACCGCAAGGCCAACGCGGCCCGCCCCGAGGCCCGCCAGGTCGAACCCTGGACCCTCGAATGCTGGCGCGGCCACTGGTACCTGGCCGGCTGGGACCGCGACCGCGGCGCCGAACGCGTCTTCCGCCTCTCGCGCATCACCGGCAAGGTCCGCTCGCGGGCCGGCGCCTTCACCGCGCCCGTGCCGGACGTCGTCACCGTCCGCGAGACCGTGGAGAGCTGGGCCGGCGAGACCGCCACCCGCTCCGCCCGGATCCGGCTGCGCACCGGCTGCGGCTACCCGCTGCGCGCCCGCGCCCAGTCCGTGACCGAGGGCGCCGACGGCTGGGACGAGCTGGAGATCCCGTACGGGCACGGCCTCGATGCCTGGCTCGTCGAGTTCGGCCCCGATGTCGTCGTACTGGAACCGGCCGATCTGCGGGCCGACGTGGTGGACCGGCTGCGCGCCGTCGCCAAGGGCTGAGGGGAAGACGTACCGCATGGCTGCCAACGCGATCGACCAGACGAGGCGGATGCTCTCGCTCGTCACCTACCTCCGTGAGCGCCCCGGCGCCCACGTCGCCGATGTCGCCCGGGCCTTCGGGATCACCGAGGACGAGCTGATCTCCGACCTGGACGTGCTGCCCATGTGCGGCACCAGCTTCCGCGGCGGCGACCTCCTCGACATCGACACCGACGGCGACCGGATCTGGTGGCACAACCCGGACGACGTCGCCGCGCCGCTGCGGCTCGCCGCCGACGAGGCGACCGCCCTCCTGGTCGCCGCCCGCGCCGTCGCCACCCTTCCCGGCCTCCGGGAGAGCGACCGCGAGGCGCTGCTCCGCGCCACCGCCAAGCTGGAGGCGGCCGCCGGCGAGGCCGCCGGGGCCAGCTCCCGGCTCTCGGTGACCTTCGAGTCCGAGGGCGGCGTCTTCGCCGAGGTCGACCGCGCGATCTCGGAGCGCCGCCGCCTCTGGGTGCGCTACTACTCGCCCGCCCGCGACGAACTCACCGAGCGCGAGGTCGACCCGATCCGGCTCTTCGCCGTCGGCCACACCTACATGGAGGCGTGGTGCCGGCTCTCCGAGGCGCGCCGCACCTTCCGGCTCGACCGCGTGGCCGAGATCCGCATCCTCGACGAGCACGCCGCACCGCCCGAGCTGGAACTGCGCGACCTCTCCGCGGGACTGGTCCAGCCCTCCGCCGACGATCCCGAGGTCGTCGTGGAGGTCGGTCCCGGCGGGCGCTGGGTCGCCGAGTACTACCCGCATGACCGCGCCGAGGAACTGCCCGACGGCGGGCTGCGGATCACCCTGCGGACGCCCGACCCGGCCTCGCTGCGCCGGCTCGCGCTGCGGCTGGGCAGCGACGGCCGGATCGTCGCGCCGCAGGAGCTCGCCGACAACGCCAGAACCGCGGCGGCCGCCGCGCTCGCCGCGTACGACGGCGAGTGACGTTCCCCGCCCGGGGGACGCTGTTACTGACGTGGTGACGTCATCGACGTGGTGTCCGGTCCGCTGACGGACACGGCGCGCCGAGGCGGGTGCGGACCGATGTGCCGCGCGACGCGTGGCGCGTGGGGTGCGGGAGTCAAGAGATGAGGGAAATGTCCGTGATGCACGGTTTTACGGCGGCGGTGGCCCCGGTCCTCTTCAAGGCCGCCTGCCCCGACTGCCGCTCCCGCTTCGAACTCTCGGCGAGCGCGCTGCGCCTCGCCATCGGGGCCAGCCGCCGCACCACCTTCTACTCCTTCACCTGCCCCGAGTGCGGCAGCTCCGTCCGCAAGCCCGCCGGCGAGCGCATCGTCGAACTCCTCACCGGCGGCGGCGTCCGGACCCTGAGACTCCACACGACGGTCTGAGCGCGGGGCGGGACACGCCCGATCCGGGCCCCGAGGCTCCGCGCCCGTGTCCCCGGGTCCCGAGGCTCGGCTCCGGGTCCCGGTCCCCGAGCCCCGGGACTCAGTGCCCGGCCGTGGCCCGGTCGCCGGGTCCGCCGCGCCCAACGTCTAGGCTCGGCACATGTTCTGGCCCATGCTCGCCATCGCCCTCGGCTTCCTCGGCATCGCCGTCCTCGGCGTCCTCGCCATCAGGGTCTTCCTCGAGGTCCAGCGCCTCGGCCGTCAAGTGGCCCACACCACAGAACGGATCAGCCAGGCCGCCGGAGACCTCGAAACGGCCGCCGCCGGCCTGGCCCGAACCGGCGAGTCCCTGCGCTGAGTCCGTGCCGTACGCTGCGTGAAGCGGCCCTGAACCGGGCGCGCGGGACGCAATCGGGAGTATGCAAGGGCATTGCCCTGCGTTTACTCCTGCGGGTTACGATCGCAGACAGCGCGGTGGCCGGACACCTGTCCGACCCGCCGGGCACCGCACTCCATGTCGCCTCGGTGAAGAAGGTAAACAGCTATGGGTAGGCTCGGCCCCACCGAGATCATTCTCATCCTCGTCGTCATCATCCTGCTGTTCGGCGCCAAGAAGCTCCCGGACATGGCGCGCTCGCTCGGCAAGTCGGCCCGCATCCTCAAGAGCGAGGCCAAGGCGATGAAGTCGGACGACCAGCAGAGCGCCCCCGCCGACCCGCCGCAGGCCGCCGCCGGCACCGCCGCCCCGGAGCCCGCCCCGCGCACCATCCAGGCCGCTCCCGGTGACGTGACCAGCGCGCGTCCCGTGACCGAGCCCTCGGACACCACCAAGCGCTGACCCGGTCCGCCGCGGCCGCCGCACCGTGCGGCGGCTGCCGCACGAGATGAGGACGTGGGTTGCCCAAGTCTGCCCGCAAGCAGGAGAAGGATCCCGAGGGCCGGATGCCCCTCGTGGAGCACCTGCGTGAACTCCGCAACCGCATGGCGAAGGGCCTCCTCGCCATCGTCGCGGTGACGATCGTCGCCCTCGTGTACAGCGAGGAGCTGTTGCAGTTCCTGGCGAAGTCGGTGCCCAAGTGCCCCGACGGCGTCACCAGCAGTGGCGGCAACTGCGCCGTGGTCACCTTCAACACGTTGACGGCTCCGTTCAGCACGACGATCCAGGTGTCCCTGACCGTCGGCCTCGTCGTCGCGAGCCCCGTGTGGCTCTACCAGCTGTGGGCCTTCATCGCGCCCGGACTGCACAAGACCGAGAAGCGGTACACGTACGCCTTCGTCGGCGCGGCCGTACCGCTCTTCGCGGCCGGCGCCTACCTCGCGTACCAGATCCTCCCCGTCAGCGTGAAGGTCCTCATCAGCCTCACGCCCGAGGGGGCCCAGAACCTCCTCTCGCTCGGTGACGTCCTCGACTTCACCCTGCGCATGGTGCTCGTGTTCGGCCTCGCCTTCGAGCTGCCGCTGGTCCTGGTGATGCTCAACCTCACCGGCATCCTCACCGGACGCAGGATGGCCGGCTGGTGGCGCGGTGTGATCATGGGCGTCTTCGTCTTCGGCGCCGTCATCACCCCGACCACCGACCCCGTCGGCATGATCGCCCTCGCCGGACCCGTCACCGTCCTGTACTTCGGGGCCGTCGGGTTCTCCCTCCTCAACGACCGGCGACGCGAGCGCGGCAACCCCGACGCCGAGCTCGACGACGACGAGGCCTCGCAGCTGGACCTCACCCCGCAGGCCGTCGGATCCGTCGAGCCGGTCGGCGCCCCCCGCGCCCTGCCCGAGCAGGCCACCGGCGAACACGGCGGTGCCGGCGTACAGCGCGCGAACGGTTACGACGACATCACCTGATCTTGTAGGGTCCCCCCAGACTCCGTCCGGGGGGACCCCATGACCAGCGAGATCACCCTCTTCGTCAACCCCACCGCGGGCCGCGGCCGCGGCGCCCATGCCGCCGGGACCGCCGCCCGCGCCCTGCGGGACGCCGGATTCTCCGTACGTACCGCCCTCGGGCACGACGCCGACGACGCCCTGCGACGCGCCCGTGAAGCGGTCGCGTCGGGCACCGGCGCCCTGGTCGCCGTCGGCGGCGACGGCATGATCTCCCTCGCCCTCCGGGCGGTCGCCGGGACCCTCACCCCGCTCGGCGTCATCCCCGCGGGCACCGGGAACGACTTCGCCCGCGCACTCGGCCTGCCCCTCCGCGACCCGGCCGCCGCGGCGCGCGTCGCCGCTCGGATCCTCGGGACGACGGGCGGCCGGAGCATCGACCTGGGACGAGTCGGGACCGGCACCGGCGGCGCGGGCCCGTCCGGCGCTCCGGCCGAGGACACGGCCGCCGGTCTCCCCGGCGGACCGGTGAACGGCCGCTGGTACGGCACCGTCCTCGCCTCCGGCTTCGACTCCCGCGTCAACGACCGCGGCAACCGCATGCGCATCCCCGCCGGCCGCTTCACGTACGACCTCGCGATCCTCGCCGAACTCGCGGGCCTCCGGCCCGTCCCGTACCGCCTCGTCCTCGACGACGGACAGGTCGTCGAGACCGACGCCACCCTCGTCGCCGTCGGCAACGGCGGCTCGTACGGCGGCGGCATGCGGATCTGCGCCGACGCCCGCCTCGACGACGGACTCCTCGACGTCACCGTCGTCGGCGACTGCGACCGCAGAACGCTGCTCAAGGTCTTCCCCCGCGTCTACAAGGGCACCCATCTCAGCCACCCGAAGGTCACCACGTACCGGGTCCGCTCCCTCACCCTCGAAGCCCCCGACACCACCGGGTACGCCGACGGCGAGCCCCTCGGCAGGCTCCCCCTCACCGTCACCTGTGTCCCCGGCGCCCTGCGCGTCCTCGCCCCGGCGCCCGCCGAGGACCCCGGAGCGGGGCCCTCCACATCCCCTCGATAAAGATCGCGTCACTGTCACAGGGGGCGGGTAGGCTCGAGAACAAGATGACAGAGGACCTCACACCAGCCCAGGCGTACGCGGCCGCCAAAGCCCGCAACGCCGAAGCGGCCACCGCGCTGGCCCCCTTCCGCGAGATGTACGAGTTCGGTCTGGACCCCTTCCAGATCGAGGCATGCCGGGCCCTCGAAGCGGGCAAGGGCGTGCTCGTCGCCGCGCCCACGGGCTCCGGCAAGACCATCGTCGGCGAGTTCGCCGTCCACCTCGCCCTCGAGCAGGGCCGCAAGTGCTTCTACACGACACCGATCAAGGCGCTGTCGAACCAGAAGTACGCCGACCTCGTCAGGCGCTACGGCAACGACAAGGTCGGCCTGCTCACCGGTGACAACAGCGTCAACGGTGATGCGCCGATCGTGGTCATGACCACCGAAGTCCTCCGCAACATGCTGTACGCGGGATCCCAGGCCCTCTCCGGCCTCGGCTACGTGGTCATGGACGAGGTCCACTACCTCTCCGACCGCTTCCGCGGCGCCGTCTGGGAGGAAGTGATCATCCACCTCCCCGAATCGGTCACCCTCGTCTCACTCTCCGCGACCGTGTCCAACGCCGAGGAGTTCGGCGACTGGCTCGACACCGTCCGCGGCGACACCGAGGTCATCGTCTCGGAGAGCCGACCCGTCCCCCTCTGGCAGCACGTCCTCGCCGGACGCCGGATGTACGACCTCTTCGAGGAGGAGACCGACCACGGCGGCCGCGGCGCCTCCCGCCGCGAGGTCAACCCCGACCTCCAGCGCCTCGCCCGCACCGAGAACACGCGCACGTACAACCCGCGCGACCGCCGGCGCGGCAAGATGGTCCGCGAGGCCGACCGAGAGCGCGAGCGCCGCCAGCGCTCCCGCATCTGGACCCCCGGCCGCCCCGAGGTCATCGAGCGCCTCGACGCCGAAGGGCTCCTGCCCGCCATCACCTTCATCTTCAGCCGCGCCGGCTGCGAGGCCGCCGTCCAGCAGTGCCTCTACGCCGGACTCCGGCTCAACGACGACGAAGGACGCCGCCGCGTCCGCGAGATCGTCGAGGAGCGCACCGCGGCCATCCCCACCGAGGACCTCCACGTCCTCGGCTACTACGAATGGCTCGAAGCGCTGGAGCGCGGCATCGCCGCCCACCACGCCGGCATGCTCCCGACCTTCAAGGAGGTCGTCGAGGACCTCTTCGTGAAGGGCCTCGTCAAGGCCGTCTTCGCCACCGAGACGCTCGCCCTGGGCATCAACATGCCCGCGCGCACCGTCATCCTGGAGAAGCTCGTCAAGTGGAACGGCGAGCAGCACGCCGACATCACCCCCGGCGAGTACACCCAGCTCACCGGACGGGCCGGCCGCCGCGGCATCGACGTCGAGGGCCACGCCGTCGTCCTCTGGCAGCGCGGACTCGACCCCGACCACCTCGCCGGACTCGCCGGCACGCGCACGTACCCCCTGCGCTCCAGCTTCAAGCCCTCGTACAACATGGCGGTCAACCTCGTCGAAGGCTTCGGCCGGCACCGCTCCCGCGAGCTCCTCGAAACGTCCTTCGCCCAGTTCCAGGCCGACCGCTCCGTCGTCGGCATCTCCCGGCAGGTACAGAAGAACGAAGAGGGCCTCGAAGGCTACCGCGAGGGCATGACCTGCCACCTCGGTGACTTCGAGGAGTACGCGCGGCTCCGCCGCGACCTCAAGGACCGGGAGACGGAACTGGCCCGCCAGGGCGCCGCCCAGCGCCGCGCCCAGGCCGCCGGCTCCCTGGAGAAGCTCAAGCCCGGCGACATCATCCACGTCCCCACCGGCAAGTTCGCCGGACTCGCCCTCGTCCTCGACCCGGGCATCCCGGCGGGCCGCACCAACGGCCACCGCGGCTTCGAGCACCACGACGGGCCCCGCCCCCTCGTCCTCACCGCCGAGCGTCAGGTCAAGAGGCTCGCCTCCATCGACTTCCCCGTCCCGGTCGAGGCCCTGGAGCGGATGAGGATCCCCAAGTCCTTCAACCCGCGCTCCCCGCAGTCCCGCCGCGACCTCGCCTCCGCCCTGCGGAGCAAGGCAGGACACATCAACCCCGAGCGTCACCACAAGCAGCGTTCCGCCGCCGCCGACGACCGCGAGATCGCCCGGCTGCGCACCGAGATCCGCGCCCACCCCTGCCACGGGTGCGACGAGCGCGAGGACCACGCCCGCTGGGGCGAGCGCTACCACCGTCTCCAGCGCGACACCCAGCAGCTGGAGCGGCGCATCGAAGGCCGCACCAACACCATCGCGCGCACCTTCGACCGGATCGTCGCGCTCCTCACCGAACTCGACTACCTCCGCGGCAACGAGGTCACCGAGAACGGCAAGCGACTCGCCCGGCTCTACGGCGAACTCGACCTGCTGGCCAGCGAATGCCTCCGTGACGGCGTCTGGGAAGGCCTGACCCCGGCCGAACTCGCCGCCTGCGTTTCGGCGTTGGTGTTCGAGGCGCGCCAGTCCGACGACGCCGTCGCGCCCAAGCTGCCCGCGGGCAAGGCCAAGGCGGCCCTCGGCGAGATGGTCAAGACCTGGGGCCGGCTCGACGCCCTCGAAGAGGAATTCAAGATCAACCAGGCGGAAGGGGTCGGCCAGCGCGAACCCGACCTCGGATTCGCCTGGGCCGCCTACCAGTGGGCCTCCGACAAGAGCCTCGACGAAGTGCTCCGCGAGGCCGAGATGCCCGCCGGCGACTTCGTCCGCTGGTGCAAGCAGGTCATCGACGTCCTCGGACAGATCGCCGCGGCGGCGCCCAGGGAGAACAGCACCGTCGCCAAGAACGCGCGCAAGGCCGTGGATTCCCTCCTGCGGGGAGTCGTCGCCTACAGCTCGGTGGGCTGACGGTCCCGCGCTGGGCCGGCGGTCCCGTGTCGGGCCGGCGTCCCGCGCTGGGCCGGCGGTTCCGCGCCCCTCCCGCGCACGACCGAGTGCCCGTGGCGAACACGCCACGGGCACTCGCCGTTTTCACACCGTCCGATGGTCGCACCGGCCCGTCGGCACCACCGTTGTCCACAGGCCGTCGTCCACAGGGGTGGCGCGCACGAGACCCTTCCGATTGCATGGACTCACAAGCAGGAAAGGCCAGTTGGGGAGGGGACCTATATGACCACGCAAGCCGGTCATTCGCACGCGGGGGCGCAGGGCGAGGGGGAGACCCACGCAGGGAATCACGACGAGGGCCAACCGTCACAGACACCGTCAGACCCTCCGGCAGCAGCCCGGACCGCGGTTCCGGTTGTCGTCGACGGACCACGCGGCATGCCACTCCTCGGCAGCCTTCCCGCCTTCGGGAAGAACCCCCTGGCCTTCTTCGAACAGCTCAGGGACCGCGGCGACATCGTCCGCTGGCGCTTCGGCCGCAAGCCCTCCCTCTTCATCGCCCACCCCGACACCGTCGGCGAACTCCTCACCGAGGTCGAGCGCACCTTCGACCAGCCCGACCTCGGCATCGCCTTCCGCACCCTCCTCGGCAACGGCGTCATCGTCTCCAAGGGAGCCGACTGGCGCCGCAAGCGCTCCCTCGTGCAGCCCTCCGTCCGCCCGAAACAGGTCCGCTCCTACGCGGCGACCATGTCCGAATGCGCCGTCGCCCTCGCCGACCGATGGACCGACGGGCAGCACATCGACATCAAGAAGGAGATGGCCGCCCTCACCCAACTCGTCGCCGTCCGCACCATCTTCGGCGTCGACACCGCCGCCGACGCCGAAGTCATCGGGCAGGCGATGGACGTCGCACAGAAAGAGATAGGCGCCGAGTTCAGCGGCATCGGAGCAGTGCTCCCCGACTGGCTGCCGACCCCCGGACGCACCCGCATCAAGCGCGCCACCGCCGTCATCGACGCCGAGGTCTCCCGCGTCGTCTCCCGCCACCGCGACGGCGACACCGAACGCCCCGACCTCCTCAGCCGCCTCCTCGCCGCCCGCGACGAGACCGGCGCGCCCCTCTCCGACCAGGAGATACGCGACGAGACCGTCACCCTCTACATCGGCGGCCACGAGACCACGAGCTCCACCCTCGTCTGGGCCTGGTACCTGCTCTCCCGCAACCCGCGGGTCCGCGACGCCCTCGCCGAGGAACTCGACCGGGTCCTCGCCGGCCACGAACCCGGCTACGACGACTACGCCTCCCTCACCTACACCCAGGCCGTCATCAAGGAGACCCTCCGCCTCTACCCCACCATCTGGCTGATCACCGGCCTCGCGAAGGAGGGCGCCACGCTCGGCGGAGCACCCGTCCCGGCCGGCACCCGCGTCTGGTCCAGCCAGTGGGCCACACACCGCGACCCCCGTTGGTACGGCGACGCGGAAGCCTTCCGCCCCGAGCGCTGGATCGAGCGCGACGGCGAACCCGCCGAGGAGATACCCGAGTACGCCTGGTTTCCCTTCGGCGGCGGCCCCCGTGTCTGCCTCGGCACCCGGTTCGCCCTCGTGGAGGCTGTCCTGATCCTCGCGGTCCTGGCCCGCCGCTACCACCTGGACGTCACCACCGAGGAGATCCTCCCCGTACCGAGCCTCACCCTCCAGCCGGACCGCGACGTCCTGGCGACGGTACGGGCACGGGGCTGACGGGGCCGGCCCGGCCCGGCCAGGGGCACGGGCCGCGACTCACCGACAAAGACGGGCCGTCTGCGTGTCGTCCGTCGCCCCGCCGGGATCCCGGCCGCGCCGCCCCCGCACGCCTCCCCGACGCCGTCGGGGAAGTGCCCCCGGAAGAAGCCCGGGAGCCTTAACTCGAAGGGGGTGCCGAGGGCGTCGCCGACGGCGGAGCCGAGGACGGCGCCCACGGAACGGCCGGTCGTTCGCATCCGGTCAGGCCAGTACCGGCTCGGTCCGCCGCCGCGCTGCCCTGGTCGTCCACACCGCGCGGACCACAAGGAACAGGGGTAGCCCGAGAGGGGAGAGAAGGATCGTCAGGATCAGGAGAGGACCCATCAGCAGCGGCGGCACGGCGAGACGACGGGCCTCCCTGTACATCCACTGACCGAGCAGCAGGTCCCAGGCGATGACCTGGGCCCAGAGGGCACCGGCTCCGTTCGCGAGAGCCACGAGATCGCGGAAGGTGTCGATGTCGGGGGTGCTGACCGCCGTCCACAGTTCCGCTGCGACAGGGGCGGCCAGGACCGCCCAGACCACCAGGATCGGCAGCACCGTCAAGGGCGAGGCCGCGACCCGCTCCGTGATCCGCCATGTCGGCGCGAAGATCATCAGGAGCCACGCCGGCGCGGCGAGCAGGAACGTCAGCTCGAAGAGGAAGCCCGTCATGAGGTGACCTCTTCCTCGCTGGTGGTGGCGGTGGCGGTGGCGGCGGAGTGGGTGGAGCGAGCGAGAGGAGCGGAGGCGAGGGGCGAGGGCGGGGAGGGAGGGGAGGAGGGGGAGGGGGAGGGGGAGGCCCCCCGGAGGGAGAGTGCCGCGGCCGCACCGCCCAGCAGGACGATCGCCCCCGCGCCCGCCAGAGTCGCGCCGTCCGGTGCGAACAGGGCCTGGCCACGCAGGGCCTGCGAGGTCAGCAGGACGAAGGTCGCCGTGTACGCGGCCGCGGCCGTGAGGGTGAGTCGAAGTCGCACTTGTTCGTCCGCCAGACGGGCGAAGCGCGGTGCCAGTGCGGCCAGGACGAGCAGGAGCAGCGGGAGCAACTGCAGGGCGTGCATGCCGAAGAAGTGAGGGATGCGCAGATCCCCGCCGTTGCTCGCCCAGCCGGTCAGCGGCATCGCGGGGCCGCCGTCCGGTACTCCGACGGCGTGAGCGCCGATGATCGGCGATTCGTCGACCGCCAGCTGCTCCGGGGTCGGACGGACCATCAGGAAGCCCAGAGCGGCGCCCGCCAGGGCGATCAGCGAGGACAGGCGGACCGCCCAGGCCATCGCCCGGTCGAGGATCTTGGCGCGCAGGAGGAGCACCGCGATGACGAGCGCGCCCAGCCAGAGCATCAGGATGCTGATGCCCATGATCTGGAAGACGGCGTCGTCGAAGGGGGTGGCGTGGTTGAAGTGGCTTCGCTTGCCGCGGATCACCTGGAGGGTGATGAGCACCATCTCGCCGGTGCTGGTGGCGGCGACCACGGTGCCGGCCCACCAGCCGACCCGTCGGCCGCGGGGCAGCAGCGAGATCATCCAGGCGAGAGAGAGCGTGTACGCGAGGAGCGAGACCGAGAACTTGAACGGCTTGGTCCAGATCGGCACGCCGACCAGGATGCGGTCGTCGACGACGATGCCGACGGCGGAGACCAGTGCGAAGACGCCCATGGAGGCGGCGACCCAGACCAGCGGCTGATGGAACCTCAGGAGTGGGCTCTTGTGCGATGAAGACATACGGATCCCCCCGTGGGAAGGCATGGATAGTGGCACTAGCTACTATCTGATAGCCCCACTATCTATGATGGAAGTGTCGGTCGGCAAGGCCGAAGCAAGACCAGGAAGGTGAACACGCGGTGCGCATCGGAGAGTTGAGTCGCAGAACAGGGGTGTCCATCCCGACGATCAAGTTCTACGTACGGGAAGGGCTGCTGCCCGCCGGGGAGTTGACGAGCCCGAACCAGGCCTCGTACGGGGAGAAGCATGTGCAGCGTCTCCGCCTCATCCGGGCCCTCCTCGATGTGGGCGGACTGTCGGTGGCCGCGATCCGTGAGGTGATCGTCGCGGTCGACGACCCCGAACGGTCGGTGCACAAGCTGCTGGGCGCGGTGGCCTCCGGGCTGGTGCCGCGCTACGACCGCGAGTCGCACGCCGGGATCGAGGACGCGCGGAAGCAGGTCGCGGCGCTGATCGCCGCGCGCGGCTGGCGGGTGGATCCGGGCAACCCGGCCTCGGAGGCGCTCGCCGTGGCCCTCGCGGCGGTCGACGAGGCCGGCCACGGGGGGTTCTCCCAGGTCCTGGAGGTGTACGCGGACGCGGCGGAGCGGGTGGCGCGGGCCGACCTCGATTACGTGGCGGGCAATGTGGCGCGCGAGGCGCTGGTGGAGAGCGTGGTCGTCGGCACGGTCATCGGCGACGCGATCTTCTCGGCGCTGCGGCGGATGGCTCATACGGACACATCGGACCGCCTGTACGGGCACACGACGTAGGCCGGGACTGGCCCCGGGCTCGGCACGTCCGCTGCTCGCGGGCCGGCTTTGCGTGGACCGGGACCGGTGCCGGGCTCGGCACGTCCGCTGCTCGTGGGCCGGCTTTGCGCGGCTCGGGATCGGCGCCGCGCCCAAGGTGTCCGCTGCCCGCGGACCGGCGTCGAGCTGACGAGCGCCCCGCCTCGCCCCGCTCCCCCCGGAACCGGCGCCGTGTGACTACGAGCGCCCCGCGCACGCGAGGCGCCGGGGGACTCGCCCGCGGCGGCAGCCCCGAGCCCGCCGAACCTACGCCGCGCTCAAGAACGGCGTGGGGCCCGGGGGATCGCCCCCGGGCCCCACGCCGTGAGCCGGGGTGTGCCCGGCTCCGTGGCTCAGTTCTCCTGCTCGCGCTCCACCTGGTCGTTCCACTCGCGCTTGATCGCGCGCCAGGCCTCGTCCGACTTGCCCAGGCGCCAGTAGCCCGAGATCGACAGCCGCTCGCGCGGGATCCCGCGGTCCATTCGCAGGTGGCGGCGGAGGTCCTTCACGAAGCCCGCCTCGCCGTGGACGAAGGCGTGCACGTCGCCCGCCGGGAAGTCCAGGGTCTGTACGGCCTCGACGAGCGCCTCGCCCGCCGGACGGTCGCCCCGGTGCAGCCAGGTGACGTGGATGTCGTGCGCCGTCGCGAACTTCTGCTCCTCGTCGGCGTCCGAGATCTCCACGAACGCGTGCACGCGGGCCCCCGCGGGCAGCCGCTCCAGGGCCACCGCGATCGCCGGCAGGGCGCTCTCGTCGCCCGCGAGCAGGTGCCAGTCCGCCGCCGGGTCCGGCGTGTAGCCGCCGCCGGGGCCGAGGAAGCGCATCGTCTCGCCCGCCTGCGCCCGCGCGGCCCAGGGGCCCGCGAGGCCCTCGTCGCCGTGGACCACGAAGTCGATGGTGAGCTCACGGTGGACCGGGTCCCAGGCCCGCACGGTGTACGTGCGGGTCGTCGGCCACTGCTCCCGGGGGAACTCCGCCCGGATCCGGTCCATGTCGAACGGCTCCGGATAGGCGACGCCCGCGGGGGCGAAGAGCAGCTTCACGTAGTGGTCGGTGTACTCGCCGACCTCGAAGGCGTCGAGGCCGGGGCCGCCCAGGACGACCCGCACCATGTGCGGGGTGATGCGCTCGGTGCGCACCACGCGCGCTTCGGTGGCCTTCGGTGCCTTGCGGGGCTGCTCCGCCACTTGGGGCTCTCCTGACTCGACGTGTCTCGACTTGCTCGACGTCACTCGACATGCTGCGTACTTAGGCATGCCTAAGTTAGCACCTCGTGGTGCGGTCGGCCCAGTGCGGCCGGATTTCGTCAGCGTTCCAGGACCGGCAGCAGACGGCCGACGGCCCCGCCGAGGCCCCAACGCTTCGCGAGGGCGTCGAGGGCCGCCGGGTCGCGGGGAGCCTTCGGCAGGGTCGCGTCGAACTCCGGCAGCGGTACGTCTCCGGCGACGCGCACCACCGTCGGGGCGACGTCCAGGTACGCCGCCGCCTCCACGATTCCCCGCCGCTTGGCCGGCGTCAGCTTCGACGTGCGGTCCTCGGCCGCCGCCCGTACGCCCGCCAGGTCCCCGTACTCCGTGATCAGCTGCGCGGCCGTCTTCTCTCCGATGCCCTTCACTCCGGGGAGGCCGTCGCTGGCGTCACCGCGCAGCGCCGCGAAGTCCGCGTACTGGTCGGGGCGCACGCCGTACTTGGTGCGGATCAGCTCCGCGTCCACCAGATCGCAGTCGCCGACGCCCTTGCGCGGGTAGAGCACGCGGACGCCCCGGGCGTCGTCGACCAGCTGGAAGAGGTCCCGGTCGCCCGTGACGATGTCCACCGGCCCCGACGCCCGCCCCGCGAGCGTCCCGATCACGTCGTCCGCCTCGTAGCCCGCCGCCCCGATCCTGGCGATGCCGAGCGCCGCCAGGACGTCCTCGATGACCGGCACCTGCGGGGAGAGGGTGTCGGGGATCTCCTCCTCGTCCGGGCCGGTCTCCGTCTCCACGGCCACCCGGTGCGCCTTGTACGAGGGGATCAGGTCGACCCGCCACTGCGGCCGCCAGTCGTTGTCCCAGCAGGCCACGAGGTCGTCCGGGTGGTGGTCCTGGACGAGCCGGGAGATGAAGTCGAGCAGGCCGCGCACGGCGTTCACCGGCGAGCCGTCGGGTGCCCGGACGGAGTCCGGCACGCCGAAGTAGGCACGGAAGTAGAGGCTGGCGGTGTCGAGGAGCATCAAGCGTCGAGTCACCTGCGTGATTTTAGGGCTCGGGGCGCCACCGGGGCCGGGGGACGCGTGCGCGGGGCGTTCGAGGGCGGGACCCGCGCGCCGAGCCCCCGGGACCCGCGCGCCGAGCCCCCCCCCGGGGCCCGCACGCCGCAGCGCCCCGGCGCCCGCCGACGCCGAGCCGCCCCGCGACTCCTGCGCGCGCCGAGCCCCCCGGGACCCGCGCGCCGGGAACCCAAGGACCCGCGCGCCG
Organism: Streptomyces sp. NBC_00691; assembly: GCF_036226665.1. Lineage (NCBI taxonomy): Bacteria > Bacillati > Actinomycetota > Actinomycetes > Kitasatosporales > Streptomycetaceae > Streptomyces > Streptomyces sp. NBC_00691. Next base: position 1,732,282 of record NZ_CP109007.1, on the reverse strand, counting down.
GAACCCAAGGACCCGCGCGCCGGGAACCCTGGGACGCGGACGCCGACGCGCTGCGGCCGGTTCCCGGGTCCCGTACGTGACCCCCGTCACCTTTGCGTTTGCACCCTGTGAAGCAGGGCAGGCGCCAGCCCGGAGCGAACCCGGTACGGGATTCAACGAATGGATCCCGTACGCGACGGGCGGCGGGCCGATCCCGCCCGCTCCACGGCCCGACCACGCGGGGGTGGCGAGGGCCGTTTTCGTCGCTACTCGTGAGGTTTATGTGTCCAGGCTCCAGGCAGACCACCTGTTCAAGGTGTTCGGCAGACGACCCGACGAGGCGGTCCGCAGGCTCGCCGCCGGCGACACCGATCGCGAGGAGCTGCGCGCCGAGGGGACGACAGCAGCCGTCGTGGACGCCGGTTTCACCGTGGAGCCCGGCCAGATATTCGTCGTGATGGGGCTTTCCGGTTCCGGGAAGTCGACCCTGCTCCGCATGCTCAACGGCCTGCTCGAGCCCACGGCCGGACGGGTCCTCTTCGACGGACGTGACCTCACCGCGCTGTCCCCCCGCGATCTGCGCACGGTCCGCTCGACCAAGATCAGCATGGTCTTCCAGCACTTCGCGCTGTTCCCGCACCGAAACGTTCTGGAGAACGCCGCCTACGGCCTGGAGGTCCAGGGCGTCCCGCGCGCCGAGCGTGAGACCCGGGCCACCGAGGCCCTGGAGCTGTGCGGCCTCGCCGGCTGGGAGAAGTCCTGGCCCGACGAGCTCTCCGGCGGCATGCAGCAGCGCGTCGGCCTGGCCCGCGCGCTCGCGACCGACGCCGACCTGCTCCTCATGGACGAGTCCTTCAGCGCGCTCGACCCGCTGATCCGCCGTGACATGCAGGACCAGCTCCTCGTCCTCCAGCAGCGGCTGAAGAAGACCATCGTCTTCATCACCCACGACCTCAACGAGGCCATGCGTCTCGGCGACCGGATCGCCGTCATGCGTGACGGCAGGATCGTGCAGCTCGGCACCGCCGAGGACATCCTGGTCCGCCCCGCCGACGACTACGTCGCCTCGTTCATCCAGGACGTCGACCGCTCCCGGGTGCTCACCGCCTCCGCCGTCATGACGGGCGGCGCCACTCCGGCGGACTGTCCCGCCGGCTGCGACTGCGAGGCCGTCGGGCCCGACACGCTCGTCGCCGACCTGTGCGCCGTCGCCGCCCGCGCCCCGCACCCCGTGACCGTCCAGGACTCCGACGGCGCCGTCCTCGGCGTCGTACCGACGGAGCGCCTGCTCGCCGTCATGGGCGGACTCGGTGCCAAGGACGCCGGTGACCCGGCCGACGCGGGGACCGGTGGCAGGGCCGCGCCCCCCGGCGGCGGCAAAGCCGCCGCCCGGGGCAAGGCCGGTGCCGAGTCCGGTGCCAAGGCCGCCACCGGGGCCGGCATCCCCGCCCAGTCGGAGAAGGAGCTGACCGCCCGTGCCTAGGCTTCCTCTCGGCGACTGGGTCGACAGCTCCGTCGACTGGCTCCAGTCCCAGTTCTCCTGGCTCTTCGACGCCGTCAGCACCGGTGTCACCGGCCTCTACGACGGCATCGACGCCGTCCTGTCCGCGCCGCACCCGCTGCTGTTCGCCGGCATCCTCGCCGTCGTCGCCTGGTGGCTGCGCGGCCTCGCCGCCGGTGTGCTCGCCTTCGCCGGGTTCGCGCTCGTCGACTCGGTCCAGCTGTGGGACGAGGCGATGGCGACCCTGTCGCTGGTGCTCGTCGCCACCCTGGTGACCCTGGTGATCGCCGTACCGCTCGGCATCTGGGCGGCCCGCTCGAAGACCGTCAGCGCCGTGCTCCGGCCGGTCCTCGACTTCATGCAGACCATGCCGGCGATGGTCTACCTGATCCCCGGCATCATCTTCTTCGGCGTCGGTGTCGTCCCCGGCATCATCGCCACCATCGTCTTCGCGCTGCCCCCGGGCGTCCGCATGACCGAGCTGGGCATCCGGCAGGTCGACGGCGAACTCGTCGAGGCCGCCGAGGCGTTCGGCACCACCCCGCGCAACACGCTGCTGCGGGTGCAGCTCCCGCTGGCCCTGCCGACGATCATGGCCGGTGTCAACCAGGTCATCATGCTCGGCCTGTCCATGGTCGTCATCGCCGGCATGGTCGGCGGCGGCGGGCTCGGCGGCGCGGTCTACCGCGCCATCGGCAACGTCGACATCGGTCTCGGCTTCGAGGCCGGCGTCTCCATCGTCGTCCTCGCCATGTACCTCGACCGGATGACCGGCGCCCTCGGCCGGCAGGTCTCCCCGCTCGGCCGCCGCGCCGCCGCCAAGGCCCGCGCCGCGCTGAGCGCCAGGCGTCCCGGGGCGAAGCTCTGGGCCCACCGTCCGCAGCCCGTCACCGCTCTCGTCGGTGTCGTCGTGCTCGCCCTCGTCGCGGGCGGTACGGGCCTCTTCGGCGGCTCCACCACCGCCTCGGGCTCCCAGGCCGGCGGCAACGGCAAGAAGGTCAGCATCGGCTACATCCCCTGGGACGAGGGCATCGCCTCCACGTACCTGTGGAAGGAGCTCCTGGAGCGCCGGGGGTACGAGGTCGACACCAAGCAGCTGGAGGCCGGTGCGCTGTACACCGGTCTGGCCGGCGGCCAGCTCGACTTCCAGACCGACTCCTGGCTGCCCGTCACCCACGCCCAGTACTGGGAGAAGTACAAGAACAAGCTGGAGGACCTCGGTTCCTGGTACGGCCCGACCTCCCTGGAGCTCTCCGTGCCCTCGTACGTGAAGGGCGTCGACTCGCTCGCCGACCTCAAGGGCAAGGCCGGTCAGTTCAAGGGCCGGATCGTCGGCATCGAGCCGAGCGCCGGAATGATGGGCATCCTGAAGGACAAGGTCCTCAAGGAGTACGGCCTGGAGGGCGAGTACGAGGTCGTCGACGGCTCCACGCCCGGCATGCTCGCCGAGCTGAAGCGCGCCTACGAGCGCAAGGAACCGGTCGTCGCGACCCTCTGGTCGCCGCACTGGGCATACTCCGCGCACGACCTGAAGAAGCTCGCCGACCCGAAGGGGTCGTGGGGCAAGGGCGACGGGATCCACACCCTGGCCCGTAAGGGCTTCGCCGCGGAGAACCCCGAGGTCGGCGCCTGGCTGAAGAACTTCGAGCTGACCGAGAAGCAGCTCACGGATCTCGAAGCCGTCATCCAGGAGACCGGCAAGGGCAAGGAGCAGGAGGCCGTCCGCACCTGGCTGGACGGCAACCCGGGCCTCGCGGAGAAGCTCGCGCCGCAGTAGCGGCCGTGGTAGCCCGGAGGTCGCCTCCGGGCTGAAGGCAGCGACCGGTGAACGGTTCCTGTCCGAAAAGGGGTGGTCGCCGACCGTGTTCGGCGGCCACCCCTTTTCGTCACGACGCGAAACCCCGCCCCAAAGCTGCGTAAGGTTCAGGTAACCGCCCGGTACGGGTACGCGCGAGGCACGAGGGAGGGAGCCGACATGGACGAGAAGGAATCACCCCGCGTGGGCGCGGCCGTCAAGAGGCGACGCAGAGCGCTCCAGCTCACCCTGGCCGTCGTCTCCTCGCGCAGCGGTCTGTCCGTGCCCTTCCTCAGCCAGGTCGAGAACGACCGCGCGCGTCCCAGCCACCGCTCCCTCGAACTGGTCGCCGACGCCCTGGAGACCACCGCGGCCGACCTCCTGGCGGCCGCCGAGGCCTCCCGTACGGTCGACGTCGTACGGGCGGACGAGGCCTCCCCGGCCCTGCCCCCGGGTGTCCGGGCGATCGTCCGCGGCCGCCACCAGCTGCACGCCCTGGAGTTCACCGGCGAGCAGGACGCGGGCCGCGAGTTCCAGCACCGGAACGACGAGCTGCTGTACGTGGCCGACGGCGCCGCCGAGGTCGAGGCCGAGGGCCGCGCGTACCGGCTGGGCCGCGGCGACACGCTCTACCTCTCCGGCGGGGTGCGCCACCGCTGGCGTGCCACCGAGGCGGGCACCCGGCTGCTCGTCGTCGCGGTCGCCGAGCACGTCGAGGCCGAGGAGGAATGAGCGCGGGGCGGGGCACGGTCAGGAGGATCGTCTCCCTCGTGCCGTCCCTGACGGAGGCCGTCGCCGTCACCGCGCCCGGTCTGCTCGTCGGGGCCACGGACTGGTGCTCCCACCCGGCCGGCCTCGATGTCGCACGGATCGGCGGCACCAAGAACCCCGACGTCCCCGCGATCACCGCGCTCCGCCCCGACCTCGTCCTCGCCAACGAGGAGGAGAACCGCGCCGCCGACCTCGCCGGGCTGCGGGCCGCCGGGCTGGACGTCCTCGTCACCGAGATCCGCACCCTCGACCAGGGGCTGCGCGAGCTGGAGCGGGTCCTCGCCGCGTGCGGCGCGCCCCGGCGGCCCCGCTGGCTCGACGAGGCCGAGGCGGCGTGGGAGGCGGTCGCCCCGGAAGCGGAGCGCACGGCCGTCGTGCCGATCTGGCGGCGTCCGTGGATGATCCTGGGCCGTGACACCTTCGCCGGTGATCTGCTGGCCCGCCTCGGGGTGCGCAACCTGTACGCCGAGCACCCGGAGCGCTATCCGCGGCTGCCGCTCGACGAGCTCCGCGCCGCGGCGCCCGACCTCGTCGTGCTGCCCGACGAGCCGTACCGCTTCACGCGCTACGACGGCCCCGAGGCGTTCCCCGGGACCGCCGCCGCGCTCGTCGACGGGCGTCACCTCACCTGGTACGGGCCGTCTCTCGTCGAGGCGCCGAGGCTGCTGGCGCGGGCCCTGCGAGCAGCGCACCGCTGAACAGGCCTCGCAGGGTGTGGGACCCGGCCACCAGCCAGGCCGCGAGGAGCATCGCGTACAGGCCGATCGCGAGCCACCGGAAGGCGGCGAGACCGGTGTGCTGGGCGATTCCCTCGGCGCCGGTGACGCAGGTCCCGACGGGGAACGTGAACGCCCAGAACGTCATCGCGAAGCCCATGCCCTGCCGGCGCGCCCGCAGGACCATCGCCCCGGCGAGGGCCAGCCACAGCAGGGCGAAACCCATGACGGGCACGCCGTAGAGGACGGCGAAGGAGGCGAAGCCGTGGGCGTACGGGGCGGGGAGCACGCTCGGGGCGACGTCGGCGAAGTTGTTCGCGGTGGTCGTCGACTGGCCGAGGGGGCCGAGGACGAGGAAGAGGGTGGGGGTGAGGGCGAGGGGCAGCGGGCCGCCGGTGACGAGCCGGCCGAAGACCAGCGGCAGCATGACCAGGGTCGCGAGGAGGCTGACGCCGAACATCGCCCAGCAGGCGAGGAGCAGGGTCTCCTGGGCCTGTCCGGCGGGCAGATGGGGCACGAGCAGCGGGCCGAGGGCGGCGGAGACCATGGGGGCGACGACCGGCAGGAGCCACACCGGTGAGGCGTTCTCGATCTTGTGGTGCACGACCATGAGGTACGGGACGCCGACGGCGGCCGCGAGGCCGACGACCGTGCCGGTGGTGAACAGGACGGTGTCGAGGGCGATCGCGGCGGGGAGTCCGATCCAGTCCCGGCCGACGATCATGGCGCCGCCGCCGACCGCGAGCAGCGCCATCGAGAGGCAGCCGTAGAAGGGCGCCATGGCGGGGTCCAGGAGGTGGGCGCGGGCCTGGTCGCGGTGGTGGATCCAGTGCGCGGTGCGGGCGGCGACCAGGACGAGCAGCATCGCGAGGGACAGCGCCCAGACCGCGGCGCAGGCGGTCCGGAGGCCGGGGAGGTCGAGCGGGAGCCCGGCGCCGGCGTTGGCCACGATGGCGGTACCCATCACGGAGGCGTACCAGTTGGGTCCGAGGTGACGGACGTGACGGGCCGGGGAGCCGGCCGGCCGGGCGCCGGGGGTGGTGGCGCGGACGGCCGGAAGGGGAGGTGCGAGGCTTGCCATGGCTCCACCGTCGCCCGATTCCCCTGCCCCCACCAGGGATCTTGCGGCTATGACGTCATAAGCTGGCTTTATGAGCAGCAACGGGGAGCATCGCGGGGAGCGCCACGAGGAGCGGCACGCGGGTGGGCGCCGGACGGAGGAGTACGGCTCCGGCGTCAGGGCTCAGCTCCATCACCGGGTCCCTGATCTCGGCGCGCTCGAACTGCTCCTCGCCGTCGCCCGGCACGGCAGCCTGGGCGCCGCAGCGCGCGAGGTCGGCATCACCCAGCCCGCCGCCAGCAGCCGGATCCGCTCGATGGAGCGGCAGCTCGGCGTGGCCCTGGTGGACCGCTCGCCGCGCGGCTCGCGGCTCACCGACGCGGGTGCGCTCGTCACCGACTGGGCGCGGCGGATCGTCGAGGCGGCCGAGGCCTTCGACGCGGGTGCCCAGGCGCTGCGCGGGCGGCGGGACTCCCGGCTGCGGGTGGCCGCGTCGATGACGATCGCCGAGTACCTGCTGCCGGGCTGGCTGATCGCGCTGCGCGCCGAACGGCCCGACACGGCGGTGTCGCTGCAGGCCGGGAACTCGGCGGTCGTCGCGGAACGGCTCCTCGCGAACGAGGCGGACGTGGGTTTCGTGGAGGGGCTCGCGGTGCCGGACGGCCTCGACGGGGTGGTCGTCGCGCACGACCGGCTCGTGATCGTCGCGGCGCCCTCGCACCCGTGGGCCCGCCGCCGCGGCCCGCTGGACCCGGCGGAACTGGCGGCGACCCCGCTGGTCCTGCGGGAACGGGGCTCGGGCACCCGGCAGGTCCTGGACGCGGCGCTCTCGGACCACGGCGGTCTCGCGCGGCCGCTCCTCGAACTCGCCTCGACGACGGCGGTGAAGGCCGCCGCGGTCAGCGGGGCCGGGCCGGCGGTCCTCAGCGAACTCGCGGTCGCCGAGGAACTGGCCTCGCGGCGGCTGGTGGCGATCCCGGTCGAGGGGGCCGAGCTGCGCCGCGACCTCCGCGCGGTCTGGCCCACCGGCCACCGCCCGACGGGCCCGGCCCGCGATCTCCTCTCTTTGACCCGCGTCCGCCCTACGGGCTGATCCGCGTCCGCCCGTCGGGCCGACCCGCGTCCGTCCGTGGGGCTGACCGGCAGGGCGGTGCGACGGCGCGATCGGCGGCCTCGGCTCCGGGGGCGGCCGGTCAGACCCGCGGCAGGCCGACCGGCACGGCCGTCAGACCCCCTCTGCCCGGTGGGTGACCCGGCCGTCCAGGACCGTGAGCAGGACCGGGAGGTCGGGCAGGTCCGTCGCCACCGTCGTCAGCGGGTTGTCGCCGAAGACGGTCAGGTCGGCGCGGAAGCCCGGCGCGAGACGGCCCGCCTCGTGCTCCTCGCCCGCCGCGTACGCCGCCGCCGTCGTCATGCCCCGCAGCGCCTCCAGCGCGGTCAGTGCCTGTTCGGGGCCGTGCGGTGCCTGGCCGAGGTCGCGGCTCGGGCGACGGTGCCGCGCGCCGGCCATGACGCCGAGCGGCGGGAACGGCGCGATCGGCCAGTCGGACCCGAGGACCACCGTGGCCCCGGAGTCCGCCAGGTCCCGGCAGCGCCACGCGCGCGAGGCGCGCTCCTCGCCCAGGCGGCGCGACCAGTTGTCGGTGTGGTCGGCCCGGGTGAAGTCGCAGCAGTGCGTGGGCTGCATGGAGGCGAGCACGCCCAGCTCCGCGAAGCGGCGCAGGGTGTCGTCGGGGACCGTCTCGATGTGCTCGACCCGGTGCCGCACCTGATGACCGCCGCCCGCGCGCGCCTTCTCGACGGCGTCGAGCACGTGCCGCACGGCCGCGTCGCCGATCGCGTGGGTCGCGGTGGCGATCCCGGCGCGGTGCAGCTCCCCGACGACGCGGGTGTAGGCGTCCGGGTCCGGCCAGAACGCGTGGGTGGACTCGCCGTGGCAGTCGGGCCGCTCCAGCCACGCGGTGCCGTTGTCGATGGTCCCGTCCATGAAGAGCTTCACGCCCGCGACCTGCCACAGCGCCCCGCCCGTGCCCTGTCGCGCGATGAGGTCCCGTACGCCCCCGGCGTCCGTGCCGGGCTGGCACCAGGGCGCCACCCGGAGCCGCAGCGCCAGTTCACCGGCCGTGTCGAGCGCCTCGTACAGCGCGAGGCTCTCGCCGTTGGCGTCCATGGCGTGACCGCCGGTCAGCCCGGCCGCCGCCATGGAACGCAGCGCCGCGCCCAGCCGCTCGCGACTCTCCTCGGCCGTCGGACGAGGGGCGACCCGCTCGATCAGCTCGCAGGCGGCGTCCTCCTGGAGCAGACCGGTCGGACGCTCGTCGGCGTCGCAGACGATCTCGGCGGAGGCCTGGTCGAAGGTGCGGGGCCCGTCGACCCCGGCGAGTTCGAGCGCCCGCCGGCTGGCCAGCGCCGAGTGGGCGTCGAAGAGCAGCAGGAACGCCGGGATCCCGTCGAGGACCCGGTCGAAGGGGGCGATCCCGACGGGGCCGTCGCCGAAGACGTTCGGGTCGAGGCCCCAGCCGAAGAGCCAGTCGCCCCGGCCGAGGGTCCGGGCCTCGCGGGCGAGAGCCTCGCGCACGTCGTCGAGGTCGGCGCAGTACGACAGGTCGAGGCCGTGGGTCAGTTCGGCGCCGGACACCGGGTGCAGGTGTCCGTCGACCAGACCCGGGGTGACGACGGCGCCCTTCAGGTCCACGACGGTGGTGGCGGGTCCCGCGAGCGCGCGGACGTCGCGGTCGTCGCCCAGGGCGGCGATCCGGCCGTCGTCGGAGACGGCGAGCGCCGTCTCGGGCAGGAACGCCCCCGTGCCGGGGTCGAGCAGTCGGGCGGAGAGCAGGACGAGTCGGGTGCGCACGGGTGGCTCCAGGGCTCCAGGAAGGGGGACGGGTACGGAGGACCCGCGAGGGGCCTCCGTGGAGGGGTCGGTCAGGCGGGCTCGGCCGGTGGCGGTATGTCGGTCAGCGCGCCGTGCGGCAGTCCGAGTTCGCGTTCCGCCGTGGTCAGGGCCATCCGGGTCACGGCGTCCGGCCGGTCGGTCCGGTCGGAGTTGGCGTGGGCGCCGAGGCCGTCGAGCACCACCAGGATCTGGATGGCGGTGGCACGAGGGTCGTCCGTGCGGAACTCGCCGCGTGCGACGCCGTCGCGGATGAGCTGCTCCAGGCGGTCGTCTGAGGCGAGTTCCTGTTCGGTGACCCGGTCGCGCAGGACGGGCCGGTAGCGGCTGAGGTGCCGGGCGTTGATCCACAGGCGGCTGATGTCGTCGTACGCCTCGCCCGCCGAGAGGGCGAAGTAGTGCGCGAGCCACTGCGTGGGCGTCCCGTGGGGGCGCTCCGCGGGCAGCAGCGCGTCGAGCTCGCCGGTGGCGGCCACGCTGAACGCCTCGCCCACCAGATCCTCCGCCGAGGGGAAGTAGTGGCTGATCAGACCGGGCCGGACGGCGAGCTCCTCGGCGATCCGCCGCAGGGTGACGCACTCGAGCCCCTCGGTCAGGGCCACGCGTGCGGCGGTCTCCACGATCTCCGCCCGCCGGGCCTCGGGTGTTTTCCGAACTCTCTTGCGCTGGACGCTTGACGACATAACCGCGATGCTATTGAGTGTGCGACCAATAAGCAACCAGGTGGGCACCACACGCACCGGAGGGCCGCATGGCTTCCACGATCCCCGACCCGCTCCCCGGCCCTCAGGGCGCGCAGGTCGCCCTGCAGGACTCCGATCGGCCCGGCCGCATCGAGGCGCACGGCATCGACCACATCCCCGAGTCCGAGCGTCACGGCCACCCCCGCGAGCTCTTCTCCGTGTGGGCGGCGGCGAACGTCAACTACCTCAGCCTCGTCATCGGCGGAGCCCTCGTCCTGATGGACCTGACCCTCTGGCAGGCCGTCGCCGTGACCGTCGTGGGCAACCTGTTCTGGCTGCTCCCGGGCCTCCTCGCCACCTCGGGACCGGCCGCCGGCGCGCCCAGCGAGGTGATCACCCGGGCCGTCTACGGCGTCCTCGGCAACCGCGTGAACAACGCGGTCGGCGGCTGGCTGGTCTCCGTCTGCTACTTCGCGCTCAACCTGGCCGCCGCGGCCACCGCCGCCTTCGCGCTCGTCGAGAAGGCGGGCATCACCGCCACCACCCCGGTCAAGGTGGCCGTCATCGTGGTCATCGCCGCGCTCACACTGATCATCAGCGTCTACGGACACAGCCTGATCATCAAGCTGTACCTGCCGATCACCCTGGTCCTCGCCGCGGCCTTCACCGTCGTCGCGTTCGCCGTCCTGCGGCACGCCGACTTCTCGTACGCCCCCGCAGAGCGGCCCGGCGGAGTCCAGCTCTGGGCCCTGCTCCTCGCCGGCACCACGATGATCGCCTCGGGTCCGCTCTCGTACACCACGAGCGCCGACTTCTCCCGCTACCTGCCCCGAACCGCTTCGAAGAAGGCGATCATCGGCTGGAACGCGCTCGGCGCCTTCCTGCCCAGCGTCGTCGTCTGCTCGCTCGGCGCCTTCGCCGCCACCGCCGTCGACATGACCGACCCGCAGACCGCGCTCCAGGAGCTCCTGCCCGGCTGGTTCGTCCCAGTCTTCCTGCTCGCCCTGGTCCTCGGCACCATCGCCATCAACGCCCTGACCGCGTACAGCGCCGGACTCGCGCTCCAAGCCGTCGGCCTCCGCATCCGCCGCTCCGTCAGCGTCCTCTTCGACGGGGCCGTCGCCGTCGCCCTCACCCTCTACGGGCTGCTCGTCTCCAACTTCCTCGACACCGTCAGCAACGCCCTCCAGGTGATCACCGTCCTGATCGGCCCCCTGATGGCGGTCTATGCCACCGACGTCCTGCTCCGCCGCTGCCGCTACGACGGCCTCGCGCTCTCGGACGAGACCCCCGGCAGCCCGTTCTGGTACACCGCCGGCGTCAACCCGGCCGGCGCCCTCGCGCTGGTCGTCGGCGTCACCGCGGCCGCCCTCTGCGTCAACACCCTCTACACGGGACCGATCGCCGCCGCCCTCGACGGCGTCGACCTCTCCCTCCCCGTCGGCATGGCCGTCGCCGCCACCGTCTACGCCCTCCTCATGCGCAAGGACCGCACCCTGCTCGCCGCCCGGGCGGCGGCGTGAACAGCCCGCGCCGTACGACCCTCCGGATCACCGGGGACACACCCCGCCGCCGCGGCGAGGACCGCGGCCGCCAGGCCCGCGCCGGCATCGCGCGCGCGTGGCGGGTGTACGAGGAACTCTTCGCCACCGTCGCCGCCGCGAACGCCCGGACGCTCGACGTCCCCGTCCTCGCCCTCCGTACCGTCCGGGCGGCCCGTGCCTGGGCGCCGGAACTCGTCGAGGAGATGGAGGGGGTCGCCGAGGGCGCCGGAATGCCCTTCTGGACGATCGCCGCGCTCAACGGACGCACCGAGATCCTCGCGGAGGCCGGCGCGCCCCGCACCGGGGAGTGCTCCACCCTGGTCCGCGGCGGCCCCCGGACCACCGGCGGCCAGTGCTGGGACTGGCACCAGGAACTCGCCGACGCCTGGCACCCCCAGACCGTCACCGGGGACGCCCAGGGCTTCGCCGGGATCACCGAGCACGGCATCCTCGCGAAGATCGGCGTCAACGAGGCGGGGGTGGGTGTGCTCTTCAACATCCTCGGCCACGCGGACGACGCCGCGACCGGCGTCCCCGTCCATCTGGTCGCCCGTCAGGTGCTCGGCACGGCGGGGTCGTTCGACGAGGCGGTCGGCATGCTGACCGGCGCGCCCGTCTCCGCCTCCACGGTCGTCACCGTGGTCACGGCGGACCGGGCCGCGTCCGTGGAGCTCGCCCCGGCCGGCTCGGCCGTGGTCGCCCCGGACGACCGGGGCTGGCTCGTGCGCACCAACCACTTCCTCGCCCCGTCCCTGGCGGCCGGTGACCTGCGCGGCCGCCGGGAACCGGAGACGTACGACCGTCACCGGCTGCTCACGACCCGGGTGCGCGCGCACGACGGCGGGGCCGGCACCGCCGCCTCAGGCCCGGAGGCGGCCGGCGGTGCGGAGCTCGGCCCCGACGCGCTCGTCGGCCTGCTCGCCGCCCATCGCGACGACGGCGCCGAGGTGTGCTGCCACGCCCCGGCCGGAGGCGGGCTCGGCAGCCGGTGGGCGACCCTCGCCACCGTGGCCGTCGACCCGGCCGAGCGGCGCCTCATGGTGCACGACGGCGGCCCCTGCTCGGCGGCACCGGAGACCTGGACCCCGCTCACCGCGCCGCGCCGCTGAGGCGGGGGGCCGCGGCGCACCACCGCGCCCCGGGCCGCGGCGCACCACCGCGCCCCGGGCCGCGGCGCACCACCGCGCCCCGGGCCGCGGCGCACCACCGCGCTCCGGCCCGCCGGGCCGCGGCGGCCCCGTCAGCCCCGGCGGGCTCCCGACGCCTCGACCAGGCCCCGCATCACCCGCAGGTCGTCGCCCATCTCCGGATGCCACTGGACGCCCAGGACCCAGGCCGGGGCGGCCAGCTCGACCGCCTCCACGGTGCCGTCCTCCGCGTGGGCGGAGACCGCGAGGCCCGTGCCCAGCCGGTCCACGGCCTGGTGGTGGTAGGTCGGGACCTCGGCGAGCTCGGGCACCAGGGAGGCGTACCGGCTCCCCGGTACCGGCTTCACCGCGTGCCGGCCGATCACCCCGACCGCCTCGACGTGCCCGTCCAGGTGCTGGACCAGGGTCCCGCCCCGGGCGACGTTCAGGAGCTGCATGCCGCGGCAGATGCCGAGCAGCGGTGTCGCCGAGACGATGGCCGCGTCGATCAGGGCCAGCTCCCAGGCGTCCCGCTCCCGGGCCGGCGGGCCGGTACGGGCGTCGGGCTCGGCCCCGTACCGTACGGGCTCCACGTCCGCCCCGCCGGCGATCACCAGTCCGTCGAGCCGGGCCACGACCGCCGCGGCGGCCTCCGGCGCGTCGGGCGGGAGCATCACCGCGATGCCCCCGCTCTCCTGGACGAGCCGTAGGTACGGCGCGGGGAGCAGCGCGGCCCGCATGTCCCACACGCCCCAGCGGGCCTGGTCCAGATAGGTGGTCACGCCGATGAGCGGCTTGGACACGGAACGTCCTCCGGGGGAGCGGTGTACGGGAGAAGGTGAACGGACACGGGGCGGGGGGTCGGGCGCGGGTGGTCAGTCGCGCGAGAGTTCGGCCTCGGCGGCCGCGAGCGCGGCGAACTCCTCCTCGGGCGCCCTGGCCACCAGATGGTGTCGACTGTAGAACGCGAAGTAGGCGAGGGCGATCGCGTACACCCCGAGTGCCATGAACGCCGCGGTCCGGTCCACCAGAAACGTCGCGACCAGGGCCGACAGGGCCAGGACGAAGGCCACCGACGAGGTCACCATGCCGCCGGGCGTGCGGTACGGCCGGTGCAGGCCCGGCTCGCGGCGCCGCAGCACGATGTGGGAGAGCGCCATCAGGGCGTACGAGATGGTGGCGCCGAACACCGCGATGTTCAGCATCCGGGCCCCGTCCCCGGTCCCGGCGGCCAGCGCGAAGCCGATCGCGCCCGGGATGAGGAGTCCCAGGTAGGGCGACTTGCGGCGGCTGGTGAGGGAGAGGAAGCGGGGCAGGTAGCCCGCCCGGGAGAGGGCGAACAGCTGGCGCGAGCCGGCGTAGATCAGGGAGAAGAAGGAGGCGACCAGACCCGCGAGGCCCGCGTAGTTCACGAAGCGGCTGAGCGCGGTCGGCTCCCCGTCCCCCTGGAGTGCCACGACCAGCGGGTTTCCCGCCTCCTGGACCGCGGCCGCACCGCGCGCCCCGGTCGCGGCGAAGAAGGTCATCACGGCGAGCAGCACCAGGATGCCCATGGAGATCGCGAGCGCCTTCGGCATGGACCGCACCGGGTCCTTCGCCTCCTCGGCGGCGAGCGGCACGCCCTCCACGCCCAGGAAGAACCACATGCCGAAGGGGAAGGCGGCCCAGATCCCGAGCAGGCCGAACGGCAACCAGGAGTTGGCCCCGAAGGCCTCGCCGTCCACGGGGATGTCGTTCAGTCCGTCGACGTGGAAGTCGGTGAGGGCGCCGAGCGCGAAGACGACGAGCGCCGCGACCGCGATGGCCGTCACGATCAGGCTGAAGCGCAGGGCCTCGCCCACGCCCCACAGGTGGATCCCGATGAAGAGCGCGAAGCAGACCAGATAGACGGGCCAGCCGGACTCCAGGCCGAACAGGCCGAGGGATTCGACGTAGTCGCCGATGAAGATGGAGATCGCGGCGGGCGCCAGGATGTACTCGATGAGGATCGCGGTGCCGGTGAGGAATCCGCCCCAGGTGCCGAGCGCCCGCCGGGCGAAGCCGTAACCGCCGCCCGCGGTGGGCAGGATGGCGGAGAGTTCGGCGAGGGCGAAGACCAGACAGGCGTACATGGCGCCCATCAGGACCGTGGCGATGGCGAGTCCGCCGAAGCCGCCCTTGGAGAGGCCGATGTTCCAGCCGGAGAAGTCGCCGGAGACGACGTAGGCGACGCCGAGCCCGGTGAGCAGCAGCCATCCGGCGCTGCCGCGGCGCAGTGCGCGGCGCTCCAGATAGTCGTCCTGCGGTGGGGTGGTGCCTCCGGAACTCCCGGTGGTGTCTTCGAGCGTCATGGCAGCGTCAGCTCCCCGCAACGGGCCCAATGGATTGGAGCCATACCTTTGCGGTGCCGACCGGAGAGCGCAACCCCCGTGCGTTACTTTCGGGTTACGTGCCTGGGGAACTCTCGGGTTACGTACCCGGGGACGCCCGTCTCATGTCAGGAACCCCCGGAGCAGCGCCGCCGTGCCCGAGCAGTGCTCCCGCATCACCTCGCGCGCCGCGTCCGCGTCCCCGTCCAGGACCGCCTCCACCAGGGCGGTGTGCTGGTGCTGGGAGTGCTCCAGGTTCCGTACGAGCAGCGGGATGCAGTCGAGCAGATCGTTCACGGTCGCCCGGACGGCGGCGTACTGCGCGGTGAGCGTCGGCGAGCCGGAGAGCTCGGCCAGGGTGAGGTGGAGCAGGGTGTCCTGGCGGCGGTAATCGGCCAGCGGGGCGTCATGGGTCGCCGCCACGGCCGTCCGCAGCCGCTCGGCGCCGGCCGCGTCGAGACCGTGGGCCGCGCAGAGCCCGGCGGCGCCGACCTCCAGGACCTCGCGGAAGCGCAGGGTGTCCTCCATGTCGACCGTGGCGATCCGGCGGCGCAGTTCGTCCTCGTCGGCGGTCTGGACGCGGGGGAGCACGAACGTCCCGCCGTAGCGCCCGCGCCGGCTCTCCACGAGGCCCTGCTCCTGGAGGACCTTGAGGACCTCGCGCAGGGTCACCCGGCTGATCCCCATCCGGTCGGCGAGCTCCCGCTCGGCGGGCAGCCGCTCCCCGCCGGGCACGAGCCCGAGCCGCACCACCTGGAGGATCTGCTCCAGGGCCTCCTCGAAGCCGTTGCCCGCCCGGACCGGCCGCAGCACGGGCGTCAGCCGGTCCGCCGATTCACTCGTACTGGCCACGTTGTCGATTCCCTCTCGTCAGCACTTCCCAAGCAATGGTCTTCCGCAATACCTTATGGCTTCCGGCAGGCCGAAGGAGGAGCAATCCCGTGGCAGACCGCAAACCCCCGCTCACCGTCGAGGAGCTCCGTGCCCTCGTCGCGAGCGGCGAGATCGACACCGTCGTCCTGGCCTTCCCCGACATGCAGGGACGGCTCCAGGGCAAGCGGTTCGCCGCCCCGTTCTTCCTGGACGAGGTACTCGGCCACGGCACCGAGGGGTGCAACTACCTCCTGGCCGTCGACACCGAGATGAACACCGTCGACGGCTTCGAGATGTCCTCCTGGGACCGCGGCTACGGCGACTTCGCGATGCACCCCGACCTCACCACCCTCCGCCGCCTCCCCTGGAACGAGGCCACCGCCATGGTGACGGCGGACCTCGCGTGGGGCGACGGCACCCCCGTCGTCGCGGCGCCCCGCCAGATCCTCCGGCGCCAGCTGGAGCGGCTCGCGGAGCACGGCTTCACCGCCCACGTCGGCACCGAGCTCGAATTCATCGTCTTCAAGGACAGCTACGAGCAGGCCTGGGACGCCGACTACCGCGGCCTCACCCCCGCCAACCAGTACAACATCGACTACTCCGTCCTCGGCACCGGACGCATCGAACCCCTTCTGCGCCGCATCCGCAACGAGATGACCGGCGCCGGACTCACGGTCGAGTCCGCCAAGGGCGAGTGCAACCCCGGCCAGCACGAGATCGCCTTCAAGTACGACGAGGCCCTCGTCACCTGCGACGGACACGCCGTCTACAAGACGGGCGCCAAGGAGATCGCCGCCCAGGAGGGCTACGCGCTCACCTTCATGGCGAAGTACAACGAGCGCGAGGGCAACTCCTGCCACATCCACCTCTCCCTCCAGGACGCCGAGGGGACGAACGTGATGGCCGGGGACGACGCAGGGGGGTCCCCCCTGCTCGAGCGGAGCCGAGAGCACGGGGGAGGCATGTCCGCGACCATGCGGCACTTCCTCGCCGGACAGCTCGCCGCCCTCCGTGAGTTCTCCCTCCTCTACGCCCCCAACATCAACTCCTACAAGCGGTTCCAGCCCGGTTCCTTCGCACCCACCGCGGTCGCCTGGGGCCACGACAACCGCACCTGCTCGCTCCGGGTCGTCGGCCACGGCCGCTCCACCCGCTTCGAGAACCGCCTCCCCGGCGGCGACGTCAACCCGTACCTCGCCGTCGCCGGCCTGGTCGCCGCAGGCCTGTACGGCATCGAGCAGCAGCTCGAACTCCCGGAGCCCTGCACCGGGAACGCCTACAACGCCGAGTACGCGCACGTGCCCACCACCCTGCGCGAGGCCGCCGAACTCTGGGAGACCAGCGAGATCGCCAAGGCCGCCTTCGGGGACGAGGTCGTCGCCCACTACCGCAACATGGCGCGCGTCGAACTCGACGCCTTCGACGCGGCCGTGACGGACTGGGAACTGCGGCGGTCCTTCGAACGCCACTGAGGCGAACGCCGTCGACACGGACCCGTTGACGCGAGCGCCACCGACGCGAACCCCTCTGACACGCACACCGCCGAGAGGAACGAGTTGCTCCAGGTACTGAACCCGGCGACCGAGGAGCCGGTCGCCACCGTCCCCGCCGCCACCCCGGCCGACGTCGACGCCGCCGTCGCACGGGCCGCCGACGCCCAGCGACGCTGGGCCGCCGCCTCGCCCGCCGACCGGGCCCGGCTGATCCGCCGCTTCGCCGCCGTCGTCGACGACCACCTCGAGGAACTGGCCCGCCTCGAAGTCCTCGAGGCGGGCCACACCATCGGCAACGCCCGCTGGGAGGCGGGCAACGTCCGCGACCTGCTCGACTTCTCCGCCGGGGGAGTGGAACGCCTCAACGGACGCCAGATCCCGGTGACCGGCGGCCTGGACGTCACGATCCTCGAACCGCTCGGGGTCGTCGGCGTCATCGCCCCCTGGAACTTCCCCATGCCGATCGCCGCCTGGGCCACCGCACCCGCCCTCGCCGCCGGCAACGCCGTCCTCCTCAAGCCCGCCGAGACCACCCCGCTCACCGCGCTCCGGCTCGCCGAACTCGCCCTGGAGGCCGGCCTGCCCGAAGGCCTCTTCCAGGTCCTCCCCGGCACCGGACCGGTCGCGGGCGACGCCCTCGTCGGACACCCCGGCGTCGCCAAGATCGTCTTCACCGGCTCCACCAGGGTCGGCAAGTCGATCATGGCGAAGTGCGCCGACCAGGTGAAGCGGGTCACCCTCGAACTCGGCGGCAAGAGCCCCAACATCGTCTTCGCCGACGCGGACCTCGAAGCCGCCGCCGCGGCCACGCCCATGTCGTTCCTCGACAACAGCGGCCAGGACTGCTGCGCCCGTACCCGCATCCTCGTCCAGCGGAGCGCGTACGACCGCTTCATGGAGCTGCTCACCCCCGCGATCGAGGAGATCGTCGTCGGCGACCCCGCCGACGAGCGCACCCAGATGGGCCCGCTCATCTCCCGCGCCCAGCTCGACCGGGTCCGCTCCTACGTGACGGACGACCTCCCCGGCATCCGCGGCAAGGCGCCCGAGGGCCCCGGCTTCTGGTTCCCGCCCACCGTCCTCACCGGCATCTCCGAGGACGCCCCCTGCGCCGTCGAGGAGGTCTTCGGACCCGTCGCCGTCGTCCTCCCCTTCGAGGACGAGGCCGACGCGATCCGCCTCGCCAACGCCACCGAGTACGGCCTGTCCGGTTCGATCTGGACCCGGGACGTCGGCCGCGCCCTGCGCGCCTCCCGCGCCGTCCGGGCCGGCAACCTCTCCGTCAACTCCCACTCCAGCGTCCGCTACTGGACCCCGTTCGGCGGCTACCAGCAGTCCGGCCTCGGCCGCGAACTCGGCCCCGACGCCCTGACCGCCTTCACCGAAACCAAGAACGTCTTCATCAGCACGGAGGCCTGAGCACCCATGACCAGCACCAGCACCGAAGAGATCGTCTGCCGCCGGCTCGTCGGCCGTACCGCCGTCATCACCGGGGCCGGCAGCGGCATCGGTCTCGCCACCGCCCGCCGCCTCGCCTCCGAGGGCGCCCACGTCGTCTGCGGCGACATCGACGAGACCGCGGGCAAGGCCGCCGCCGAAGAGGTCGGCGGAACCTTCGTGAAGGTCGACGTCACCGACCCCGAGCAGGTCGAGGCGCTGTTCAGGACCGCCTTCGACACCTACGGCTCCGTCGACATCGCGTTCAACAACGCCGGCATCTCGCCGCCCGACGACGACTCCATCCTGGAGACCGGCCTGGAGGCCTGGAAGCGCGTCCAGGACGTCAACCTCACCTCGGTCTACCTGTGCTGCAAGGCCGCCCTGCCGTACATGCGCCGCCAGGGCAAGGGCTCCATCATCAACACCGCCTCCTTCGTCGCGATCATGGGTGCGGCCACCAGCCAGATCTCGTACACCGCCTCCAAGGGCGGCGTGCTCGCGATGTCCCGCGAGCTGGGCGTGCAGTTCGCCCGCGAGGGCATCCGCGTCAACGCCCTGTGCCCGGGGCCGGTGAACACCCCCCTCCTCCAGGAGCTGTTCGCCAAGGACCCCGAGCGGGCAGCGCGCCGCCTGGTCCACATCCCCGTCGGCCGCTTCGCCGAGGCCGAGGAGATCGCGGCCGCGGTCGCCTTCCTCGCGAGCGACGACGCGTCCTTCGTCAACGCCAGCGACTTCCTGGTCGACGGAGGCATCGCGGGCGCGTACGTGACGCCCCTCTAGACCGCTCCCTTCCCGGCCGCGCCAGGACCGCGCCGCTCAGGACCGCCGCCACACCCCCCACACCCCCACATCCCCACCCGGCAGCCGGGCGTCGCGAGGCGCCCGGCTGTCCGGCGTCCGCAGCAGCCCCCGACAGGAGAGTGATCATGAACCAGCGTGCCCGGCTCCGTACCTCCGCCGTCACCGCCGCCCTCGCCCTCGCCGCGGCGAGCCTCGCCCCCGCCACCGCCGCCGAGGCCCGGCCCCGGGACCACCGCACGCCCCGCCCCTGCCCCACCCTGAACATCTCCGAGGGCTGGTACGGCGACAACAGGGCCCGCATCGACGCCCTCGTGGCCGACCACTGCCGGGACAAGGGGAGGAAGCCCGTCGCGGTCTTCGACTGGGACAACACCGTCATCAAGAACGACGTCGGAGACGCCACCTTCTACTGGCTCCTCCGCAACGACCGCGTCCGCCCGCCCCGGCACGGCGACTGGTCCACCACCAGCCGCCACCTCACCCCCGCCGCCGCCACCGCCCTCGGCGAGGCCTGCCCCACCGGCGGCCGCACCCTCCCCACGTCCACCGACACCCGCTGCGCCGACGAGCTCCTCTCGGTCTACGGCTCGGGCGTGACCACGGACCGGCGGGCCGCCTTCGCGGGCCACGACCGCCGCCGCATGGAACCCCAGTACGCCTGGCTGGCCCAGCTCCTGCGCGGCTGGACCACCCGCCAGGTCGAGTCCTTCGCCGCAGCCGCCCGCGCCGAGAACCTCGCCGCGCCCCAGGGCGCCACCCAGCGCGTCGGCACCGGCCGGGTCACCGGATGGGTGCGCCACTACGCGCAGCAGCGCGACCTGATCCGGACGCTCCAGGACGCCGACTTCGACGTCTGGATCGTCTCCGCCTCACCCGAACCCGTCGTCGACGTCTGGGCGAAGGGCGTCGGCGTCGCGCCCTCCCACGCCCTCGGCATCCGCAACACCACCGAGCACGGCTCGCTCACCGCCCACCTCGAGGGCTGCGGCACCGTCCGGGACGGCGAGGACACGATGATCACCTACATCGACGGCAAGCGCTGCTGGATCAACCAGGAGATCTTCGGGGTCCGCGGCCCCGCCGCCGAGCGCGTGCAGCCCGCCTCCCGGCGCCAGGTGTTCGCCGCCGGGGACTCCGACACCGATGTCTCCTTCCTGCGGGACGCCACCGGCCTGCGGCTTGTCCTCAACCGCAACAAGAACGAACTCATGTGCCGGGCGTACGAGAACGGCGACGGCCGCTGGATCGTCAACCCCATGTTCATCGAGCCGAAGCAGCGGAAGACCACCCCGTACCCCTGCGCCAGCACCGGCTACACGGCGGGCGACGGCACGTCGGAGCCGGTCCGGCGGCCCGACGGAAGCGTGATCCCGGACCAGCCGGACAAGGTCTCCTGAAGCCCTGGGCCGATCGTCGGACTCCCGTCGTCGCCCGAAGGGCGGGGCGCGCGGGAGCCCGACGGGACCTGGGGTGTCTTGTCGATCGGGCAGACACCCCCTAGGTCCTGTCGTCAAACTCCCGTCTGCCCCGCGACGCCTGGCACGCACTCTCGCCGCACCGGGCGAAAGCCCGAGTACGTCCAGTACGAGGGCTTCCTCCCGGCACACCGAGAGCACGCACCAGACGCCGCGGGGCCGCCCTCCGGGCGACGACGGGAGTTTGACGACAGGCCCTAGAGGAAGGTCTGGCCCTCACCCCGGTACGTCGGGACCGTGGCGGTGACCCGGTCGCCCTCGATCAGCCGCAGACTCGCGAACCGCTCGCACAGCTCGCCCGCCTTCGCGTGCCGGAACCACACCTTGTCGCCGATCCGCAGATCGTCGGCGGGCGAGCCGATCAGCGGGGTCTGCACCTCGCCCGGACCCTCCTGCGGGTCGTACCTCAGACCCTCCGGGAGGTACGGCACGGGCAGCCGGTCGGGCCCGGCGGCCCCGGACGCCGGATAGCCGCCCCCGAGGACCGTCACCACACCGACCCCCGGCCGGCGGACGACGGGCTGTGCGAAGAGAGCCGCGGGCCGCCCGCTGAACGAGGTGTAGTTGTCGAAGAGCCGCGGCACGAAGAGCCCCGAACCCGCGGCGATCTCCGTCACCGCGTCCTCGGCGGCCGTGTGCTGCACACTGCCGGTGCCACCGCCGTTCACGAACTCCAGATCCGGTGCCACGGCCCGTACGGCACGCACCACGGCCGCCCTGCGCTCGGCCAGCTCCCGACGGGCCGCCGCCTGCATCAGCCGGATGGCCCGCGACCGCAGCGGCCGGCCCGCGACCGCGTCCCCGACACCCGCGACATGCCCCTCGTACGCCATGATCCCGACCAGCCGGAAACCGGGACGGCGCACCACCGAACGAGCCAGCTCCGCGAGCTGTGCGGGCTCGCGCAGCGGGGAGCGGCGGGCACCGACGCGGATCCGGCCGCCGAGGAGACTGAGCGCCGTGTCCAGCTCCAGACAGACCCGGACCTCCTCCGTCCCGCCCGCGCGGGAGGCGTCGATCAGATCCAGCTGCGCCACGTCGTCCACCATCACCGTCACGGCGGCGGCCAGCTTCGGATCGCGCGCCAGCTCACCGAAACCGGTGCGGTCCGCCGACGGATAGGCGAGGAGCACGTCCTCGAACCCGGCGCGGGCCAGCCACAGCGACTCGTCGAGCGTGAACGACATGATCCCCGCGAAGCCCTCCCGCGCCAGGACCCGCTCCAGGAGCGCCCGGCAGCGCACGGACTTGCTCGCGACCCGGACGGGCTTGCCGCCGGCCCGGCGTACGAGGTCGTCCGCGTTGGCGTCGAACGCCTCCAGATCGACGATCGCCACGGGCGCGTCGAGATGAGCGGTGGCCCGGTCGTAACGGGCCCGGTCGGCGGCACGGGGAGTCATGGCCCGAGCTTGCCAGACAGGTTTACGGGTGGGTAGCCCCTGGGTTCCCGCACCAGGGGGAACAGCCCGTAGAGTGACGGGCATTGTCGACACGAGCGGGGGAACGGGGATGACCGGCGAACAGCGCCCCGGCACGACCTCCCGCATCACCGACGCCCTCCTCCGACCGGACCCCGCCCCGGCCCCGTCCGAGCTGGAGATGACGACCCGGCTGCGACCGGTCAGACCGGGGGACACCCCACCGCCGCCCGGGGGCGGACCGTCGACCGCGACGCCCCCGACAGCTCCGGCAGCCCTGTCGAGGCCGCCCGGGACGGCGCCCCGCCCGGCGGCCGGATCCGCGCCCTCGACGGCCGGGAACCCGCCTCGCCCCACGACCGCTCCCGCGCCGACGGCGGCTCCGCCGCGGGCCGGGTCGTCGACCTCGCAGCCGATGCCCCCGCTGGCGAGTCCCACGACCGCCTCCGCCGCCCCGCCCCGCACGCCGCCCGGCCCCGCGGGACCGACGCCGCCGACCCCGCCCCGCCCGGCGGCCGCTCCGGATTCCGCGGTGCTCTCCGCCGTCGCCTCCGCGGGGGAGCCCGGCACCCCGCCCGGACCGATGCCCGCCCCTTCCGCCCCGGCCGCCACGGCTCCGACGGCGGCCGCTCCACCTCGGCCGCCGGTGTCCGCCCCCGGCGCTCCGGCGCCCGGCGCCCCGTGGCCGTCCGCGCCCACGGTCCCCGCGCGGTCCCGGCCCGCGCCCCTTCCCCGGCCGGCCCCAGGTCCCACCACAACCCGGCCGCAGCCCACCCCGCCGGTCCCCGCGACCGCTGCCGCGGGCTCCGGCCCCGGTCCCGCCGGCCCCCTCCCGCGGGCCGTGCCCCACCACGCCCGGCCCCACGCCTCCCCGTTCGGCCGGCCCGACGGCCCCGGTGCCCACCGGGCCGCCCACACCACCCTGCCGCCCGAGACCCCCGTCGAGACCACCACGCGGCTCCGGCCCGTGCGGGAGCGACGGACCGGGCGGGCCATCGCCGTCGGCGTCTGCGCCGTGCTCGGGATCGGGCTCATCGGCGGGGCCCTCGCCGGCATGTGGCTGGCTGCCGCCGAGCCCGGGGAGCCCGCCGAACCCGCCGGGTACACCCAGGCCAAGGACCTCTGGCACAACGCCCCCGTCGACACCCTCTTCCCCCGCACCCTCACGGGACCCGGCGCGGGGCCCGGCGGCGCCGCCCGCACCTGGACGCGGATCGTCGTCGCCCCCGACGCCGCCTGCTCGCCCGCCGTCCTGGCCAAGGGCCTGCTCGCCACCCTCCGGCCGCTCGGCTGCGAGCGCGTCCTGCGCGCCACGTACACCGACGCCACCGCCAGCAGCGTGATCACCGTGGGCCTCGTCTTCACCGGGGCCGACGCCACCACCCAGCGCACCCTGGGCCAGGGCCTCACCACCCGCCTCGGCCAGGACGTCCCCCCGGCGCTCCCCGGCCCCGGCACCGTCGCCGCCCGCTTCGGCGCGCAGCAGCGGGCCGGCTGGTGGCTGAACGCCCCCACCGACCTCCCCGTCGTCGTCACCGCCGTCTCCGGCTTCGCCGACGGCCGCGCCGTCGACGCCCCGCAGCCCGCCGACCGCGCCATGACCGCGGGCCGTACCGACGCCACCGCGCAGTCCGGCCTCGGCCACGAGGCCAAGAACATCACCCTCCGTTTCGAGCAGCTGCTGCGTACGGCCGTCGCCCCGCCGGCGAAGGACGAGGACAAGGACGCCCGGTGACCCGCCTCCGTACCCCCGCGGCCGTCCTTCTCGCCACCGCCTTCGCCGTCCTCCCCGCCACCACCACGCCCGCGTACGCCGACACCATCCGGGCCCGGCAGTGGGGCCTCCAGGCCCTCCACACCACGGAGGCCTGGCAGACCACCAGGGGGAAGGGCATCACCGTCGCCGTCCTCGACACCGGCGTGGACGCGCAGCACCCCGACCTCGCGGGTTCGGTCCTCACCGGCCGCGACCTCGTGGGCTTCGGAGCCTCCCGGGGCGACCGCGCCTGGGCCCGGCACGGCACCGCCATGGCCGGGATCATCGCCGGACACGGCCATGGTCCCGACGGCGGCGACGGAGTCCTCGGCATCGCCCCGGACGCCAGGATCCTGCCCGTCCGGGTCATCCTCGAAGGCACCGACACGTCCCGGGACAAGGCCCGCAAGACCCGCGGCACCGCGCTCGCCGAGGGCATCCGCTGGGCCGCCGACCACGGCGCCGACGTGATCAACATGTCCCTCGGCGACGACTCCAGGTCCGCCCATCCGGACGCCGGCGAGGACGCCGCCGTCCAGTACGCGCTCGCGAAGGGCGTGTCCGTCGTCGCCTCCGCCGGAAACGGCGGCGAGAAGGGCGACCACATCTCGTACCCCGCCGCCTACCCCGGCGTCATCGCCGTCACCGCGGTCGACCGCTACGGCACCCACGCCTCCTTCTCCACCAGCCGCTGGTACGCCACTGTCAGCGCGCCCGGTGTCGACATCGCCATCGCCGACCCCGACCGCCGCTACTACGAGGGCTGGGGCACCAGCGCCGCCGCCGCGTTCGCCTCCGGAGCCGTCGCCCTGGTCCGCTCCGCGCACCCCGGCCTCACCCCGGCCCAGGTCAAGCGGCTCCTCGTCGACACCGCCCGCAGCCGCCCCAAGGGCGGCCGCAGTGACGCCAAGGGGTACGGAACGGTCGACCCCGCCGCCGCCATCGAGGCCGGCGCGAAGATCAAGGGCGGCGACCCCAAGACCACGGCGACCGGCTACCGGGGCCGCTACTTCGGCCCCGGACCGCTCCCCGCCCCCGACGAGAGCCGCCCCATCGGCCTGCTCGCCCCGCTCACCGGCGGCCTCGGCGCCCTGCTCCTCCTCACCGCCCTGATCCTCCGCCGCTCCCACCGCACCTCCTAGCCGTGTCCTGCCGGTCAGGTCGGCAGGACACGGCCAGGACCCGGCGGGCCGACCGCGCCCGGCAGACGGTTAGGCTCGGTGCGTGGCGCTCAAGAACATCCCGGACCCCGGTTTCTCCGACGACGACGGCACCGCCGACCCGCGGCTCGCCGCGGCCCTCGCGGCCTGGGCGGAGGACAGAACCGCCCACGGCCCCGTCCTCGACGCGCTGCGGGAGGCCCGGCTGCTCGTCCCCGTCGTCGCCGTCCTCGGCGAGGTCGAGACCGACGAGAACGGCCTGCGCCGCGAGAAGACCAGCGACATGGCGGTCCCCACCCTCACGGCCGGCGACCGGCGCGCCCTGCCCGCCTTCACCTCGATCGCCTCGCTCGCCCTGTGGGACCCGGAGGCCCGGCCCGTCGCCGTCCCGCTCCACCAGGCGCTCCAGGCGGCCGCGCACGAGAAGGCCGACACGGTCGTCCTCGACCTCGCGGGCCCGGTGCCCTACCAGCTGACCGGACCGGCCCTGCTCGCCCTCGCCGAGGGCCGCACCAGCGCCGACCCGCTCGACGACCCCGCCGTACGGGAGGCCGTACGGGCGGCCGTCGCCGCCGAGCCCGCGGTGCTCCGCGCCCACCTGGGACCGGGCGCCGCCGACGGAACCCTCGCCCTGGTCCTCGCCGAGGGCGGCTCCCCGGCGGAGGCGGCCCAGCGCGTGGCCCGCGCCCTGGCCGCCGACGAGACACTGAGGGCCCGCCTGGTGCGGGGCCTCGACCTGGCACTCCTGCCGGCCTCGGCCACGCCTCCCGGCGAGCCCTTCTACGTGAAGAAGTGAAGAAGGAGGGGTACGCGCGCAGGCGCGTACCCCCGGTGGTCCCGCGGTCCTAGCCGTACACCGGGCCGGTGTACTTCTCGCCCGGGCCCTGGCCCGGCTCGTCCGGGATCAGGGACGCCTCGCGGAAGGCGAGCTGGAGGGACTTCAGGCCGTCCCGCAGGGGGGCGGCGTGGAAGGACGAGACCTCGGTCGCGCCGGCGTCGAGCAGGCCCGCGAGCGCGTGCACCAGCTTGCGCGCCTCGTCGAGGTCCTTGTACTTGTCGCCCTCCTCGGTCAGCCCGAGCTTCACCGCGGCGGCGCTCATCAGGTTGACGGCGACGGTCACGATCACCTCGACCGCGGGGACCTCCGCGATGTCGCGGGTCATGGCGTCGAAGTCGGGGGAATCGGCGGTGTCGGGGGAGTCCGGGGACTCGTTCTGGGGCGTCTCGCTCATGCCTCATACGATATGCCGGTCCTTGGTTAGCGGAGACCGCCGGGTCCTGCTAACCTTGTGTAACGACCGGCCGGACACGTGTGTGCCCGGCCCACAAGTGGAGGCTCCGTACTCCCACCTGACCACCCTCACGGGTGGCGGGTCACCGGTCAGGTGGCGCCCATCGTTCCGTACGGACGATGGAGCCGCCCGATGTGCGCCCCGCGGTTGATCGCGGCGGTGCTCCGGTATTCCCTTGGAGCCCCGCCTGTGTCCCGTCCGGGGCGTTTTTCATGTCCCGGCTCGGTTGGTCTCACCAGAAAACATGCGCGTCCGTCCGCCAGGCGGTCGCGTGGTGCTACCGAGGAGGATCCATCAGCGCCGAGCCCCGCATCAACGACAGGATTCGCGTTCCCGAGGTGCGACTTGTCGGACCCAGCGGCGAGCAGGTCGGGATTGTTCCGCTTGCCAAGGCCCTGGAGCTCGCACAGGAGTACGACCTCGACCTGGTCGAGGTCGCGGCGAACGCCCGTCCGCCCGTGTGCAAGCTCATGGACTACGGGAAGTTCAAGTACGAGTCGGCCATGAAGGCCCGTGAGGCGCGCAAGAACCAGGCGCACACGGTCATCAAGGAGATGAAGCTCCGGCCGAAGATCGACCCGCACGACTACGACACCAAGAAGGGTCACGTCGTCCGGTTCCTCAAGCAGGGTGACAAGGTCAAGATCACGATCATGTTCCGTGGTCGTGAGCAGTCCCGTCCCGAGCTTGGTTTCCGGCTGCTGCAGCGGCTGGCGTCGGACGTCGAGGAGCTTGGCTTCATCGAGTCCAACCCGAAGCAGGACGGCCGGAACATGATCATGGTTCTCGGCCCGCACAAGAAGAAGACCGAAGCCATGGCCGAGGCGCGTGAGGCCCAGGCCGCACGCAAGGCCGAGCGTCAGGGCGTCGCCTCCGAGGAGACGTCCGAGGCTCCGGTCGCCGAGACCGAGGCCGCTGAGGCTCCGGTCGTCGAGGCCGAGGCGGAAGCCCCGGCCGAGAACCCCGAGGCGTGACCCGACGGGCTGCCAACCAGGCAGCCCCGGGCCCCGCCCGGAACCACCGAACAAAGAATTGACGCTCCCGGATCTCCGGTGCCCACACCGGTGGGGAGCGCCACTGACGAGGAGATACGGCGCGATGCCGAAGAACAAGACGCACTCCGGTGCCAAGAAGCGCTTCAAGGTCACCGGCACCGGCAAGATCCTGCGCGAGCGCGCCGGCAAGCGCCACCTGCTCGAGCACAAGTCGTCCAAGCTGACGCGTCGCCTCACCGGCAACGCGGAGATGGCCCCGGGCGACGCGGCCAAGATCAAGAAGATGCTGGGCATCTGATCTGATCACCCGCCCTCGGCGACGAGGGCTACCGGCCAGGTCCGGGACCCATTCGTTTTTCGGGTCGTGTGAGTCCAACCACGACCCCGCTACAAGGAGTTAACAAGTGGCACGCGTCAAGCGGGCAGTCAACGCCCACAAGAAGCGCCGGGCGATCCTCGAGGCGGCCTCCGGCTACCGCGGTCAGCGTTCGCGCCTGTACCGCAAGGCCAAGGAGCAGGTCACCCACTCGCTGGTCTACAACTACAACGACCGCAAGAAGCGCAAGGGCGACTTCCGTCAGCTGTGGATCCAGCGCATCAACGCCGCTGCCCGCCTGAACGGCATGACGTACAACCGCCTCATCCAGGGTCTGAAGGCCGCCAACATCGAGGTGGACCGCAAGATCCTCGCCGAGCTGGCCGTCAACGACGCCAACGCGTTCGCCGCGCTGGTCGAGGTCGCGCAGAAGGCTCTGCCGGCCGACGTCAACGCCCCGAAGGCCGCCGCCTGATCTTCCAGGCCGCAGTACCTCTGCCCGGACCCGCAGGCGCGCACGCGCCTGCGGGTCCGGGTGCGTCCGCCCCCTGAAGGGTGTTCGGTGGAGGTGGGCCGGCGAAGCCCCCGCCCCCGCGAGTCCTCGAAGCCCCGGCCCCCGAAACCCCGGATCCCGTAGCCACCCGGCACCGAAGAGAGAACCGCCGCACCTCATGGTCACCCCCGAGCTGATCTCCCCGCGTTCCCCGCGCGTCGTCGCCGCCCGGCGGCTCGCCAAGCGCAACTTCCGGGGCAAGGACCGCCTCTTCATCGCCGAGGGCCCGCAGGCCGTCCGCGAGGCCGTCGAGCACCGCGGCTCCACCGGCGAGCCCACGCTGGTCGAACTCTTCACCACCGTCGAGGCCGCCGAGCGCTACAGCGCCATCATCGAGGCCGCCCTCGCCGCCGGGGCCCGCGTCCACCACGCGTCCGACGCCGTCCTCGCCGAGGTCTCCCAGACGGTCACCCCGCAGGGGCTCGTGGGTGTCTGCCGGTTCCTCGACTCGCCGTTCGAGGAGATCGTCGCCGCCCGGCCCAAGCTGGTCGCCGTCCTCGCCCACGTACGCGATCCCGGGAACGCCGGCACGGTGCTGCGCTGCGCCGACGCGGCCGGTGCCGACGCGGTCGTCCTCACCGACGCCTCCGTCGACCTGTACAACCCCAAGTCCGTCCGGGCCTCCGTCGGTTCGCTCTTCCACCTGCCGGTCGCCGTCGGTGTCCCCGTCGAGCAGGCCGTCGCCGGGCTCAAGAGCGCGGGCGTACGGATCCTCGCCGCCGACGGGGCCGGTCAGGACGACCTCGACGCCGAGCTGGACGCCGGCACCATGGGCGGGCCCACCGCCTGGATCTTCGGCAACGAGGCCTGGGGGCTGCCCGAGGAGACCCGGGCGCTCGCCGACGCCGTCGTCCGCGTCCCGATCCACGGCAAGGCCGAGAGCCTCAACCTCGCCACGGCCGCCGCGGTCTGCCTGTACGCCTCCGCCCGCGCACAGCGCCCCCGAACCTCCGCCTGAGGGGTCCATTCCGCCCTCCCCGCCCAGTAGAGTGACGCACTCGGGGGCCCACTGCGCTACACGGAGGGGTGGGGTACGGGGATGACGGTCGGCACGGACGGTTCCGCACAGGCACGGAGCGCCCCGCCGCACGCCCAGGAGCCACCGGGCCAGGAGGCCGCGGCGGACACCCACGAGCAGGCCGGGTTCGCCGGCGTGCTGCCCGACGACCTGCCCGACGGACTCGTCGTCGCCGACGAGACCGGCCGGGTCGTCACCTTCAACTCCGCCGCCAGCCGGATCACCGCCGTCCCCGGCGACAAGGCCCTCGGCCTCCCGCTCGACCAGGCACTGCCGCTCGAAGACCTCAAGGGACGCCGCTGGTGGGCCCTCACGGACCCGTACGGCGGCCTCGCCACCCGCCGCGGCCAGCCCGAGCGCAATCTGCTGCTGCCCGGCGGCCGCGAGGTCCTCGTCTCCGCCCGCTACATCCGCGAGCGCCCCACCGGACCCGTCCGCCGGGTGGTGATCTGTCTGCGCGGCACCGAGGCGCGCCGTCGCACCGAGCGCAGCCACGCCGAGCTCATCGCCACCGTCGCCCACGAGCTGCGCTCCCCGCTGACCTCCGTGAAGGGTTTCACCGCCACCCTCCTCGGCAAGTGGGAGCGGTTCAACGACGAGCAGAAGCGGCTCATGCTGGAGACCGTCGACGCCGACGCGGGCCGCATCAAGCGGCTCATCGCCGAACTCCTCGACATCTCCCGGATCGACTCGGGCCGGCTCGAGGTGCGGCGGCAGCCCGTCGACATCGCCGCCGCCATCGGCCGGCACGTCCAGGTGCACACCACCGGTGGCCAGTCCCCGGACCGGTTCTTCGTCCGGATCATGCCCGGGCTGCCCGCGCTCTGGGCCGACCCCGACAAGATCGACCAGATCCTGGGGAACCTCCTCGAAAATGCGGTGCGCCACGGCGAGGGAACAGTCACCATCGAGGTGGCACCCGCCAGGACGTGCGCCGACGGAGAAGAGGGGACGGAGGTCACCGTGAGCGACGAGGGCCCCGGCATCCCCGAGGAGTCGATGAGCCGCGTCTTCACCCGCTTCTGGCGGGGCAGCAAGCGCGGCGGCACCGGCCTCGGCCTCTACATCGTCAAGGGCGTCGTCGAGGCCCACGGCGGGACCATCACCGTCGGCAGGGGCCCCCGAGGCGGGGCCGAGTTCCGATTTATGCTGCCCGTCGGCACCCCGGCCCATCTCGCCTGACGAGATCCAGCACGAAGTCCGACCGGATCGGACAGGATCAGACGAGATCGAAAGCCGCCCGGGCCGCCCACGGGCTCATTCGCATCCCCCCACCCCGTTAGACTCGTCCTTTGGCACGTTTGCGCCCTTGACGTCGAGCGGGGCCGCCCAGCCAAGCCAACGGAAGCACGGGAAGAGATGTCCGCACCCAATAAGTCGTACGACCCGGTTGAGGTCGAGGCACTGAAACCGGAAGAGATCGAGCGCATGCGGGACGAGGCGCTCGCCGCCTTCGCCGCCGCGGGCGACCTCGACGCGCTCGCACACGCGAAGACGGCGCACACCGGTGGCACCTCGCCGCTGGCGCTCGCCAACCGGGAGATCGGTGCCCTGCCCCCGCAGGCCAAGGCCGCCGCCGGAAAGATCGTGGGCCAGGCCCGCGGCATCGTCTCCAAGGCGCTCGCCGCCCGCCAGACGGAGCTGGAGGCCGAGCGCGACGCGCGCGTCCTCGTCGAGGAGGCCGTCGACGTCACCCTGCCGTACGACCGCGTCCCGGCCGGTGCCCGCCACCCGCTGACCACGCTCATGGAGCGCGTCTCCGACGTGTTCGTCTCCATGGGGTACGAGGTCGCCGAGGGTCCCGAGGTCGAGGCGGAGTGGTTCAACTTCGACGCCCTCAACTTCGTCCCGGACCACCCGGCGCGCCAGATGCAGGACACCTTCTTCGTCGAGGGGACCTCCCGCGACGGAAAGGCCACCACGGGCGACGAGTCCGGTGTCGTGCTGCGCACCCACACCTCGCCGGTCCAGGCCCGCACGCTCATCGACCGGGAGCCCCCGGTCTACGTCGTGTGCCCCGGCCGCGTCTACCGCACCGACGAGCTCGACGCCACGCACACCCCGGTCTTCCACCAGATCGAGCTGCTCGCCGTCGACGAGGGCCTCACCATGGCCGACCTCAAGGGCACCCTCGACCACATGGTCCAGGCGCTCTTCGGTCCGGACATGAAGACCCGGCTGCGGCCGAACTTCTTCCCCTTCACCGAGCCGTCCGCCGAGATGGACATGCTCTGCTACGTCTGTCGCGGCGAGTCCGTCGGCAACCCGGACCGCCCCTGCCGCACCTGCGGCAGCGAGGGCTGGATCGAGCTGGGCGGCTGCGGCATGGTCAACCCGAAGGTGCTCGTCGCCTGCGGTGTGGACCCCGAGAAGTACAGCGGATTCGCCTTCGGGTTCGGCATCGAGCGGATGCTGATGTTCCGCCACAACGTCGACGACATGCGAAACATGGTCGAGGGTGACGTCCGGTTCACCCGGCCGTTCGGGATGGAGATCTGATGCGGGTCCCGCTTTCTTGGCTGCGGGAGTACGTCGACCTGCCGGCGACGGAGACCGGCCGCGACGTCCAGGCCAAGCTCATTTCGGCAGGGCTCGAGGTCGAGACCGTCGAGCGGCTCGGCGCCGGCCTGACCGGCCCGCTGGTGGTCGGCAAGGTCCTCACCATCGAGGAGCTGACGGAGTTCAAGAAGCCCATCCGCTTCTGCACCGTCGACGTCGGCCAGGCCAACGGCACCGGCGAGCCCCAGGAGATCATCTGCGGCGCCCGGAACTTCGCCGAGGGCGACAAGGTCGTCGTGGCGCTCCCCGGCGCCGTGCTCCCCGGTGACTTCCGGATCGCCGAGCGCAAGACGTACGGCCGCGTCTCCCGGGGCATGATCTGCTCCGGCGACGAGCTCGGCATGGGCGACGACGGCACGCACGGCATCATCGTGCTGCCGCCGGAGCTCGAGATCGGCATCGACGCCACGAAGCTCCTGGAGCTGTACGACGAGGTCCTCGACATCGCCGTCACCCCGGACCGCGGCTACTGCCTCTCGATGCGCGGCGTCGCCCGCGAGACCGCGATCGCGTACGGCCTGCCGCTGCGCGACCCGGCGCTGCTCGACGTGCCCGCGCCCAACTCGTACGGCTACCCGGTCCGGGTCACCGACCCGATCGGCTGCGACCGCTTCACCGCGCGCACCGTGGTCGGTCTGCAGCCCGAGGCCCGGTCGCCGATCTGGCTGCGCCGCCGCCTCCAGAAGGCCGGCATGCGCCCGATCTCGCTCGCGGTCGACGTCACGAACTACGTGATGCTCGAGCTCGGGCAGCCGCTGCACGCCTACGACCGGAGCCGGCTCGACGGCCCCATCGGAGTGCGTCGCGCCGAGGCCGGCGAGAAGATCACCACGCTCGACGGCGCCGTCCGCGTCCTCGACGCGGCGGACCTGGTCATCACCGACGACCGCGGTCCGATCGGCATCGCCGGTGTCATGGGCGGCGCCAACACGGAGATCGCCGACCCGGCGACGGACCCGGAGACCGGGGTCGTCACCGGCACCGCCGAGATCGTCATCGAGGCCGCGCACTTCGACGCGATCTCGATCGCCCGTACGGCGCGCCGGCACAAGCTGGCCTCCGAGGCGTCCAAGCGCTTCGAGCGCGGTGTAGACCCGCAGGCCGCGGCCGCCGCGGCCCAGCGCTGCGTCGACCTGCTCGTGCTGCTCGCGGGCGGCACGGCCGAGGCCGGCGTCACCGAGATCAGCGCCCCGTCCGCGCCGCGCACGATCACCATGCCGGCGAACCACCCGGACAAGGTCGCGGGCGTCGACTACGGCCGCGAGACCGTCGTCCGCCGCCTCCAGGAGGTCGGCTGCGACGTCTACGGCCAGGACGAGCTCATCGTCACCGTGCCGTCGTGGCGCCCCGACCTCAACGAGCCGAACGACCTCGCGGAAGAGGTCATCCGGCTGGAGGGCTACGAGAACCTGCCCTCCACGCTGCCCAAGCCGCCGGCCGGCCGCGGGCTCACCGAGCGCCAGCGCGTCCACCGCCGGGTGGGCCGCGCCCTGGCCGGCGCCGGCTACGTCGAGGCGCTGAACTACCCCTTCATCGGGGAGCAGGCCCTCGACAACCTCGGCCTCGACGCGGACGACGCACGCCGTCGCCTCGTGAAGCTGGTCAACCCGCTCTCGGACGAGGAGCCGGCGCTCCGCACGACGCTGCTGCCGGGCCTGCTCGGCGCGCTGCGCCGGAACGACAGCCGCGGCAGCCACGACCTGGCGCTCTTCGAGACCGGTCTGGTCTTCCGGCCGGAGGGACAGCCGGGCGTCGCCGTCCGGCTGCCCGTCGACCGCCGTCCCACCGACGAGGAGATCGCCACGGTCAACGCCGTGCTGCCCGCGCAGCCGCGCCGCGCCGCCGTCGTCCTCGCCGGTGCGCGCGAGCAGGCCGGCTGGTGGGGCAAGGGCCGTCCGTCCGACTGGGCTGACGCGGTCGAGGCCGGCCGGTCCGTGGCCGCCGAGGCGGGCGTCGAGCTGATCATCAGCGCCGACCAGCACGCCCCGTGGCACCCGGGCCGCTGCGCCGCGTTCCACGTCGAGGTGGACGGCGAGAAGGTACTCGTCGGCCACGCCGGCGAGCTCCACCCGCGCGTGGTCAAGGCCTTCGGCCTGCCGGCCCGCACCTGCGCGATGGAGATCGACCTGGACCGCCTGGAGAAGGCGAACGAGGGCCCCGTGAAGGCTCCTCGGATCTCCTCCTTCCCGGTCGCCACCCAGGACGTCGCCCTGGTCGTCGCGGGCGACGTCCCGGCCGCCGAGGTCGAGGCCGCCCTCGCCGAGGGCGCGGGTGAACTCCTGGAGTCCATCCGGCTGTTCGACGTCTACACCGGCGACCAGCTCGGCGAGGGCACCAAGTCCCTGGCGTACGCGCTGAGGTTCCGCGCCGAGGACCGCACCCTCACGGTCGACGAGGCCACCGCGGCCCGCGACGCGGCGGTCGCCCTGGCGTCCGAACGCACGGGCGCGGTCCTGCGCGGCGCCTGAACGCCGTAGCGGACCCACCGCACCACGAGGAGGGCCGCCCCGGGATCCCCGGGGCGGCCCTCCGTCGTTCCCCGACCCGAGAGGCCGCACGCGAGGCCGACGGTCGTCCGTCTGTGCCCGTGGCGCAGGACTGGCGGAGGGCGGCGGGGTGGGGGTGCTCACTCCTTCGGGTGAGATCGTCGGGGGGTGTTCCCCGTGGGGCGTGCGGTCGGCAGAATCGACGCGGCCGCAGGGACGGACCTGTGGGCCGCAGGGCCTTCGGGCGCTGTCGGGGCTCGGGAAGGGCCGTGCATGATCCGTACGAGGTCGTTGGTCTCCGATGGCTCCCGGCTCCGCCGGCTGGCCCCGCTTGCTCTTCCCACCGCCTGGGGTGCGGTGGCCGTGGCATGGAAGTTCGGCTGTCCGCCGGTCCGGCAGCCGGGGCTGCCGATGAGGATCGCCACCAGCGTCGTCTTTCTCACCGTCGGCATCGGGCTGGTGCTGGGTCTGCGGCGCGGACTCGCCCGGGAGCTGGCGCTCGCGCGGGCCGTCGCCGTCGCCACCCAGCAGGTGCTGCTGCGCCCGCCGCCCGCCCGTCTCGACGGACTGACCCTGGCCGCAGGGCAGTTGTCCGCCTCCCGGGGTGCGTCCGTCGGCGGGGATCTGTACGAGGCGGTGGCCACCCCGTACGGGGTGCGGATCGTCATCGGGGACGTACGGGGGCACGGTCTCGCGGCGCTGGGAGCCGTGGTCGCCGTGCTCGGGAGTTTTCGTGAGGCCGCGCACGACGAGGCCGAGCTGGGCGGGGTGTTGCGGCGGCTGGAGCGCGCCCTGGAGCGGCATCTGCGGGAGCGGGCCCGGGACGAGCATCCGGCACGGTCCGGGACGGCGCCCGAGCATCCGGCGGCCGAGGAGTTCGTGACCCTGCTGCTCCTGGAGGTCCGGTCCGACGGGCGGCTGTCCGTGTTCAACTGCGGTCACCCCGGCCCGTACCGGCTCGGGCGGGCAGTGGAGCGCCTTCCGGTCGGAGAGCCGCTGCCGCCGCTCGGCGTACTGCCGCTGCCCGCCGTCCTCACGCCGTACACCGCGGCCCGGTTGACGCCCGGCGAGACGCTCGTCCTGCACACCGACGGCGCCGAGGAGGCCCGCGACCACCGGGGCCGGTTCTTCGCGCTCGACTCCGCGCTGGCCGGGTTGCGCGGCGCGGCGCCCGACGCGCTCGTCCGCGAGGTCCACACCGCCCTGCTGCACCACACGGGCGGGCGGCTCACCGACGACGTCGCCCTGCTCGTCGTGCGCGACGACCGCTTCCGGGTGCCGGCGCAGCCCGCCGAACCCGGGCTGCGCCGCCCCCGGCCCGCCCCCTCCTCCCGCTGTTGAGCGGAGGGGCCGGTACCGGTGTCGCCCGCCCCGCCACGGAGTGTCGGGCAGATCAGCGGAGCGGGCGACACGGACCGGGCGGCCGCACTGTTTGAGGGGGGAGCCGGCGGCCCGGTCTTCGCCTTGCGGCGAGAAGCACAGTCAAGCGGTACGGGGACGAGCACGGCAGAGTACGCGGACCGGAAGAACGGGTACTTCATTCACACCCCGTGCGAAATCACCCGTCGAGGGTGGGCGGCCGGTGACCGGGCGAGGTTCTCCGCAGTGGTTCGGTCCGTACGAATTCGGCCACCGCTACGCTGAGTTCACCGCGTTCGAGCCGAGCGGCCGGAGCGGACCGGAGCGACCGGAGCGGTCATGCAGCCCAACACCTTGCTCGACGCCCTGCTCGACGAAGCGGGCGTCTCGAACGCCGGCCTGGCCGCCCATGTGAACCGGGCCGGCCGGGCCAGGGGCCTCACCCTGCGCTACGAACACACCGCCGTGGCCCGCTGGTTGAAGGGTCAGCGGCCGCGCGGCCAGGTGCCCGACCTGATCTGCGAGGTGCTCGCCGCCCGGCTGCACCGGCAGGTGACCCTGGACGACATCGGCTTCGGGGCGCCCGAGGGGCCCGTGCTCGCGGTCGGTTCACCGCTCTCCGGGTTCGTGGAGCGGGCGGCCGCCCTGTGGCGCTCCGACGAGCAGCAGCGGCCGCACATAGTCGCCGCGCCCGCCGTGACCGGCACTCCGGCCGTGATGCCCGTATGGGAGTGGGAGAACCCGCCGGAGGACGCGGACGTCTCCCGGATCGGCCGGACGACGGTCTCCGCCGCCGACATCACCGTGCTGAGCGCCGCCCGGTCCCACTACGAGCAGATGTACCGGAAAGCCGGGGGCATCGCGACCCGCGCCCGTATCGTCGGCTTCCTCACCGCCGAGACGGCCCCGCTGCTGCGGGGCTCGTACAGCGACGCCCTCGGCCGCCGACTGCACCGCGCCACCGGCGGACTCGTCGCGGTGGCCGGCATCTGCGCGTACGACGCCGACGCGCACGGTCTCGCCCAGCGCTACTTCCACCAGGCCCTGCGGCTCGCGAAGGCGAGCGGGGACCGGGGGCTCGGTGCCTATGTGATCGCGCTCCTCGTCAACCAGTCGCTGTTCATGGGGGAGTACCGGCAGGCGGTGGCGTTCGCGGAGGCGGCGCTGCGGGCGGCCGGCCGGCAGATCACCCCGGCGCTCGCCGCCGATCTGACGGCGATGCAGGCGAAGGCGTACGCGCATCTGGGCGACGGGGCGGCCGCGTTGGCCTGCATCCGGCGGGCCGAGGCCGAGGCCGAGCGGATCAGCCCGGGGGACGAGCCGGCCGAGACCGGCTACGTCCAGCCGGGACTCGTCAACGTCCAGGTCGCCGAGGCCCTGCTCAGTCTGGGTGATCTCACCGCGGCGCACGAGCACGCGTCGTTGGCCGTCGGGGTGCCCTCGCACGACCGGGGCCGGGTGCACCGGCTCGCCATGCTGTGTCAGATCGAGCTGCGCCAGGGGGAGGCCGACGGGGCGGCGCGGACGGCCGTGGAGATGACCGAGCGAGCCCGGGGGATGGAGTCGCGGCGGCTGCGTGACCGGCTGCGGCAGGTGAGGGAGCACCTCCTGGCCAGCGGCGGAGGTGACGCCAGGGAGGCGGCGGCACTCATTGACGGGGCGTTGCGCGTTCCCCTGTGAGCCGCGAACTGCTGCGATATTGCCACCAAACAAGCACCGACCAGTCGGAAGGTGGCAAGAACGTGCAGTGGACGAAACTTAGCGAACGCTCTGTCTATGAGAATCGCTGGTTCCAGGTGAACCTGGCGGACGTCGAACTCCCGGACGGCCGCCACCTCGACCACTATCTGATCCGGCTCCGCCCGGTCGCCGTCGCGACGGCCGTCAACGAGGCCGACGAAGTACTGATGCTCTGGCGCCATCGCTTCATCACGGACAGCTGGGGCTGGGAACTGGCCGCCGGAGTCGTCGAGGACGGCGAGGCGATCGAGGCGGCCGCCGCCCGCGAGATGGAGGAGGAGACCGGCTGGCGGCCGGGGCCGCTGCGCCATCTCCTCACCGTCGAGCCGTCCAACGGCCTCACCGACGCCCGCCACCACCTCTACTGGGCGGAGACGGCCACCTACACCGGTCCGCCCGAGGACGCCTTCGAGTCCTCGCGGCGGGCCTGGGTGCCGCTGAAACAGGTCCCCGACATGATCGCCCGGGGCGAGATCCCCGCCGCGAACATGGCCGCCGGGCTGCTGATGCTCCACCATCTGCGGCTGGGCTGAGGCGGCGCGCCCGAGCCGGGGCGGCAACGCACCCGAGCTGAGGCGGCGCGCCCGAGCCGGGCCGGCCGGGCCGAGCTGAGCCCGCCCGTCCCGGAGACGTACGACATGCCGGACGGCCCGTACCTGTGCGTGTGTACGGGCCGTCCGGTGTCCTGAGGAGATCAGGCGTACGGGTAGAAGCCCGAGCCCGTCTTCCGGCCGAGCCGGCCCGCGTCCACCATGCGCTGGAGCAGCGGGGGAGCGGCGTACAGCGGCTCCTTGAACTCGGCGTACATGGAGTCGGCGATCGACGCGATCGTGTCGAGACCGATCAGGTCGGAGAGCTTCAGCGGGCCCATCGGGTGGGCGCAGCCGAACTCCATGCCGTTGTCGATGTCGTCGCGGCTCGCGATACCCGACTCGAACATCCGGATGGCGGAGAGCAGGTACGGCACGAGCAGCGCGTTGACCACGAAGCCGGAGCGGTCCTGCGCGCGGATCGCGTGCTTGCCGAGGGTCTTCTCCGCGAAGGCCTGGGCCCGGCTGATCGTGCCCTCGGAGGTGGTGAGGGCCGGGATCAGCTCGACGAGCTTCTGCACCGGGGCCGGGTTGAAGAAGTGGATGCCGATGACGTGGTCGGGGCGGGAGGTCGCCACGGCCAGCTTCACCAGCGGGATCGATGAGGTGTTCGAGGCCAGGATGGCGTCCGGCCGGGTCATCACCTGGTCGAGGACCTGGAAGATCTCGGTCTTGACCTGCTCGTTCTCCACGACCGCCTCGATGACGAGGTCACGGTCGGCGAACTCGCCCAGGTCGGTGGTGAAGCTGAGGCGGGCGAGCGTGGCGTCCCGCTCCTCCTCGCTGATCTTGCCGCGTTCGGCGGCCTTCGCCAGCGAGTTGTAGAGCCGTGTTCGGCCGAGCTCCAGCGCCTCGCCGGTGGTCTCGGCGACCTTCACCTCAAGGCCGCTCCGGGCACACACCTCTGCGATGCCCGCGCCCATCTGGCCGCAGCCCACCACTCCGACGCGCTCAATGTCGGCCATGGAGTCCGTCACCTCGTGCCTTTCGCTCTTCTCTGGCGGCGGGGGCCCGTGTGATTCCGGTGCGTCCGCCTCGACCCCACGACGTTACCGCTCATTAACCGATGATCGATCGTCCAGGGCGGGCATGCTGTCCACGCGGGTGTGACGTATCCGACATGGGAGGGGTACAAGTGCGGCCTATCGGCAGAAGAGGCTTCGTCGCGGGGACGGCCGCCGGGGCGGCGCGGGCAGCGGCGGGCGGGGCAGCGGTGCCGGGCGCGCCGACGGGGACGGACGCGGGGCCGGACCCGGGGACGGACGGGCGAGCGGCTGCCGGGACCGCACCGGAAGGGGCCGAGGGCCCTGCCGTCCGGTCCGGCTTCCGCGGTGTGTGGATCGCCACGGTCTTCAACCGCGACTGGCCCTCGCGGACCGGCCTGACCGCCGAGGCCCAGCGGGCCGAACTCCTCGCCCACCTGGACACCGCCGTCGAGCACCGGCTCAACGCCGTGGTCCTCCAGGTCCGGCCCGCGGCCGACGCGCTCTGGCCCTCGCCGTACGAACCGTGGACGGAGTTCCTCACCGGGACGCAGGGCCGCGATCCCGGCTGGGACCCGCTGGGCACGGCTGTCGAGGAGGCCCATGCGCGGGGGCTCGAACTGCACGCCTGGTTCAACCCGTACCGCGTGGCCCCGCACACGGATCCGAGCCGGCTCGTCGCCGGCCATCCGGCCCGGCTCCACCCCGAGTGGGTGCTGCCGTACGGCGGGAAGCTCTTCTACAACCCGGGGCTGCCCGAGGTCCGGCGGTTCGTCCAGGACGCGATGCTGGACGCGGTGCGGCGCTACGCGATCGACGCGGTGCACTGGGACGACTACTTCTATCCGTACCCGGTGGCGGGGGAGGTCTTCGAGGACGACGAGGCGTACGCGCGGTACGGCGCGGACTTCCCCGACAAGGCCTCCTGGCGGCGGAACAACATCGATCTGCTGGTCTCGGAGACGGCGGCCCGGATCAAGGCCGTCGCACCGGACGTGGCCTTCGGCATCAGCCCCTTCGGGGTCTGGCGGAACATCGCCCAGGACCCGGAGGGCTCGGACACCCGGGCCGGCGTCGCCACGTACGACGATCTCCACGCGGACACGCGGAAGTGGATCAGGGAGGGCTGGATCGACTACGTCATGCCGCAGCTGTACTGGCACATCGGGCTGCCCGCCGCCGACTACGCCACGCTGCTGTCCTGGTGGGACGCGGTGGTACGGGGCACCGGCGTCCGCCTCTACATCGGCGAGGCGCTCTACAAGGCGGGCGACCCCGCCCAGCCGGCCGCCTGGCGGGACCCGGGGGAGCTGTCACGGCACCTGGCGCTCGCCGCCGCCCGTCCGGCGGTCGGCGGTCACTGCTTCTTCGGGGCCCTGGACGTCGCGAAGGACCCGATCGGGGCGATGGCCACCGTGGTGGCGGATCACTACCCGACCGGGGTCCGGGCGCCGGGACGGGACTGACCCGGGGAGGGGATCAGCTCGCGCCCGCCTCGGGGTGGTGGCGTACGACGGTGTCGGGGCCGGGGGACATCAGGGCCTCGTGACCGTCGTCGTCGAACTTGACGCGGTACGGGGGCGTGCCGTTCTCCCCCAGTACCTGAAGGACCTCGGCCGTACGGTCGTGGTGACCGACGGTCCGGCCGTGCATCAGCAGTGTGTCGCCCACGTTCGCCTGCATCGGGGTGACCTCCTCGCGACCGCGCTCGTGCTGTTCGGGGCCTACGTCTGCCATTGTGGCGCGGATCGTCCCGATCCGCCGTGCCGGCCGCCGCCCGCTTCGGCCCCCGTGGCGCCGGCCTCCGCGGACGGCGTCCCGCCGGCCGTCGGCCGGAGTGCCCGCCCGGCGTCAGCTCTTCGCCCGCTGGGTGACCGCGATGCAGACGAGCACCGCCGCCGCCGCGATCGGGGCGGCGAGCGGCAGGGTCTCGCCGAGCAGCACCACCGACCAGACCAGGGTGAGGAGCGGCTGCGCGAGCTGGAGCTGGCTGGCCTTGGGGATGCCGATCGAAGCCATGCCCCGGTACCAGACGTACAGGCCGAAGAAGGTGGAACCGGCCGCGACCCAGACCAGGCCGATGACGCCGTGGGCGTTCAGGTGGACCGGCTCCAGGGACAGCGCCACGGCCGAGCCGGCCACCATCAGCGGCAGGCAGAGGATCAGGGCCCAGCCGATGACGTGCCAGCCCGGCATGAGCCGCGCGAGCCGGCCGCCCTCGGTGTAGCCGGCCGCGCAGACGAGGAGCGCGCCGAACAGGTACAGGTCGCCCTGCGACACGGCCCCGCCGCTCTGCTGGACCGTGAAGGCGAGCACGACGAACGCGCCCGACACGGCCGCGAACCAGAAGGTACGGGACGGTCGGCGCTTGGTCCGCACCGCGGCGAAGGTCGCCGTGGTGAGCGGCAGCAGGCCGACGACCACGGCGGCGTGCGAGGTGGTGGAGGTCTGCAGCGCCAGGGTCGTCAGGAGCGGGAAGCCGATGACGACTCCGCCGGCGACCACCGCGAGGCCCGCCCAGTGGCGCCGCTCCGGCAGCGGCACCCGGCCGACGAGGAGGAACGCGCCCGCGATGAGGGCGGCGAGGGTGGAGCGCACGGCCACGAGCGACCAGGGGCCGAAGCTCTCCAGGCCCCAGACGGTCGACGGGAAGGTGAGCGAGAAGGAGACCACGCCGAGGGCGGCGAGCAGGGTGCCGCGGGGGAGCGGGTCGGTACGGCCGCCGCTCGTGTCGGCGGTGGCGCGGGCGGCGGCCGTCGAGGCGGCGACGGGGCTTCCGGTGCCGGAGGCGACGACGCGGCTCCCCGTGCCGTCGGAGCTTCCCGCGATGCCGGTTCGGCCCGTGCCGCCGGTCCGGGTGCTGCCGGCCCTTTCCGTGCCGCCCGTGACGCCCGTCGTGGTGACCGCTATCGTCGTGGTGGCAGTAGCGCTATCCTGTGCTCTCATGAGTGAGCGTAGCAGTCTCGCGGAACTGGCGCAGTCCCTGAGGGTGGAGCTGAACCGCTACTCTCCCGGTGGAAAGCTGCCGTCGAGCCGTGCCCTCGTGGAGCGCTACCGGGTCTCCCCGGTCACCGTCACCCGGGCCCTCGCGCAGCTCGCCGCCGAGGGGCTCGTCGTCACCCGCCCCGGGGCCGGTGCGTTCCGTGCCGAGCCCCGCACCGCCACCCCCGCCACCGGCGACACCTCCTGGCAGGAGGTCGCCCTCAGTGCCGACGCCGCCACCGAACTGGTCCCCCGGGCCGTCGACGCCTCCGGCGTCCTCGTCACCCTGGCCGCCCCGCCGCCCGGCGTGGTCGAGTTCAACGGCGGCTACCTCCACCCCTCCCTGCAGCCGGAACGGGCCCTCGCCGCCGCCCTCGCCCGCGCCGGACGCCGACCCGGCGCCTGGGGCAGGCCGCCCACCGACGGACTGCCCGAGCTGCGCGAGTGGTTCGCCCGCGAGATCGGCGGCAGCGTCACCGCCGCCGACCTCCTCGTCACCGCCGGGGGCCAGTCCGCGATCACGACGGCCCTGCGGGCCCTCGCACCGCCCGGCAGCCCCGTCCTCGTCGAGTCGCCGACCTACCCGGGCATGCTCGCGGTCGCCCGTGCGGCCGGACTGCGCCCCGTCCCCGTGCCCGCCGACGCCGACGGGGTCCGGCCGGAGCTCCTCGAAGCCGCCTTCCGCGCCACCGGCGCCCGTGTCTTCGTCTGCCAGCCGCTCTTCCAGAACCCCACCGGGGCGGTGCTCGGCCCCGAGCGGCGCGGCGAGGTGCTCCGTATCGCCCGCGCCGCCGGAGCCTTCGTCGTCGAGGACGACTTCGCCCGCCGGCTCGTCCACGAGGACGCCCCGCCGCTCCCCGCGCCGCTCGCCGCAGAGGACCCCGACGGTGTCGTCGTCCATGTCTGCTCCCTCACCAAGGCCACCTCGCCGAGCCTGCGGGTCGGCGCCCTGGCCGCCCGCGGCCCCGTCCTGGAGCGCCTCCGTGCCATCCAGGTCGTCGACAGCTTCTTCGTCCCCCGGCCGCTCCAGGAGGCCGCGCTCGAACTCGTCGGCTCACCCGCCTGGCACCGCCATCTGCGGGCCGTCGCCCAGGAGCTCAAGAGCCGGCGGGACGTGCTGAGCGGCGCCCTCGCCACCCGGCTGCCGACGCTCGCCCTGCCGCACCTTCCGTACGGCGGCTACCACCTCTGGCTGCGTCTCCCGGACGGCGTCCCGGAGGCGGCCCTGCTCGCCGCCGCCCTGCGGGCCGGTGTCGCCGCGGCCCCCGGCCGCCCGTACTTCTGCGCGGAACCGCCCGCCGGGCACATCCGGCTGAGTTTCGCGGGTGTCGCGGGCCCCACGGAGATCGTGGAGGGCGTGCGCCGGCTGCGGGCGGCGGTCGACGAGATCGCCGTCTGAGCGCCCGGGGCGGGCCGGGCGGGGGGAGCGGTCGTCCGCCGCGGCGCCCCGGCGTGCCCGGGGCCGGGGCAAATTCACCTGACAAGCCCCGGTGTCACTGGAACGCTTCCGGTATGAGCGACAGTGCCACCACGGACACCCCCGTCATGCACGGGGCGTACGAGATCTCAGCCGACCCCGCGCGGATCGACGCCGCCCGGGTGCACCACTGGCTGTCCACGGACTCCTACTGGGCCCACGGCCGACCTCGGGAGAAGCAGGACCGGGCCATCGCCGGCTCGCTCAACCTCGGTGCGTACGACCGGGAGACGGGCGAGATGGCCGCCTACGCGCGCGTCGTCACCGACTACGCCACCTTCGCCTGGCTCTGCGACGTCTACGTCGACCGCCCGGCCCGCGGCACCGGCCTCGGCACGGCGCTCGTCGCCGCCGTCCGCGACCACCTCGCGCCGTACGGGCTGCGCCGCATCATGCTCGCCACGGCCGACGCGCACGGTGTGTACGAGAAGGTCGGTTTCACGCCACTACAGAATCCGGACAAGTGGATGGCTCTCGGGCAGCAGTGAACCCGAGCCCCTCCGGCCCCGTGGAA
Source organism: Streptomyces sp. NBC_00691 (assembly GCF_036226665.1). Taxonomy (NCBI): domain Bacteria; kingdom Bacillati; phylum Actinomycetota; class Actinomycetes; order Kitasatosporales; family Streptomycetaceae; genus Streptomyces; species Streptomyces sp. NBC_00691. Next base: position 1,688,585 of record NZ_CP109007.1, on the reverse strand, counting down.
TGACCCCTTGACCTGCGGAGCCTTCGGCCTCACGATCGCGCCCATGGGTCTTCGGGTGACGCTCGTCACGGCGGCACGCAGCTCCTCCCTGCTCGCCGAACGCTTCGACGACGACCGGCCGCTCGACGAGGCCGGCTGGTACGAGGTGCAGCAGGCCGCGCCCGCGCTCATCCCGCTCGGCGCGGCCGAGCTGCGCTACTGCTCCCCGACCCCGCGCAGCCGTGCCACCGGCACCGCCCTCGGCTACGCCCCCCTCGCCCAGCCCGCGCTCCGCGACTGCGACATGGGCCGCTGGCGCGGTCTGACCCTCGCCGAGGTCGCCGCCCTCGAACCGGCCGCCGTCGACGCCTGGCTCACCGACGCCCGCACCGCCCCGCACGGCGGCGAGCCCCTCCTCGCCTTCATCACCCGGATAGGGAACTGGCTCGACACCCGCCCGGCCGAGGACGGCGAGATCGTCGCCGTCGCCGAGCCCTCCGTCGTACGGGCCGCCCTCGTGTACGCCCTGAAGGCACCGCCCGCCACGTACTGGAACGTCGACGTCCGCCCCCTCTCGACCGTCACCCTCACCGGCCGCCCCGGGCTCTGGCACCTCCAGCTCGACGCGGCCCTGCGCTGAGCGCCGCCCCGCCCGCGCCGGCGGACGCGGCCCGCATCGACCGGCGCCGCAGGGCACGCCGACCGGCATCGACCGGCGCCGCCGGGCACGGGACGGGCTCCCGCAAGCCGCCGCCGCGCACGTGGCGGGGGGAGAGACCGCCCGCGACCGGCTAGCCTGAGAGCACGATGAACCGTTTGACCACGTCATGGGGCGCCTTCACGCTGACCCGCCATCCCGAGGACCCGCGCGACCAGCTGCGCGCCTGGGACGCGTCCGACGAGTACCTCCTGGGCCGACTGGCCGAGGACGGCACCGACCTGTCCGGCACCGTCGCCGTCCTCGGCGACCGCTGGGGAGCCCTCGTCACCGCACTCCAGGCCGCCGGCCCCGGAGAGCTCGTCCAGATCTCCGACTCGTACCTCGGCCGCCAGGCCACGCGCGCCAACCTCGCGCGCGCCGGTGCCGCCCCGGACGCGGTCCGGCTGCTCACCACCCAGGACCCGCCGCCCGAGCGGATCGACGTCCTCCTCGTCCGCGTCCCCAAGAGCCTCGCGCTCCTGGAGGACCAGCTGCACCGGCTCGCACCCGCCGTGCACGAGGGCACCGTGGTCGTCGGCACCGGCATGGTCAAGGAGATCCACACCTCCACCCTGCGGCTCTTCGAGCGGATCCTCGGGCCCACCCGCACCTCGCTCGCGGTGAAGAAGGCACGGCTGATCCACACGACGCCCGATCCGGCCGTCACCCCACGCCCCAACCCCTGGCCCCACCGGTACGACCTTCCGGCCGACACCCCCGCGCCGGGCCTTCCCGGTCTGACCGTCACCAACCACGCCGGGGTCTTCTGCGCCGACCGCCTCGACATCGGCACGCGCTTCCTCCTGGCGAACCTGCCGGGCGGCATCGGCCGGGTCCGCGTCGCCGACCTCGGCTGCGGCAACGGCGTGGTCGGCCTCGCCATCGCGCTGCACGAACCCGACGCGGAACTGATCTTCACCGACGAGTCGTACCAGGCGGTCGCCTCGGCGGAGGAGAACTTCCGTACGCACGTGGGCGACGGGCGCAAGGCCGAGTTCCTCGTCGGCGACGGGCTCGCCGACGTGCCCGACGGCTCGGTGGACCTGGTCCTCAACAACCCGCCGTTCCACACCCACCAGGCCACCACGGACCGCACGGCCCGCCGGATGTTCTCCGACGCGCGGCGCGCGCTGCGGCCGGGCGGCGAACTGTGGGTCATCGGCAACCGTCACCTCGGCTACCACGTCACCCTCCGCCGGATCTTCGGCAACAGTGAACTGGTCGCGAGCGACGCCAAGTTCGTGGTCCTGCGCGCGGTGCGCCAGGCCTAGGGGGTGTCCGGCGGGGGAGGGACCGAAAGGCCCCCGTCCCCGGTGGAACCCCACGACAGGGGCGCGGCCCGCCGGCCGCGCCCCTTCCTCATGCGCCCCAGGTGCGCGAGCACAGGACGAGCTGGTAGCCGTCGGGGTCCTCGACGGTCACGCCGTACTCGTCCCAGTACGGGTTGTGCGCGGCCACCCGCGTGCCGCCGGCGGCGAGCAGCCGCTCCACCTGCGCCTCCTCGACGGGCGCCCCCAGATAGACCACGAACAGGTCCTCGGCGGTCGGGGCCGGCTCCACGGGGTGCTCGGGTCACGGGTCAGCTCGAAGTGCCAACCGCCGCCCTCGGGGCCGACCATGAGCAGGTCGTGCTTGCCGGACACGCGCTCGGTGGTCCGCCACTGCACCTCCAGCCCGAGCCCGTCGACGTAGAACCGCTCGGCGGCGGCCAGATCCCGGGAGGGGCGGGCGACCCGTACGTGGGTCCGCGCATCGATGATCATGCGGTCAGACTAGGCGACCGTCATCGAACGGACCGCCGAGTCCGTCCGACCGCGCACCGGACTCTCGTCCCGTTCCCGTGCCTTCTCTCCGTCCCGCCCCATCATCCGTCGGAGAAGACCAGGTCCAGGGCGCGTACCCGGTCCTCTCCCGTGGTGACGGAGACGGTGACGATCCGGTCCCGGCGGAGGGCGAACGCCACGGCGGAGACGGGCCGTCCGCCGACGAAGGCGACCGCGCCGACGGCTCCGTCGACCAGCGCGGGCCGGGTCACGTCCGCGAACCGCGCGAACGCGGCCGCGCCCTCGGCGACGGCGGGCGCGCCGTGCACCGGGCCGTGCACCGGGCCGTGCGCGGAGTGGGCGACCACGTCCGGGTCGAGGACGGAGGCGAGCGTACGGGCGTCACGCGCGCGTGCGGCGGCCAGGAAGCGGGTCACCACCGCCCGTTGCCGTGCGACGCCCCCGTCGGTACGGGCCGTCCCGTGGCCCCGTACGCGCTCCCGGGCCCGCCGGGCCAGCCGGGCCGACTCCTCGGGGGAGTCGCCGGTGACGCGGGCGGTCTCGGACGACGGCAGCCCGAACACGTCGTGCAGCACATAGGCGAGCCGCTCCTGGGCTCCCAGCGAATCCAGGACGAGGAACAGCGCGAGCCAGACCTCCTCGCCCCCGCCTCCGGGCCGGTCCTCGGCCCCGCACCTGGCCTCGTCCTCGGGACCGCCCCCGGGCGGCCCGCCCCCGGGCCCGCCGCCGCCGGCCTCGCCGACCCGGCTCCCGCGGCCGGGGCCCTCGCCTGCCCGGGGCCCCTGGAGCCCCCGCACGCACGCGCGTGCGACCAGTGCCGTCAGCCAGGCCCGCACCGACGTCTCGTCGTCCCGTCCCAGCCCGGCCCGCACCGACACCAGCGCCTCCTCGGCACCGGCCTCCGAGCCCGTCATCCGCAGGGCCACGCGCCGCAGCCGCTCCTCGTGGGCGTCGAAACACCCGGTCAGGGCAGCCGGAAAGGTGTCGTCGTGCATGGCGCCTCACTCCTCATCGGTTCCGTCACCGCGTTGACGTGAGGCCCCACCAGGATGTGACAGCACCGGCCGCCCACGGCGGAGTCAGCGCCGTACGAGCGCCCGGGCCACGCTCCGGCGGACCTCGGCGAGCTCCGTGTCCACCTCCACGACCCTCGTCGGCGCGCACACGATCCCGGGCTCCACCCGCGCGCCCCGCGTCAGCCTCCGGTGGCGGAGGTGGGTCGGCGGATGTGTGGAGTCCACCTGGTGCCCGCGGCGCTCCGCGACCCGGCGCAGCCTCTCGTACTCCCGCTCGGGCACCGACGCCGCATGGGCGGCGAGGCGCTCCCACAGACCCTCCGCCGGATCGTCGCGGCGCGCGCCGCCGATCCGCGTCCGCGCCGCGACGGACTCCCTGGCGAGCTCGCCGGCGACGCCGTCGGCGATGAGGAGCCGGTCCATGAGCCCGGCCGCCGCGTCCGTGCCGGCCGCCCGTGCGGCGGCGGTGTCGGCGCGGTACTCGGCGCGCTGCGAGTCGTGCAGGGTCAGATGCTCCAGGAGGACGAGGAGGCCGTCGACGAGCAGCCGCGGCGGGGCGGTCACGACGTTCACGAACGTGTCCGTCAGGCTCTGCGCCTCCTGCGGGGCCAGGGTGTAGCGCCAGGTGTCGAGGGAGTGCAGGGCGCTCCGGACGAGGAGGGTGCGCCGGGTGTCCCCGTGGGAGTAGTGGCCGAACTCGTGGCCGAGGAGCGCGATGCGCTCCTGCGGGGTCAGGATCTCCCACAGGCCGAGACCGATGTGGAGCATCCGCCGCTGCCGGACGCCGTACGAGCTGACCGAGGCGTTGGCGTCGGCGTCGATCACCACGACGTCCACGCCCGTCGTGCCGACGCTCGCCGCGACCTCGTCGAGGAGGGCGAAGAGGCGGGGCGCGTCCGGCCTGCGCAGGACCGGCCGGTGTTCGTCGGCCTTCGGGAGGCGGGCGAACCGAGGCCGCAGCACGAGTGCGAGGCCGATGCCCAGGGCCCCGAAGGCGGGGAGCAGGTTCTCGCCCCAGCCCGCGACGATCAGCCACAGGCCGCCCACCAGCAGCGCGAGGGTCACGCCGTGCACCCCCGCGGCGAGTCCCGCGGCGAGGCCGCCTGCCGTGCCGCGGCGCTTTCCACCCCCTCCGGACGCGCCGGCCGCCCCGGACGCCGCGGGCGGTCCGGACTCCCCGTGCTCCTCGAATTCCGTCAGCTCCGCCAGGAGTTGCTCCCCGCCCCGCTGGGCCAGTCGCCGCCGCAGCCGCTCGACGCGTCCCGGCGGCTGCTCGTCCGGCACCTCGGGGTCCACGTTCCAGTCGCAGGCCGCGCACCAGCTGACGTACCGCCCGCCGTCCGCCACCGGGGCGCCGCACTCTGGGCAGTCCCGTATCGCCGTCGCGACAGCGTGTGCCGTCTCTGTCATCCCGTACTCCCCCCGGGCAGGCCGCTCTTCATGGCTCCGCCCTGTTCTGATCATGCCGTCCCCGCAAGCGGAGCACCGCGCATTATTTCCGCAGGGAGCGCGGGGAGGGCAAGGGGCCCGGGAATCGGAAAGGCCGGCTCGACGCGGGGGACGTCGAGCCGGCCTTCCGGGGGTGTCGAGCGCGTGGTGCTCGACGGGGGTGGTGCGGTCGGGAGGGAGGGACTAGTCGGTGCCGAACTCCATCGCGGCGCGGTCCAGCATCTCGTCCTCGTCGGTGGCCTCGCCGCGGGACGCGATGGCCTCCGCGCCGCCCTCGGGAAGCTCCGTCAGGGTGCCGATGAGCCCGGTCGCGGCTGCCTGGGCGGCGCCGATCGCGGGGCTGCCGGTGCCGAGCAGGCCGAGGCCCGCGTACTGCTCCAGCTTGGCGCGCGAGTCGGCGATGTCGAGGTTCCGCATGGTCAGCTGACCGATCCGGTCCACCGGCCCGAAGGCCGAGTCCTCGGTGCGCTCCATGGAGAGCTTGTCCGGGTGGTAGCTGAACGCCGGACCCGTGGTGTCGAGGATCGAGTAGTCCTCGCCGCGCCGCAGTCGCAGCGTCACCTCGCCGGTGACGGCGGCGCCGACCCAGCGCTGGAGCGACTCGCGGACCATCAGCGCCTGCGGGTCCAGCCACCGGCCCTCGTACATCAGCCGGCCGAGACGCCGTCCCTCGTTGTGGTACTGGGCGAGGGTGTCCTCGTTGTGGATGGCGTTGACCAGCCGCTCGTACGCCGCGTGCAGCAGGGCCATGCCGGGCGCCTCGTAGATGCCGCGGCTCTTGGCCTCGATGATCCGGTTCTCGATCTGGTCCGACATGCCCATGCCGTGGCGGCCGCCGATGGCGTTGGCCTCCATGACGAGGTCGACGGCGGAGGCGAACTCCTTGCCGTTGATGGACACGGGCCGGCCCTGCGCGAAGCCGATCGTGACGTCCTCGGTGTCGATCTCGACCGACGGGTCCCAGAAGCGGACGCCCATGATCGGCTCGACGGTCTCCACGCCGGTGTCGAGGTGCTCCAGCGTCTTGGCCTCGTGGGTGGCGCCCCAGATGTTGGCGTCGGTGGAGTACGCCTTCTCCGTGCTGTCGCGGTACGGCAGCTGGTGGGCGACCAGCCACTCCGACATCTCCTTGCGGCCGCCGAGCTCCGTCACGAAGTCCGCGTCCAGCCAGGGCTTGTAGATCCGCAGGTGCGGGTTGGCGAGCAGGCCGTAGCGGTAGAACCGCTCGATGTCGTTGCCCTTGAAGGTCGAGCCGTCGCCCCAGATCTGGACGTTGTCCTCGAGCATCGCCCGCACGAGGAGGGTGCCGGTGACCGCCCGGCCGAGGGGCGTGGTGTTGAAGTAGGCGCGGCCGCCGGAGCGGATGTGGAACGCCCCGCAGGTGAGTGCGGCAAGACCCTCCTCGACCAGCGCGGCGCGGCAGTCGACCAGGCGCGCGATCTCGGCACCGTAGGTCTTGGCGCGGCCGGGCACCGAGGCGATGTCGGGCTCGTCGTACTGACCGATGTCGGCGGTGTAGGTGCAGGGGATGGCGCCCTTGTCGCGCATCCATGCGACCGCGACGGAGGTGTCGAGGCCGCCGGAGAAGGCGATGCCGACGCGCTCGCCGGCGGGCAGGGAGGTGAGGACCTTGGACATAGGAAGAGTATGCATCATCTCGCATGGTCATGCAAAGAGGGTTGCTGAACGAGCGTGGAGTGGCCCCCTCCGGCGCCGCGCGCACGATCAGCATGCGGGGCGGTGGTGTCCGGCGCATCCGGTCGTGGACCGGGGCGGTCTCGCCAGGCTCCCGCTCTCTCGGCGGGTGGGTGGGTGGCTCCTGGCGACCCCGGCGGTCGCGTACGGGAGGATCACGGACAGGCCTCCCGGCCCGTTGCCGTGCAGCGAGATGCTTGGCCGTCTGTGGCGGTCCGGGGTGTCGTTGCATAAAACTGCCAAGATACGTATAGTCATGCCATCCATGAGGAGGGTGTTCGATGACGGTACGAGTAGCAGTGGCGGGTGCGAGCGGATACGCGGGCGGAGAGCTCCTGCGCCTCCTTCTCGCCCACCCCCACGTGGAGATCGGCGCGCTGACCGGTCACTCCAACGCCGGGCAGCGGCTCGGGGCCCTCCAGCCCCACCTGCTGCCGCTCGCCGACCGCGTCCTCGTGCCCACCACCGCCGACGAGCTCGCCGGCCACGACGTCGTGTTCCTCGCGCTGCCGCACGGCCAGTCCGCGGCCGTCGCGGAACAGCTCGGCCCGGACGTCCTCGTCGTCGACATGGGCGCGGACTTCCGGCTCAGGGAGTCCGCCGACTGGGAGACGTACTACGGCTCCCCGCACGCCGGCACCTGGCCGTACGGCCTCCCGGAACTCCCCGGCGCCCGCGCCGCCCTCCAGGGATCCAAGCGCGTCGCCGTGCCCGGTTGCTACCCGACCGCCGTCTCGCTCGCGCTCTTCCCCGCGTACGAGAACGGGCTCGCCGAGCCCGAGGCCGTGATCGTCGCGGCCTCCGGCACCTCCGGCGCAGGCAAGGCGGCCAAGCCGCATCTGCTCGGCAGCGAGGTCATGGGCAGCATGTCGCCGTACGGCGTCGGCGGAGGCCACCGGCACACCCCCGAGATGATCCAGAACCTCAGCGGACCGGCGGGGGAGCGGGTCACCGTCTCCTTCACGCCGACCCTCGCGCCGATGCCCCGCGGCATCCTCGCCACCTGCACCGCCACCGCGAAGCCGGGCGTCACCGCCGAGACCGTACGGGCCGCGTACGAGAAGGCCTTCGCGGACGAGCCGTTCGTCCACCTGCTGCCCGAGGGGCAGTGGCCGGCGACAGCGTCCGTCTACGGTTCCAACGCCGTTCAGGTACAGGTCGCGTACGACGCGGCGGCGAACCGGATCATCGCGATCAGCGCCATCGACAATCTCACCAAGGGCACCGCCGGCGGTGCGGTGCAGAGCATGAACATCGCCCTCGGGTACCCCGAGAGCACCGGACTTTCCACGGTGGGAGTGGCGCCGTGAGCGACGCGCGCGCAGCCACCGGTCCGCAGACGACGACGAAGCCCGCCCCTCTGCCCTGCGCGGGCGGAGAAGCGAACGGAGAAACACAGTGAGTGTCACCGCAGCGAAGGGATTCACGGCGGCGGGCATCGCCGCCGGGATCAAGCAGAACGGCAACCCGGACCTGGCCCTCGTGGTCAACACCGGGCCGCGCCGCGCCGCCGCGGGCGTCTTCACCTCCAACCGCGTCAAGGCCGCCCCCGTCGTCTGGTCCCAGCAGGTCCTCGCCGACGGCGAGCTGACCGCCGTCGTCCTCAACTCCGGGGGTGCCAACGCCTGCACCGGACCCCAGGGCTTCCAGGACACCCACGCCACCGCCGAGAAGGTCGCCGAGGTCCTCAGCGCCGAGGGCGCGGACGTCGGCGCGGGCGAGGTCGCCGTCGCCTCCACCGGCCTCATCGGCCTCCTGCTCCCCATGGACAAGCTGCTCCCCGGTGTCGAGAAGGCCGCGGCCGAGCTGTCCGAGCACGGCGGCGAGAAGGCCGCCATCGCCATCAAGACCACCGACACCGTCCACAAGACCTCGGTCGTGACGAAGGACGGCCCCGACGGCGGCTGGACGGTCGGCGGCATGGCCAAGGGCGCGGGCATGCTCGCACCCGGCCTCGCCACCATGCTCGTCGTGCTCACCACCGACGCCGACGTCGACAGCGCGGGCCTGGACAGCGCCCTGCGGGGCGCCACCCGGGTCACCTTCGACCGGGTCGACTCCGACGGCTGCATGTCCACTAACGACACCGTCCTCCTCCTCGCCTCCGGCTCCTCCGGCGTCACGCCGGAGCAGGACGCGTTCACCGCGGCCGTACGGGAGGTCTGCGACGACCTCGCCCGCCAGCTCATCGGTGACGCCGAGGGCGCCAGCAAGGACATCCGCATCGAGGTGATCAACGCCGCGACCGAGGACGACGCCGTCGAGGTGGGCCGGTCCATCGCCCGGAACAACCTCCTCAAGTGCGCCATCCACGGCGAGGACCCCAACTGGGGCCGGGTGCTCTCCGCCATCGGCACGACCGCCGCGGCCTTCGAGCCCGATGAGCTCAACGTCGCCATCAACGGTGTCTGGGTCTGCAAGAACGGCTCCGTCGGCGAGGACCGCGACCTCGTCGACATGCGCTACCGGGAGGTCACCATCACCGCCGACCTCGCCGCGGGCACCGAGTCCGCCGTCATCTGGGCGAACGACCTCACCGCCGACTACGTCCACGAGAACAGCGCGTACTCGTCATGAGCGACCCCCAGAACCCCGAGAGCACGACCCGGAAGCACACCGCGCTCCCCAAGGCCCAGATCCTCATCGAGGCCCTGCCCTGGCTGACCCGGCACAACGGCAAGACGGTCGTCATCAAGTTCGGCGGCAACGCCATGATCGACGAGGACCTGAAGGCCGCCTTCGCCCAGGATGTCGTCTTCCTGCGCCAGGCGGGCCTCAAGCCGGTCGTCGTGCACGGCGGCGGCCCCCAGATCAGCGCCGCCCTCGACCGGCACGGCATCGTCAGCGAGTTCAAGGCGGGCCTGCGGGTCACCACCGAGGACGCCATGGACGTCGTACGGATGGTCCTGGCCGGCCAGGTCCAGCGCGAGCTCGTCGGGCTGCTCAACCAGCACGGCCCGCTGGCCGTCGGTCTCACCGGCGAGGACGCCCACACCATCACCGCCACCCGGCACCGGCCGGTGGTGGCCGGAGAGCAGATCGACATCGGCCGGGTCGGCGAGATCACCGCCATCGACACCGGCGCCATCCAGGCGCTCCTGGAGGACGGCCGGATCCCGGTCATCTCCTCCATCGCCCGCTCCCAGGACGACGGACATGTCTACAACGTCAATGCTGATACGGCGGCTGCGGCACTCGCTGCGGCGCTGGGCGCCGAGACGCTGATGGTCCTGACCGACGTCGAGGGCCTCTACGAGGACTGGCCGCACAGCGACGAGGTCATCAGCAGGCTCACCGCGAGCCAGCTGGAGAAGCTGCTGCCCGAGCTCTCCAGCGGCATGGTCCCCAAGATGGAGGGCTGCCTGCACGCCGTCCGGAACGGGGTCACCACGGCCCGCGTCATCGACGGCCGTGTCCAGCACTCGATCCTGCTGGAGATCTTCACCGACGAGGGCATCGGCACGATGGTCGTGCCGGACGGACAGGGGGAATGATGAGCGGCACCACGCAGCCCGGCAACGAGCGGCTGACCCGGCGGTGGCAGGACTCGCTGATGAACAACTACGGCACCCCCCGGCTGCCCCTCGTCCGTGGTGAGGGCGCCAAGGTCTGGGACGCCGACGGCAACGAGTACCTGGACTTCGTCGGCGGCATCGCGGTGAACGCCCTGGGCCACGGCCACCCGGCGATCGTCGAGGCCGTCACCCGGCAGATCCAGACCCTCGGCCATGTCTCCAACCTCTTCGTCGCCGAACCGCCCGTCGCCCTCGCCGAGAAGCTCCTCGCGCTCTTCGGCCGGCCCGGCAAGGTCTTCTTCTGCAACTCCGGAGCCGAGGCCGTCGAAGGCGCCTTCAAGATCGGCCGGCTCACCGGCAGGTCCCACATGGTCGCCACTCAGGGCGGCTTCCACGGCCGGACCATGGGCTCCCTGGCGCTCACCGGCCAGCCCGCCAAGCAGACCCCGTTCCTGCCGCTGCCCGGTGACGTCACCCATGTCCCGTACGGGGACGCGGAGGCGCTGCGCGCCGCCGTCACCGAGGACACCGCCCTCGTCGTCATCGAGCCGATCCAGGGCGAGAACGGCGTCGTCGTCCCGCCCCCCGGCTACCTCAAGGCGGCCCGGGAGATCACCCGCGCCACCGGCACGTTCCTCGTCCTCGACGAGGTGCAGACCGGCATCGGCCGCTGCGGCCACTGGTTCGAGTACCAGGCGCACGAGGGCGTCGAGCCCGATGTCGTGACCCTCGCCAAGGGCCTCGGCGGCGGCCTCCCGATCGGTGCGACCGTCGCCTTCGGCCCCGCGGCCGACCTCTTCGGGCCCGGTCACCACGGCACCACCTTCGGCGGCAACCCGGTGGCCTGCGCCGCCGGAATCGCCGTTCTCGACACCCTGGGCGCCGACGCGGCCCTCGACCACGTGAAGGCGGTCGGGGAGCGGCTGAGGCAGGGAATCGAAGGTCTCGGGCACCCTCTGGTCTCCCACGTCCGTGGTGCGGGCCTCCTGCTGGGTATCGTGCTCACGGAGTCCCTCGCACCCCAGGTGCAGCAGGCGGCTCAGGACGCCGGCCTTCTGGTGAACGCGCCCGCCCCCGACGTCGTACGGATCATGCCTCCGCTGGTCCTCACCGACGCCGAGGCGGACGCCTTCCTCCAGGCGCTGCCGGGAGTCCTCGACGTGGCGAACGGGCAAGGACGAACCGGAGAATGAGACGACGATGACCGACGCGCAGGAAAATGAGCACGGCGGGCCGTCCGTTCCGCAGACCCGCACCGCACGCCACCGCAGGATCGTCGACATTCTCAACCGGCAGCCGGTGCGCTCGCAGAGCCAGCTCGCCAAGCTCCTCGCGGACGACGGGCTGAGCGTCACCCAGGCGACGCTCTCCCGCGATCTCGACGAGCTGGGCGCGGTGAAGATCCGCAACACCGGCGGCGAGCTGATCTACGCGGTGCCCAGCGAGGGCGGTTTCCGCACCCCGCAGGCCCCGCTCGGCGAGTCCGCGAAGGAGGAGCGCATGCGGCGCCTCTCCGGGGAGCTGCTGATCTCCGCCGAGGCCTCGGCCAACCTGGTGGTCCTGCGGACCCCGCCGGGCGCGGCCCAGTTCCTCGCGTCGGCCATCGACCAGGCCGAACTCCACGCGATCCTCGGCACGATCGCGGGCGACGACACCCTGCTGCTCATCAGCCGGGACCCGGCGGGCGGTCAGGCGCTCGCGGACCACCTGCTGAAGCTGGCGCAGAAGTAGGCGCGGAAGCAGGCGCGGAAGTACGCGGACGCGGGCGCGTCTCAGTAGCGCGTGATCGCCGTCGGCCCCCCCCGGGTACCGACGGCGATGTGCGGTCGGCGCGCGGGTTCGGCCCAGGCGAGCACCGCGCGCATCGCGTCCGCCGGGACGGAGACACAACCGGCGGTCGCCCCCCGGCCGTTGACGTGCAGGAAGATGCCGGCCCCGGAACGAGGTCCCCGCGGGTGCGGGCTCGATCCCGAAGGCGTACGGCAGGCCCTGGGACCGCGGCACGCGCTCCGCGCGCGGGACACGGCTAATCGGCGGTCTGCGGCAGCGGCGGCAGGGGGAGCGGAAGCGCCGGCAGCCCGTCGAGGCTGGTCGCGATGTGGTCCTTGCGCTCGCAGTACGCGTTGAACTCGTCGTCGGTCTTCCGGTTGAAGTACTCGGCGTGCAGGCCCCGGTCCTCCTGGTACTCCATCAGCGGGACGGCGTACCCACAGGCGTCGCTGACCCGCCGCGCGCGGACGAGGACGATCGCCCGCGCGCTGCCCTGGCCCTCGACGGCCTCGGCCGGGAAGCGCGCGAACAGCTCGCCCCAGCGCGGATCGTCGCGCAGCACGGCCTCGCCGGTACCGTGCACACGCACGACGGTCGGGGGCCCCGAGAACGCGGTCCACATGAGGGTGATCCGCCCGTTCCCCGGCTCCCGCAGATGGGCGACGGTCTCGGCGCCGCTGCCCCCGAAGTCCACGTAGGCGAGGGTCAGTTCGTCGAGCACCACCAGGGTGCCCCGGCGCCCCTTGGGGCTGAGATTGACGTGCCCGTCACCGGCGAGGGGAGCGGTGGCGGTGAAGAACACGGGCTGGTCCTCGATGAAGGCACGGAGGCGCCCGTCGATGCGCTCATACGTTTTTCCCATGCCGCCCATACTGCTCCGTCCGCCCGGCCGGGGCGGATACGTCTCACGTCGCGGGCTACCGGCGGCGGTTGAGCAGGCCTCCGAAGCCGAGTATCCGGCGTATCCCCGCGCGTGGCCTCGGGGCCGTGGTGGCGGCTGTGTCCCGGGGCGGGGCCCCGCCGGCCTCCGGCGGGTGCGTCGGAGCGCCTGGTGCGCGCTGCGGGGGAGGGGTGACGGCGGTGCGGCGAGGGAGGTCAGCGACCGGGTGGTGGTCGGCCCAGGGCAGCAGTGCCCTCCTGGTCTCGCGGACGACGCGTGGGGAGCCGTCGGCGAGCAGGGGGGCGAGGCGGTCGGGGCGGACGGCGTCCAGCACGCGCAGTCCCGCCACGGCGGCGGCCCGTACCTGGGGCCGCTCGTCGCCGGTGAGGGACCAGAGGAGCGGCTCGTCCGTGGTCCGGTCACCGCACTCGGCGAGACCCAGGGGCGCGCGGTGGGGCATGCCGACCCCGGCCGCGCACGCCGCCCGGTAGAGCGGCAGCGGTTCGGTTCCTGCCTGCCGGAGCACCCAGCGGGCGCAGGCGCGCACCAGGGAGGATCGGTCGTACAGGAACGGTTCGGCCTCCCCTGCCCGGCCCGCCCGGCGCAGCCCCGTGACACCCGCCGCCCGGATCCGGCCCTGCCGGGCTCCCAGCAAGCGGGTCAGGGGCATTCCACCGGCCGTTCCGCCGGCCGTCCCGGGACCCGTGCCGCCGGCCGTCCCGATGGCGGCGAGCAGGGCGCTCGCGCACAGGTCCTGGACGACCACGTCGGAGTCGGTGGTGGCGACCGCCGCGAGCCGTGCGGGGGAGAGGAGGCCGCGGTCGACGGCGATCCGGTGGGCGAGCCGCCGGACACTCCGGTCCCGGCTCGCGCGCAGGGCGGTCACGCCGGCCTCCGGCCCCTCCCGCAGCAGCCGGTCGAGCAGCTCGGTCGCGCCGTCTCCGTACCGCCGTCCGGCGACCCGGAGGATCACGGCGGCGACGGTCCGGAACGTCTCGGGCGACGGGCCGGGCGGACCGGGCAGTCCGGATGGGCCGGACGGACCGCGTGGACCCGGCGGATCCGGCCGTTCGGGCAGGCCCGGCTGGCCCAGCAGGCCCGGCAGCTCCGCCTCCAGGACGGCCCGCGCCCGTGTCCGTACCTGCTCGGCCCAGTCGGCGCACCGGATCGCGGCCAGGGGCAGGAGGGCGGGGGCCGCGGTCACGTACGCGAGGGCGGCCTCCCGGATCCGGCCGTCGGGGCCGCACAGGGCGACCGCCGACTCCCACGTGGCGGGCCGCCGGTTCCGGTCGTCGCCGGGGAACCAGATGTGGGCGGGCGGAAGGACGCCGTACCGGAGCGCACCCCTGATGTCCTCGTCGAGCGCCGTCCAGGAATCGGCCTCGCCCCCGTCGGTCCCGTCGAGCACCCGGGTGATCCGGTGCCGGATCTCGTCGAACGCGCCGCTCTGCATGGCCGGAGCCTAGGAGTTGCTGCGGGCTGCCGCCGCCGGATTTCCGGCCGGGGCAGCGCGTTGACAAAACATACGGTGCATTGCATAGTTATGCCTACGCCGGGATGCCGTCGGCGCCGCCGCCGACCCTGGCGTGACCCGCCCCCGTTGAACAGGTCGCCGCCCGCCCCCTGCGTGGACGCGGCGGTGACGGCAGTACCCATTCTCCCGAGGAGCAGCAGCTGTGAGCAGCAACAACGGTGACGTCCGGCTCTGGGGCGGACGGTTCGCCGACGGGCCCGCCGAGGCCCTGGCGAAGTTGTCCGCGTCGGTCCACTTCGACTGGCGTCTCGCGCCGTACGACATCGCCGGTTCCCGCGCCCACGCGCGCGTGCTGCACAAGGCCGGGCTGCTCACCGAGGACGAGCTGACCCGCATGCTCGCCGGTCTCGACCGGCTGGCGGCGGACGTCGCCGACGGCACCCTCGTCGGCACCATCGCGGACGAGGACGTCCACACCGCCCTCGAGCGCGGTCTCCTGGAGCGCGTCGGCCCGGACCTCGGCGGCAAGCTGCGTGCCGGCCGGTCCCGCAACGACCAGGTCGCCACCCTCTTCCGGATGTACCTGCGCGACCACGCCCGGATCATCGGCGGTCTCGTCGCCGACCTCCAGGACGCCCTCGTCGGCCTCGCCGAGGCGCACCCGGGCGTCGCCATGCCCGGCCGTACGCACCTCCAGCACGCCCAGCCGGTGCTCTTCGCCCATCACGTCCTGGCCCACGCCCAGTCCCTCTCCCGGGACGCCGAGCGGCTGCGGCAGTGGGACACCCGCACGGCCGTCTCCCCGTACGGCTCCGGCGCCCTCGCCGGCTCCTCCCTCGGACTCGACCCGGAGGCGGTCGCCAAGGACCTGGGCTTCGAGCGCGGTTCGGTCGGCAACTCGATCGACGGCACGGCCTCCCGCGACTTCGTCGCCGAGTTCGCCTTCATCACCGCGATGATCGGCATCGACGTCTCGCGGATCGCGGAGGAGATCATCATCTGGAACACGAAGGAGTTCTCCTTCGTGACCCTCCACGACGCCTTCTCCACCGGCTCGTCGATCATGCCGCAGAAGAAGAACCCGGACATCGCCGAACTCGCCCGGGGCAAGTCCGGTCGTCTCATCGGCAACCTCACCGGCCTCCTCGCCACGCTCAAGGCGCTTCCGCTCGCCTACAACCGTGACCTCCAGGAGGACAAGGAGCCGGTCTTCGACTCCTGCGACCAGCTCGAGGTCCTGCTGCCCGCCTTCACGGGCATGATGGCCACGCTCACCGTCAACCGGGAGCGCATGGAGGAGCTGGCCCCGGCCGGCTTCTCGCTCGCCACCGACATCGCGGAGTGGCTGGTCAAGCAGGGCGTGCCGTTCCGGGTGGCGCACGAGGTGGCCGGCGAGTGCGTGAAGGTCGCCGAGTCCGAGGGCAAGGAGCTGGACGAGCTGACGGACGAGCAGTTCGCCAAGATCTCCGAGCACCTCACCCCCGAGGTCCGTACGGTCCTCGACGTCCCCGGCGCCCTCGCCTCCCGCGACGGCCGCGGCGGCACCGCCCCGTCGGCGGTCGCCGTCCAGCTCGTCGAGGTCAAGGCCGACCTGGTGATCCAGCACGCCTGGGCGGCCGCCAAGAAGAAGTAGCCCCCCTCAACGCGTCACAGCGCCGCCGCCCAGTCCGCGAGCGCGTCGAAGTCCGGCCGGAGCAGTCCGAGCCGGGGGTCGACGTGCAGCAGCAGGGCGGCGGCCAGGTGGTTCCGCTCCACGAACTCCCGGTCGTACACGGTGATGTCGTCGTCGACCCAGGCGAACGGTCGCCCCGCCGCGTACTCCAGGATGTACTGCGTCTTCCAGAAGGTCCCGCGAGGGGCCTTTCCGTGCATCTGGGGCCAGTCGATGAACGGCAGTACGGGGAGTCCCAGCCGGGGCCCTATCCAGTCGTTAGCCTCGCCCTTCCAGGTCGTCGCCCAGACCAGTTCGTACGCCTCCGCCAGCGCGCGCAGCTCGTCCCCGTGCGCGGGATTCAGCCACACCCGCAGCGGCTTCGTCCCGAACCAGCCGCCCGGCCGCATCCGGTGGGTCGCATATCCCTCGGGGCGCCGCTCGGGCTTCGCCGCGTAGGGGTTCAGCGGCCCGTCGACGTCGATCAGCAGCAGCGGCTTCGTCATGTCCACAGCATTCCGTTCCTGCCTCGGGTGAGGCGTCGAACTATTGAATGAGACATGAGTGTCTCATTCGGTGTATGGTCGTCTCATGTCAGTCGATCGCACCCAGGTGCTCCACGCAGCCGCCGCCCTGCTCTCCCGCAAGGCGACCGCCACGATGGACGAGGTCGCCCGGGCCGCCGGGATCGGCCGCGCCACGCTGCACCGGCACTTCGCCGGACGGGACGCGCTCGTACGGGCGCTGGAAGAGCACGGACTGCAGGAGATCGAGGCCGCGCTCGAACGGGCCGCGCCCGAGGACGGGCCCGAGGACGAGGCGGTACGCCGGATCGTGGCCGAGGTGGAGCACCTCGCCCCTCTGCTGTCGTTCCTCGTCACCGAGAACCAGCTCTTTGAGGGCGACGGGCAGAACGAGGGCTGGGCACGCATCGACGACCGGGTCTCCGCGCTCTTCCGGCGCGGCCAGGAGAACGGCGTCTTCCGGATCGACCTGACCCCCGCCTGGCTCACCGAGGCCTTCTACGGGCTCGTCGGTTCCGGCGCCTGGGCCGTGCAGGACGGCCGGGTCGCCGCCAAGGACTTTCAGTACATGATCGCCGAGCTGCTGCTCGGCGGAGCGCGCAGGAGCGTGGAGAAGTGACCGTCAGCACCCTCAGGACCACCGGTCATACCGAGGGCGTGCGCCGCCCCGGCCGGTGGCTCGCCCTCTCCGTTCTCGTCCTGGCCGTCCTCCTCGTGGCGGTCGACGCCACGGTACTGGGACTCGCCACCCCCTTCCTCTCCGAGGACCTGAAGCCCTCCGGCACCCAGCTCCTCTGGATCGGCGACGTCTACTCCTTCGTCATCGCCGGACTCCTGGTCACCATGGGCAGCCTCGGCGACCGCATCGGCCGCAAGAAGCTGCTCCTGATCGGTGCCACCGCCTTCGGTGCCGTCTCCGTGCTGAACGCCTACGCGACCAGCCCCGAGATGATGATCGTGGCGCGCGCCCTGCTCGGCGTCGCCGGCGCGACCCTGATGCCGTCCACCCTGGCGCTCATCCGGAACCTCTTCCACGACCCGCGCGAGCGCAGCCTCGCCATCGGCATCTGGGGTGCCATGGCCTCGGCCGGCGCCGCCGTCGGACCCGTCGTCGGAGGCTTCCTCCTGGAGCACTTCTGGTGGGGCTCGGTCTTCCTGATCAACCTGCCCGTCATGGCGGTCCTCGTCGTCGTCGGCATCAAGCTGATCCCGGAGTCCAGGAATCCCGCCCCCGGTCCCTGGGACCTGCCGAGCGTCGGACTCTCCCTCGTCGGCCTGATCGGCCTCGTCTACGCGATCAAGGAACTGGCCTCGCACGGCCTCTCCGCGGACGCGGGCGTCGCCGCCCTGATCGGCGCCGGTGCCCTGACCTGGTTCGTCCGACGGCAGCTCACCCTGCCCGCGCCGCTCCTGGACATGCGGCTGTTCCGCCACCGCGGCTTCTCGGGCGCCGTGCTCGCCGACCTGCTGACCATCCTCGGCCTCTCCGGCCTGGTGTTCTTCCTGTCCCAGTTCTTCCAGCTGGTCCAGGGCCGACAGCCGCTGGAGGCCGGGCTCGCCGAACTCCCCGCGGCGGTCGGCGCGGTCACGGCCGGGCTGATCGCGGGTCTGGTGGCCCGCCGCTTCTCCGTACGGTCCGTCGTGGCCGGTGGTCTCGCCGCGGTCGGCCTCTCGCTCGCGGTCCTGACGACGCTCGACCAGCACACCGGCTACCCGCTGCTCGGCGCGGCCCTGCTCGTCGTCGGCGTGGGCGCCGGATTCGCCTTCACCGTCACCGCCGACGTGATCCTGTCCAGCGTCCCGAAGGACCAGGCGGGCTCCGCGTCCGCGGTCTCGGAGACGGCGTACGAGCTGGGCGCCGCGCTCGGCATCGCCGTCCTCGGCTCGATCGTGACCGGTGTCTACCGGGGCTTCGCCACTCCGGCCGACGTCCCCTCCGACGTGGCGTCCGCCGCCCACGAATCGCTCGGCGGCGCGGTCGAGGCCTCCGGCGCCCTCGCCCCGGACGCGGCGACGGCCCTGGTGTCGGCCGCCCAGGAGGCTTTCGTCGACGGTCTGCGGATCGCGGCCGGTGTCGGCGCGGCGGTCCTCCTCGCGACGGCGGTCGCGGCCTGGTTCCTGCTCAAGGGCCAGAAGCTGGAGGACGGCGTCGAGCACTGACGCCCGGCGTATACGACGGTGCCCCGTACGGCCAGGAGGCCGTACGGGGCACCGTCACATGCCGCCGGGCACCCCGCGGGCCCTGGAGCGCCGCCGCCCGGAAGCGTCAGGCCGCCTTCGCCTTGGTGGCGTACATGTCCACGTACTCCTGCCCCGACAGCCGCATGACCTCGGCCATCACCGAGTCCGTCACCGCCCGCAGCACATAGCGGTCGCGGTCCATGCCGTCGTACCGAGAGAACTCCATCGCCTCGCCGAAGCGGACCGTCACCCGGCCCGGACGCGGGAAGCCCGCGCCGCCCGGCTGGATCTTGTCGGTGCCGATCATCGCGAACGGGATCACCGGGGCGCCCGTCATCAGGGTGAGCCGCGCGATACCCGTACGGCCCCGGTACAGACGGCCGTCGGGGGAGCGGGTGCCCTCCGGGTAGATCGAGAAGATCCTGCCCTCCTCGAGGATGCGGCGGCCGGTCATCAGGGCCGCCACACCACCGCGGCCGCCGTCCCGGTCCACCGGGATCATGCCGACGCTGGTGAAGAACCAGGCCATCGCCCGGCCCTTGATCCCCTTGCCGGTCACGTACTCGTCCTTGCCGATGAAGTAGACCGGACGGTCCAGGCAGATCGGCATGATCATCGAGTCGATGAACGTCAGGTGGTTGCCCGCGAGGATGACGGGACCGGTCCCCGGGATGTTCTCGGCGCCCTCCACGCGGGGGCGGAACATCAGGCGCATGACCGGCCCGAGCACTGCCTTGATGATCGCGAGACGGGACAACGGTTCCTCCGGTGGGATGCGGGTCAGTCGAGCTGACGGTGCAGCTGGCGACGATACTCGCGGGTCACGTCCGTGCGCACATCGGGTTCACCGAGTGGATACGCAGTGTTGACGTGTGTTTCCGCCATGTTCGGCGTAGGTCTGCCGTACGTAGGGCCCCGATGCCTAGCGTCGGAGGCACCCGTCGACAGGTGCGGGACATGACACAGGAGGACACCACATGACCCAGGGCGAACGCCGGATCCCCGCCCGGCGCACGGTTCTCGGAGCGGCGGGCGCCACCGTCCTCGGCGCCTCCACGGCCCTCGCCACCGGCGGCGTGGCACAGGCGGACGCGTCGGGGGCCGCCCCGTCCGCCGCCGCGGGCCACGGCCACGGCCACGGCCGCGGCTACCGCTCCCTCCCCGCCCCCACCGTCATCGCCCACCGGGGCGCCAGCGGCTACCGCCCCGAGCACACCCTCGGCTCCTACCGGCACGCCCTGGACCTCGGCGCCCACGTCATCGAGCAGGACCTCGTCCCCACCAAGGACGGGCATCTGGTCTGCCGTCACGAGAACGACATCACCGGCACCACCGATGTCGCCGACCACCCGGAGTTCGCGTCCCGGAAGACCACCAAGAGCGTCGACGGCGTCTCCCTCACCGGCTGGTTCACCGAGGACTTCACGCTCGCCGAGCTCAAGACCCTCCGCGCCAAGGAACGCATTCCGGCCGTCCGCCAGGAGAACACCCTGTACGACGGCCGCTGGACGATACCCACCTTCGAGGAGGTCCTGCGCTGGGCCGAGGAGGAGGGCCGCCGCCGGGGCCGCGAGATCTGGCTGCACGTCGAGACCAAGCACCCCACCTACTTCCGCTCCCTCGGCCTCGGCCTGGAGGAGCGCCTCGCCAAGCTGCTCCGCCGGTACGGCCGCCACCGCGCCGACTCCCCGGTCTTCCTGCAGTCCTTCGAGCCGACCAGCATCCAGCGCCTCGCGAAGCTGGTGGACTCGCCCGGCGTGGTCCTGCTCTCCGGCGCGACCGGCCGCCCCTGGGACTTCGTCCAGGCCGGGGACCCGCGGACGGTCGCCGACCTGGTCACGCCCAAGGGCCTGCGCTGGATCGCCTCCTACGCCAAGGGCATCGGCCCCACGCTCGACCTGGTGATCCCGAAGGACGCGAGCGGCCGCCTCGGCGACCCGACCACCCTGGTCCGCGACGCCCACGCGCAGGGCCTGATCCTCCACCCGTACACCCACCGCAACGAGAACTCCTTCCTGCCCGTGGAGTTCCGCCGGGGGACGGACCCGACGGCTTACGGGGACTCCTTCGGGGCGCTGAAGCGCTACCTGGAGACGGGGATCGACGGCATCTTCTCCGACAACCCGGACACCGCCCTGCTGGGCGCGGCGGACTTCACCGCACGCGACTGAGCACCGCGCACCCGGGGACCGTGCGCGCACCGCGCACCCGAGGACCGTGCGGGTCCGCCGAACGGGCCCGCACGCCCTCCTCCCGGGTGGTTTGACGCCCGCACCGCAACCACGCCCGCGTGCCCCGGCATGGTGCGGTACATGACCATCCCCGTGACCACGCCCGTGACCACCCCCGCGTCCGCCGCGGACGCCACCCCCGGGCTCCTCGCCGCCCTCGCCCCGCTGCTCGCCGCCGAGTCGGACGCCGAGGCGCCGGCCGCGGGCGTCGAGCCGAGCGATCTGGAACAGGCCGTCTGGCTCCGTCTCCTGGAGCGGCTCCGCGAGACGGGCACCGCCCCCGAGCGCCCCGCCGAGTGGCTGCGCCGCGCCGTCCGCGCGGAGGCCCGCCGGGCCCGCAGGACGAGTGACCGGGAGCGCCCCTACCGCGACGAACCCGGCCACGACCCGGGCACCTCCGGCCCCCAGGGCTCCCCGGAGCACTCGCTGATGGCCGCCGAGGGCCGTCGCACGCTGCGCGCCGCCGTGACCAGGACCCCCGGCCGCTGCCCCCGGGTGCTGACCGCGATGCTCGATCCCGAGGACCCCACGTACCGGGAAATCGCAGGAGAGTTGGGTATCTCACAGGGCAGTCTGGGGCCGATGCGTTCCCGTTGCCTGGGATGCCTGCGCAGAATGCTGGCTGCAGAGGTTCCCGCCCCCGGCCGACGGGGAAGGGTGCGTTAAACCGATGATCGACAGATGAGCGGGAGGCGTGCACACATGGGCCTGAGTGTGACCATCTCAGCGGCGGACGCGGCGGACGCGGAGCACATCCTGAAGCTGCAGTACCTCTGCTACCAGAGCGAGGCGGAGCTCTACGGGGACTGGTCCATCGAACCGCTCACCCAGTCGCTCGACGGCCTGCGCGCCGAACTGGACGAGGGACACGGGCTGGTGGCCCGCCTCGGCGACGAGGTCGTCGCCTCGGTGCGGGCCAGACTCGACGACGACGGCACGGTACGGATCGCCAAGCTGATCGTGCACCCGCGGATGCGGCGGCACGGCCTCGGCGGCCGCCTTCTCGACGGCATCGAGCGCCACTTCGCCGGGACGGCCGAGCCGGCCGCCCGGCCGGCTCCGTCGCCCAAGCGCTTCCAGCTCTTCACCGGCCACCGCAGCGAGGGCAACCTGCGCCTCTACCGCCGCAAGGGGTACGCGCAGGTCTCCACCCGCGAGCTCGGCCCCAGGCTCACCCTGGTGACCCTGGAGAAGGCCGCGGCCTGACTCAGGCGGCCGCCGCGGTACGCGACCGGCGCAGCCACCAGATGCCGCTCAGCGGCAGCAGGACCGGGATGAAGAGATAGCCGTAGCCGTAGTCCGACCAGACCGTCGCGTCCGGGAAGGCGGACGGCTCGACCAGCGTCCAGGTCCCCACGATCAGTACGCCCGTGAGCTCGGCGGCGCAGCACACCAGCGCCGCCCTGCGGGCCTTCTCCCCGCCCCGCACCAGCGTGTAGGTGATGAAGGCGTAGACGACGGCGGCCACCGCCGACAGGCTGTACGCGAGCGGCGCCCGGTCGAACTCGGTGGCGATCTGGTAGATCGAGCGCG
This sequence comes from Streptomyces sp. NBC_00691, assembly GCF_036226665.1. Lineage (NCBI taxonomy): Bacteria > Bacillati > Actinomycetota > Actinomycetes > Kitasatosporales > Streptomycetaceae > Streptomyces > Streptomyces sp. NBC_00691. The sequence goes on along the minus strand of NZ_CP109007.1, from coordinate 1,666,203 downwards.
AGACCGCGCCGACCGACATCACTCCGTAGAGCCACACCAGCAGGATGCCGGGGCCCGTGACGAGACGGGCCTTCGTGCCCTGCGCGGCCTTCTCCTGCGTCTCGGTCATGGTCAGCCCACCGTCCAGATGTCGTAGAGACGCACTTCGAGCACGGCCAGGACGACCGCGCCCGCGGCCACCGTGGCCGAACCCCACCGGCTGCGCTCCGCGAGCGACATGAAGCCGGCGATGGGCACCGCGCACAGCGCCCCGAGCAGATAGGCGACGAAGATCGTCGCGCCCTCCTCCGTCTTCTCGCCCCGTGTCAGCTGCACGATCCCGACGATCAGCTGGACCAGGACGAGGAAGGTCACCACGGCCATGCCGATGAAGTGCCAGTCCTTGGTCGACTGGTCGCGGAAGGCGGCGAAGCCGCACCAGGCGGCGAGGGCGAGCGCGGCCACGGAGACCGCGACCGTCAGGGCGTCAAGCATGCGCCCGAGGGTATTACGGTGCGAATGGCCCGATGCGCTCGCCCCCCGCGCCGTCGCCGCGTGCCCGCGAGCGGACCGTGGCCTTGGCCACAGCCGGCGCCCGAGAGGCCCTCGACGGACCCCGCGTGAGCCCCGGCGCAGGGCGCCCGTCCCCGCAGGCCACACGGGGAGAACGGGCGGAACGAAGCCCTCCGGAGTGTCCGCATGGCGTCTCAATGGCGTCCGCTATTCGGACAGCCCCCTTTCGTTCGCACCTGCGCATGCTTTACTTGCCGACATGACCACGACGAGCAGCCGCACCCTTGCGACCGAGGCGATCCCCACGCCCGGTGCTCGTTGTATGTGTCGAATGTGCGCCTTCTGAGGGCCCCCGCCTGAGTTTCGCGCCCCGAAGCGAGACCGACGGCCGTGCCGTTCCTCCCGCCTTCCGGCGATGGACCGTGCCCGCCCCGCGCACCGCCGAGACCCCGGCCACCCGCCGGACCGGCCCCCGTGCGCCTGACTGTCCGAAGACGAATGCCCCGTGCACGACGGACCCCGCGTCGCGCACTCGACAGTGACGGAAAATCCCTGTGATCACCACTTCGGGCCTGACCAAGGTCTACGAGTCGCGCGGCCGACAGGTCACCGCTCTGGACGGAGTCGACCTCCACGTCCGTGAGGGCGAGGTATTCGGCGTGATCGGCCAGAGCGGCGCCGGCAAGTCCTCGCTCATCCGCTGCGTCAACCTCCTGGAGCGCCCCACCTCCGGCACCGTGACCGTCGACGGCGTGGACCTCACCGCCCTCGCCGGCCGGAGCCGCCGCGCGGGCAAGGACCTGCGCCGGGCGCGCAGCAGCATCGGCATGGTCTTCCAGCACTTCAACCTGCTGTCCTCCCGCACGGTGAAGGACAACATCGAGCTTCCCCTGGAGATCCTCGGCGTCTCCGGAGCCGAGCGTTCCCGCCGCGCCCTCGAACTCCTCGACCTGGTCGGCCTCGCCGACAAGGCCAAGTCCTACCCGGGCCAGCTCTCCGGCGGCCAGAAGCAGCGCGTCGGCATCGCCCGCGCCCTGGCCGGCGAGCCCAAGGTCCTGCTCTCCGACGAGGCCACCAGCGCCCTCGACCCGGAGACCACCCGCTCCATCCTCCAGCTGCTGCGCGACCTCAACCAGCAGCTCGGCCTCACCGTCCTGCTCATCACGCACGAGATGGACGTCGTCAAGACGATCTGCGACTCGGCCGCGCTGATGCAGAAGGGCCGCATCGTCGAGTCCGGCACCGTGAGCGAACTGCTCGCCACCCCCGGCTCCCAGCTGGCGGCCGAGCTCTTCCCGGTCAGCGGCGCCCACACCGGCCCCGACCGCACGGTCGTCGACGTCACCTTCCACGGCGACGCCGCGAGCCGGCCCGTGATCTCGCAGCTCTCCCGCACGTACAACATCGACATCTCGATCCTCGGGGCGGCGATGGACACCGTCGGCGGACGGCAGATCGGCCGGATGCGGATCGAACTGCCCGGGCGGTACGAGGACAACGTCGTCCCGGTCGGCTTCCTGCGCGAGCAGGGCCTCCAGGTCGAGGTCGTCGAGGAGACGCTCACCGAAGAAACGGTTGCCCAGGACGCGGCGACCCTGCTCGTGAAGGAAGGTGCCAAGTGACCTGGTCCGAGATGCAGCCACTGCTGGAGCAGGGCACCGTCGACACCCTTTACATGGTCCTGTGGGCCACCGTCGTCACCGTGCTCGGCGGCCTGCCGCTCGGCATCCTCCTCGTCCTCACGGACAAGGGCGGACTGCTGCAGAACCTGCCGGTCAACAAGGTCGTCGGTGCGATCGTGAACATCGGGCGTTCGCTGCCGTTCATCATCCTGCTGATCGCCCTGATCCCCTTCACCACCCTCGTCGTCGGCACCTTCATCGGTCCCACCGCGATGATCGTGCCGCTCGCCATCGGCGCCATCCCCTTCTTCGCGCGCCTCGTCGAGACCTCCGTCCGCGAGGTCGACCACGGGCTCGTCGAGGCCGTCCAGGCCATGGGCGGCGGCATCCCCACCATCGTCCGCAAGGTGCTGCTCCCGCAGGCTCTGCCCTCGCTGATCTCGGGCGTCACCACCACGGTCATCGTCCTCATCGGCTACTCGGCGATGGCCGGCGCGGTCGGCGGCGAGGGACTCGGCTCCAAGGCCGTCACCTACGGATACCAGCGCTTCGACACCACGTTCATGCTGGTCACCGTCATCGTCCTGGTCCTGATCGTGACCGTCGTCCAGCTGATCGGCGACGGAGTCGTACGACTCCTCGCCCGCCGGGGCCGTACCGCGTAACGGCCTCCCGGCCACACCGACTTCGTCCTTTCGAAGAACAGCCCGGACTTGTTGTCCAGGCGACCACCGCACCACCGGAAAGAGGCACTCTTCGTGCGTAAGAACATCAAGCTCACCGCCGGTATCGCCACCACGGCCGCCCTCGCCCTCGGCCTCAGCGCCTGCGGCACCTCCTCGGACCCCGGGTCCAAGGACTCGGCCGGCTCCGGCGACACCTCCAAGGCGCTCGTCGTCGCCGCGTCCCCGACGCCCCACGCCGACATCCTCGACTACGTCAAGGACAACCTGGCCGAGAAGGCCGGCCTGAAGCTGGAGGTGAAGGAGTTCACGGACTACGTCCTGCCGAACACCGCAACCGAGTCCGGCCAGGTCGACGCCAACTTCTTCCAGCACAAGCCGTACCTCGACGACTTCAACAAGAAGAACAACACCCACATCGTCCCGGTGGTCGACGTCCACCTGGAGCCGCTGGGCCTCTACTCCAAGAACATCAAGTCGGTGAAGGACATCAAGGCGGGCCAGACCATCGCCGTCCCCAACGACACCACCAACGGCGGCCGCGCGCTCCAGCTGCTCGCCGAGAACGGCCTGATCACCATCAAGCCGGGTGTCGGCACCAACGCCAAGCTCTCCGACATCACCGACAAGAAGGGCCTGGAGTTCAAGGAGCTGGAGGCCGCCACCGTGCCCCGCGCCCTGAACGACGTGGACGCCGCCGTCATCAACGGCAACTACGCCATCGAGGCCAAGCTCTCGCCGGCCAAGGACGCCATCGCCCTGGAGAAGGCGGACGGCAACCCGTACGCCAACTTCCTCGCCGTCAAGGAGGGCAACGAGAAGGACGCCCGCGTGCAGAAGCTCGCCAAGCTCCTCAACTCGCCCGAGGTGAAGAAGTACATCGAGGACACCTACAAGGGCTCGGTCATCCCCGCCTTCGGCGCCGCCCAGTAGACTCCGGCGTCCGAGGGGCCGTCAGACCGGTTCCCCCGTACAGTCCTTGAGCGGAAGGCCCCTCGCACCCCGTCCGGTGCGCGGGGCCTTCGGCACACCTCCCACCCGACACCGACCCGGCCATGCGCACCGGCGCCTTCATGCTGCATGCTGTGCGTTCACGGTCGATTCGGACGGTCCACGGCATGGAGCTGCGCATGACTACCACCTTTCCGGACATCTCCATCAACACGGACCGGTTGGTGCTGCGCGCGCTCGAGGAGGGGGACGCCCCCGCCCTCGCCGAGATGATGAACGACGAACTCGTCGGCGCCTGGACCGCGGTGCCCCAGCCCTACACCGAGGCCGCCGCCCGCCGCTGGATCACCGAGTACGCGCCCGCCGAACGCGCCGCGGGCCGGGGCATCGACCTCGCCGTCACCGAGTTCCTCACCCAGCGCCTGGTCGGCATCGTCCAGCTGGCCAGGACGGACTGGAAGGTCCGCTCCACCGAGATCTCCTACATCGTCGCCCCCTGGGCCCGCGGTGAGGGATACGCCTCCGAAGCCGCCCTCGCCACCGCCCAGTGGCTCTTCGGCGACCAGAAGTTCGAGCGCCTCGAACTGCGCACCGCCGCCGACAACACCGCCTCCCAGCAGGTCGCCCAGAAGATCGGCTGCATCAGCGAGGGCGTCCTGCGCAACGCCTGCATAGCCCGCACCCGCACCGAGGACGGCAGCTGGACCGAGCTGCGCACCGACTACATCGTGTGGGGCCTCCTCCCCGAGGACCTCGACGGCGTCGCCGACCAGATGGCCGAGGCCGGATACTCCTCGTACACCGACTGGAGCTGATCCCGGCGGCCCCACCCGGGGTACGCTCGGCACGCCCCCGACCTGCGAAGACACCAGGAGACGACGAATGGCCGACCGCGTCACGGTGATCGGCTGGGACGGCTCGCCCCTCACCGCGGCGGCCCGGTCCGCGCTCTCCGCCGCCACCCTGGTGGCGGGCGCCGCCCACCACCTGGCGCTGCCCGAGATCCCGCCCGGCGCCGAACGCATCCGCCTCGGCAGCGTCGACCTCGCCGCCCGCCGCATCGCCGGCCACCGCGGCACCGCCGTCGTCCTCGCCGACGGCGACCCCGGCTTCTTCGGTGTCGTCCGCACCCTGCGCGCCCCCGAACACGGCCTCGAGGTCGAGGTCGTCCCCGCCGTCTCCTCCGTCGCCGCCGCGTTCGCCCGCGCCGGGATGCCCTGGGAGGACGCCCGGATCGTCGTCGCCCACCAGCGCACCCTGCGCCGCGCCGTCAACGTCTGCCGCGCCCACCCCAAGGTCGCCGTCCTCACCTCGCCCGGCGCCGGACCCGCCGAACTCGCTCTGCTCCTCGACGGCGTCCACCGCACCTTCGTCGTCTGCGAGGAACTCGGCACCGACCGCGAACAGGTCTCCGTCCTCACCTCCGACAAGGCCGCCGACCACAGCTGGCGCGACCCGAACGTCGTCCTCGTCATCGGCGGCACCGCGGGCGGGACCCCCGCTGCCCCCTGGCTGATGGGCCAGGACCCGGCTGCGCCCCCGGTCCGCGGCTGGGGCCTGCCCACGGGGGAGTACGACCCCGCCGCACACGGCACCCGGACCGGCGCGGGCGAGGACCCGTCCCTGCGCGCCGCCCAGCTCGCCCGCCTCGGGCCCCGCACCGGCGACCTCGTCTGGGACATCGGCTGCGCGGGCGGCGCCTTCTCCGTCGAGGCCGCCCGCTTCGGCGCCGCCGTCATCGCCGTGGACCTCGACCCGGCCGCCTGCGGCCGCACCGAGCAGGCCGCCCGCCGCCATGGCGTACCCCTCCAGACCGTGCGCGGCCGGGCCCCGCACGTCCTGGAGAGCCTGCCCGAACCCGATGTCGTCCGCATCGCGGCCGGCGGGGTCGCCGTCGTCACCGCCTGCACCGACCGACGGCCGGAACGCATCGTCGCCCACGCCTCCACCCGGGACGAGGCCGAGGGGATCGGCGCCGCCCTCGCCGACGGCGGCTACACCGTCGAGAGCCTGCTCCTCCAGACCGTCGGACTCGATCCGCACGACTGGTCGGAACGCGAGCGTTCGGTCGTCTTCCTGCTCTCCGGCCGCAGGACCGATACCCCCCACGCCTAGTGGGCGGCACCCCCCACCCGTGACGGTGCCGCCCGTCGGGCCAGGTAGGCTGGCCGATTGTTGTACCGCATCCGGATGTTCGGCGCTTCGTTCGTCAATGTCCTGAATTGGTGGCCACATTGCGCCGCTGACGTGGTACGCGACAAGGGGGGACCGCGCGACGTGGCGCAGTCCACAGCGCACCGTGGCAAATCTCCCTGCCACGAGGGCCCGGGGCCGCGACAATGTGTGGGTGTCCGCGTGTCCTTCGTGCCGCGCGGCGCGCGCGCTCGTTCTTGTCGACGGGCGCAGGTCTGAAGGAGCACAAGCGATGGGCGAGGGGTACGCATGACGGACACCGGCCAGGTCCCGGGCGAGGGGCTGCCGGAGAACGCAGGCATGGTCGAGCAGCCGGGCATCCCCGCACCGGGCGCGTACACCTTCCTGGACCCCTCCGAGCACACCACCGAGGACGACGACCTTCTGCTGATGCCGGGCGCCCAGGGCGCCTGGAGCGAGCACCCGCCGGGCATCCCGCCCGCCCCGCCGGTCGCCGTGCCGCCGCCCGCCGCCCCCGTGGTGCCGAACCAGTCGGTCCCCCACCAGGGCGTGCCGGCAGGGCACCCGGCGGCCCCCGAGGCGCCCGCCGCGATCGGTGACCCGCTCACCGACCCGCTGCCGGACCCCCTCACGGCCCCGCTGGACTCCGTCGCCCTCGCCGACGTCCTCACGGCCCCGCAGCACCAGACCCCGCCGCAGGGTGTCCCCATGGGGACACCGGCGCACGGCGTCCCCATGGACCAGCCGCAGGGCACCCCCGCGCACGGCGTCCCGTTCACCGGCACCCCGGCCCACGGCACCCCGCTGGACCAGCTCACCGGCACCCCCGCGCAGGGCATCCCGACGGACCAGCCGATGGGCACGCCCGCCCACGGCGTCCCCGTGGACCAGCCGACCGGCACCCCCGCGCACGGCGTCCCCGTGGCACCGCAGGAGCAGGAGCCCACCCGGCACGGCTACGAGCCCGGCGTCCTCGACACCGGCGCGCACGAGGCCGCCGGCCGCGACTCCGGCTCCGTCGACCTCTCCGGAGTCCGGGTACCCCCGGCCGCCCCGCAGCCGGCCCGCCGCCCCCTGCACATGGGCCCGCCCGTGCCCGAGGCCGGCGGCGTCGTGCTCTCGCTGGCCGACCGCGGCCCCGCAGCAGCGCCCGCGCCGGCCCCGCAGCCCGCGCCGGTTGCCGCGCCCGAGCCGCTCGTGGCCACCGGCCCCGTGCCGATGCCCGTACGGAACCCGGGTCCGCCGACCAGCGGTCCCGAGTACTTCGAGATCGCGCAGGACCAGCAGCTCGCGCCGCAGGGCGCCGAGCCGTGGGCCGCGCAGCCGCAGGAGCCCGAGGCCCCGGCCCTCCCCGCAGAAACGGTCGTCCCGCAGAGCGGGCAGTTCGTCCAGGTCGAGGGCAACGTCCCGACGACCCCCCACCTGGCCCCGGTCCCCGCCCCGGAGCCGGCCCCCGCGCCGGAAGGACCGTCCGAGCCCGAGGCCCCCGTCGCAGTCGAGGAGACCGCACCCGAGGCACCGGCCGAGGCGCCCGAGGTCCAGGCCCTCGTACCCGCCCCGCGAGAGGGCGAGCCGGCGGCCGAGGCCCCCGAGCCCGCGCCGGCGCCGGCAGAGGAGCTCGTGGCCCTGGAGCCCGTGGCCGAGGAGCCCGCGGCCGTGCCGGCCCAGGAGCTTGAGCCGCGGCCCGAGGAGACGGAGCCCGTCGCCGAGGTCCCGGCCGAGCTGCTCGCCGCGACGGAGGAGCAGCCCGCGGAGGGACAGCTCCCCGAGGAGGCTCCCGTCGAGGCGGTCGCCGAGGAGATCCCCTTCGTCGCGGACGAGGCCCCCGAGGCCCTGCCCGAGACGGCCCCGGAGCCCGAGACGGAGCCCGTCGCCGAGGCGGCGCAGGCCGAGGAGCCGGTCGAGGCCGAGGAAGCGGTCACCCCCGCTGCGCTCACGGAGGCCGAAGAGGCCGCTGAGGCCGCCCCCGAGACCCAGCCGGAGACGGTGCCGGTCGCCGAGGGGACGGTCTCCGCCGCCGAGGAGACGGTCCCAGTCGCCGAGGAAGCCGAGTCGGCCCCCGCCCCCGGCTACGACGACGCCGAGCGCGAGGCCGTCCTCCGCGTGATGCGTGAGCGCCGCGACATCCGCAACGGCTTCCGCTCCGACCCGATCCCGCACGAGGTGCTGCTCCGCGTCCTGGAAGCGGCCCACACGGCGCCCAGCGTCGGTCACTCGCAGCCCTGGGACTTCGTCGTCATCCGCTCCGCCGAGACCCGGCAGTCGATGCACGAGCTGGCCACGCGACAGCGCGAGGCCTACGCCAAGTCGCTGCCGAAGGCCCGGGCGAAGCAGTTCAAGGAACTCAAGATCGAGGCCATCCTCGACACCCCGGTCAACATCGTCGTGACCGCCGACCCGACCCGCGGCGGCCGCCACACCCTCGGCCGCTACACGCAGCCGCAGATGGCCCCGTACTCCTCGGCCCTCGCCGTCGAGAACCTCTGGCTCGCGGCCCGCGCCGAGGGCCTCGGCGTCGGCTGGGTCAGCTTCTTCGACGAGCGCGAGATGGTCCGCACCCTGGGCCTGCCCGAGCACCTCGAAGTGGTCGCGTACCTCTGCGTGGGTTACGTCGACGAGTTCCCCGAGGAGCCCGAGCTGATGCAGGCGGGCTGGTCCAAGCGCCGCCCGCTGGCCTGGGTCGTCCACGAGGAGACCTACGGCCGACGGGCGCTGCCCGGCGAGGAGCCGCACGACCTCCTCCAGGAGACCATCGCCAACATCCGCCCGCTGGACGCGAAGGCGCTCGGCGAGGCGTGGGAGCGCCAGAAGCGGATGACCAAGCCGGCCGGCGCGCTCGGCATGCTGGAGATCATCGCGGCCCAGCTCTCGGGTCTCTCCCGGGTCTGCCCGCCGCCGATCCCGGAGCCGGCGGCCGTCGCGATCTTCGCGGGCGACCACGGCGTCCACGCCCAGGGCGTGACGCCCTGGCCGCAGGAGGTCACCGGCCAGATGGTGGCCAACTTCCTCGGCGGGGGAGCGGTCTGCAACGCCTTCGCCAACCAGGTGGGCGCGGAGGTCTGCGTCATCGACGTGGGCGTGGCGTCCGAACTCCCGGCCACGCCCGGTCTCCTGCCCCGCAAGGTCCGCCCCGGCACCGCCGACTTCACCACGGGTCCCGCGATGACCCGTGACGAGGTGCTGGCGGCGATCGAGGTGGGCATCGAGACGGCCCGCGACCTGGTGGCCGCCGGCAACAAGGCCCTCCTCACGGGCGAGATGGGCATCGCGAACACCACGGCGTCCGCGGCCCTGATCTCGGTCTACACGGGCGTCGACCCGACCGACGTGACGGGCCGGGGCACGGGCATCAACGACGAGACGCACGCCCGCAAGGTGGACGTCGTCCGGCGCGCCCTGGACCTGCACAAGCCGGACCCGGCGGACCCGATCGGCGTCCTGTCGGCGGTCGGCGGCCTGGAGCACGCGGCTCTGGTCGGCCTGATCCTGGGCGCGGCCTCCCTGCGTACCCCGGTGATCCTCGACGGCGTCTCCACCGGCGCCGCGGCCCTGGTGGCCCGTGCGATCGCGCCGGAGTCGCTCGCGGCCTGCATCGCCGGACACCGCAGCGCCGAGCCGGGCCACGTGGCCGCGCTCAACAAGCTGGGCCTGCGCCCCCTGGTCGACCTGGACCTCCGTCTCGGCGAGGGCACGGGCGCCCTGCTCGCCCTCCCGCTGGTGCAGAGCGCGGCCCGCGCGATGCACGAGGTGGCCACGTTCGACTCGGCGGGCGTCACCGAGAAGTAGCACCCGAGCGCGTCCCCCCGCCCACGACGGGAGCGGGGGGACGCGTGGGGGCCCGTGCTCCGCACGTGAAGCACGTGAAGGGCGACGCGTGGCGCGGGAGAAGGCGGCCGCACGACCGGCCGGCCCTCACAACTCGCGAGGCAAGACCCGGCCCAGCCCCCGGGACATCCGTCACAGCGTGACGGCGAGAACACACCGATATCGTGGTCACCAGGCGCCCCGCCGCCGCCCACCAGCCGCTTCACCGCAGCAGCGGCCAGCACCCGCCCTCCGAGGAGCCGCTCACCCATGGCCGAGCACGCCGATCACACCGCCCAGCCGACGACGCACCCCGCCTACCCCGTGGGCCTGCGCCTGGCGGGACGCCGCGTAGTCGTCCTCGGCGGCGGCCAGGTCGCCCAGCGCCGCCTCCCCGCGCTGATCGCCGCGGGCGCCGACATCACGCTGATCTCCCCCTCCGCGACCCCCTCGGTCGAGGCGATGGCCGAGGCCGGAGAGATCACCTGGACCAGGCGCCGGTACGAGGACGGAGACCTCGCCGACGCCTGGTACGCCCTGGTCGCCACGACCGACCCGGCATCGAACGCCGCGGCCTCCGCGGAGGCCGAGCGCACGAGGACCTGGTGCGTACGCTCCGACGACGCGGAGGCGGCCACGGCCTGGACCCCGGCGACGGGCCGCAGCGAGGGTGTGACCGTCGCGGTGCTCACCGGCCACGACCCGCGCCGCTCCGCCGCCGTGCGGGACGCGATCGTCGAGGGCCTGCGGGACGGTTCGATCGCGGCGCCGCAGCATCGCGCGCGCACCCCCTTCGTGGCGCTGGTCGGCGGCGGCCCCGGCGACCCGGACCTGATCACGGTGCGCGGCCGACGGCTGCTGGCCGAGGCGGACGTGGTGATCGCCGACCGCCTGGGCCCGCGCGACCTGCTGGACGAACTGCCCCCGCACGTCGAGGTGATCGACGCGGCGAAGATCCCGTACGGCCGGTTCATGGCCCAGGAGGCCATCAACAACGCGCTGATCGAGCACGCGAAGGCGGGCAGATCGGTCGTCCGGCTGAAGGGCGGCGACCCGTTCGTCTTCGGCCGGGGCATGGAGGAGGCGCAGGCGCTGGCCGTCGAGGGCATCGCCTGCACGGTGGTGCCGGGCATCTCCAGCTCGATCTCGGTCCCGGGCGCGGCGGGCATCCCGGTGACGCACCGGGGTGTGGCGCACGAGTTCACGGTGGTGAGCGGGCACGTGGCCCCGGAGGACCCGCGTTCGCTGGTCGACTGGGCGTCGCTCGCGAAGCTCACGGGCACGCTGGTGATCCTGATGGGCGTGGACAAGATCGGGAAGATCGCCGAGACGCTCATCGCCCACGGCAAGAGCCCGGAGACGCCGCTCGCCCTGGTCCAGGAGGGCACGACCGCCGCGCAGCGCCGGGTGGACGCGACGCTGGCGACGGTGGCGGAGACGGTACGGACGCGGGAGGTCCGCCCGCCGGCGGTCATCGTGATCGGCGAGGTCGTGACGGAGGGCCCGGACCGCCTGGTCACGTAGGACGTCCCCGGAGCGGACGACGCACAGCCGCACACACATTGGCACCACACCCCGGACAAGGCAGTATCACCTCGTGGCCGAACTCATCACGATCGACGACCCCGACGACCCGCGCCTGCGCGACTACACCGGTCTGACCGATGTCGAACTCCGCCGCAGAAGGGAACCGGCCGAGGGCCTGTTCATCGCGGAGGGCGAGAAGGTCATCCGCCGGGCCCGGCAGGCGGGGTACGAGATGAGGTCGATGCTGCTCTCCGCCAAGTGGGTCGACGCGATGCGGGACGTCATCGACGAGGTCCCCGCACCGGTGTACGCGATCCAGCCGGACCTCGCGGAGCGGGTCACCGGCTACCACGTGCACCGGGGCGCGCTCGCCTCGATGCAGCGCAAGCCGCTGCCGGACGCCGCCGAGCTGCTCGTCGGGGCGCGCCGGGTGGTCGTGATGGAGTCGGTGAACGACCACACCAACATCGGAGCGATCTTCCGCAGCGCCGCGGCGCTCGGCATGGACGCGGTGCTGCTGTCGCCGGACTGCGCGGATCCGCTGTACCGCCGCTCGGTGAAGGTGTCGATGGGTGCGGTGTTCTCCGTGCCGTACGCCCGGCTCGACACCTGGCCGCGGGGCCTGGAGGCGGTACGGGAGGCGGGCTTCAAGCTGCTGGCGCTGACGCCGGCCGAGAAGGCGATGTCGATCGACGAGGCCGCCCCGCACCGGATGGAGCGGGTGGCCCTGATGCTGGGCGCGGAGGGCGACGGCCTGTCCACGCAGGCGCTGCGGGCCGCGGACGAGTGGGTCCGCATCCCGATGGCCCACGGCGTCGACTCGCTGAACGTGGGCGCGGCGGCGGCGGTGGCCTTCTACGCGGTGGCGACGGGCCGCCCGGAGTCCTAGGTGTATTGATCACGAGCGTTGTTGACACTGGTGTGGTCTTGAACATGGCGAAGACCTCCGGTGTGGTGGGAGCTGTCTAGGAACTCACCGCACGGAGGTCTTCGTGGCCCACCGTAATGCCCGGCTGACCGTCTTCGGTAGGAGACTGCTGGTCGAACGTGTCTGCTCAGGCCGTCCGGTCGCTCATGTGGCCGCCGAGATGGGCATCTCCCGGGCCACGGCCCACAAGTGGATCCGCCGGTGGCGGGCCGAGGGCGACGCCGGTCTGCATGATCGGGCGAGCCGGCCTCGCACGACGCCGCACCGGCCCCCGGCCGCGGTGGAGGACCGCGTCTGCGCTCTGCGGCGCAGCCGCAAGCTCGGCCCCGCCAGGATCGGCCCGATCGTGGGCCTGCCCGCCTCCACCGTCCACCGGATCCTGACCCGCCACCGGCTCAACCGGCTGGCCTGGCTCGACCGCCCGACCGGCACCATCATCCGCCGCTACGAACGCGAACGTCCGGGCGAACTCATCCACGTCGACGTGAAGAAGCTCGGCCGGATCCCCACCGGCGGCGGTCACAAGGTTCTGGGCCGCCAGGCCGGCCGGGCCACCCGTTCCGCCATGGGCTTCGACTACGTCCACTCCGCCGTCGACGACCACTCCCGACTCGCCTACAGCGAGATCCACCCCGACGAGAAAGTCGCAACCTGCGCGGCCTTCCTGACCCGCGCGGCCGCGTTCTTCCACTCCCATGGCATCGACCGCATCGAGCGGGTGCTGACGGACAACGCCTGGGCCTACCGCAAGGGCCTGGCATGGAAGGCAGTCCTGGCCGAGCTCGGTGCGACCGGCAAGCTGACCCGTGCCTACCGGCCACAGACCAACGGCAAGGTCGAACGCTTCAACCGCACCCTGCTCGACGAATGGGCCTACCTGCGGCCCTACACCTCAAACGACGAGCGGACCGAGGCCCTGGCAGACTTCCTCCACACCTACAACCACCACCGCTGCCACACCGCACTGGGCGGACACCCGCCGATCAGCCGTGTCAACAACGCTGCGGGTCAATACACCTAGGGCCTGTCCTGAACCCGGCCCCGGCACCGGCCGAAGGCCCGCGTCCGACGGCTCGGCCGGGCCCCGGACCGGTCAAAGCCCGGTCCCGGCCCCAGGGATCTAGCCCTGAAGCGCCTGGGCGGCGGCGATGCCCAGGGCCACCACCAGCGTCACCACCACGAAGACGAAGAGCCGCTGCCGCAGCAGCCGCGGGTTGGCGGGCCGGCGGCCCGTGGACGTCGACCGCGCACCCGGCCGGGTCGCGGGCCGGCCACCGGTCCGGGGTCCGCCGGAGGGACGGGACGACGGCCCGGGCCCACGCCCTCCGCGATCCCGCTCCGTGCCGCGCTCCGTGCCCCGGTCCGCGCCACGCTCGCCGACCCGTTCGGCGCCGCGGTCCGCACCCCGCTCCGGCGCCCGGCCGGGTACGTCCCGCTCGGTGTAGCGCTCGGTCGGCCGGAGCGTGTTCCGCTCCTCGACGCGATCCCGCTGCACGGGCGGCCGGGAGACCGGCAGCCCCTGTGCCTCGCGCGCCGCGATCTCCTTGAGCCGCATGGACAGCTGCAGGGTGCTGGGACGGTCCTCGGGGTCCTTCGCGAGGCAGGCCCGGATGAGCGGTGCCAGCGCGTCCGGCACGCCGTGCAGCTGCGGCTCCTCGTGCACGACCCGGTAGAGCATGACCTCGGAACTGCCGTGCCCGAAGGGCGAGTCGGACATCGCCGCGTACGCCAGCGTGGCACCGAGCGAGAACACGTCGGTGGCGGGGGTGACGGCCGCACCGCGCACCTGCTCGGGGGCGAGGAAGCCGGGGGAGCCGACGGCCGTACCGACATGGGTCAGCGTGCTGGCCCCGGTGGCCCAGGCGATGCCGAAGTCGATGATCCGGGGGCCCTTGGGGGAGAGCAGGATGTTCGAGGGCTTGAGGTCCCGGTGCACGACCCCGGCCTCGTGCACGGCGACGAGCCCCTCCGAGAGCGCGGCCCCGATCGAGGCCACGTCGGCGGCGCGCAGCGATCCCTCCTCGGCGACCCGGTCGTGCAGCGAGGGGCCGGGCACGTACTGGGTGGCGAACCAGGGGCGCTCGGCCTCCAGGTCGGCGGCGACGAGCCGGGCCGTACAGCCGCCGCGGATCCGCCGGGCGGCCGAGACCTCCCGGGCGAACCGGGACCGGAACTCCTGGTCCTCGGCGAGATCGGGCCGGATCACCTTGAGGGCCACCCGCTGGCCGCGCCGGTCGGATCCCAGGTACACGACGCCCATCCCGCCGGCCCCCAGCCTGCGGTGGAGCCGGAACGACCCGACGATCCGCGGATCCTCGCGCCGGAGCCGCATCATCGCCATGTCCGTCCCCTCGTCCGTTCGACGTGGCACAGCTTACGTAGTGGCGCCCGCACGCGCTCATAGGCCGCGCCCTCGCACCCGGATCGATTGTCAGTGCTGAGGGGTACGCGGGGGGAACGCGAGCCTCCGGTCGTCACCCCAACCTGCCTCCGCTTCAACCCAGTTGACGATCTGTCGAGGTCGGTCCCGGCGCGTTCCGGGAGGCGCCCCCGACCCCCTCCGACCAGGGCGTTCGCGCGACGCCCGGGGAAGTGAGCGAAGTCACGCCCCGGCCGCCCCTCCGCCGGGAGCCCGGAACCCCTCAGGGAAGACCCGGGGTTCCGGGTCCCTGTCTCCACCCAGGGGAGTACGCCGTACGACCGGGCGTCATCCTCCGGGAGGCCAGCAAGTCGGTACGCGGGCATGACGTCCGGGGGCTCCCGGCTCCCTAATGTTGATGTCAAGCGGCGGGTGCAGCACTCGTCCCCCGAGGTCAAGCACCCGCCGCGCCAGACACGACAGGAGAGGAACCATGGCTATCACGGCATCGCGGACGAGCTCCCAGCCTTCGAGCCGGCGTCATCCGCTGGTGGCCACCGCCATGGTCCTCCCTCTCGCGGCCCTGCTCGTGGTCGTCTTCGGCGGCTGGGACGCAGTGGTCACACAGGCGTCGTCCGCGGGCGTGATGCTGGGGCGCTGATCAGCGCCCCGGACCCGGGAGAGCGGCCCGGGTCGGGACATCCGGCCATCAACCCCGTGGGGACGGGGGTGCGGCGGACGGCAGCGTGAGGCCGGTCAGCTGGGGAGCTGACCGGCCTTCGCGCATCCCCGCCCGCTTCCGCCACTCCACCCCGCCCGCCCCTTCCCGGCCCCGTACCTCTCGTGCGTCCCCGCCCCGTACGCTCGCCCCCGTGGACTTCCCCGACCGGCCCCTCCTCGACGGCCTCGCCGCGTACGCGCACGCCGCCGCCCACCGCCCCGGCACACCCTGTGGCTGTGCGGGCGAGTTCGTCGGTGTGCTGGCGGACCGGGACGACGGGACGGTCGTACGGCACGGGCGGCTGGTCGCCAAGGCGCACGCCCCCGGCACCGACCCCGAGGCGCACCGGGCACGGATCGCGCTCGCCGCCCACCCGGACCTCCGCGCCGTCTTCCTCCCGCCACTTCCCTCTCTCCGACCGCTCTCCCTCCCGTCGCCCTCCGCTCCCGCACCCGGCGAACTCGACGGCAGGCCGGTCAGCGTGTGGCCGTACGGCTCGCCCGTCGACCCGGCCGACCCCGACGCCGCCCCCTGGGAGGAGGCCGCGGCGCTCCTCGCACTGCTGCACCGCACCCCGCCGCCCGCGGGTCCGGCCGGGCGGCTCCCGGAGATGAGGGCCCCCGTCAAGGCGGCCCTCGCCGTGGAACGGATGCGCCGGACGGCATCGGACCATCCGGCCACCGCGACCGTCCTGGCCGCCTGGCGGTCGGTCCCCGACGGCGTCGCGCCGGACGGCCCCCGGCTCCTCTGTCACGGCGACTTCCATCTGGGCCAACTGGTCCGCGCCCCGGGGCCCGCGGAGTCTCCCGGTGCGCCGCCCGCGTCCCGCGCCCCGTGGCGGCTCATCGACATGGACGACGCCGGTCTCGGCGACCCCGCGTGGGACCTGGCCCGCCCCGCGGCCTGGTTCGCGGCCGGGATCCTGCCCCCGGAGATCTGGTCCCGTTTCCTCGGCGCGTACCAGCGGGCCGGCGGCCCGGCCGTGGGCGCGGACCCGTGGGTCCGACTCGACGTGCCGGCCCGCGCCCTGACGGTCCAGACGGCGGCGCTCGCCGTCGCCAAGTCGACGGCCGAGGGCCGGCCGCTCGACGAGGTCGAGGACGTGATGATCGACACCTGCGCCCGTATCGCCGGACGTCGAACCGACGGGGCCGCGGTGGCGTCCACGTAAGGTGAAGCCACCATTCGAACGGCGAAGTCAGGGAGTTGAGCCGACGATGCAGTGTCCCAAGTGCCACGCGGCCATGCACACGTACAACCGCAACGGTGTCCAGATCGAGCAGTGCAGCGGCTGCCGCGGGATATTCCTGGACTACGGCGAGCTGGAGTCCCTGACCCGCCTGGAGTCCCAGTGGGTCCAGCAGGCTCCGCCCGCCCCGCCGGCCCCGCAGGCCTACCCGGCCGCGCAGCCCGCCGCCCCCGCCTGGGGCGCCCCGCACCACGGTGGCCACCACGGCGGCGGTCACTACCGTCAGCGTGGTTTCGGCCGGATGCTCTTCTCCTCCTGAGCGGAGTGTGCACCGGGCCTCGCGTGCGGGGCTCCCGGTGCATGACGAGCCTGTCCGCGCATGAAGAAGCCCCCGGCCGCGAGTTGCGGCCGGGGGCTTCTTCGGTGGTGCGCGATACTGGGATTGAACCAGTGACCTCTTCCGTGTCAGGGAAGCGCTCTCCCGCTGAGCTAATCGCGCGGGTGGTGCACACGGCGTACCCGGAGGTACTGCCTGCTGCGTGCGCGATACTGGGATTGAACCAGTGACCTCTTCCGTGTCAGGGAAGCGCTCTCCCGCTGAGCTAATCGCGCGGGACGGTCCGTACGGACCGGATCTTCGGTTGTTCTGCGTGCGCGATACTGGGATTGAACCAGTGACCTCTTCCGTGTCAGGGAAGCGCTCTCCCGCTGAGCTAATCGCGCTTGGAGGTGGAGACGGGATTTGAACCCGTGTAGACGGCTTTGCAGGCCGTTGCCTCGCCTCTCGGCCACTCCACCAGGAGTGAATACAGGGGTTCGGGAAGATCCCCCACATCGAGCGGACGACGAGATTCGAACTCGCGACCCTCACCTTGGCAAGGTGATGCTCTACCAACTGAGCCACGTCCGCTTGTCGTTTCCGTTTCGCTTGCGCGTCCCGGCGACGTGTTGAACTCTAGCGGATTCCTGGGCCAGCACAAAAACGCGTTTCCGCAGCGTGCTGACCTGCGGACCGATCCGGGTGCCCGGCCGGGCGTCCCGGAGCGTTCGCGCCACGTTCACTCGCCGTGTTCCCGAGGTGGCGCGGAGCCCCCGTCGCCCGCGCCCCGGTGCCGCTCCTCCGGCGGACCTAGACTCGATGCGTGTACGACCTTGCTCCGCTGGCCCGCTTCGGCGGCCTCCTCGCGACCGACCTCCGGGACGTCACCCACGACCCCGAAGCCCTGGACTCCGCCGGCTTCTGGGCCGTCTGCGCGGACTTCGAGGGCCGTCTGACCTGCGCCCGCTTCGGCGACGTGCGGCCCGACCCCGTCCCCGCGCCCGTCCCCGGCGGCTGGCGCGGTCCCGCCGCCGGTGACTGGACGTCCTCCCTCGACCGCGCCGCGTACATCGCGGGCGTCCGGCGGGTGCGCGAGCACATCGCGCGCGGCGAGGTCTACCAGGCGAACCTCTGCCGGGTCCTGACCGCGCCGCTGCCGGACCCGGCGGCCGCCGACGTCGACGCCCTCACCGCGCTCCTCGCCCGGGGCAACCCCGCCCCCTACGCCGGGACGATCCGGCTGCCCGCGCACGGGGTGGAGATCGCCACCGCCTCGCCCGAGCTCTACCTCCGCAGGGAAGGGGCCCTGATCTCCTCCGGCCCCATCAAGGGGACCGGCCGTACCGCCGCCGACCTCCTCCCCAAGGACCACGCCGAGAACGTGATGATCGTCGACCTGGTCCGCAACGACCTGGGACGCGTCAGCGAGACCGGCTCCGTCGCCGTCCCCGCCCTCTGCGCGGTCGAGGAGCACCCCGGCCTCGTCCACCTCGTCTCCACGGTCACCGGCCTGCTGCGCGAGGACGCCGGCTGGCCCGAGCTGCTCGGCGCCACCTTCCCGCCCGGCTCCGTGACCGGCGCGCCCAAGTCCAGCGCGCTGCGGATCATCGAGGCCCTGGAGGCCGCTCCCCGCGGCCCGTACTGCGGAGGCGTCGGCTGGGTCGACGCCGACGCGGGCACGGCGGAGCTGGCCGTCGGGATAAGGACCTTCTGGATCGATCGTCCCGAGGGCGTGCTCCGCTTCGGCACCGGCGCCGGGATCACCTGGGGCTCCGACCCGGAGCGCGAGTGGGAGGAGACCGAGCTGAAGGCGTCCCGGCTGGTCGCGATAGCGTCGGGCGCCTACGAGTCAGGCGCCCTTGAGGCGAGCGGAAAGGCCACTTCTCGATGAAAATCTGGGTCAACGGCGGGCTGCACGACGCGGAGACCGCCCTGGTCTCCGTACTGGACCACGGGCTGACCGTCGGCGACGGCATCTTCGAGACGGTCAAGGCCGTACGCGGCGAGACCTTCGCCCTCACCCTCCACCTGGAGCGCCTCACCCGCTCCGCCCGCGGCCTCGGCCTGCCCGACCCGGACCTCGACGAGGTCCGCCGCGCCTGCGCCGCCGTCCTCGACGCGAACCCGATGGAACTCGGCCGGCTCCGCATCACGTACACGGGCGGGCTGTCGCCGCTCGGCTCGGAGCGCGGTGACGCGGGGGCCAGCCTGGTCGTCGGCCTGGGGGAGACCGGCCGGCGCGCCGACTCGACCGCGGTGATCACCGTGCCCTGGACGCGGAACGAACGCGGCGCCCTCACCGGGCTCAAGACCACCTCGTACGCCGAGAACGTGGTCGCCCTCGCCCGGGCGCGCGAGCGGGGTGCCTCCGAGGCGCTCTTCGCCAACACCGTCGGGCAGCTCTGCGAGGGCACCGGCTCCAACGTCTTCGTCGTGGTCGACGGCCGGATCCACACGCCGCCCGTCTCCTCCGGCTGCCTCGCGGGCATCACCCGTGCCCTCGCCGTCGAGTGGACCGGCGCGCAGGAGACCGATCTGCCGCTGGACGTCCTGGAGAGCGCCGACGAGATCTTCCTGACCTCGACGCTCCGCGACGTCCAGGCCGTGCACCGTGTCGACGGACGCGAGCTGTCCTCGGCGCCCGGCCCGGTCACCGCCAAGGCGATGCGGATCTTCGACGAGCACACCGCGCGGGACCGGGATCCGCGCCTCGCGTAGCCGCCTCGCGCAAAACCTGATGACGCACGGCCCCCGGGTGGGTAGAACACGACTGATGACCACCACCCTGCGGCCGGCCGGGCCGCTTCAGCAGACGCCCGACGGCGGCCGTTCCCGTACCTACGACGTGTGCGTGAACAGCCGCCGCGTCGGTTCCGTCCACCTTTCCACCGACCCCGGCTTCGGTGCCGCCTCCGGCGTGATCAGCCGTCTCGGGGTCCACGAGCCGGACCGGGGACGGGGTCGCGGCACGGTCGCGGCGCTGGCCTCCGAGGAGGTGCTGCGGGGCTGGGGGTGTGTCGAGGTCCAGATCTCCGTGCCCGCCGACGCGGAACCGGCACTGCGCATGGCCCGCTCGCTCGGCTACACGGAGCGCAGCCGGAACATGGTCAAGGAGCTGCCGGCCGAGCCGCCGGCCCTGCCGGACGGCGTCGAGGTGCGTCCGATGACCGAGGCCGAGTACGCGGCGTGGGAGGCGCGGGCCAAGGAGGGCTTCGCGCGGAGCTGGATCGACCGCGGGGTGCCCGAGGAACAGGCCCGCGCCAAGGCCGAGAGCAGCCACGCGAAGTACCTCCCGGAGGGCCTCGCCACCCCTGGCATCGCGATCCACGTGGTCGTCCGGGACGGCCGGCCCGCCGGCTTCCTGTGGACCGGCCGGATCGAGCTGGAGCCGGACCGCTGGGCGGCCTTCGTGTACGACATCGAGGTCGACGAGGCGCAGCGCGGGCACGGCTTCGGCCGGGCGCTGATGGTGCTCGCCGAGCGGCTCGCGCGGGAGGCCGGGGAGACCCTGATCGGACTGCACGTCTTCGCGGGCAACACCCCGGCGATCCGGCTCTACGAGTCGCTGGGCTACCGCACGACCTACGTCAACAGCGCGAAGGAACTGCGGTAGGGGAGGGCGGGACGGCGCGGTCGGGGCTCCGGAACCCCGACCACCGGCCCCGACCACCGGCCCCGGCCGTCAGCCGCCGAGAAGCCGGTCGGTGATCTCCTCGATGCGTGCGCGCAGACCGTCCTGGCTCTGGCCGCCGTCCAGCCGCTCGCCGTCGACGACGTAGGTGGGCGTGCCGGTGACCTTGATCGCCTTGCCCTCGGCCTCGTCGGCGTCCACCGTCAGGAGGTGCCGGCCGTCGATCAGCGCGGTGTCGAACTCCTCCGCGTCCAGGCCGAGTTCGGTCGCGACCTCCATCAGTACCGGCTCGCCCCGTTCGCCCAGCTCCGCGGTCCTGGCGAGCAGTGCCTCCGCGTACGGCCAGCCCTTGCCCTGCTCGAAGGCCTCCTCGGCGGCCTGCGCGGCGGCGTACGCGTGCTTGTGCTTCGCGAGCGGGAAGTGCCGCAGCTGCACGTCGAGCCGGTCGCCGTACTTCTCACGGAGCGCGCGGACGTCGTCGAGGGCCTGGAAGCAGTCGGGGCACTGGAGGTCGAACCACGCCTCGAGGACGACGGGGGAGGCGGGTGCGGTGGTGGAGTCGCTCATGACAGCAGTCTCCCTCACCAGGGAGGAGCGGTCGTCTCCCGACCGGGACCTGGGGAGGAGATGGGGGTGGGGGCGACCCGGAGATCTCCCTGAGACCGGGCCCGGGACATGGCCGCGGAGGGCCCCGGCGGTGCAGGATGGAAGGGACGTATCACCCGGACCTGGAGGACCGCATGCTCGCCGAGACCATTTGCTCCGCGGTGTCCGCTGCGGGCCTGGGCATCGCCGCGATCACGGCGTACCGGAAGAAGTTCCTGTCCGCGGCCCGGATCGCGGCCTACTCCCTGGTGCCGCTCGGTCTGGTGATGACGGGCGCCGTCGAATGGCTCGTGGACACCGCGTTCAGCCCGGTCGCCTGGGCGGGCTTCGGTGTCCTGGGCGCCGCCTGGCTGCTCTTCATGTCCACCCGGGCCGTGGAGCGACGCCGGGGCGGCCGCCAGGAGATCGCCGGCGGGGTGGATCCGGGCGCCGTGGCGCCGGCGGCGTCGTCGCCCTCGCGTGCCGTGACGGCGAAGAAGCCGCAGACCGGCGCGCCGGCCGGCGAGGACTTCAGCGACATCGAGGCGATTCTGAAGAAGCACGGAATCTGACCGCTTCTGGCCGTTCCCGTGGCCTTGATCGTCCGGCGATCCACGGGAAGGGGTGAACAGCCCCTGCTGTGGGGCGTGTTGCGGGATTTCCGGGGTCCGGCGTGCGCGATCATCCCCCCGAGATGCTGGATACCTCGCGGGAGACCGTCCCCGCCGCCCCCGATGCCCCTGCCGAAGAGCCGCGCGGCTGTCTGTTCGCGCTCTCCCAGCCCCCGCTGATGATCTTTCTCGGGGTGATCGGCTGTCTGCTGCTCATGGCCGCCGTGCACGATCTCTTCGTCCTGTGACGCCCCCGGGCGGGGCCGCCGCCTCAGCCCGCGGCCTCCTTGCGGCGCGCCCGGTAGGCGGCCACGTGCAGTCGGTTGCCGCAGGTGCGGCTGTCGCAGTAGCGGCGCGAGCGGTTGCGGGAGAGGTCGACGAAGGCCCGGCCGCAGTCCGGCGCCTCGCAGCGCCGCAGCCGCTCCTGCTCGCCCGCCACCACGATGAACGCCAGCGCCATGCCGCAGTCGGCCGCGAGGTGGTCGGCCACCGAGGCGCCCGGCGCGAAGTAGTGCACGTGCCAGTCGTAGCCGTCGTGGTCGGTGAGCTGGGGCGTGGTCCCCGCACCCGCCACCAGCTGGTTGATCAAGGGGGCCGCGATCCGGGATTCGGGGGCCGAGAAGACCGCCGCGAACTTCTCGCGCACCGCGCGCACGGCGCGGAGATCGGCCGGGCCGAGGTCGCCCACGTCGCTGATCTTGTGCGCGTGTACGAAGGTCCGCAGCCCGTGGATGTCCGCGAGCTCGTCGGCCCGGTCGCCCTGCGGCGCGGTGTTCATCAGATCGACGACTGTGTCGAGGGCGATCCGGGTGTCGTGGGGGATCAGCACGATTCGCTCCCTGGCCGGCCGCGGGCGGGCGCCCGCGGAATGGCGCTGACTTTAGCGCGACCGGGAAAAGGACGACGGCGCCCTCCACCGCGCCGGCTGCGCGGTGGGGAGCGCCGTTGTCGTGCCTATGTGGCTGCCCGCGCGGCGCCGTCGCCCCGAGTCGGACGGCGCCGTGCGGCTCTCGGCCTGGCTCAGCTGTCGGCCAGGATGTGGGAGAGCTCCGTATCGAGATCGAAGTGCCGGTGCTCGGTGCCCGGTGGCACGGCGGCGTCGGTCCGCTTCAGGAACGACTCCAGGGCCCTCGCCGGGGCCTCGAGCAGGGCTTCTCCCTCGGGGGAGCTCAACGCGATGCAGACGACTCCCTGACCGTGACTACGGGACGGCCAGACGCGGACGTCGCCCGTGCCGGTGGGCCGGTGCAGCCCCTCGGCGAGAAGGTCGCGGGCGAAGACCCACTCGACCGTCTCCTCGGCTCCGGTGTGGAAGGTGGCGTGCACGGCATAGGGATCGGCCGTGTCATACCGCAGGCCCGCGGGTACAGGCAGTGAGGACTCGCTCGACACAACGAGGCGCAGGTGCAGCTCGCAGCTGACCGTGGTGTTCATAAGCGCCAGGGCCTTTCGCTCAGTGTGCGCTCGGGGATTCGCACGTCGGCGAAATCGACATGCCACCTCCGGTGCCGTTGTAAACCCCTCTGTCGGTTTTGTGATCGTTCAGGTAGCTCGTTCGGGGGCGTGTGACCTGCGGTAATACGGCCGTTCCGGTGAGGGTCGCGGGTCCGGTAAGTTGGGGACCATGAATGCGGAGAGTGACGAGCGCACCGGGGAGTCCGCAGACGGCCAGGAAGCCGAACTGGGATCCCGCGCACCGGAGTTCATCAAGTCCCGACGAGGCCTCCATCTGAGCTGGCAGGTCGGCGTCTTCATCGTGGGACTCGCCGTGGTCGGCGCCGGAGTGGTCATGCTGCCGCTCCCGGGGCCCGGCTGGCTGGTCATCTTCGGTGGCATGGCGATCTGGGCGACCGAGTTCGTCTGGGCCCAGCTGGTGCTCCGCTGGACCAAGCGCAAGGTCACCGAGGCCGCACAGCGCGCACTCGACCCCAAGGTCCGCCGCAGGAACATCATCCTCACCACCGTCGGCCTGGTGATCATCGCCGCCCTGCTCGGCGTCTACCTGTGGAAGTTCGGCTTCGTCATGCCGTGGAAGATCGACGAGTGACCTCGGGATGGTGCGGGAGCCCCGCTGACATGCGGTAATGTTTGCGGTGCACCGGGGCGATTAGCTCAGTGGGAGAGCACTTCGTTCACACCGAAGGGGTCACTGGTTCGAACCCAGTATCGCCCACCACCCGGTCCGAAGGCCCGAGACGGAACATCGTCTCGGGCCTTCGGCGTGCCCCCGTCCTCACCGCATCCGCGCGACCCGGTCCCGGAGCCGGCGGGCGTCCCGCAGCCGCTGCTCGTACGTGGCGCCCACCGCGAGCAGCAGGAGCCCGGCGAGGGCCGGCGGCAGCCAGCGCGGCAGCGCGCCCACCGCCTGCACCACGTAGGGCGCCAGCTCGTGCAGCCCGTCCAGGGCGAGCACCGAACCGCCGAGGACCAGCAGCGCCTGGAGCCGGAAGCGTGCCCCGAGCAGCGTCACGACCAGGGCCGAGACCCCCAGGGCCAGCGGCCGCGGCCACTCCGGGTCCGTCCAGGCCGCGACGAGGCCGGGCAGCAGCGTCGCCGCGAGACCCGGACCGTACGCCGTCCAGGACGAGGCCTCCCGGTCCCGGCGCCGCCGCAGGAAGCCGACGACGAGGGCCGGCACGGTCACCGGCAGGGTGTACGCCTCCGGGGTCGTCACCTCCCACACCGCGAGCCGCACCCAGGCGGCCAGCAGGAAGAGCACCGCCGCCGTCCACGAGGCGAACCGCCGCCGCTCCGGGCGCACGGCCGTCGCCGCCGCGATCACCCCGCCGAGGGCCAGGGCGAGGGAGAGGAACGCCGGCCGGGACGTGGCGAGCGCGAATGCCGGGAGCGCCACGACCGCACCCGTGATCTCGACCGGCAGGGCCACCGGACGGGCCTTGGCGCCGACGACGGCCGTCGCCGCAGGGACGAGCAGCAGCGCGAGCGCCGTCCAGTGGTCCTCGAAGCCGGCGGCGGCGGACACCGCGACCACGAGCGCGGTCGCGGTGAGCACCGCGGCGCAGGCGGCCACCACCCGGCGCGCACCCGCCCCGAGCACCGCCACCCCCACGAGGAGCAGGAGCAGGGTCCCGAGTGCCACGAACGTGGCCTCCCGTACGTCCAGGGCGAGCGCGACCGTGCTCAGGGCGGACGCCAGCCCGGCGGCGTACGCGATCCACCCCAGGACGGCCCCGGGCTCCGCGGCGGGAGCCTGGGGGCGGGGCCGGGACGGCGCCCACGGCCCCCACGGGGTGCCCGGAGCGCCCGGAGCAGCCTGGGCGGCGGTGGACGGCCGCGACCCCGGCGTGCCGGGACCCTCGGCCGGCTCGGGGGTGCGCAGGCCGCGCGTGAGGGGGCCCGGACGCACGGCGCTCGCGAGCGCCCCTGCGGTCGTCAGGAGCTGGAGGGTGAGCGTCGCCGCGTACGGCAGGCCGAGGGCGACCGGCAGCGCCGTGAGCAGCGCCCATACCAGGGCGAGGGCGCCGCAGCGGGCCCACAGCCGGGGTACGGCGGCGAGGACGCCGGCGGCCACCGCCAGGACGAGGACGGCCGTCCCCGGGTACGAGTCGAGGGCCCGCCCGGCGTGCTCGCCGGACCACACCTCCGTCGTGCGGGCCAGGGGTCCGAGGAGTCCGACCGCCACCGGAGGCAGTGCCCAGACCACGCCGAGCGCCGCGACCCCGGCACCCGCGCCGGCCAGCCCGAGCCGGATGCCGCCCGGCAGCCGCCGCCCGGCCCCCCCGACGGTCCCGTCCCCGGCGTCGGCCGGGCTCAGGCGCCACACCGATGCCAGGGCCAGGCCGCACAGGACGTACACCGGCACGATCCATTCCGCCGCGACGGCCGGGCGGAGCAGGCCGCCCACCGCCGCGACCGTCGCCAGTCCGGCGACGACCGAGGCCGCCACCGCCGGGGTGGGCAGGCGCCGGGCCGCGAACAGCGCCAGCGCCGCGGCCGCCAGGAGGAGCGGCGCGCCGCTCCACGGAGAGGTGAGCGAGAGCCAGCCGCCCGTCAGGAGCGCCCAGCCGCCCAGGGCCGTGGCGCCGACGGCCGCCGTGATCCGGACCGCCGCGGGGCGGGTCCACAGGATCACCGCTCCGTCCGCCGCGGCCGTGACGAGCGCCGCCCACGCGAAGGCCGTCGGGCCGCCCCCGGCGGCCAGGACGCCGAGCGGCAGCGGCAGCTGTCCCGCGACCACCGCGACCGGCAGCGGGATCCGCAGCCGGGACAGGGCCGAGCCGTACGCCGTCCACGCGCCCGCGAGGACGGCGGCGGCCACCGCCGTGTATCCGAGGCCGTCCGCCTCCGGCAGCGCCACCCGGTGCAGCGCGTAGGCGTCGAGCACCATCAGGACCAGACCCAGCGCCGCCACCGCCTCGGCCGTCGACACCAGGCTCCGGCGCAGCAGCGCCACCGGCGCCGCCAGCGTGCACGAGGTGACCACGAACAGCACAGCCGAACGGCCGCCGATCCCCATCGATCCCCAGCTCACCAGCGTGAAGGCGATCGCCGCGATCGTCAGCAGCGTGCCGCCGAGCGTCAGCAGCACGTTCTGCGCGCTCCGCGGCGTCGAGTCCGCGACCGGCGGGCGGGGGCCGGACACCGGCGGGAACGGGCCGGGCGCCGCAGGGGAGGGGCCGGGCGCCGTCGGCGCCGACGGTGCGTACAGCACCCGGAGCAGCCAGGCCCGCCGCGCCAGCAACTGGGACCGGCGTGCGTCGAGTCGGGCCAGCTCGCGGTCGACGAGCGCGAGCTCGTCCGCGGGCGGCAGGGAGTTGTCCATGACCGGAGTGTGTCCCCCGCCACACCGGGCGGGAATGCGTCCGGGTACTCATCTTCCGGCTCCCGCGGTCTGAGTACGTCCACACTGGGGGCATGGACTGGTGCCGGTACCGCTTCCGCAGCGTCTGGCGGCTCGCCGCCCCGCCCGACGCGGTCTACGCCGTCCTGGAGCGCGCCGAGGAGTACCCGCGCTGGTGGCCCCAGGTCCGCGAGGTCGTCCCCGTCGACGACACCACCGGCACCGCCCGCTTCCGCTCCCTGCTCCCGTACGACCTCGTCGTCACGGCCCGCGCCCTGCGCCGCGACCCCGTGGCACGGGTCCTGGAGGTCGGGCTGGACGGCGATCTGGAGGGCTGGGCCCGCTGGACCCTCACCCCGGAAGGCACCGGCACCCATGTCCTGTACGCGCAGGAGGTCGAGGTCCGGACCCGTCTGCTCCGCACCCTCGCCGTCCCCGGCCGCCCCGTCTTCCGCGCCAACCACGCCCTGATGATGCGGGGCGGGAGGCGGGGGATCGCGGCTCACCTGCGAGCGGTTTGAACGAAGGGCTTGAAGGCCTGTATGGTTCAACCCGTTCCCGGGCGATTAGCTCAGCGGGAGAGCACTTCGTTCACACCGAAGGGGTCACTGGTTCGATCCCAGTATCGCCCACCGGGTAGAGGCCGGTCCGTCGAAAGACGGACCGGCCTCTGTCATGTGCCGTGCCGCCGGGCCCGGTTCAGGCCGCGGTGCCGAGCTCCGGCCGCAGCGGCCACGACGGGTCCACCGTCTCCGGCGTCCCCTGCCGCGTGAACCACGCCTGGAGACCCCGCGCCTGCGCCGCGTGCCACACCGCCTGCAGCGTGTGCAGCTCCGCCGGCGACAGCCGTTCCAGCCGCGACGAGAAGCGCCGCGCCACCGCCCGTACGACATCGAGCGCCGCCGTCGCGTCCGCCGCCGCGTCGTGGGCCCCCGCCAGCTCCACCTCGTAGTGCGCGCACAGGTCCGTGAGGGTCCGCCGGCCCTTCCGGTAGCGGTCCAGATGCTTGTCCAGGACCCGCGGATCGAGGACGACCAGCGGGGTGCCCCCCAGGTAGTCGCCGAGCGTGGACGCCCGGTGCCTGCGCAGCTCGCGGTCGAGGATGGTCAGATCGAACGGCGCGTTCATCACCACCAGCGGACGCCCCGCCGCGCTCTGCTCCGCCAGCGCGCGCGCCAGCTCCTCCATCACCGGAGCCGGCCACCGGCCGTTCCGCTGGAGGTGATCGTCCGTCAGTCCGTGCACGGCGGTGGCCCCCTCGGGCACCGGTATGCCCGGATTGACCAGCCACCGCGTCACCCGCGGCCGCGCTCCCATCGTGTCCTGTACGACGAGGGCGGCGGACACGATCCGGTCGCCCTCGACGTCGACTCCTGTGGTCTCCGTGTCGAAAGCGGCCAGGGGCCCTTCGTACCAGTGCATCGTCATCCCTGAACTCCCTGCACACGTGCGGCAGATGGCCAACCCCCTGCCCCGAAACGGTGATACCCGGACTGTTTGCGCCGTACGCGGACCGGTCACAACACAAGGGACGGGGAAGGAAGACGACATGGCGCTCGCCCAGCCCGAGTCGGGAGGGCTGCCGCCCCAGCGGCTGGCACCGACGCGCGGCTCACTCGCCACCACCGCCTGCATGGAGACCCTCCAGGTGGGATACCTGCACGCCGTCGCCGCCGCGGCCGGCTGCTCGCTCTCCCAGCCCTTTCCGGACAACGGCATCGACTGGCACGTGAGCCACGGCTCGCCCGGCCACACGGTCGACGACGAGGTGACCATCAAGGTGCAGCTCAAGTGCACCTACCAGATACCGCCGCGCCCGCCCGGGAAGACCTTCTCGTTCACCCTCGACAACGACCACCTGGTGAAGCTCGCCAGGACCCCGGTGGCCGTGCACAAGATCCTCGTCGTGATGCTCGCCCCGAGGTCACAGGAGGACTGGCTGAGGGCGAGCCACGACCGGCTCGACCTGCGGCACTGCTGCTACTGGATCAACCTGGCCGGACACCCGGTCACGGGACGGAGCCGGACCACCGTGCGCGTACCGACGGCACGGATCTTCGACGACCGGGCGCTCTGCGAGATCATGACCCGGGTCGGCGTGGGAGGGAGACCTTGATGCACCGACCGATCGACGAACCGGGGTTCGGGGACGAGGGGAGCGGGGCCGGACACGGCCCCGTGTCCGTTCCTCCGCCCTACCGTCCCCATCCGGCGCCCGGGGACACCCCCGGGCCCTGGACCGGGGTCCCCGCCCCGCCCACCGGCCCCTGGGCCGACAGCCAGGGCACACCCGACCCCGGCAGGGTCGACCCGCGCGTCCTCGGTGCCCTGCTCGCCCGCCACGGATGGCGGCGGCGGGGCGGGGCCGCCGGGCGCTACAGCCGCTGGACGCCGCCCGGCAGCGGCACCGGCACCAGCCTGCTCGTGCCCGAGAGCCGCGCCTTCCCGGACTGCGAGGACCTGCTCGGCGAGGCGCTCACCGCCCTCGCCCGCAGCGCCACGCCCTCCGCCCGCGAGGTCCTCACCGGCCTCGCCGTGCCCAGCGACGAGATCCGCTGGTGGCGCGACGTGCCCCCCGGCCCGGCCGGCATCGTCCCCTGGACCGTGCAGGAGCAGCTCAGGTCCGCCGCCCGCCAGCTCCTCCTCGCCGGCGCCCTCGCCGTCCGCGGCCGGGCCGGCTACTACGGGGCCCGGCACCGGCGCCCCGCCCAGGCCTCCCTGGAGACCGTCGTCGTCGGCGCCGCGCCCGGCGGACGCGGACTCACCGCCTTCCTGCCCGTCGCACCGGGCCGTCCCATCGCCGTCCGGCTCTACCACGCCCTCCACGCGGCCCGCGAGGCCACCGACTACCAGCGGGCCACCGGCGGCATGGAGGCCTTCGACGCCGCCGTCGAGGCGGGTGTCAGCCGCGAACTCACCGAGGCCCTCGTGGCCCTGGTGCGGGGCACCGAGGGAGCCAGGATCGCCCTGGAGTGGGCCCCCTCCGCCGGGGCGCCCGGGGGCTGCGCGGCCCGGCCCGAACCGGTCGAGTTCTCGCCCGGCGACCTGCCGGCGCTGCGCGAGGCGAGCGCCCGCTACCTGACCGACGAGCCCTCCGTGCCGGTCCGGCTGACCGGCGCCGTCGTCCGCATGCGCCGCTCCGGGCCGCGCGGCGAGGGAACCGTACGGCTCCGGGTGCTCGGCGGCGCCGAGGTCCCGCACGTCCGTGTCAGCCTGGACGAGGACGCGTACCGCACCGCCGGGCACGCCCATCTCGTCGGGCTGCCGATCCGGGTGGTGGGACGGCTGGAGAGCCGGGGCGGCTTCCGCCGTCTCACGGACGCCTCCGGGGTCGTCCCCGTGCAGGTCGACGAGACGGAACGGGACCGGCTGATGAAGTCGCTCCAGGGGAACGCCGGGGACGCGGACTTCTTCGAGGAGGCGTGCGGGCCGGACGAGGGGTAGGCCGGCGGGGGCCCGGCGGGCGGGAAACCGTTTCGCGGGCGGACCGGCCGCCTCGGTAGGATCGGCCGTGCGCGGCACCTCGTACCTGTCGCGCACCGCCGGCGCCGGCACCTCGTGTCTGCTTGCGCCCCTATGTACGGAGTACCCGTGTCTGAAGTCCGTGTGACCGTCCAGTCCGCCTCGGAAGCAGAGGAGAGGGCGGTGAGCGCGGGCACCACCGCCGGCGCACTGTTCGCCGACGACCGCACCGTCATCGCCGCCCGTGTGGCCGGCGAGCTGAAGGACCTGTCGTACGAGCTCGCCGACGGCGACGTCGTCGAGGGCGTCGAGATCTCCTCCCCGGACGGTCTCGACATCCTGCGCCACTCGACCGCGCACGTCATGGCCCAGGCCGTGCAGGAGCTCTTCCCCGAGGCCAAGCTGGGCATCGGCCCGCCGGTCCGGGACGGCTTCTACTACGACTTCGACGTCGAGAAGCCCTTCACCCCCGAGGACCTCAAGGTCATCGAGAAGAAGATGCAGGAGATCCAGAAGCGCGGCCAGCGTTTCGCCCGCCGTGTGGTGACCGACGAGGACGCCCGCGCGGAGCTGGCGGACGAGCCGTACAAGCTGGAACTCATCGGCATCAAGGGCTCCGCGTCGACCGACGACGGCGCCAGCGTCGAGGTGGGCGGCGGCGAGCTGACCATCTACGACAACATCGACGCCAAGACCGGCGACCTGTGCTGGAAGGATCTCTGCCGCGGTCCCCACCTGCCCACCACCCGGAACATCCCGGCGTTCAAGCTGATGCGCAACGCCGCCGCCTACTGGCGCGGCAGCGAGAAGAACCCGATGCTCCAGCGCATCTACGGCACTGCCTGGCCGTCGAAGGACGAGCTGAAGGCCCACCTCGACTTCCTCGCCGAGGCCGAGAAGCGTGACCACCGCAAGCTGGGCAACGAGCTGGACCTCTTCTCCATCCCGGACGAGATCGGTTCCGGCCTCGCCGTCTTCCACCCCAAGGGCGGCATCATCCGCCGGGTCATGGAGGACTACTCGCGCAAGCGCCACGAGGAGGAGGGCTACGAGTTCGTCTACTCGCCGCACGCCACCAAGGGCAAGCTGTTCGAGAAGTCTGGCCACCTCGACTGGTACGCCGAGGGCATGTACCCCCCCATGCAGCTCGACGAGGGCGTGGACTACTACCTCAAGCCCATGAACTGCCCGATGCACAACCTGATCTTCGACGCGCGCGGCCGTTCGTACCGTGAACTTCCGCTGCGCCTCTTCGAGTTCGGCACCGTGTACCGGTACGAGAAGTCGGGCGTCGTGCACGGCCTGACCCGGGCCCGGGGCTTCACCCAGGACGACGCCCACATCTACTGCACCAAGGAGCAGATGGCGGAGGAGCTCGACAAGACCCTCACCTTCGTCCTGAACCTGCTGCGCGACTACGGTCTGACCGACTTCTACCTGGAGCTGTCCACCAAGGACCCGGAGAAGTTCGTCGGCTCGGACGAGATCTGGGAGGAGGCCACCGCGGTCCTCCAGCAGGTCGCCGAGAAGCAGGGCCTCCCGCTGACCCCCGACCCGGGCGGCGCCGCGTTCTACGGCCCGAAGATCTCGGTACAGGCGCGCGACGCCATCGGCCGTACCTGGCAGATGTCGACCGTGCAGCTCGACTTCAACCTGCCGGAGCGCTTCGACCTGGAGTACACCTCCCCGGACGGCACCAAGCAGCGCCCGGTCATGATCCACCGCGCGCTGTTCGGTTCGATCGAGCGCTTCTTCGCCGTGCTCCTGGAGCACTACGCGGGCGCGATGCCGCCGTGGCTGGCCCCCGTCCAGGCCACCGGCATCCCGATCGGCGACGCACACGTCGACTACCTGCACGAGTTCGCCGCCAAGGCGAAGAAGCAGGGCCTGCGGGTGGACGTCGACTCGTCCTCGGACCGGATGCAGAAGAAGATCCGCAACGCGCAGAAGCAGAAGGTCCCGTTCATGATCATCGCGGGTGACGAGGACATGGCCGCCGGCGCCGTCTCCTTCCGTTACCGCGACGGTTCGCAGGAGAACGGCATCCCCGTCGACGAGGCCATCGCCAAGATCGCCAAGGTCGTCGAGGACCGCGTCCAGGTCTGATCCGCCGGTCGCACGGACTCAGGAGGCCCCCGGGGTACCCCCCGGGGGCCTCTTCTCGTCCTCCCGCCTGAACGTCTGGATCAGCCAGGACGAGAACGAACCCGTGACGGCCCCGATCAGGGCGACTCCGCACGCCATCATGCCCACCGCGATGAACCGGCCCATCGCGGTCACCGGGGTCACGTCCCCGTATCCCACCGTCGTCAGCGTCTCGGCCGCCCACCAGAGGGCGTCGCCGAACGTGCGGATCGTGGCCCCCGGGGCGCCGCGCTCGTGCTGGTAGACGGCGAGCGCGCCCGCGAAGCCGAGCAGCGCGACCGTGAGGCTGGAGTAGGCCATGACGCGGGCGTAGAGGGTCAGGCGCGGCTTGTCGTGGCGGCGCTGGATCTGCTCGTAGATCTTCACCATCTGCAACGGCCTCAGCAGCGGCAGCAGCAGCACGACGGTGCCCAGGAGATGCGCGCGGAGGAAGCGCAGGGGACCGAGGCCACTGAGCCGGAGCCGCACCACGTAGTCGAGGACGAAGACGCCCCACGACCCGAGCGTGACCGCCAGGCAGAGGTCCAGCCAGACCTGGTCCATGCCGTGGGCGAGCACCCGTACCGTGTACCCGGCGAGGAAGAGCAGGGACGCCACCGCGAGCGGCTTCTCCATGCGACGGTCCCAGCGCTCCTGCTTCTCGGGTCTCACGTCCATCGGATCAGCATGGCCGCTGCATGGATCTTCCGCCCCGGCGACACGTTCCGAACGGGCGACGCAATATGCTGCACAGCATGACGACTGAGCCGGAACAGCAGATCGGAGTGGGGACGCGGGACGCGTTCCAGCGCCTGTGGACGCCTCATCGGATGGCGTACATCCAGGGCGAGAACAAGCCGACCGGGCCGGGCGCCGAGGACGGCTGTCCGTTCTGCTCGATTCCGTCGAAGTCGGACGAGGACGGGCTGGTGATCGCCCGGGGCCGGAGCGTGTACGCGGTCCTCAACCTGTACCCGTACAACGGCGGTCACCTCATGGTCGTCCCCTACCGTCACGTCGCCGACTACACGGATCTGGACGCGGCGGAGACGGCCGAGCTCGCCGACTTCACCAAGCGCGCCATGATCGCGCTGCGGGCGGCCTCCGGCGCGCACGGCTTCAACATCGGCATGAACCAGGGCGCCGTCGCGGGCGCCGGGATCGCCGCCCATCTGCACCAGCACGTGGTGCCGCGCTGGGGCGGGGACACCAACTTCATGCCGGTCGTCGGGCACACCAAGGTGCTGCCGCAGCTCCTCGCGGACACCCGGAAGATGCTCGCCGACGCCTGGCCGGCCACCGTCTGATCCGTACGGCGAAGGGCCCGGGCCACAGCAGTGGCCCGGGCCCTTCGCCGTGTACCGGTCGCGGTGGATCCGTGTGGTCCGGTCACGGCCCCGCGGCCGGAGACCCTCGCGCGGAGCCCGGCCCGTCACGCGTCGTAGACGTCGGCCTTCTTGGGACCCGGTTCCTGGATGCCGCCGCTGAGGACCAGCGACCGGTTGGTGAAGCGCTCCGTGTCCACGTTGTGCTCGTCGAGGAACCTGAGGGTCGCGGAGTGGACCGCGCGGAGCACCGGCGTCGCCATCCTTATGGCGTCGTCGGCCATGAAGCGGTTCTTCCAGAGCGGACCGGCCCAGACGTGCCGCAGACCGAACGGCTCGGGCAGCACCATCTTGCCGCCGAGGAACTCAAGGACCGGCGGGTACCAGGTGAACGGGGCGCGCACCGCCAGCCGGACGACGTCGTCGGTGGTGAGCAGCGGCTGCTGGATCTCCTTGGTCTCCCAGAAACGGACCGCCTTCGAGACCTCCTTGGTCTTGGCCTTCGGCTTCGCGGTGAACAGGCCGTGCACGGGGCCCAGCGCGTGGCCGGTGACCTCGATCCTGAGCGTGTGGTGCAGCGAGGTCACCGTCACCATCATGGTGAGGACGAGGTTCCCGTCCCAGAGGGTGAACTGCACGCCGAGGTAGTGGCGGTTGCCGGCGCCGAACTGCTGGTCGTTGCAGATGCGCTGTATCTCGTGCGGCTTGACCTGGAAGTGGACGATGGTGTCGCCCTCGGGCCGGGTGACCTCGTCGGCGCCCTCACCGACGGCGGAGACGATCCAGTGCTTGACGGTCGGCTTCGGGAAACCGGTCTTGAGCGATCCGCGCTCCAGGAGCGTGAGCTGGTCGTGGATCTTGCGGATGACGTCCCAGGCGCGGAAGTCGTGGATCTCCCGGCCGGCCACGGGGACG
Organism: Streptomyces sp. NBC_00691; assembly: GCF_036226665.1. NCBI lineage: Bacteria > Bacillati > Actinomycetota > Actinomycetes > Kitasatosporales > Streptomycetaceae > Streptomyces > Streptomyces sp. NBC_00691. The sequence goes on along the minus strand of NZ_CP109007.1, from coordinate 1,632,000 downwards.
AGTTCCTCGGCGAGCGTCCAGCTGCCCCAGCGGGTGCCCAGACCGAGAATGCCCTTCGGCCCCGCGTAGAACGCGATGTTGGACTGCTGCTCGGCCGAGAGCTTCTCCAGGTTCAGCCGCAGCTCCTCCGCCGCCTTCTCGCCGGGGTCCTGCGGAACGGACTTGGGGACCTGCGGTCCGGCGCCACCGCCGCTGAGCAGACCCGTCCAGCGCGCCCGCAGGTCGACGGCGGACCGGTCACAGATCCGGCGGGCCAGGAACCAGCCGATGACCGGGGCCACGAGCATGGCGCGCAGATAGTTCGGCAGGATCCCGTCGAAGGGCAGCTTGAGCAGCACGAGCGCCGCGGAGATGCCCGCCCCCCACAGCAGGACGGTGCCGACGATGCTCGTCCGCTTGTTCTCGGAGCCCGCGGCGAGGCGGCGCAGCTGGATGACGCCGAGCCAGAGCAGCAGACCGGGCAGGAAGAGGACGCCGCAGACCACGGTGACCAGCGTCAGCTGGGCGTCGCGCCGGCGCCGGATGTGGGTGGCCGCGAGGCAGTGCTCGACGACCGGCTGCGGCTCGGCGCCGAACGACTGGATGAGGGCCTTGCGGCCGCCTCCCAGCATCCGGACCTGTACCGCCCGGGAGAAGGCCTCGCCGAGGTCGGGGCGGAAGAGCTTCTCCCATTTCCCGCTCTTGAGGGTCGTCTTGTAGAGGTCGTTGTCGGCCTGCTGGATCGTGTCGAGCGGGCTGTCGCGGTACGCGGCGGACGCGAGTGCGTTCGTCGCGCCCGTACCACCGCCCGTGCCCATGAGGGGGACCTGCGCCCCGGGTCCGAAGCCATCGATCGCCACTGCCGCCCCCATCGCCGCGGTTACCTGTGCGGGCTGTTCCCAACTGCCGCGCCCCGCACACCTTCTGAGCTGGGCACCACAGCGTAACCGGGTACCGCCGTGTGCGTCACGGCCTGTGGATATCCGGGCCGAATGACGTTCGCCCGACACGTGTCGGGCGAACGTCCACCGCGGCCGCTCCCCGGCCGCTCGCCCGACCAGGCGCCGTTTCAGGCCTGTTCGCGGGCCTTCTCGGCGAGATGCTGCGGCATCGGCTCGTGCCGGACGTACGCACGGTCGAACCGGCCCGTGCCGTGCGACACGGAGCGCAGATCGATCGCGTACCGCCCGATCTCGATCTCCGGCACCTCGGCCCGGACCATCGTCCGCCCGGGACCGGCCTGGTCGGTGCCGACGACCCGGCCCCGACGCCCCGACAGATCGCTCATCACGGGGCCGACGTACTCGTCGGGCACCAGGACCTGGACCTCGGCGACCGGCTCCAGGAGGTGGACGGCGACCTCGGCCGCCGCCTCGCGCAGGGCGAGCGCCCCGGCCGTCTGGAACGCGGCGTCGGAGGAGTCCACCGAATGGGCCTTGCCGTCCTTGAGGGTGACCCGGATGTCGACGAGGGGGTAGCCGGCCGCGACACCGCGCGCGGCCTGGGCCCGTACGCCCTTCTCGACGGAGGGGATGAACTGCCGGGGGACCGCACCGCCGACCACCTTGTCGACGAACTCGACGCCGCTGCCCGGCGGGAGCGGCTCCACCTCGATCTCGCAGATGGCGTACTGGCCGTGCCCGCCGGACTGTTTGACGTGCCGTCCCCGGCCGGCCGAGGCGCCGCCGAAGGTCTCCCGCAGCGAGACCTTGTACGGCACGGCGTCGACCTGGACGCCGTACCGGCCGCGCAGGCGTTCGAGGACGACGTCCTGGTGGGCCTCGCCCAGGCACCACAGGACCACCTGCCGGGTGTCCTGGTTCTGTTCGAGACGCAGCGTGGGGTCCTCGGCGACCAGCCGGCCGAGCCCCTGCGAGAGCCGGTCCTCGTCGGCCTTGCCGTGCGCCTGGACGGCCAGCGGGAGCAGCGGCTCCGGCATGCTCCACGGCTCCATCAGCAGCGGGTCGTCCTTGGCGGAGATCGTGTCACCGGTCTCGGCGCGGCCCAGCCGGGCCACACAGGCGAGGTCCCCGGCGACGCAGTGCGCCATGGGCCGCTGCTGCTTTCCGAAGGGGGACGTGAGGCCGCCGATCCGCTCGTCGACATCGTGGTCCGCGTGCCCCCGGTCGGCCAGTCCGTGACCGGAGACATGGACGGTCTCGTCGGGGCGCAGGGTGCCGGAGAAGACCCGGACCAGGGAGACCCGGCCCACGTACGGGTCGGCGGCGGTCTTCACGACCTCGGCGACGAGGGGGCCTTCCGGGTCGCAGGTGATCGGCGGACGGGGCTGCCCGTCCGGGGTGGTCACGGCGGGCGGTTCGTGCTCCAGGGGGGACGGGAAGCCGCCCGTGATGAGTTCGAGGAGTTCGAGGGTGCCCAGACCCTGCGTTCCGCCGCCGGTGGCGGGGGCGGCCGCGAGCACCGGGTGGAAGGTGCCCCGGGCGACGGCCTTCTCCAGGTCGTCGACGAGCGTCTCCACGTCGATCGACTCGCCACCGAGGTAGCGGTCCATCAGGGTCTCGTCCTCGCTCTCGGCGATGATCCCCTCGATCAGCCGGGCCCGGGCCTCCGCGATCAGCTCCCGCTGCCCCTCGTCGGGCGGGTTCTCCTGCCGTACCCCCGTCGAGTAGTCGAAGATCCGCTCCGAGAGCAGGCCGACGAGACCGGTCGCGGGCGCGTGCCCGTCGGCGCCCTCCTCGCCGCGCACCGGGAGGTAGAGGGGCAGGACGGCGTCCGGGTCGTCGCGGCCGAAGAGCGAGGCGCAGACCTCGGTGAGCTCGCCGAAGTCGGTGCGGGCGGTGTCGAGATGGGTGACGACGATGGCACGGGGCATGCCGACGGCGGCGCACTCCTCCCAGATCATCCGGGTGGAGGCGGCGACGGAGTCGGCCTCCTGGGCGGCCGAGATGACGAAGAGGGCCGCGTCCGCCGCGCGCAGACCGGCCCTCAGCTCCCCGACGAAGTCGGCGTACCCGGGGGTGTCGAGGAGGTTGATCTTGTACCCGTCCCAGCCGACCGGAACGAGGGAGAGCTGTACGGACCGATGCTGGCGGTGCTCGATCTCGTCGTAGTCGGAGACGGTGCCGCCGTCCTCGACGCGCCCCGCCCGGTTGAGTGCTCCGGCGGTCTGCGCGAGCGCTTCGACCAGGGTGGTCTTTCCGGATCCGCTGTGGCCGACCAGCACCACGTTCCGTACGGCCGTGGGCCGGTCGGCCGTCAAAGCCCTGCCGGCGGCTCCGGCGGCCGTGTTCGCCTTGTCACCCATGATGTGTTCCTCCCGACTGCTCGCACGGTGCGGCGGTACGACGGGTGCCACGGGGGAGTGGTGTGTCGCGGTACGGCTCCGGCGGGTGCCCGCGGTGGTCCTTCGAGCTTTGCACCGACCCGGGGAGGCGTCCATACGTCGTACACGGGAGGGGCCCCGAGGGGGACGCGGACGCGGCGGGGCGGGTGCCGCCCGTACGCCGGGGCGCGCGTGGCTACGATGGGTGAGCCGGTGGTCGTAGGGGCCGCGCGGCCCACCGAACCTCGGGAAGGCCATGCTGAACAAGTACGCGCGTGCATTTTTTACGCGTGTCCTCACACCGTTCGCCGCGTTTCTGCTCCGCAGGGGCGTCAGCCCCGACGCGGTCACGCTCATCGGCACTGCGGGAGTGATGGCCGGTGCACTGGTCTTCTTCCCGCGCGGGGAGTTCTTCTGGGGCACCATCGTCATCACGCTCTTCGTCTTCTCCGACCTCGTCGACGGGAACATGGCCCGGCAGGCGGGGATCTCCAGCCGTTGGGGCGCCTTCCTCGACTCGACGCTCGACCGGGTCGCCGACGGCGCCATCTTCGGCGGCTTCGCGCTCTGGTACGCGGGCAAGGGCGACGACAACGTGCTGTGCGCCGTGGCGATCTTCTGCCTGGCGAGCGGTCAGGTCGTGTCGTACACGAAGGCCCGAGGCGAATCGATTGGCCTGCCCGTCGCCGTCAACGGTCTGATCGAACGCGCCGAACGCCTGGTGATCTCGCTCGTCGCGGCCGGCCTGGCCGGACTGCACACCTTCGGCGTCCCCGGGATCGAGATCCTGCTGCCGATCGCGCTGTGGATCGTGGCCGTCGGCAGCGCCGTCACGCTGGGCCAGCGGGTCGTGACCGTACGACGGGAATCGGCCGAGGCGGACGCCGCCGCGGCCGGCGGGGGCGGGGCGACGACATGAGCACGTTGAAGGACGGGACACCGGAGGACGGCACGTCGCGGGGCGGCGCGTCCGGGGGCGGGGTACCGGAGGGCGGCGTGTCCCAGGGCGGCGCGTCCGGGGGCGGCACCTTGAAGGAGCGACTGAGCGACGGGCTGTACGGCGCCGGCTGGGCGACCGTCAAGAAGCTGCCCGAGCCGGTGGCCGCCGGCCTCGGCCGGCGGATCGCCGACTTCACCTGGAAGCGGCGGGGCAAGAGCGTCCTGCGCCTCGAGGCCAACCTCGCGCGCGTGGTGCCGGACGCCACGCCCGAGCGGCTCGCCGAGCTGTCGAAGGCCGGCATGCGCTCGTACATGCGGTACTGGATGGAGTCCTTCCGGCTGCCGACCTGGAGCAGGGAGCGGGTCGAGCGCGGGACGGACATCAAGGACGTCCACCATCTCCAGGAGGGTCTCGCCGCCGGACGCGGGGTCGTCCTGGCCCTGCCGCACCTGGCGAACTGGGACCTCGCGGGCGTGTGGGTGACCCGCTGCCTCGGCGTACCGTTCACCACCGTCGCGGAGCGGCTCAAGCCGGAGACGCTGTACGACCGTTTCGTGGCCTACCGCGAGTCCCTCGGCATGGAGGTCCTCCCGCACACCGGGGGATCCGCCTTCGGCACGCTGGCGCGCCGCCTGCGGGCCGGCGGCCTGGTCTGCCTGGTCGCCGACCGCGACCTCTCGGCGTCCGGCACCGAGGTGACCTTCTTCGGGGACACGGCGCGGATGCCGGCGGGACCGGCGATCCTCGCCCAGCAGACGGGCGCGCTGCTCCTGCCGGTGACGCTCTGGTACGACGACACGGCGGTCATGCGGGGGCGCATCCACGCGCCGATCGACGTACCCGAGTCGGGTACGCGGGCCGAGAAGACGTCCGTGATGACACAGGCGCTGGCCGACGCCTTCGCCACCGGCATCGCGGACCACCCGGAGGACTGGCACATGCTGCAAAGACTGTGGCTCGCGGACCTGGAGGAACGCCCGGAGCCCGGCGCGAGCGCCGGGACCTCCGGTACCGAGCGGGGCGGGGAGCGCGGCGAGTGAAGATCGGGATCGTCTGCCCGTACTCGTGGGACGTGCCGGGCGGCGTCCAGTTCCACATCCGTGACCTCGCCGAGCACCTCATCCGGCTCGGCCACGAGGTCTCCGTCCTCGCGCCCGCCGACGACGAGACACCGCTGCCGCCGTACGTGGTGTCGGCCGGCCGGGCCGTGCCCGTGCCCTACAACGGCTCGGTGGCGCGGCTCAACTTCGGCTTCCTCTCGGCGGCCCGGGTACGGCGCTGGCTGCACGACGGCACCTTCGACGTCGTCCACATCCACGAGCCGACCTCGCCGTCGCTCGGGCTCCTGACCTGCTGGGCGGCGCAGGGGCCGATCGTGGCCACCTTCCACACGTCGAACCCGCGCTCGCGGGCGATGATCGCCGCGTACCCGATCCTCCAGCCGGCGCTCGAGAAGATCAGCGCCCGGATCGCGGTCAGCGAGTACGCCCGGCGCACGCTCGTCGAGCACCTCGGCGGCGACGCCGTCGTCATCCCCAACGGGGTCGACGTGGACTTCTTCGCGCGCGCCGAGCCGAAGAAGGAGTGGCAGGGCGAGACGCTCGGCTTCATCGGGCGTATCGACGAGCCGAGGAAGGGCCTGCCCGTCCTCATGCGGGCACTGCCCCGGATCCTCGCCGAACGTCCCGGGGCGCGGCTCCTGGTCGCCGGGCGCGGGGACGAGGAGGAGGCGGTGGCCTCGCTGCCCCGGGAGATGCGCTCCCGGGTGGAGTTCCTCGGCATGGTCAGCGACGAGGACAAGGCGCGGCTGCTGCGCAGCGTCGACGTGTATGTGGCGCCCAACACCGGCGGTGAGAGCTTCGGCATCATCCTCGTCGAGGCGCTGTCGGCGGGCGCGGCGGTCCTCGCCTCCGACCTGGACGCGTTCGCGCAGGTCCTGGACCAGGGGTCGGCGGGGGAACTCTTCACCAACGAGGACGCGGATGCGCTCGCGAACGCGGCGATCCGCCTCCTCGGCGACGAGGAACGCCGCGCGGAACTGAGCGTCCGGGGCTCGGCCCATGTACGCCGCTTCGACTGGACGACGGTGGGCGCGGACATCCTGGCGGTCTACGAGACGGTGACGGACGGGGCGGCGGCGGTGGACACGGACGAACGAGTGGGCCTGCGGGCGAGGCTGGGCCTGTAACGCCCCGGACCCCCACCGCCCCGCCCGGACGCCCGCGTTGCGGGCGTCCGGGCGGGGTCCGTCGCTCCGTCGTGCTTGCCGCGGCCGCCCCCGGGCAGGCTCGTCGCATGATCTCCGTCGACACCCTCGATCTCGGGCACCTCACCCGCCCCGCCACCGAATGGGGCGGGCTCCACGCGCGCGTGGAGCCCGTGCTCGGGTATCTCGTGCGGCACGCCCGAGGGAGCCTGCTCTTCGACACCGGGGTGGGGACCGGTTCCCCGGAGACCGACGCCCACTACCGGCCCGTCCGCAAGCCCCTCACCGTCGGTCCCGCGGACGTGGACACCGTCGTGAACTGCCACCTCCACTTCGACCACATCGGTGGCAACCGGCTCTTCCCCCGCACCCCCGTCCTCGTCCAGCGCACCGAGCTGGCCCTCGCCCTCGCCGGCGGGCACACCATCGACTCGCTGCTGCCCGGCGTGCGGTACGTGGAGCTCGACGGCGAGCACGAGATCGCCCCTGGCGTACGGATCGTGCCCACCCCCGGCCATACCGAGGGCCACCAGTCGCTGTTCCTCGACCACGGCGACCGCGTGACCGTCCTCGCAGGGCAGGCGTACGACGTCGCCCACGAGTTCGGCACTCCCCACCGCCCGTGGCTCGACCGGCTCGCCGAGCTCGCCGCGGGCCGGCCCGCGCGTGTCCTGTTCGCCCATGACCACGACCTTTGGGAAGGGGTGCTGCCGCCGCCCCGGTAGCCTTTGCGCCCGTGACCGAAACCCTGATCTGGACCGTCGTCGCGCTGATTCTCATCGGCGTCTATCTCAGCTGGACCGCCGGACGGCTCGACCGGCTGCACTCCCGTATCGACGCCGCCCGCGCGGCCCTGGACGCGCAGTTGCTGCGCCGGGCCTCGGTCACCCAGGAGTTGGCCACCTCCGGTGTCCTCGACCCCGCCGCCTCCATCGTGCTGTACGAGGCCGCGCACGCCGCGCGGCAGGCCGAGGAGGACCACCGGGAGGTCGCCGAGAGCGAGTTGAGCCAGGCCCTGCGGGTGGTGTTCGGCGAGCCCGAGCAGGTGGAGCTCGTACGGGAGGCTCCGGGTGGCGAGGAGGCCGCCGAGGAGCTGGCGGCGTCCGTCCGCCGGGTGCCGATGGCCCGCCGTTTCCACAACGACGCCGTCCGTGCCGCCCGCGCCCTGCGGCGCCACCGCACGGTCCGCTGGTTCCGGCTCGCGGGCCACGCGCCCTTCCCGCTGGCCTTCGAAATGGACGACGAGGCGCCGGTGGCCCTTGCCGACCGCCCGGCGTGACGCTCTCAGCCTGCGAAAACGATCCACCGGGTCCACATTGGCCCTTGCTGTGGACTGCACGTGGACTGTTTCCTCGACCTAGTCGTCAACCCCCGTTGTCACGAGTGAGGTCCCCGTGTCCACCACGCCTTCCGTTTCCCCCCAGTCCCCCGAGACCGGCACCGCCCGTGTGAAGCGCGGCATGGCCGAGCAGCTCAAGGGCGGCGTGATCATGGACGTGGTCAACGCCGAGCAGGCGAAGATCGCCGAGGACGCCGGCGCCGTGGCCGTCATGGCCCTGGAGCGGGTCCCCGCGGACATCCGCAAGGACGGCGGCGTGGCCCGCATGTCCGACCCGAACATGATCGAAGAGATCATCGGCGCGGTCTCCATCCCGGTCATGGCCAAGTCCCGCATCGGCCACTTCGTCGAGGCCCAGGTCCTGCAGTCCCTCGGTGTCGACTACATCGACGAGTCGGAGGTCCTCACCCCGGCCGACGAGGTCAACCACTCCGACAAGTGGGCCTTCACGACCCCCTTCGTCTGTGGCGCCACCAACCTGGGCGAGGCCCTGCGCCGCATCGCCGAGGGCGCGGCCATGATCCGCTCCAAGGGCGAGGCCGGCACCGGCAACGTCGTCGAGGCCGTCCGCCACCTGCGTCAGATCAAGAACGAGATCGCCCGCCTGCGCGGCTTCGACAACAACGAGCTGTTCGCCGCCGCCAAGGACCTGCGCGCCCCCTACGAGCTCGTCAAGGAGGTCGCCGAGCTCGGCAAGCTCCCGGTCGTGCTGTTCTCCGCCGGTGGCGTCGCCACCCCCGCCGACGCCGCGCTCATGCGCCAGCTCGGTGCCGAGGGCGTCTTCGTCGGCTCCGGCATCTTCAAGTCGGGCGACCCGGCCAAGCGCGCCGCCGCCATCGTGAAGGCCACCACCTTCTACGACGACCCGAAGATCATCGCGGACGCCTCCCGCAACCTGGGCGAGGCCATGGTCGGCATCAACTGCGACACCCTCCCCGAGTCCGAGCGCTACGCCAACCGCGGCTGGTAGTCACTCATGACGACACCCGTGATCGGTGTCCTGGCTCTCCAGGGCGACGTACGGGAGCACCTGATCGCCCTGGCCGCGGCTGACGCCGTGGCCAGGCCGGTCCGGCGCCCCGAAGAGCTGGCCGAGATCGACGGTCTGGTCATCCCCGGCGGGGAGTCCACCACCATCTCCAAGCTGGCCGAGCTGTTCGGCATGGCGGAGCCGCTGCGCGAGCGGATAGCCGCCGGCCTGCCGGTCTACGGCACCTGCGCCGGTCTGATCATGCTCGCCGAGAAGATCCTCGACCCGCGTTCGGGCCAGGAGACCTTCGGCGGCATCGACATGATCGTCCGCCGCAACGCCTTCGGGCGGCAGAACGAGTCCTTCGAGGCCGGCGTCACCGTCGCGGGCATCGAGGACGGCCCCGTCGAGGGCGTCTTCATCCGGGCCCCCTGGGTGGAGTCCGTCGGCGCCGAGGTCGAGATCCTCGCCGAGCACGAGGGCCACATCGTCGCCGTACGGCAGGGCCGGGTGCTGGCGACCTCGTTCCACCCCGAGCTCACCGGGGATCACCGTATTCACGCCCTGTTCGTCGACATGGTGCGCGCGGCACGCTGATCCGATCCCGGTAGGATCTCTGGGGTTCGTTCAGAAATGGGTTACGCGAAGGAGACAGGCAGATGTCCGGCCACTCTAAATGGGCTACGACGAAGCACAAGAAGGCCGTGATCGATGCCAAGCGCGGCAAGCTCTTCGCGAAGCTGATCAAGAACATCGAGGTCGCGGCCCGCACGGGCGGCGCCGACCTGGACGGTAACCCGACGCTCTTCGACGCCGTCCAGAAGGCGAAGAAGCAGTCGGTCCCGAACAAGAACATCGACTCCGCGCTCAAGCGCGGTGCGGGTCTCGAGGCCGGCGGCGCCGACTACGCCACGATCATGTACGAGGGCTACGGCCCGAACGGTGTCGCGGTGCTCATCGAGTGCCTCACCGACAACCGGAACCGTGCCGCCTCGGACGTGCGCGTGGCCATGACCCGCAACGGCGGCTCCATGGCCGACCCGGGCTCGGTCTCGTACCTGTTCAACCGCAAGGGCGTCGTCGTGCTCCCGAAGGGCGAGCTGTCCGAGGACGACGTCCTGGAGTCGGTGCTCGAGGCCGGTGCCGAGGAGGTCAACGACCTCGGTGACTCCTTCGAGATCATCAGCGAGGCCACCGACCTGGTCGCGGTCCGTACCGCCCTCCAGGAGGCCGGCATCGACTACGACTCGGCCGATTCCAGCTTCGTGCCGACCATGCAGGTCGAGCTCGACGAAGAGGGCGCGCGCAAGATGTTCAAGCTGATCGACGCGCTGGAGGACAGCGACGACGTGCAGAACGTCTTCGCCAACTTCGACGTCAGCGACGAGGTCATGGCGAAGGTCGACGTCTGATCCGGACCGTCGATCGACACGGTTCCGCAGCGGGCCGACGGGGACACACCCCCGTCGGCCCGTTGTCGTTCGTGCGGCGTTGTCGGTGGCAGCGGATAGCCTGCACAAACAGGTGAGCGAGGAGGGGATCACGGCGTGCGTGTTCTCGGGGTGGACCCGGGCCTGACCCGGTGCGGCGTCGGCGTCGTCGAGGGCGTCGCCGGACGGCCCCTCACCATGCTCGGGGTGGGCGTGGTGCGGACGGCCGCGGACGACGACATCGGCGTGCGCCTCGTCGGCATCGAGCGCGGCATCGAGGAGTGGCTCGACCGCTTCTCGCCCGAACTGGTCGCCGTGGAGCGGGTGTTCAGCCAGCACAACGTCCGTACGGTGATGGGCACGGCCCAGGCCAGTGCCGTCGCGATGCTCTGCGCCTCGCGCCGCGGCATCCCCGTGGCCCTGCACACCCCCAGCGAGGTCAAGGCCGCCGTCACCGGCAGCGGGCGCGCCGACAAGGCGCAGGTGGGGGCCATGGTGACCCGGCTGCTCCGGCTCTCCGCCCCGCCCAAGCCGGCCGACGCCGCCGACGCCCTCGCCCTCGCCATCTGTCACATCTGGCGCGCCCCCGCCCAGAACCGTCTCCAGCAGGCCGTCGCCGAGAACCGTCTCCAGCAGGCGGTCGCCCGGCAGGCGGCCGCAGTGAAAGGCCGAACCCGATGATCGCCTTCGTCAGCGGCCCGGTCGCCGCGCTCGCCCCCACCACGGCCGTCATCGAGGTCGGCGGAGTGGGCATGGCCGTCCAGTGCACCCCGGGAACGCTCGCGGGACTGCGGATCGGTGAGGACGCCCGGCTCGCCACCTCCCTCGTCGTACGGGAGGACTCCCTCACCCTGTACGGCTTCGCGGACGACGACGAGCGGCAGGTCTTCGAGCTCCTCCAGACCGCCAGCGGCGTCGGGCCCCGCCTCGCCCAGGCCATGCTCGGGGTGCACAGCCCCGACGCCCTGCGCCTGGCCGTGTCCACCGGTGACGAGAAGGCGCTCATGTCCGTCCCCGGCATCGGCAAGAAGGGCGCGCAGAAACTCCTCCTCGAACTGAAGGACAAGCTCGGCGCTCCGCTCGGCAGCAGCGGCATGGTCGGCGCCCAGCGGGCGGCGGCCTCCGGGCCGGCGCCGTGGACCGAGCAGCTGTCCGCCGCGCTCATCGGCCTCGGCTACGCGTCGCGCGACGCGGAGGAGGCGGTGGCGGCGGTGACGCCGCAGGCGGAGGAGGCCATCGCCGCGGGCGGCTCGGCGCCGGTGCCGCAGCTTCTGCGGGCGGCCCTGCAGTCCCTGAACCGCGCCCGCTGACGGACTCCGCCGCGCGCCGGGCCCTTCCCACACCCCGCCGCACCGACCACCGCACCACCACCGAGAAGGCAGAAGAACCGTGAACTGGGACGACGAGACCACCGGCGACGACGAGGCGCGCATCGTCGGGGCATCGGCCGAGGGTGACGACCAGGCCGTCGAGGCGGCCCTGCGGCCCAAGGACCTCAGCGAGTTCGTCGGCCAGGAGAAGGTCCGCCAGCAGCTCGACCTGGTCCTCAAGGCCGCCCGCCAGCGCGGTGCCACCGCCGACCACGTGCTGCTCTCCGGCGCGCCCGGCCTCGGCAAGACCACCCTCTCGATGATCATCGCCGCCGAGATGAACGCGCCGATCCGCATCACCTCGGGCCCCGCCATCCAGCACGCCGGCGACCTCGCCGCGATCCTCTCCTCCCTCCAGGAGGGCGAGATCCTCTTCCTCGACGAGATCCACCGGATGTCCCGGCCCGCCGAGGAGATGCTCTACATGGCGATGGAGGACTTCCGCGTCGACGTCATCGTCGGCAAGGGCCCCGGCGCCACCGCCATCCCGCTGGAACTCCCGCCTTTCACCCTGGTCGGCGCCACCACCCGGGCCGGTCTGCTGCCGCCGCCGCTGCGCGACCGCTTCGGCTTCACGGGGCACATGGAGTTCTACGACCCGGCCGAGCTCCAGCGCGTGATCCACCGATCCGCCGGACTCCTCGACGTCGAGATCGACCCGGCGGGTGCCGCCGAGATCGCCGGCCGGTCCCGCGGCACCCCCCGCATCGCCAACCGGCTGCTCCGCCGCGTCCGCGACTACGCACAGGTCAGGGCCGACGGCGTGATCACCCGGGAGATCGCCGAGGCGGCCCTCAGCGTGTACGAGGTCGACGGCCGCGGCCTCGACCGGCTGGACCGCGCCGTCCTGGAGGCCCTGCTCAAGCTCTTCGGCGGCGGACCGGTCGGTCTCTCGACGCTGGCCGTGGCGGTGGGGGAGGAGCGCGAGACCGTCGAGGAGGTCGCCGAACCCTTCCTCGTAAGGGAGGGTCTGCTGGCCCGGACGCCCCGTGGCCGGGTCGCCACCCCCGCGGCATGGGCCCACCTCGGACTGGTTCCGCCGCAGGCAGCGGGCCCGGGGGCAGCCGGAAGCGGACAACAGGGGCTCTTCGGGGCGTGACGGGGCTGACACTCGCCCGGAGAGGAACCGGGGTGCGATGCTGGACGTTGTTCAGTCGATGCGGACTCGCCTAGACTCCGCCGATGCCGCCCTTTCTGGTCGGCGCGCCCACCCCCGAAGATCAGGCCGCGGGTTCTCCGCGACCGTGCGAAGGAAACCCGTCCCGTGAGCATCGTGACCCTCCTCCCCTTCATCGTCCTCATCGGGGCCATGTTCCTGATGACCCGCTCTGCCAAGAAGAAGCAGCAGGCGGCGGCGCAGATGCGCAACGAGATGCAGCCCGGCACCGGCGTACGGACGATCGGGGGGATGTACGCCACCGTCAAGGAGATCGGCGACGAGACCGTCCTCCTCGAGGTCGCGCCCGGCGTCCACGCCGTCTACGCCAAGAACGCGATCGGCGCCGTCCTCGAGGACTCCGAGTACAACCGCATCGTCCACGGTGACGACGAGAGCTCGGACTCCGACACCGTCGTCCCGGACGACGCGTCGTCGCTGACCGAGACCGCCGAGGCCACGGAGACGGTCGAGGACGCGCCGAAGGCCGATCTGACGAAGAAGTCGGACGTGTCCGACGCTGCGGAGGGCCAGAAAGACGGCAAGGCCGACGGCGAGACCGACGCGAAGTAGTCGCGGTCGAGGACACCGCGCGCGCCCACCGGCGTGCGCGGTGCTCGGAACGGTTCCACGTCTGCGGGGGAAGGTCCCCACACACACTTCGTGGCCGTCCCGCGCACACAGAGCGCGGGACGGTTGGACAGGGAGATACGACAGGTGGCAGCACCGAAGAAGGGCCGAAGGCCGGCGGGGGGACAGAGCCGGCCGGGCCGCGCCCTGGCACTCATCCTGATCGCCATGGTCGCACTCACCGGCGGCATGTTCTGGTCGGGGCACACCACCCCGCGCCTGGGCATCGACCTCGCCGGCGGTACGTCGATCACGCTCAAGGCCAAGGCTGATCCTGGCCAGGGCTCGGCGGTCAACGAGACCAACATGAACACCGCCGTCGGCATCATCGAGCGCCGTGTCAACGGTCTCGGTGTCTCCGAGGCCGAGGTCCAGACGCAGGGCGATGCGAACATCATCGTCAACATCCCGCGTGGGACGAACGAGAAGCAGGCCCGTGAGCAGGTCGGTACCACCGCCCGGCTCTACTTCCGGCCCGTTCTCGCGGTGACGAACGGCGGACCCGCGCCGGCGCCCAGCGCCAGCTCCTCCGGTTCCCCCTCGGCCACGCCGAAGCCGTCCGCCTCCACCTCCGGCTCGTCGGTGGGCGAGAAGCCGGCCACCCCGACCGCCACCGGCTCCGCCCAGGGCCGTGCGCTCACCGAGGCCCTCAAGGCCCCGTCCCCGACGCCCACCGGCAGCGCCTCGTCGTCCGCGAAGCCGAAGGCCACCGGCACCCCGTCGGCGACCCCGGCGCCGGATGCCGACACCGCGGCGCTCCAGCAGAAGTTCGCCTCCCTGAACTGCCTCGACCCCAAGCAGCGCTCCACCGCCGGCCAGGGTGCCCTCCCGACCCAGCCCGCCGTGGCCTGTGGCGAGGACGCGCCGGGTGTGTGGTCGAAGTACCTCCTCGGCCCGGCCGAGGTGGACGGCAAGGACGTCGACGACGCCAAGGGCGTCTTCGACCAGCAGCGTGGCATGTGGATCGTCACCATGGACTTCACGGACGGCGGCTCCAAGAAGTTCCAGTCGATCACCGGCAAGCTCTCCTCGCAGGCCGACCCGCAGAACCGGTTCGCGATCGTCCTGGACGGCGAGGTCGTCTCGGCCCCGTCCGTGCGCCAGACGCTGAGCGCCAGCGCCGAGATCTCCGGCAACTTCAACCAGCAGTCGGCCCAGGACCTCGGCAACATCCTGTCGTACGGTGCCCTGCCGCTCTCCTTCGAGACGCAGAGCGTCGACACCGTCACCGCCGCGCTCGGTGGCGACCAGCTGGAGGCCGGTCTGATCGCCGGCGCCATCGGTCTCGCCCTCGTCATCATCTACCTGGTGGCCTACTACCGCGGCCTGTCGCTGATCGCCATCCTCAGCCTCGGCGTCTCCGCGCTGCTCACCTACGTGATCATGGCCCTGCTCGGCCCGGCCATCGGCTTCGCGCTGAACCTGCCCGCCGTCTGTGGCGCCATCGTCGCCATCGGTATCACCGCGGACTCGTTCATCGTGTACTTCGAGCGCATCCGTGACGAGCTCCGCGAGGGCCGCACCCTCCGCCCGGCCGTCGAGCGCGCCTGGCCGCGCGCCCGTCGTACCATCCTGGTCTCCGACTTCGTGTCGTTCCTGGCCGCCGCCGTGCTCTTCATCGTCACCGTCGGCAAGGTCCAGGGCTTCGCGTTCACGCTCGGCCTGACCACCCTGCTCGACGTCGTCGTGGTGTTCCTCTTCACCAAGCCGGTCATGACGCTCCTCGCGCGGACCAAGTTCTTCGGCGAGGGCCACGCCTGGTCCGGCCTGGACCCGAAGCGACTCGGCGCCAAGCCGCCGCTGCGCCGCACCCGCCGTGCCAATGCCTCTGTCGCTGGCCCTGTCGACCCGAAGGAGGCGTGAGATGTCGAAGCTCGGCGATCTCGGCGCCCGGCTCCACCGTGGTGAGGTCGGCTACGACTTCATCGGCAACCGCAAGATCTGGTATGGCCTGTCCATCCTGATCACCATCACCGCCATCGTCGCCCTGGCCGTCCGCGGCCTCAACATGGGCATCGAGTTCCAGGGCGGTGCCGTCTTCACCACCCCGAAGTCGGAAGTCTCCGTCAGCCAGGCGCAGGAGTACGCGGAAGAGGCCTCCGGCCACGACGCGATCGTCCAGCAGCTCGGCAACGGCTCCCTGCGCATCCAGGTCGGCGGCCTCGACACCGCGCAGTCCGACAAGGTCCGCTCGGAGCTCGCCAAGGACCTGAACGTCCCCGAGGACAAGATCGCGGCGGAGCTCGTCGGCCCCAGCTGGGGTGAGCAGATCGCCACCAAGGCCTGGACCGGCCTCGGGGTCTTCATGATCCTCGTGGTGATCTATCTGGCCATCGCCTTCGAGTGGAGAATGGCGGTCGCCGCGCTCATCGCGCTGATCCACGACCTCACGATCACGGTCGGCATCTACTCGCTGGTCGGCTTCGAGGTGACCGTCGGTACGGTCATCGGTCTGCTGACGATCCTCGGTTATTCGCTGTACGACACGGTCGTCGTCTTCGACTCCCTCAAGGAACAGACGAAGGACATCACGAAGCAGACCCGCTTCACGTACAGCGAGATGGCCAACCGCTCGATCAACGGCACCCTGGTCCGTTCGATCAACACCACCGTCGTCGCGCTGCTGCCGGTCGCCGGCCTGCTCTTCATCGGTGGTGGCGTCCTCGGCGCCGGCATGCTCAACGACATCTCGCTGTCGCTGTTCGTCGGTCTCGCCGCCGGTGCGTACTCCTCGATCTTCATCGCCACCCCGCTCGTCGCCGACCTCAAGGAGCGCGAGCCGGCGATCAGGGCGCTCAAGAAGCGCATCATGGCGAAGCGGGCCGGTGCGGCCGCCAAGGGCGAGTCGTACGACGGGTCGGACGACCCCTCGGACGACCACGAGGTCGCCGTCGTCGGTCCGCGGGCGAGCCGTCGCGGCCGCTCCTCGGAGCAGCGAGGATGACCGCCGAGGCCCAGGACGTCACCGACCTCCTGCTCAGCCGCATCCGCGACGTACCGGACTACCCGAAGCCGGGCGTGCTGTTCAAGGACATCACGCCGCTGCTCGCGGACCCGGGGGCGTTCACGGCGCTCACCGACGCCCTCGCCGGGCTGTGCACCGCGCACGGTGCGACGAAGATCGTCGGTCTCGAGGCGCGCGGCTTCATCCTGGCCGCCCCGGTGGCCGTCCGCGCGGGACTGGGCTTCATCCCGGTCCGCAAGGCCGGCAAGCTCCCCGGGGCGACGCTCCGCCAGGCGTACGAGCTGGAGTACGGCACCGCCGAGATCGAGGTGCACGCCGAGGACCTGGCCGCGGGCGACCGCGTCATGGTCATCGACGACGTCCTCGCCACCGGCGGTACGGCCGAGGCCTCGATCGAGCTCATCCGCCGCGCGGGCGCCGAGGTGGCGGGCGTCGCGGTCCTGATGGAACTCGGCTTCCTCCCGGGCCGCTCCCGGCTGGAGCCGGCTCTGAACGGCGCTCCGCTCACGGCGCTGATCACCGTCTGACATCGGGCTTCACCCCGCAAGGGGCGCTCCGGGGAATCCCCGGAGCGCCCCTTCGGTTTTCCGGAGTACCCCGGTCCGGGCCCGAGGGGCCTGCCGGGCCCGCCGTCGGTCCCGTTCCCCGCCCCGGCCCCGTGAGCAGTGCGTGTCAGGGCTCGATACCATGGCCTTTCCGGGCCTGACCGGGGGACCCGGTACCTCCCCCAGACTCCGTCCGGGGGGACCCCAGAGGAGCGCTCTTGCCAGACGAGGCCCAGTCACTCTCCGCCGCGCAGCCCGACCCGAAGGCCGATAAGGCCGCGCCGGGGACCGGCACGCCCCAGAACAAGCCCGCGGAGACCGGGCCCGCGCCTGCCGCCGCCGCGCCGCCGGCCCCCAAGCCGCCGGCGCCCGAGGCCCCGGCGCCCACGCGGCCCGCCCCGGCGGCGCCCGCCCGCTCGGGCGGCTCGTCCAACCGCGTCCGTGCCCGTCTCGCCCGGCTGGGCGTCCAGCGCTCCTCCCCGTACAACCCGGTCCTCGAACCCCTGCTGCGGATCGTCCGCTCCAACGACCCGAAGATCGAGACGGCGACGCTCCGCCAGGTCGAGCGGGCCTATCAGGTCGCCGAGCGCTGGCACCGCGGCCAGAAGCGCAAGAGCGGCGACCCGTACATCACGCACCCGCTCGCCGTGACGACCATCCTCGCCGAGCTGGGCATGGACCCGGCGACGCTGATGGCCGGCCTGCTGCACGACACCGTCGAGGACACCGAGTACGGCCTCGACACCCTGCGCCGGGACTTCGGCGACCAGGTCGCGCTGCTCGTCGACGGCGTCACCAAGCTCGACAAGGTCAAGTTCGGCGAGGCCGCGCAGGCGGAGACCGTCCGCAAGATGGTCGTCGCCATGGCCAAGGACCCGCGGGTCCTGGTCATCAAGCTCGCCGACCGCCTGCACAACATGCGCACCATGCGTTACCTCAAGCGGGAGAAGCAGGAGAAGAAGGCCCGCGAGACCCTGGAGATCTACGCGCCCCTGGCCCACCGCCTGGGCATGAACACCATCAAGTGGGAGCTGGAGGACCTCGCCTTCGCGATCCTCTACCCCAAGATGTACGACGAGATCGTCCGGCTCGTCGCCGAGCGCGCCCCCAAGCGGGACGAGTACCTCGCCATAGTGACCGACGAGGTCCAGGCCGATCTGCGCGCCGCCCGCATCAAGGCGACCGTGACCGGCCGCCCCAAGCACTACTACAGCGTCTACCAGAAGATGATCGTCCGCGGCCGTGACTTCGCGGAGATCTACGACCTGGTGGGCATCCGCGTCCTCGTGGACACCGTCCGCGACTGCTACGCGGCCCTCGGCACCGTCCACGCGCGATGGAACCCGGTCCCCGGCCGGTTCAAGGACTACATCGCGATGCCGAAGTTCAACATGTACCAGTCGCTGCACACGACGGTCATCGGACCCAACGGCAAGCCCGTCGAGCTGCAGATCCGCACCTTCGACATGCACCGGCGCGCCGAGTACGGCATCGCCGCGCACTGGAAGTACAAGCAGGAGGCCGTCGCCGGTGCCTCCAAGGTCCGTGCCGACGTGCCGAAGAAGGCCGGCAAGGACGACCACCTCAACGACATGGCGTGGCTGCGCCAGCTCCTCGACTGGCAGAAGGAGACCGAGGACCCCAGCGAGTTCCTGGAGTCCCTGCGCTTCGACCTCTCGCGCAACGAGGTCTTCGTCTTCACACCCAAGGGCGACGTCATCGCGTTGCCCGCCGGCGCGACCCCGGTCGACTTCTCGTACGCCGTCCACACCGAGGTCGGCCACCGCACCATAGGAGCGCGGGTCAACGGGCGGCTGGTGCCGCTCGAATCGACCCTCGACAACGGCGACCTGGTCGAGGTCTTCACCTCCAAGGCGGCCGGCGCCGGGCCCTCCCGCGACTGGCTGGGCTTCGTCAAGTCCCCGCGCGCCCGCAACAAGATCCGGGCCTGGTTCTCCAAGGAGCGCCGCGACGAGGCCATCGAGCAGGGCAAGGACTCCATCGCGCGGGCCATGCGCAAGCAGAACCTGCCGATCCAGCGGATCCTCACCGGCGACTCGCTCGTCACCCTCGCCCACGAGATGCGCTACAGCGACATCTCCTCGCTGTACGCGGCGATCGGCGAGGGTCATGTCACCGCCCAGTCGATCGTGCAGAAGCTCGTCCAGGCGCTCGGCGGCGAGGAGGCGGCCACCGAGGACATCGACGAGGCGACACCGCCCACCCGCGGCCGCTCCAAGCGCCGCTCCAACGCCGACCCCGGTGTCGTCGTCAAGGGCGTCGAGGACGTCTGGGTGAAGCTGGCCCGCTGCTGCACCCCCGTGCCCGGCGACCCGATCATCGGCTTCGTCACCCGCGGCAGTGGCGTATCGGTTCACCGCAGCGACTGCGTCAACGTGGAGAGCCTCTCCCGGGAGCCGGAGCGGATCCTCGAGGTCGAGTGGGCGCCCACCCAGTCCTCGGTCTTCCTCGTCGCCATCCAGGTCGAGGCCCTGGACCGGTCGCGGCTGCTCTCCGACGTCACCCGGGTCCTCTCGGACCAGCACGTCAACATCCTCTCGGCGGCCGTCCAGACCTCCCGCGACCGGGTGGCCACCTCGCGCTTCACCTTCGAGATGGGCGACCCGAAGCACCTGGGCCACGTCCTGAAGGCCGTACGGGGCGTGGAGGGCGTCTACGACGTGTACCGCGTGACCTCGGCCCGCAGGCCCTAGGGGAAGTCTCCCCGCGGCCGCACCGTACGAGGAAGGCCCCCCGGCGCTGAGCCGGGGGGCCTTCCTCGTACGGTCTCGGCCGGGTCAGCCGCCGAACTCCTCCAGGCCCTTCATGGCCTGGTCGAGCAGGGCCTGGCGGCCCTCCAGCTCACGGGAGAGCTTGTCGGCCTTGGCGTCGTTGCCTGCGGCACGGGCCGCGTCGATCTGCTTGCGGAGCTTCTCGACCGCGTCCTGGAGCTGACCGGTCAGACCCGCGGCACGCGCGCGCGCCTCCGGGTTCGTCCGGCGCCACTCGGTCTCCTCGGCCTCCTGGATGGCCCGCTCCACCGTGTGCATCCGGCCCTCGACCTTGGGGCGGGCGTCACGCGGGACGTGGCCGACGGCCTCCCACCGCTCGTTGAGGGAACGGAAGGCGGCGCGCGCCGCCTTGAGGTCCGACACCGGCAGCAGCTTCTCGGCCTCGGTCGCGAGTTCCTCCTTGAGCTTGAGGTTCTCGGTCTGCTCCGCGTCCCGCTCGGCGAAGACCTCGCCGCGCGCCGCGAAGAAGACGTCCTGGGCGCCGCGGAAGCGGTTCCACAGGTCGTCCTCGTGCTCGCGCTGGGCGCGGCCGGCCGCCTTCCACTCGGTCATGAGGTCGCGGTAGCGGGCCGCCGTCGTGGCCCAGTCGGTGGAGTTCGACAGCGACTCCGCCTCGGCGACCAGGCGCTCCTTGGCCTTGCGGGCGTCCTCGCGCTGGGCGTCGAGCGAGGCGAAGTGGGCCTTGCGGCGCTTCGAGAACGCCGAGCGGGCGTGCGAGAAGCGGTGCCACAGCTCGTCGTCGGACTTGCGGTCGAGCCGGGGCAGGCCCTTCCAGGTGTCCACGAGCGCCCGCAGCCGCTCGCCGGCGGAGCGCCACTGCTCGCTCTGGGCCAGCTCCTCGGCCTCGGTGACGAGCTTCTCCTTGGCGGAGCGCGCCTCGTCGGTCTGCTTGGCCTTCTGGGCCTTGCGCTCCTCACGGCGCGAGTCGACCGTCTCGACGAGCTTGTCGAGGCGGGTCGCGAGCGCGGCCAGATCGCCGACGGCGTGGTGCTCGTCGATCTGGTGCCGGATGTGCTCGATCGCCGCGGTGGCGTCCTTCGCCGAGAGGTCGGTGGTCTTCACCCGCTTCTCGAGGAGGCCGATCTCGACAACCAAGCCCTCGTACTTGCGCTCGAAGTAGGCCAGAGCCTCCTCAGGGGTGCCGGCCTGCCACGATCCGACGACCTTCTCGCCTTCGGCCGTCCGCACGTACACGGTGCCCGTCTCGTCGACGCGGCCCCACGGGTCGCTGCTCACAGCGCCTCCTCACCATGATGCCGTCGCGGGGTCGTACCCCCCGGGCATCGTCCACAGTTTCCCGGCGGGCCTCGCCCGCCTTCCGCAGCGCGGCCGACGGCCCAACGCTGCACAACGCCAATCTAGGCGAACGGCGGCCCGGCTGTCCGCACTCAGCGCGACCGAGATTCGGCGGTCACGCCTGCGTGCGGACCCCGGCTCACTTCTTCGCCACGGTCGCCTTCTCGATGGTGACGGCCTTCTTCGGGGCACCGTCGGCGGCGCCGCCGGTGACACCGGCCGCGGCGACGTCCTCGACCACCTGGAGGCCGGCCGCGTCGATCTTCCCGAACGGCGTGTAGCTGGGCGGCAGCGGGCTGTCCTTGTAGACCAGGAAGAACTGCGAGCCGCCGCTGCCCGGCTGCCCGGTGTTCGCCATCGCCACGGTGCCCGCGGGGTAGGTGACCGAGCCGTTCGCGCCCGCCTTGCCCAGGGCGTCCAGGTTCTCGTCCGGGATGGTGTAGCCCGGGCCGCCGGTGCCGTCGCCCTTGGGGTCACCGCACTGCAGCACGAAGATGCCGCTGGTGGTGAGGCGGTGGCACTTCGTGCCGTCGAAGTAGTTCTTGCCCGCGAGGTGCGAGAAGGAGTTCACCGTGCGCGGGGTCTTCGCCGCGTCCATGGTGATCGTGATGTCGCCCTCGTTCGTCTTGAGCGCCATGGCGTACGTGGCCTTGGCGTCCACCGACATCTTCGGCTCGGCGCTCGACGACGCGCTCTGTGAGGGCGCCGGGCTGCTGGGCGAGCTGCTCGCCGAGCTGCCGGAGCCCGCCGCGTCGTCCTTGGGGGAGTCGTCGCCCGTCAGCGCCACGGACGCGTACACCGCGCCGCCCGCCGCGAGGACCACCGCGAGGGCGGCCGCGATGACGGTGTTGCGGCGCTTCGCCTTGCGTCGGTTCTCCTCCCGCCGCTGCTGCTGCCGCGCGTACTTCTCCCTGGCAAGCTGCCGCCGCCGCTGATCGCTGGTGACCACCGGTTCCGCTCCTGTCGCTCGTCTGTTCCTGTCCTGGCCGGGTGTGCCCGTACCGTATACGGGTTGGCTGTGGAACCGGCACCGCCGGTAGGCTCTGATCTGCCGTATTCCGCGTTTCCCGCGGTTTCCGCGAATTCCGCGCCCTCGTGCCGGACGACATCTAAGGACGAACGTGCTGATTGCCGGGTTCCCCGCCGGGGCCTGGGGGACCAACTGCTATCTGGTCGCCCCCGCCGCAGGCGAGGAGTGCGTGATCATCGACCCGGGCCACCAGGCCGCCCAGGGTGTCGAGGAGACGCTGAAGAAGCATCGGCTCAAGCCCGTCGCCGTCGTCCTGACCCATGGACACATCGACCACGTCGCCTCCGTCGTCCCGGTGTGCGGCGCCCATGACGTCCCCGCGTGGATCCACCCGTCCGACCGCTACATGATGAGCGACCCGGAGAAGGCCCTCGGCCGCTCCATCGGGATGCCCCTCATGGGCGAGCTGACCGTGGGAGAACCCGACGACGTGCGAGAACTGACGGACGGCGCCGCGCTCAAGCTCGCCGGTCTGGACTTCTCCGTCGCCCACGCGCCCGGTCATACCAAGGGGTCGGTGACCTTCAGGATGCCGGAGACCACGGAGATCCCCTCCGTGTTCTTCTCCGGGGACCTGCTGTTCGCCGGCTCCGTCGGACGCACCGACCTTCCCGGCGGTGACATGGACGAGATGCTCGCTTCGCTGGCCCGTGTGTGCCTGCCGCTCGACAACTCGACCGTGGTGCTGTCGGGACACGGTCCCCAGACGACCATCGGCCAGGAGCGCGCCACGAACCCCTATCTGCGGGACGTGGCCGCCGGCCGCCACGGGAGCAGCAGCCCGGACGCTCCCCGACGAGGAATGTGACCAGACTTTCGTGAGCACCTTTCAGGCCCCCAAGGGCACGTACGACCTGATCCCGCCCCGCTCCGCCACGTTCCTGGCGGTCCGGGACGCGATCTCCACGCCGCTGAGGAACTCCGGCTACGGCTACATCGAGACGCCCGGTTTCGAGAACGTCGAGCTGTTCTCCCGCGGTGTCGGCGAGTCCACCGACATCGTGACCAAGGAGATGTACACCCTCACCACGAAGGGCAACGATCACCTCGCCCTCCGTCCCGAGGGCACCGCGTCCGTGCTGCGGGCGGCGCTCCAGGCCAACCTGCACAAGCAGGGCAACCTGCCGGTGAAGCTCTGGTACTCCGGCTCGTACTACCGCTACGAGCGGGCCCAGGCCGGCCGCTACCGCCACTTCTCCCAGGTCGGTGCCGAGGCGATCGGCGCGGAGGACCCGGCGCTCGACGCCGAGCTGATCATCCTGGCCGACCAGGCGTACCGCTCCCTCGGCCTGCGGAACTTCCGCATCCTGCTCAACTCGCTGGGCGACAAGGAGTGCCGTCCCGTCTACCGCGAGGCGCTCCAGGGCTTCCTGCGCGGGCTCGACCTCGACGAGGAGACCCTGCGCCGCGCCGAGATCAACCCGCTGCGCGTCCTCGACGACAAGCGCGAGTCCGTGCAGAAGCAGCTCGTCGGCGCCCCGCTGCTCGGCGACTACCTCTGCGACGCGTGCAAGGCGTACCACGAGGAGGTGCGCGCCCTGATCACCGCGGCGGGCGTGGAGTTCGAGGACGACGCCAAGCTGGTGCGCGGCCTGGACTACTACACCCGCACGACCTTCGAGTTCGTCCACGGCGGTCTCGGCTCGCAGTCGGCGGTCGGCGGCGGCGGCCGCTACGACGGCCTCTCCGAGATGATCGGCGGCCCCGCGCTGCCGTCCGTCGGCTGGGCGCTCGGGGTGGACCGCACGGTCCTCGCCCTGGAGGCGGAGGGCATCGAGCTCGACCTCCCCGCCGTCACCAGCGTCTTCGCCGTGGCCATCGGCGAGGAGGCGCGCCGGATCCTCTTCGGCAAGGTCACCGAACTGCGCAAGGAGGGCATCTCCGCGGACTTCTCGTTCGGCGGGAAGGGCCTCAAGGGCGCGATGAAGGACGCCAACCGCTCGGGTGCCCGCTTCGCCGTCGTCGCCGGTGAGCGCGACCTCGCCGAGGGCGTCGTCCAGCTCAAGGACATGGAGTCCGGCGAGCAGCAGGCGGTCGCCGTGGACGCCCTGCTCGACGCGGTACGGGCCAAGCTGGCCTGACGGACGTTCCGGAGAGTCCGACGGACTCTCCCGTGATGGGGCCCGGGCCCGCGCACGCGCGTGGGCCCGGGCCCCTTCACGTCGTCCTCACGCTCGCCTCACTTATCTCCGGCGAACGGTGGGCGCCGTCCCCCGTACGGCAGAATGACCGTGCCCACAAGGCTCGCGAGCGAGGGAAATGGCGACATGACGAAGGCAGCGGTGGACGAGGCCGCGTCCGGCCGGCACGACGACGGCACGATCGGGGCGAGCAAGGCCTTCGCCTGGATGCTCGTGATCACCGGGGCGGCCGGGGTGCTCGCCGCCTGGGTCATCACGATCGACAAGTTCAAGCTCCTCGAGGACCCGAACTTCGTCCCCGGGTGCAGCCTCAACCCGATCGTCTCCTGCGGCAACATCATGAAGAGCGAGCAGGCCTCGGTCTTCGGCTTCCCCAACCCGATGCTCGGCCTCGTCACGTACGCCATGGTGATCGCGATCGGTGTCGGCCTGCTCGCCGGGGCCCGCTACCGCCGCTGGTACTGGCTCGGCCTCAACGCCGGCACCCTCTTCGGCGTCGGATTCTGCACCTGGCTGATGTACCAGTCGCTGTACGAGATCAACTCGCTGTGCCTCTGGTGCTGCCTGGCCTGGGTCGCCACCATCGTCATGTTCTGGTACGTGACCTCGCACAACGTCCGCAGCGGCGCCGTCCCCGCCCCCCGCGCCCTCCGGACCTTCTTCGACGAGTTCACCTGGGTCCTCCCCGTCCTGCACATCGGGATCATCGGCATGCTGATCCTGACCCGCTGGTGGGACTTCTGGACCAGCTGACCCTCCGCCGGCGGACCGCCGGCGGAGACGTCGCTGTCGGTGGGGTGACCTAGGCTTCATGACTGTGGAGCCCGACCTCTTTACCGCAGCAGCCGAAGACCGCCAGGAGAAGGACCCCGCCAGCAGCCCGCTGGCCGTCCGGATGCGCCCGCGCACCCTCGACGAGGTGGTGGGGCAGAAGCACCTGCTCAAGCCCGGATCGCCGCTGCGCCGACTCGTGGGGGACGGTGACGGCGGCCCCGCCGGCGCCTCCTCCGTGATCCTCTGGGGTCCGCCCGGGATCGGGAAGACGACCCTGGCGTACGTGGTCTCCAAGGCGACCAACAAGCGGTTCGTGGAGCTTTCGGCGATCACGGCGGGCGTCAAGGAGGTCCGTGCCGTCATCGACGGAGCCCGCCGCGCCGTCGGTGGCTACGGCAAGGAGACCGTCCTCTTCCTCGACGAGATCCACCGCTTCTCCAAGGCCCAGCAGGACTCGCTGCTGCCCGCCGTCGAGAACCGCTGGGTGACGCTCATCGCGGCCACCACCGAGAACCCGTACTTCTCGATCATCTCGCCGCTCCTCTCCCGCTCCCTGCTCCTCACCCTGGAGCCGCTGACCGACGACGACCTGCGCGGCCTGATGGCCCGGGCGCTCACCGGCGAGCGCGGACTCGGCGGGGCCGTGACCCTCCCGGAGGACGCCGAGGCCCATCTCCTGCGGGTCGCGGGCGGCGACGCCCGGCGCGCCCTCACCGCCCTGGAGGCGGCCGCGGGCGCGGCCATCGCCAAGGGCGAGCCGGAGATCACTCTGGAGACGGTCGAGGAGACCGTCGACCGCGCGGCCGTCAAGTACGACCGGGACGGCGACCAGCACTACGACGTGGCCAGCGCGCTGATCAAGTCGATCCGCGGCTCGGACGTGGACGCGGCCCTGCACTACCTGGCCCGGATGATCGAGGCGGGGGAGGACCCCCGGTTCATCGCCCGGCGCCTCATGATCTCCGCGAGCGAGGACATCGGGCTCGCCGACCCGAACGCGCTGCCGATCGCCGTCGCCGCCGCGCAGGCCGTCGCGATGATCGGCTTCCCCGAGGCGGCGCTCACCCTGAGCCACGCGACGATCGCCCTGGCCCTGGCCCCGAAGTCGAACGCGGCGACCACCGCGATCGGCGCCGCCCTCGCGGACGTGCGCAGCGGCCTCGCGGCCGCGGTCCCGCCGCATCTGCGCGACGGCCACTACAAGGGCGCGGCCAAGCTCGGCCACGCCCAGGGGTACGTCTACCCTCATGACGTCCCGGGCGGCATCGCGGCCCAGCAGTACGCCCCGGACACGATCCACGGCAAGCGGTACTACGAGCCCACCCGCTACGGCGCGGAGGCCCGCTACGCGGACGTGGTGGACCGGGTGAGGGCACGGCTCAAGGGTGACGAGTAGACGCGCGCCCTTCGCCCGGACCCGCGCCCCGCGCGCCTCACCTCGCCCCGTGATCCGTGAAGCGGGCGTACTGGCTCTGGTCCTGGGGGCCGTCGCGTGCGGGCCCACCACGGGACCGGAGCCCGGGGCGGCACGGCACTCCGCCGTCCCCCTCGTCAGCCCCGGCTTCCCGCCGACCCCCGCGGAGGCGAGGACCCGGCTGGCCGGGCTCAGGGTCGCCTGGGGCGAGAACCGGCAGACGTACGAGCGGGCGAGATTCGGGGACGGCTGGTCCGACGAGACCGATGCCCCCGGTGGGCGCAACGGCTGTGACACCCGGGACGACGTGTTGCGCCGGGACCTCGACGACGTCCGGCTCGGCGACCGGAACCCGTGCGTCGTCCTCTCCGGAGTCCTGCACGACCCGTACACGGGCAAGGAGTTGCCCTACTCGTACCGCAGGGCCTCGCAGATCCAGACCGACCACGTCGTCGCGCTCGGCGCGGCCTGGCGGGCGGGCGCCTGGGCGTGGACGCCCGAGCGGCGGCTGGCCTACGCCAACGACCTGGACGTGCTGGTCGCCACCGACAAACAGACGAACCACGACAAGAGCAGCAGGACCCCGGACAAGTGGCGGCCGCCGAGGAGCGCGTACGGGTGCGAGTACGGCCGGCGCTGGACCGGGATCAAGGCGAAGTACGGCCTCACGGTGTCCCCGCCGGAGAAGAAGGCCGTCGAGGAGCTGCTCGCCACCTGCCGCTGAGGCGGACGGGACCGCGTGTGGAGGAGTCCCGCGGAGCCGGTACACTGGTCCGGATTGCTGCGTCCCGTGTCCGGCTCCGGTCGGCACCACCAGAACGGGACAGTCAGCCGGAGACCCGGCCCTCGGGCGGGGTTTCCAGGAGCGTCGCGCACCTTCGAGGGTGTCGCGTGCCACCCACCACCACCCGGGTTCCCGGGAGCGGCGGTGGGTCGTTCGCGTGCTGCACGTATGTGCCCAGACCTGGGAGCGGCTGCCCGGCACGGTCCGTCTCGTACGGACCCGGCGGGTTTCCCGGGCTGCGGATGCGACCTCCCCTAACCCTGGTGAAGCCGTTTCGTACCAGTAGAGAGGTTGGTTCATGCCGAACCAGTCCCGTCCCAAGGTCAAGAAGTCGCGTGCCCTCGGCATCGCGCTGACCCCGAAGGCTGTCAAGTACTTCGAGGCCCGCCCCTACCCGCCGGGCGAGCACGGCCGTGGCCGCAAGCAGAACTCGGACTACAAGGTCCGTCTGCTCGAGAAGCAGCGTCTGCGCGCCCAGTACGACATCAGCGAGCGCCAGATGGCGCGCGCCTACGACCGCGCCAAGAAGGCCGAAGGCAAGACGGGCGAGGCGCTGGTCGTCGAGCTCGAGCGTCGCCTCGACGCCCTGGTCCTGCGTTCGGGCATCGCCCGCACCATCTACCAGGCCCGCCAGATGGTCGTCCACGGCCACATCCAGGTCAACGGTGGCAAGGTCGACAAGCCGTCGTTCCGCGTCCGTCCCGACGACGTCGTGATGGTCCGCGAGCGCAGCCGCACCAAGCCGCTGTTCGAGGTCGCCCGTGAGGGTGGCTTCGCCGCCGACGGTGAGACCCCGCGCTACCTGCAGGTCAACCTGAAGGCCCTGGCCTTCCGCCTCGACCGCGACCCGAACCGCAAGGAGATCCCGGTCATCTGCGACGAGCAGCTGGTCGTCGAGTACTACGCCCGCTGATCCGGGCCCCCGGCGGAAGCCGGGGGACGTAGTGCCACCCCCGCGGTGTTCAGCCCGCCGCTTCCCCGCCCTTGCCGGTGGGGGAGCCGGCGGGCTTCCGCGTTCCCGGGACCGCCGCCGCTCCGCCCGTACGGAACGGACGCGGGGCGGACGCATCCGCCGGGGCGCCGAGGCCCGGACTCCGGCCGGCCACGAGCGCGCGCTCGACCGTCTCCGCCGCCGAGAGCCCCTGGCCCACCCGGAACGCGGCGCCGTACGCCTCCGCGCCGAGCGCCTCCTCCGCCTGCCGCCGGCACCGCGCCCTCGGCACGCCGAACGCCTCCGAGCCGAAGAGCCGGACACCCACGGTGTCCCACACCGGCACCGCCGCCCCCTGCAGGACCGCGGCCTCCGCGGGATCGCCCTCGCTCACCGTCACCAGGGCCAGCAGCTCGATCGCCAGCACGAGGCCGACCAGGTCGCGGAAGCTGTCGTTGATCGACACGCACTCGGTCAGCAGCTCCCGCGCCTCCCCGTACGCACCCCGGGTCCATGCCAGATACCCCAGGACATAGAGGGCGTACGCCCGGGCCCACAGCTCGCCCCGCTCCTCGCAGACCTCCCTGACCTCCCGGGAGAGCGCGCCCGCCCCCTCCTCGTCGCCCCGGAACGCCCGCGCCATCGCCAGCTCGATCTGCGCCATCAGCACATTGCTGTTCAGCTCGCCGAGCTCCCGGTACGCGTCGAGCGCCCGCCCGATCAGTTCCTCGGCCCGCGGCATGTCGTCCGTGAGCAGCGCGAGACAGCCCATCCGGTGCGTCGCGTACGCCTCCGCCAGCGCGTTCCGCGAGGACCTGGCCCGCTCCCCGCACTCGTGGAGCGCCGCCACCGCCGCTGTGCCGTCCCCCTGCAGCACCGCCACGTACCCGAGCACCCACAGCGCCTTGAGCCGCGCCTCCTCATGGCCCGATTCCAGCGCCAGCGCCCGGTCCAGCCAGTGCCGGCCCTCCGAGAGGCGCCCGCAGCCCACCCACGCGAACCAGAGCGTGCCCGCCAGGTGCTGGGCGAGATGCGCGTCCTCCGGCAGCTCCAGACAGAGTTCGAGGGCCGCCCGCAGATGGGGCAGCGCCGCCTCCGTCAGGGCCGCCACCTCGGGCTGGCGCGGGCTGAACCACTCCAGTTCGCACCAGGTGGCCAGCCCCATGTACCAGTCGCGGTGCCGCCGCCGCATCCGCTCGGTGTCGTCGAGCGCCGTGAGCCACTCCGCCCCGTACGCCGAGACCGTGTCGAGCATCCGGTACGCGGGACCGGCCGGGGTGTCCTCCCGGGTGAGCAGCGACTGCGCGAGCAGCCCGCCGAGCAGGTCCAGGATCCGCTCCGGCGGAAGCTCGGGGCCCCCGCACACGTACTCCACCGCCTCCAGGTCGAACGGGCCGGGGAAGACCGAGAGCCGCGCCCAGAGGAGCCGCTCCTCCGGAGTGCACAGCTCATGGCTCCAGCCGATGGCGGTGCGCAGCGTCTGATGGCGGGGGAGCGCCCCCCGCGCACCGTCCGTGAGAAGCCGGAAGCGGTCGTCGAGGCGGTACAGCATCTGCTCGACGGAGAGCAGCGGCAGCCGCCCGGCCGCCAGTTCGAGGGCGAGCGGAATCCCGTCGAGGCGCCGGCACAGCTCCCGTACGGCGTCCCGGCCGCCGGACCGGGCCGGGCCCGGGGACCGGGCTCCCCGGGCCCCGGGCAGACCCTCCGGGGCCGCGGGCCGGGCCGCGGCCGCGCCCGGGCGGGCCGGCGCGCCCGTCGGCGTCGGCACGCCGACGAGGGCCCCCGCCCCGGCGCCCGCCCCCGGCAGGACCGGTGCGCCCGCCTCCGCCGCCCGCTCCGCGAGGAGTGTCATCGCGTCCTCCTCGCCCAGCGGCGCCAGCGGGAACACGGCCTCGCCCGCCACCCGGAGGGGCCGTCGGCCGACCGCGAGGACCGCGAGTCCCGGAGCGTGCTCCAGGAGTTCGCGCAGCAGCGGCGCGCAGTCCTCGACCACGTGCTCGAAACCGTCCACGACCAGCAGCGTCCGCCGCTCGGCGAGATGCTCGACGAGCGCCTCGCGCGGGGGCCGGGGGGTGTGGTCGGTCAGGTCGAACGCCTCCACCAGGGCGTACTCGATCAGCTCGGGGTCGCGCAGCGGTGCGAGCTCGGCGAGCCGCACCCCGTCGCTGTAGCGTTTCTGCGCCGCCGAGGCGGCTCTCAGGGCGAGCCGGGTCTTCCCGACCCCGCCCATGCCCACGACCGTGACCAGGCGGGACGCGTCGAGGAGCGCCGTCAGTGCGGCCTGCTCGGTGGTCCGTCCGACGAACCGGTTGAGCTCCGCCGGGAGATTGCTCCGTCGCATGGGACACGGAGCGTACTCACCCCCGCGCGCTCCGTACAATCGGTTCCCGTAACTCCCGTCGCACAGGCGGTAATGCGGTACGGGGCGACAGCCCGGGCGCGATAGGGTCGGGGGACGACTTTTCGCAAGGGCCCAACGACAGCAGAGAGCGGTGCAGAGTGACCGGTGGAGAGGTTGCCGGGATTCTGGTGGCCGTCTTCTGGGCGATCCTGGTCTCCTTCCTCGCCGTGGTTCTGGTGAGGCTGGCGCAGACGCTCAGGGCGACCACCAAGATGGTGGCGGACGTGACCGAGCAGGCCGTTCCCCTGCTCGCCGACGCCTCCGCGACCGTCCGCTCGGCACAGACCCAGCTCGACCGGGTCGACGCCATCGCCTCGGACGTCCAGGAGGTCACCTCCAACGCCTCCGCGCTCTCCTCCACCGTCGCCTCCACCTTCGGCGGCCCGCTCGTCAAGGTCGCGGCCTTCGGCTACGGCGTGCGCAAGGCGCTGGGCCGCGGCGGGGACGGCGCCGACGCGCCGCGGACCTCCTCGCGACGTACTGTGATCGTCGGCCGTACCGTGCCGTCCTCGCGACGCCGGAAGCAGAAGGGCTGAGCCGCGATGTTCCGCCGCACGTTCTGGTTCACGGCCGGCGCAGCCGCCGGCGTGTGGGCCACCACCAAGGTCAACCGGAAGCTCAAGCAGCTGACCCCCGAGAGCCTCGCGGCCCAGGCGGCGAACAAGGCGATCGAGACCGGCCACCGCCTCAAGGACTTCGCCCTCGACGTGAGGGACGGCATGGTCCAGCGGGAGGCCGAACTGGAGGAGGCGCTCGGCCTCGACGCACCCGTCGAGCCGGGCCCGGCCCAGGCCCGGGAGCTTCCGGAGCCGCGCCGCAGGGGCGCGCTCGGCCCCGCCCCGTACCCGACCACGCATTCACTTCCCACGATCTCGTACAACCGGAATGAGGACCACTGATGGAGTCGGCTGAAATCCGCCGCCGCTGGCTGAGCTTCTTCGAGGAGCGCGGGCACACCGTCGTCCCTTCGGCGTCGCTCATCGCGGACGACCCGACTCTGCTGCTCGTCCCCGCCGGCATGGTGCCCTTCAAGCCCTACTTCCTGGGTGAGGTCAAGCCGCCCTTCACGCGCGCGTCCAGCGTGCAGAAGTGCGTGCGTACGCCGGACATCGAAGAGGTCGGCAAGACGACCCGCCACGGCACGTTCTTCCAGATGTGCGGCAACTTCTCCTTCGGCGACTACTTCAAGGAAGGCGCCATCAAGCTCGCCTGGGAGCTGCTGACCACCCCGGTGGAGCACGGCGGCTACGGGCTGGAGCCGGAGAAGCTCTGGATCACCGTCTACCAGGAGGACGACGAGGCGGAGCAGATCTGGCGCGACGTCGTCGGCGTCCCCGCCGAGCGCATCCAGCGCCTCGGCAAGAAGGACAACTACTGGTCGATGGGCGTCCCCGGACCCTGCGGCCCGTGCTCCGAGATCAACTACGACCGCGGTCCCGAGTTCGGCGTCGAGGGCGGCCCGGCCGTCAACGACGAGCGGTACGTGGAGATCTGGAACCTGGTCTTCATGCAGTACGAGCGCGGAGAGGGAACCGGGAAGGACGACTTCCCGATCCTCGGCGAGCTGCCGTCGAAGAACATCGACACGGGCCTCGGCCTGGAGCGCCTGGCGATGATCCTCCAGGGCGTCCAGAACATGTACGAGACGGACACCCTCCAGGTCGTCATCGACAAGGCCACCGAACTCACCGGCGTCGCCTACGGCAAGGCCCACGAGAGCGACGTCTCGCTGCGCGTGGTCGCCGACCACATGCGCACGTCCGTCATGCTCATCGGCGACGGCGTCACCCCGGGCAACGAGGGCCGCGGCTACGTGCTGCGCCGCATCATGCGCCGCGCCGTCCGCAACATGCGCCTGCTCGGCGCCACCGGTCCGGTCGTCCAGGACCTCGTCGACACCGTGATCGACACCATGGGTGAGCAGTACCCGGAGCTGGTCACCGACCGCAAGCGGATCGAGACCGTCGCCCTCGCCGAAGAGGCCGCCTTCCTCAAGGCCCTCAAGGGCGGCACCAACATCCTCGACACCGCCGTCACCGAGACGAAGGCCGCCGGCGGCACGATCCTCTCCGGCGACAAGGCGTTCCTGCTCCACGACACCTGGGGCTTCCCGATCGACCTCACCCTGGAGATGGCCTCCGAGCAGGGCCTCTCCGTGGACGAGGACGGCTTCCGCCGCCTGATGAAGGAACAGCGGGACCGGGCCAAGGCCGACGCCAAGGCGAAGAAGACCGGCCACGCCGACATGACCTCGTACCGGGAGATCGCCGACAGCAACGGCGCCACCGAGTTCACCGGCTACACCAACACCGAGGGCGAGAGCACCGTCGTCGGTCTCCTCGTGAACGGCGTCTCCTCGCCGGCCGCCTCCGAGGGCGACGAGGTCGAGGTCGTCCTCGACCGCACCCCGTTCTACGCCGAGGGCGGCGGCCAGATCGCCGACCAGGGCCGGATCAGGCTGCACAGCGGCGCGGTCATCGAGATCCGTGACGTCCAGCAGCCCGTTCCCGGTGTCTCCGTGCACAAGGGCTCCGTGCAGGTCGGCGAGGTGACCGTGGGCGCCACCGCCTACGCCAGCATCGACGTGCGCCGCCGCCGGGCCATCGCCCGCGCCCACTCGGCCACCCACCTGACCCACCAGGCGCTGCGCGACGCCCTCGGCCCGACGGCCGCCCAGGCCGGTTCCGAGAACCAGCCCGGCCGCTTCCGCTTCGACTTCGGTTCGCCCAACGCCGTCCCCGGCGCGGTGCTCACCGATGTCGAGCAGAAGATCAACGAGGTCCTCTCGCGCGAGCTGGAGGTCCACGCCGAGGTCATGCCGATCAACGAGGCCAAGCGCCAGGGTGCCATCGCCGAGTTCGGCGAGAAGTACGGCGAGCAGGTACGCGTCGTCACCATCGGCGACTTCTCCAAGGAGCTGTGCGGCGGCACGCACGTCGGCAACACCGCCCAGCTGGGCCTGGTGAAGCTGCTCGGCGAATCCTCCATCGGCTCCGGCGTGCGCCGTATCGAGGCCCTCGTGGGTGTCGACGCGTACAACTTCCTCGCCCGTGAGCACACGGTCGTCGCCCAGCTCCAGGAGCTGGTCAAGGGCCGTCCCGAGGAGCTGCCGGAGAAGATCTCCGCGATGCTCGGCAAGCTGAAGGACGCCGAGAAGGAGATCGAGAAGTTCCGCGCGGAGAAGGTCCTCCAGGCCGCCGCCGGTCTCGTCGACTCCGCCCAGGACATCCGCGGCCTCGCCCTCGTCACCGGCCAGGTCCAGGACGGCACCGGCGCCGACGACCTGCGCAAGCTGGTCCTCGACGTCCGCGGCCGCTTCCCGTCCGACCGTCCGGCCGTCGTCGCCCTGTTCACCACGGCCAACGGCAAGCCGCTCACGGTCATCGCCACCAACGAGGCCGCCCGTGAGCGCGGTCTCAAGGCCGGCGAGCTGGTCCGTACGGCCGCCAAGACCCTCGGTGGCGGTGGCGGCGGCAAGCCGGACGTCGCCCAGGGCGGCGGTACGAACCCGCAGGCCGTCGGCGAGGCCATCGCCGCCGTCGAGCGTCTCGTGGTGGAGACGGCGTGACGATGCGTCGCGGCCGCCGTATCGCGGTCGATGTCGGGGACGCCCGGATCGGGGTCGCCTCGTGCGACCCCGACGGGGTCCTCGCCACGCCGGTGGAGACCGTGCCGGGACGCGACGTCCCGGCCGCCCACCGGCGGCTCCGCCAGATCGTCGAGGAGTACGAGCCGATCGAGGTCGTCGTGGGCCTGCCCCGCTCGCTCAGCGGGCGGGAGGGTCCGGCCGCTACCAAGGTCCGTGCTTTCGCGGGGGAGATGGCGAAGGGCATCGCTCCGGTACCGGTCCGGCTGGTCGACGAGCGGATGACCACGGTCACCGCGACCCAGGGGCTGCGGGCCTCCGGCGTGAAGGCCAAGAAGGGGCGGTCCGTCATCGATCAGGCCGCCGCTGTGATCATCCTGCAGAACGCTCTTGAGTCCGAACGGGTATCAGGTAATCCGCCCGGTGAGGGCGTCGAAGTGGTCATCTGATCGCGATACGGTAACGTTCCGCGCGATGCGGCGGTGTTCGAACAGCTGCCGCACTACGTAGAGGCGGATCGTCCGGAAGCCTCGCGGCTGTTTTGGGGATCGATGACTGAGTATGGCCGGAGCCCCGGCTCCGAACCGTGGCACCCCGGGGACCCGCTTTTCGGGGACCAGGGGTGGGAGGGCCAGCAGCCGCACTACCCGCACCCGCAGCAGGCGAACCAGTACGGCCAGGGCGCTCAGGGCTACCAGGACCCGTACGGGCAGGGCGGCCAGACCGGTCAGGTCCCGCAGGCGTACGAGGGCGACCCGTACCACCCGTACCAGCAGAACCAGCACCAGCAGCAGCAGTATCAGCAGCAGGCGCAGGGGTACGTCGATCCGCAGGCGCAGCAGCAGTACCAGCAGCAGGCGCAGCAGCACGCGGCGCAGCAGCAGTACCAGCAGGCGTACGAACAGCAGCAGCACCAGCAGTACCAGCAGCAGCAACATCAGCAGCAGTACGGGACGGGGTACCAGGACCAGGGCGGGTACGACACGCCCGGGCACCTCGGACAGCAGTACGACGGCCACTGGGAGACGGGCCAGGCGGCGATGCCGTACGGCGGCCCTCCGGCCGCTCCGTACGGCGGCCAGAACCCCGACCTGTACGGCACGCCCGAGGCGTACCCCCCGCCCCAGCCTCCCGGCCGCCGGCAGAATCCGCCGGAGCCGGTGATCGACTGGGCGCCGGAGGAAGAGGCCCGGCCGGAGCCCGAGCCGGAGCCGGAGGAGGAGAAGCACCCCTTCTTCACCGGCGAGGACGATCCGGACGACGACGAGTACGACGAGGAGCCGGGCCGGGGCCGGGGCTCCCGCGGCGGCGACCGCGAAAGCCGGAGCAAGGCGAACAAGCGCAAGGGCAAGAACGGTGTGGCGTGCCTGGTCGTCGCGCTGGTCCTCGCGGGCGGCGTCGGCGGCGTCGGCTACTTCGGCTATCAGTTCTGGCAGGGCCAGTTCGGCGCGGCCGAGGACTACGCGGGCACGGGCTCGGGTGAGGTCCAGGTCGAGATCCCGAAGGGCGCGCTGGGCAACGAGATCGGCAACGCCCTGAAGAAGGCGGGCGTCGTCAAGAGCGTCGACGCCTTCGTCTCGGCGCAGGGACGCAATCCCAAGGGCCTCTCCATCCAGGCCGGCGTGTACACGCTGAAGAAGGAGATGTCGGCGGAGAGCGCCGTGACGCTGATGCTGAATCCGGCCAGCCAGGCCAACCTGATCATCCCCGAGGGCAGGCGCAACGCCTGGGTCTACGAGAAGCTCGATGAGCGTCTGGACCTCAAGCCGGGTACGACCAAGGAGGTCGCGCTCGCGAAGGCGAGCAGCCTGGGCCTGCCTGCCTGGGCCGGACAACACCCCGACATCAAGGATCCGCTGGAAGGATTCCTCTTCCCGGCGAGCTACCCGGTCGCGAAGGGCGGGAAGCCGGAGGACGCGCTCCGCAAGATGGTCACGCGTGCCAACCAGGAGTACACGAAGCTCGACCTCGAAGGAAAGGCGAAGGGGCTCGGACTCAAGGGGCCGTGGGAACTTCTGACGGTGGCCAGCCTCGTCCAGGCCGAGGGCAAGACGCACGACGACTTCCGGAAGATGGCCGAGGTCATCTACAACCGCCTGGCGCCGGACAACCGTGAGACGTTCCAGCTGCTGCAGTTCGACTCGACCCTCAACTATCTGAAGGGTCAATCGGAGATCAAGATCTCCGAGAAGGAGGCGAACAGCAACACCGACCCGTACAACACGTACAAGCACAAGGGACTGCCGCCCGGTCCGATCAGCAACCCGGGCAACGACGCCCTCGCCGCCATGCTCGACCCGACGAAGGACGGCTGGATCTACTTCGTCGCCACCGACGGCATGAGCAAGACCGAATTCGCCAAGACGCTCGCCGAGCACCAGAAGCTCGTCGACAAGTTCAACGCGGGGAACTGACGATGACCCTGTCCCGCCGGCGCGCGGCCGTCCTCGGATCGCCCATCGCGCACTCGCTCTCCCCGGTCCTGCACCGGGCCGCGTACGCCGCGCTCGGGCTCGACGACTGGTCGTACGAGCGCTTCGAGGTCGACGAGGCCGGGCTGCCCGGCTTCGTCGGGGAGCTGGACGACAGCTGGGCCGGGCTCTCGCTGACCATGCCGCTCAAGCGGGCGATCATCCCGCTGCTCGACGGGATCAGCGACACGGCCGCCTCGGTCGAGGCCGTCAACACGGTCGTGTTCCACGAAGACGGCCGACGCGTCGGTGACAACACCGACATCCCCGGCATGCTCTCCGCCCTGCGGGAGCGGGGTGTCGAGAAGGTGGAGTCGGCTGCGGTCCTCGGGGCCGGTGCCACCGCCTCCTCCGCGCTCGCCGCGCTCGCCAGGATCTGCGCCGGACCCGTCACCGCGTACGTACGGAGCGAGGCGCGGGCCGAGGAGATGCGCGGCTGGGGCGAGCGGCTCGGCGTGGACGTCCGTACCGCCGCCTGGGACGACGCGGCGGAGGCCTTCGCGTCGCCGCTGGTCGTC
Source organism: Streptomyces sp. NBC_00691 (assembly GCF_036226665.1). NCBI lineage: Bacteria > Bacillati > Actinomycetota > Actinomycetes > Kitasatosporales > Streptomycetaceae > Streptomyces > Streptomyces sp. NBC_00691. The sequence goes on along the minus strand of NZ_CP109007.1, from coordinate 1,595,049 downwards.
GCGACCACCCCCGCCGGCACGACGAACGCCCTCGCGGCGGCCGTCCCCGACGCCGTCGGCACCCTCTTCGACGTCCTGTACGACCCGTGGCCGACCGCGCTCGCCGCGGCCTGGTCCGAACGGGGCGGCAAGGTGGTCGGCGGCCTCGACCTCCTCGTCCACCAGGCCGTCCTGCAGGTCGAGCAGATGACCGGCGTCCCCAGGGCGCCGCTCGCGGCGATGCGGGCGGCCGGGGAGCAGGCCCTGGCGGCCCGTTAGGGCCACCGCGGGTCCGGGGTCGGGCGGGGAAGCACCCGGGAGGGTGACCGTCGCGGCCCCCGGGCGCCCGGTCGGGCCGGCGCCCGGTCGGCGCTCGTCCCGGCCGAGAACGTCCAGAACGGCGCGATCCGCGTCCGACAGCTGGACCGGAGGACGGGTTCGTCCCGCGGACGTGGGAGGATCAGGGATGGCGGGCCAGGGCCGCGCACCCGGTCGCGCCGTCGCAGTACCCAGGCGCGAGCATGAGGAGCATCGTTGAGCAGGTTGCGTTGGCTGACCGCTGGGGAATCCCACGGACCCGCGCTGGTCGCGACACTGGAGGGTCTTCCCGCCGGCGTCCCGGTCACCACTGAGCTGGTGGCGGACCACCTCGCGCGGCGACGCCTCGGCTATGGGCGTGGCGCCCGGATGAAGTTCGAGCAGGACGAGATCACCTTCCTGGGCGGAGTCCGGCACGGGCTCTCCCTCGGTTCCCCGATCGCCGTCATGGTCGGCAACACCGAGTGGCCCAAGTGGGAGAAGGTCATGGCGGCCGACCCCGTCGACCCCTCCGAACTCAAGGAGACGGGCCGCAACGCCCCCCTGACCCGGCCGCGTCCCGGCCACGCCGACCTCGCCGGCATGCAGAAGTACGGCTTCGACGAGGCCCGGCCGATCCTGGAGCGCGCCAGCGCCCGCGAGACCGCCGCCCGCGTCGCCCTCGGCGCGATCGCCCGCTCCTTCATCAAGGAGACCGCGGGCATCGAGATCGTCTCGCACGTCGTCGAACTGGCCGCCGCCAAGGCGCCGTACGGCGTGTACCCGACCCCCGCCGACGTCGAGAAGCTCGACGCCGACCCGGTCCGCTGCCTCGACGCCGACGCGTCGAAGGCGATGGTCGCCGAGATCGACCAGGCCCACAAGGACGGCGACACCCTCGGCGGTGTCGTCGAGGTGCTGGCCTACGGCGTGCCCGTCGGCCTCGGCTCCCACGTCCACTGGGACCGGCGTCTCGACGCCCGGCTCGCCGCCGCCCTCATGGGCATCCAGGCCATCAAGGGCGTCGAGGTCGGCGACGGCTTCGAGCTGGCCCGCGTGCCCGGCTCCCAGGCCCACGACGAGATCGTGAAGACCGACGAGGGCATCAGGCGCACCTCCGGCCGCTCCGGCGGCACCGAGGGCGGCCTCACCACCGGCGAACTGCTGCGCGTCCGCGCCGCGATGAAGCCCATCGCGACCGTGCCGCGCGCCCTCGCCACCGTCGACGTCGTCACCGGCGAGGCCACCCAGGCCCACCACCAGCGCTCCGACGTGTGTGCCGTCCCCGCGGCCGGCATCGTCGCCGAGGCCATGGTCGCGCTCGTCCTCGCGGACGCCGTCGTCGAGAAGTTCGGCGGAGACAGCGTCCCCGAGACCCGCCGCAACGTCCGGTCGTACCTCGACAACCTGCGCATCCGGTGACCGGCGGTCCCCTGGTCGTCCTCGTCGGGCCCATGGGCTCCGGCAAGTCAACGGTGGGCGCGCTCCTGGCCGAACGGCTGGGCGCGCCCTACCGGGACACCGACGCCGACATCGTCGCCGCCGAGGGCCGAGAGATCTCCGACATCTTCGTCGAGGACGGCGAGGAGCACTTCCGTGCCCTGGAGCGGGACGCGGTCGCCGCGGCGCTCGCCGGGCACGAGGGCGTCCTCTCCCTCGGCGGTGGCGCGATCCTCGACGCCGGAACCCGGGCCCTGCTCGCCGGGCTGCCCGTCGCGTACCTCTCGATGGACGTCGACGAGGCGGTCCGGCGCGTCGGCCTCAACACCGCGCGCCCCCTGCTCGCCGTCAACCCGCGCCGTCAGTGGCGCGAGCTGATGGAGGCGCGCCGCCACCTGTACACCGAAGTCGCGCGGGCCGTCGTCGGCACCGACGACCGCACCCCCGAAGAGGTCGCCGACGCGGTCCTCGCGGCACTGGATCTGAAGAAGGACGCATGACGACGGACCAGGAAGTCACCCGTATCCACGTCGCGGGCAGCGCCGGCACGGATCCGTACGAGGTGCTGGTCGGCCGGCAGCTGCTGGGCGAGCTCCCGGCCCTCATCGGCAGCCAGGCCAAGCGGATCGCGGTCATCCACCCCGAGGCGCTCGCCGACACCGGTGAGGCGCTCCGCGCGGACCTCGCCGACCAGGGCTACGAGACGGTCGCCATCCAGGTGCCGAACGCCGAGGAGGCGAAGACCGCCGAGGTCGCCGCATACTGCTGGAAGGCGCTCGGCCAGACCGGCTTCACCCGCAGCGACGTCATCGTGGGCGTCGGCGGCGGCGCCACCACCGACCTGGCCGGCTTCGTCGCCGCGACCTGGCTGCGGGGCGTCCGCTGGATCGCCGTACCGACCACCGTCCTCGCGATGGTCGACGCGGCCGTCGGCGGCAAGACGGGCATCAACACCGCCGAGGGCAAGAACCTCGTCGGCGCCTTCCACCCGCCCGCCGGGGTCCTCTGCGACCTGGCCGCGCTCGACTCGCTGCCGGTCAACGACTACGTCAGCGGCCTCGCGGAGATCATCAAGGCCGGCTTCATCGTCGACCCGGTGATCCTCGACCTCATCGAGGAGGACCCGCAGGCGGCGCGTACCCCCGCCGGCCCCCACACCGCCGAGCTGCTCGTCCGCTCGATCCAGGTCAAGGCCGAGGTCGTCTCCGGCGACCTCAAGGAGTCCGGCCGCCGCGAGATCCTCAACTACGGCCACACCCTCGCCCACGCCATCGAGAAGAACGAGCGGTACAAGTGGCGCCACGGTGCCGCCGTCTCCGTCGGCATGGTCTTCGCCGCCGAGCTCGGCCGTCTGGCCGGGCGCCTCGACGACGCCACCGCCGACCGGCACCGGGCGATCCTGGAGTCCGTCGGGCTGCCGCTCACCTACCGCGGCGACCAGTGGCCCAAGCTGCTGGAGACCATGCGGGTGGACAAGAAGTCCCGCGGCGACCTGCTGCGCTTCATCGTGCTCGACGGGATCGGCAAGCCGACCGTCCTGGAGGGCCCCGACCCGGCCGTCCTGATCGCGGCCTACGGCGAGGTGTCCGCGTGAGCGAGCCCCGTCCCGTGCTGGTGCTCAACGGCCCCAACCTGGGCCGGCTCGGCTCGCGCGAGCCCGACATCTACGGCGCCACCTCCTACAAGGGGCTCGTGGAGTCCTGCAAGACCCTCGGCGCGGAGCTCGGCTTCGACGTGGAGGTGCGGGAGACGAACGACGAGGGCGAGATGATCCGCTGGCTGCACGAGGCGGCGGACCGCTCGACCCCGGTCGTCATCAACCCGGGTGCGTTCACGCACTACTCGTACGGGATGCGGGACGCGGCCGCCCAGCGGACCGCGCCGATGATCGAGGTCCACATCTCGAACCCGTACGCCCGGGAGGAGTTCCGGCACACCTCGGTCGTCGCGGCCGTGGCGACCGGGACGGTGGCCGGCTTCGGGATCGGTTCCTACCGGCTGGCGCTGCGGGCGCTCGCCGAGGAACTGACGGACTGACAGGGCACCGGGGGGACGCCCCGGCCGCTCCCCTCGTGGGGGCCGGGGACGGTAACGTTCCGGCGCACCGGATACACCGGATACATCAGGCGTACGAGACGGAGTGGGGCCGGATGCAGCACGCAGTGGGGGGTCCGCTGCCACCGTCGGAGCGACCGGACGGGGCGACCGGCCCCGGCACCGGCCCGGGGCCCGTTCCCGATTCCGCCTCCCTGCCCGGGGGCGTCCCCGGCACGGGTCAGGGGCAGGGGGCCGGGACCGGATCGGCGGCCGGACCCGGGTCCACCACGCCCGGCGGCGTCCCGGGCGGGCGGCCGCCGATACCGCCGACTCCGCCCGGCGCCCCGTACCCGGGTCCCGGTCCGGCCACCGGACCCCGGCTGGGCGTGCACCCCACCGTCCGGAGCGGCGCGCCCCGGCTTCCGCACTCCGCCCCGCCCCCGCACTCCGCCCCGCCTCCCGCGGGGCCCGGGACGGCCGGCTGGGGCGGCCCCGGAGCCGTACCGCAGCATTCCGGCGGCCCCCGGCACCCGGGCGGATCGCAGTACCCCGGCGGGCAGCAGCCCCCGCGCGTCGACCTCACCGGACACGTGCCCCTGCCGCCCGTGAGCGCGCCGCTCGCGCCCGCCGTGGAGCACGGCGGCGGTACCGGGGCCGCGACCCTCGCCGTGCTGCTCATCGGCCCGGCGGGCGCCGGCAAGACCACCGTCGCCCGGCACTGGGCGCAGCGCCGCCGGGTGCCCACCGCGCACATCAGCCTCGACGACGTCCGCGAGTGGGTCTGCTCCGGCTTCGCCGACCCGCAGTCCGGGTGGAACGAGCACTCCGAGGCGCAGTACCGGCTCGCCCGCCGCACCTGTGGCTTCGCCGCGCGCAACTTCCTCGCCAACGGCATCTCCTGCATCGTCGACGACGCCGTCTTCCCCGACCGGCCCGTCGTCGGCCTCGGCGGCTGGAAGCGCCACGTCGGCCCCGGGCTGCTGCCCGTGGTGCTCCTGCCCGGCCTGGAGGTCGTCCTGGAGCGCAACGCCGAGCGCAGCGGCAACCGGCGCCTCTCGGACGAGGAGGTCGCCGCCATCCACGGGCGGATGGCCGGCTGGTACGGCTCCGGCCTGCCGATCATCGACAACTCCACGTACGACGTCGAGACCACCGCGCGCGTCCTCGACGACGTCCTGGCCCGCGCGATCGCCAGCCCGCCGACCTGGTGACCCCCGGGCCGGACCGGGAGATCCGGCCCGGCCCGCGGCGCGCGGCCGCGTCCCGGCGGGGGGACCGCCCGGTCGGCCGTTCTGAACAGGCCGCCGCGCCCCGCTGCTCGTACGCTCGGAGCATGTCAGAGGTGTATGCGGACCGCCGTGTACGGCTGCGCGATCGCTGCGCGGCCGCGGGCAGCCCGGCGGCCCTGGTCTCCCGCCCCGCCAACGTCCGCTATCTCGCGGGCGGATCGCCCCCGGGCGCGGTCCTCCTCGTCGGGCCCGAGCCCGACGCGGACGTGCTGCTCTGCCCGGTCGCGCCCACCGGCGAACCGGCCGACGGACGGCTCGACGAACTCCTCCGACGGCAGGTCCTGCCCGCCGGCGGCGGAGATCCGGCCGTGGCCGCGGTCGACCTCGCCCGCCGGGCGGGCGCCGACGCGCTGGCGGTCGAGGAGCACGATCTGACCGTCACCCGGCACCGGGCCATGGGCTCCGTCGCTCCCGGGCTGCGGCTCGCCGACCTCGCCTGCGCCGTGGAGCAGCTGAGGATCGTCAAGGACGAGGACGAGATCGCCTGCCTCCGGATCGCCGCGGAGATCGCCGACCAGGCGCTCGGCGAACTCCTGGAGTCGATTCTGGTGGGGCGGACCGAACGGCACCTCGCCCTGGAACTGGAGCGGCGGCTCGTCGACCACGGCGCCGACGGGGCCGCCTTCCCGACCTCGGTGGCGACCGGCCCGAACTCCGGCCGCCGGGGCCACCGGCCCTCCGACCGCCGGGTCGAGGAGGGCGATTTCCTCTCCGTCTGCCTCGGTGCCGACTACCGCGGCTACCGCTGCGAGATCGGCCGCACCTTCGTCATCGGCACGACGCCGGCCGACTGGCAGATCGAGCTGTACGAGCTCGTCTTCGCCGCTCAGCGGGCCGGGAGGGAGTCTCTCGTACCCGGCGCCGAGTACCGGGACGTGGACCGGGCCGCGCGCCAGATCCTGGACGCGGCGGGCCACGGGGAGGCGGCCGTACCCCTCACCGGGCACGGGGTGGGGCTCGAAATCGACGAGGACCCGCAGCTGTCACCCTCGGCCATGGGTAAACTGGACGCTTGTGTGCCGGTCACCGTCGAACCGGGGGTCCACCTCCCGGGCCGGGGCGGGGTCCGGATCGATGACACGCTCGTCGTGCGCCAGGAGGCGGACGGCGGACCCGAGCTACTCACCATCACGACCAAGGAGCTGCTCGCGCTGTAGGGCGCGTACGCCTCCACGGTCCCACGTCAGTCCAGGAGATTTCGCAACCGTGGCTTCCACGAACGACCTCAAGAACGGCATGGTGCTCAAGCTCGACGGGGGCCAGCTCTGGTCCGTCGTCGAGTTCCAGCACGTCAAGCCCGGCAAGGGCCCGGCCTTCGTGCGCACCAAGCTGAAGAGCGTGCTCTCCGGCAAGGTCGTCGACAAGACGTTCAACGCCGGCACCAAGGTCGAGACGGCCACCATCGACCGCCGCGACATGCAGTTCTCCTACATGGACGGCGACTACTTCGTCTTCATGGACGAGGAGACCTACGACCAGCTGATGGTCGACCGCAAGTCGGTCGGCGACGCCGCCAACTTCCTGATCGAGGGCTTCACCGCCTCGGTCGCCCAGCACGAGGGCGAGGTGCTCTACGTCGAGCTGCCGGCCGCCGTCGAGCTGGTCATCAAGCACACCGACCCGGGCGTCCAGGGCGACCGCTCCACCGGCGGCACCAAGCCCGCCACGCTGGAGACCGGCCACGAGATCCAGGTCCCGCTCTTCATCACCACCGGCGAGAAGGTCAAGGTCGACACCCGCACCAGCGACTACCTCGGCCGGGTGAACAAGTAACCGTGGCCGCTCGGAGCAAGGCCCGCAAGCGCGCCTTCCAGATCCTCTTCGAGGCGGACCAGCGTGGTGCCTCCGTCCAGGAGGTTCTCGCGGACCAGGTCCGGCACGCGCGGTCCGACGACCGCCAGCCGCCGGTGAACGACTTCACCATGCAGCTGGTCGAGGGCTACGCGTCCCATGTGGCACGGATCGACGAGCTCATCGCGACCTACGCGGTGGACTGGGACCTCGACCGGATGCCCGTCGCCGACCGGAACATCGTGCGCCTCGGTGCGTACGAGCTGATCTGGGAGGACGGCACGCCGGACGCGGTCGCGATCGACGAGGCGGTACAGCTCGCCAAGGAGTTCTCCACGGACGAGTCCCCGACCTTCGTCAACGGTCTGCTGGCGCGCTTCAAGGACTTGAAGCCGCGTCTGCGCCGGGACGCGGACGCCTGAGCCCGTAAGGGCCGGTCCGACGTCACCGGCAGTCGAAGGGGCCCGCAGCACTCGTGCTGCGGGCCCCTTCGGCATGACCCCGGCCCGCCGTTCGCGAGCGAGGGAGAGAACGGCAGGGTTCGTGACGGCTGGCACGGCAGGGTTCGCGAGGGCGTGCACGGCCGGGACCCGTGACGGGGAAAAGCGCCGGGCCCGTGGACGTCGGATGACGTCCACGGGCCCGGCGGTACGTTTCTGCTGGGTCCCCGGAAGGGGTCAGTTCTCCTCGTGGGCGACGGCGCGGCGCGCGTCCGCGTCGAGGACGCCCCAGCTGATGAGCTGCTCGGTGAGGACCGAGGGCGACTGGTCGTAGATGACGGCGAGGGTGCGCAGGTCGTCCTGACGGATCGACAGCACCTTGCCGTTGTAGTCGCCGCGCTGCGACTGGATCGTCGCGGCGTACCGCTGGAGCGGGCCGGCCTTCTCCTGGGGGACGTGCGCCAGGCGCTCCAGGTCGAGGACGAGCTTCGGCGGCGGCTCGGCGGCCCCGCCCGGCGTGGTGCCCGGCAGGAGCTCCTGCACCGGCACTCCGTAGAAGTCGGCCAGCTCGGCAAGACGCTGCACGGTCACTGCGCGGTCGCCACGCTCGTACGAACCGACCACCACGGCCTTCCAACGGCCCTGGGACTTCTCCTCCACCCCGTGGAGCGAGAGACCCTGCTGGGTGCGGATGGCGCGGAGTTTGGCCCCGAGCTGCTTTGCGTATTCGCTGGACATAACGCTCCCGGACGCTGTGACGACATGCGGCTGCGCCGCGCGGCTGGTAACTCACTGTGAGGTTACGCAGCGTTACTCTTTCCCGTCAAGCCGAATGGTCCGTACCGCCTCCTCCCGGGGGACGGCGCCCGGAACGGCTCCAGGGGTGCGAGGGAGGTCTCCGTCCACCCCTGGTATCGTTGACGTCGCAAATCCGACGTCCTTTAAGAGCCGTCCCGTGAGGCGGAGAAGGAGGTCCGTTTCTTCATGGACACCCAGCAGCAGTACGGCGACGACGCGCGGCCCGTTCTCGAGGCCCCGGACATCGCGCGGGTCCTGACCCGCATCGCACACGAGATCGTCGAGCGCGCCAAGGGCGCGGACGACGTGGTTCTCCTCGGCATTCCCACCCGCGGTGTCTTCCTCGCCCGCCGGCTGGCCGAGAAGCTCGAATCGATCACCGGCACCAAGGTCCCCGTCGGCTCCCTGGACATCACCATGTACCGGGACGACCTGCGGATGAAGCCGGCCCGCGCCCTCGGCCGCACCGAGATCCCCGGTGACGGCGTCGACGGCCGCCTCGTCGTCCTCGTCGACGACGTGCTCTTCTCCGGCCGCACCATCCGCGCCGCCCTCGACGCCCTCGGCGACATCGGCCGCCCCCGTGCGGTCCAGCTCGCCGTCCTCGTCGACCGCGGCCACCGCGAGCTTCCGATCCGCGCCGACTACGTCGGCAAGAACCTCCCCACGTCGTTGCGGGAGACGGTCAAGGTCCAGCTCGCCGAGGAGGACGGTCGCGACACCGTCCTGCTCGGTGCCCGGCCCACCGCCTAGCCGGACCGGCTTTCCCCCGCGGGGCCGGGGCACCTCCCCGCGCCCCCGCATGCCCTCACACCTCCCCACCACGGAGAGACTCACCGATGATGCGTCACCTCATCTCGGCCGCCGACCTCACCCGCGACGACGCCGTCCTGATCCTCGACACCGCCGAGGAGATGGCCCGGGTGGCCGACCGGCCCATCCGGAAGCTGCCGACCCTGCGCGGCCGGACCGTCTGCAACCTGTTCTTCGAGGACTCCACCCGGACCCGGATCTCCTTCGAGGCGGCCGAGAAGCGCCTCTCCGCCGACGTGATCAACTTCGCGGCCAAGGGCTCCAGCGTCTCCAAGGGCGAGTCCCTCAAGGACACCGCGCAGACCCTGGAGGCCATGGGCGTCGACGCGGTCGTCATCCGCCACGGCGCCTCCGGAGCCCCGTACCGGCTCGCCACCTCCGGCTGGATCGACGCCCCCGTCATCAACGCCGGCGACGGCACCCACGAGCACCCCACCCAGGCCCTCCTGGACGCCTTCACCATGCGCCGCCGCCTGGTCGGCCGGGACGCCGGACTCGGCCGCGACCTCGAGGGCAGGCGGATCACGCTCGTCGGCGACGTCCTGCACAGCCGGGTCGCCCGCTCCAACGTCGCCCTGCTGCACACCCTCGGCGCCGAGGTCACCCTGGTGGCCCCGCCCACCCTGGTCCCCGTCGGCGTCGAGACCTGGCCCTGCGAGGTCTCGTACGACCTCGACCGCGTGCTGCCGAAGTCCGACGCGGTCATGATGCTGCGTGTGCAGCGCGAGCGGATGAACGCCGCCTTCTTCCCCACCGAGCGCGAGTACTCGCGCCGGTACGGGCTCGACGGCGAGCGGATGGCGAAGATGCCCGAGCACGCCATCGTCATGCACCCCGGCCCCATGGTCCGCGGCATGGAGATCACCGCCGAGGTGGCCGACTCCGACCGCTGCACGGTCGTCGAGCAGGTCGCCAACGGCGTCTCCGTCCGGATGGCGGTCCTCTACCTGCTTCTGGGCGGCAACGACTCCGCCGTCACCCACACCCGCACCGAGGAGAACAAGTAACCATGAGCAAGATCCTTATCCGCGGTGCGCAGGTGCTGGGCGGCGAGGTCCAGGACGTCCTGATCGACGGCGAGACCATCGCCGAGGTCGGCACCGGCCTGTCCGCCGGGGGCGCCACCGTGATCGAGGCCGAGGGCCGGATCCTGCTGCCCGGCCTCGTCGACCTGCACACCCATCTGCGCGAGCCCGGCCGCGAGGACTCCGAGACCGTCCTCACCGGCACCCGTGCCGCCGCCTCCGGCGGATTCACGGCCGTCTTCGCCATGGCCAACACCCACCCGGTCGCCGACACCGCCGGTGTCGTCGAGCAGGTCTACCGGCTCGGCAAGGAGTCCGGCTACTGCGACGTGCAGCCCATCGGCGCCGTCACCGTCGGCCTGGAGGGGAAGAAGCTCGCCGAACTCGGCGCCATGCACGACTCCGCCGCCGGCGTCACCGTCTTCTCCGACGACGGCAAGTGCGTCGACGACGCCGTGATCATGCGCCGCGCCCTGGAGTACGTGAAGGCCTTCGGCGGCGTCGTCGCCCAGCACGCCCAGGAGCCCCGCCTCACCGAGGGCGCCCAGATGAACGAGGGCATCGTCTCGGCCGAACTCGGACTCGGCGGCTGGCCGGCCGTCGCCGAGGAGTCGATCATCGCCCGCGACGTCCTCCTCGCCGAGCACGTCGGCTCCCGCGTCCACATCTGCCACCTCTCCACCGCCGGCTCCGTCGAGATCGTCCGCTGGGCCAAGTCCCGCGGCATCGACGTCACCGCCGAGGTCACCCCGCACCACCTCCTCCTCACCGACGAGATGGCCCGGAGCTACAACCCGGTCTACAAGGTCAACCCGCCGCTGCGCACCGAGAAGGACGTCCTCGCGCTCCGCGAGGCCCTGGCCGACGGCACGATCGACATCGTCGCCACCGACCACGCCCCGCACCCCCACGAGGACAAGGACTGCGAGTGGGCCGCGGCCGCCATGGGCATGGTCGGCCTGGAGACCGCGCTCTCCGTCGTCCAGCAGACGATGGTGGAGACCGGCCTCCTCGACTGGGCCGGCGTCGCCGACCGGATGTCCTTCGCGCCCGCCCGCATCGGACGGGCCACGGGCCACGGACGACCCGTCTCGGCTGGTGAGCCCGCGAACCTGACGCTGGTCGATCCGGCTTACCGTGGTGTCGTGGACCCCGCGGACTTCGCCTCCCGCAGCCGAAACACCCCCTACGAGGGCCGTGAGCTGCCGGGACGCGTCACCCACACCTTCCTGCGGGGCCGGGCAACGGTCGTGGACGGGAAGCTGGCGTGACACCACTCATCGCAATCGCCGCAGAGGCTGCCGATCAGAAGTCGGCGGAGGTGACCGACTGGGCCGGACGGCTCGGCTGGGTCGCCGGACTGCTGCTCTTCATCGCCTTCGTGTACTGGCTGATGCGCCAGGGCTGGAAGTGGCGCGGCAGCCTCCAGTCGGGCCTCCCCGAACTCCCCACCGCGCCCCAGACGGCCGGTACGGCGAAACTGACCCTCAGCGGCCGCTACCACGGCTCCACGACCGCCGGGCAGTGGCTCGACCGGATCGTGGCCCACGGTCTCGGCACCCGCAGCCGCGTCGAGCTCACGCTCACCGACGCCGGGCTCGTGGTCGTACGCCCCGGGGCGAACGACTTCTTCGTCCCGGCCGAGGCCCTGCGCGAAGCCCGTCTCGACAAGGGCATCGCGGGCAAGGTCCTCGCCGAGGGCGGCCTGCTGATCGTCACCTGGGCGCACGGCGACACACTGCTCGACTCCGGTTTCCGGTCCGACCGGGCGGCCGAGCACACCGCCTGGGTCGAGGCCATCCACTCCATGACCACCACGACGGAAGGCATCGCACGATGACGACCTCCACCCGGGGAACCAGCAAGGTTCCCGCCGTACTCGTCCTGGAGGACGGCCGCATCTTCCGCGGCCGCGCCTACGGGGCCGTGGGGGAGACCTTCGGCGAGGCCGTGTTCTCCACCGGCATGTCCGGCTACCAGGAGACCCTCACCGACCCGTCCTACCACCGCCAGGTCGTGGTGATGACGGCCCCGCACGTCGGCAACACGGGCGTCAACGACGAGGACCCCGAGTCCGCGAGGATCTGGGTCTCCGGCTACGTCGTCCGCGACCCCGCCCGCGTCTCCTCCAACTGGCGCGCCCAGCGCTCGCTGGACGAGGAACTGGAGCGCCAGGGCGTCGTCGGCATCTCCGGCATCGACACCCGCGCCCTCACCCGCCACCTGCGCGAGCGCGGCGCCATGCGCGTCGGCATCTTCTCCGGCGAGGCCTGGACCGGCGTCCGCGACGAGGCCCTGCTCGACAAGGTCAAGGCGCAGCCCCAGATGAAGGGCGCGGACCTCTCCGCCGAGGTCGCCACCAAGGAGACGTACGTCGTCCCGGCGATCGGCACCAAGAAGTTCACGGTCGCCGCGATCGACCTCGGCATCAAGGGCATGACGCCGCGCCGCATGGCCGAGCGCGGCATCGAGGTCCACGTGCTGCCGGCCACCGCGACCGTCGAGGACGTGTACGCGGTCGCCCCGGACGGCGTGTTCTTCTCCAACGGCCCGGGCGACCCGGCCACCGCCGACGGCGCCGTCGCCCTCATGCAGGCCGTCCTGGAGCGCAGGACGCCGCTCTTCGGCATCTGCTTCGGCAACCAGATCCTCGGCCGCGCGCTCGGCTTCGGCACCTACAAGCTGAAGTACGGACACCGGGGCATCAACCAGCCCGTCCAGGACCGTACGACCGGCAAGGTCGAGATCACCGCGCACAACCACGGCTTCGCCGTCGACGCGCCCCTCGACAAGGTCTCCGAGACCCCCTTCGGGCGTGCCGAGGTCTCGCACGTCTGCCTGAACGACGACGTCGTGGAAGGCCTCCAGCTGCTCGACCAGCCGGCCTTCTCCGTCCAGTACCACCCCGAGGCGGCCGCGGGCCCGCACGACGCCGCGTACCTCTTCGACCGTTTCGTTTCCCTGATGGAGGCCGAGCGTGCCTAAGCGCACCGATATCCAGTCCGTCCTGGTCATCGGCTCCGGCCCGATCGTCATCGGCCAGGCCGCCGAGTTCGACTACTCCGGCACCCAGGCCTGCCGCATCCTCAAGGCCGAGGGCCTGCGGGTGATCCTGGTCAACTCCAACCCGGCCACGATCATGACCGACCCGGAGATCGCCGACGCCACGTACGTCGAGCCGATCACCCCCGAGTTCGTCGAGAAGATCATCGCCAAGGAGCGCCCCGACGCCCTCCTGCCCACCCTCGGCGGCCAGACCGCGCTCAACACCGCGATCTCCATGCACGAGCAGGGCGTCCTGGAGAAGTACGGCGTCGAGCTCATCGGCGCCAACGTCGAGGCCATCAACAAGGGCGAGGACCGCGACCTCTTCAAGGGCGTCGTCGAGGCCGTCAAGGCCAAGATCGGCTACGGCGAGTCCGCCCGCTCCGTGATCTGCCACACGATGGACGACGTCATCAAGGGCGTCGACACCCTCGGCGGCTACCCCGTCGTCGTCCGTCCCTCCTTCACCATGGGCGGCGCCGGCTCCGGCTTCGCCCACGACGAGGAGGAGCTGCGCCGCATCGCCGGCCAGGGCCTGACGCTCTCCCCGACCACCGAGGTGCTCCTGGAGGAGTCCATCCTCGGCTGGAAGGAGTACGAGCTGGAGCTGATGCGCGACAAGAACGACAACGTCGTGGTCGTCTGCTCCATCGAGAACTTCGACCCGATGGGCGTCCACACCGGTGACTCGATCACCGTCGCCCCGGCGATGACCCTCACCGACCGCGAGTACCAGCGGCTCCGCGACATCGGCATCGCGATCATCCGCGAGGTCGGCGTCGACACCGGCGGCTGCAACATCCAGTTCGCGATCGACCCGGTCGACGGCCGGATCATCGTCATCGAGATGAACCCGCGCGTCTCCCGCTCCTCGGCGCTCGCCTCCAAGGCGACCGGCTTCCCGATCGCCAAGATCGCCGCCCGTCTCGCCGTCGGCTACACGCTGGACGAGATCCCGAACGACATCACGGAGAAGACCCCGGCGTCCTTCGAGCCCACGCTCGACTACGTCGTCGTCAAGGCCCCGCGCTTCGCCTTCGAGAAGTTCCCCTCCGCCGACTCCACGCTGACCACGACCATGAAGTCGGTCGGCGAGGCCATGGCGATCGGCCGCAACTTCTCCGAGGCCCTCCAGAAGGCCCTGCGCTCCCTGGAGAAGAAGGGCTCGCAGTTCACCTTCGTCGGTGAGCCCGGCGACAAGGCCGAGCTGCTCCGCGACGCGGTCCGCCCGACCGACGGCCGCATCAACACCGTCATGCAGGCCATCCGCGCCGGAGCCACCCCGGAGGAGGTCTTCGACGCCACGAAGATCGATCCCTGGTTCGTCGACCAGCTCTTCCTGATCAAGGAGATCGCCGACGAGCTGGCCGGTGCCGAGAAGCTCGACCCGGAGATCCTCGCCGAGGCCAAGCGCCACGGCTTCTCCGACGCCCAGATCGCCGAGATCCGCGGCCTGCGCGAGGACGTCGTCCGCGAGGTCCGGCACGCGCTCGGCGTCCGCCCGGTCTACAAGACGGTCGACACCTGCGCCGCCGAGTTCGCGGCCAAGACCCCGTACTTCTACTCCTCGTACGACGAGGAGTCCGAGGTCGCGCCCCGCACCAAGCCCGCGGTGATCATCCTGGGCTCCGGCCCGAACCGCATCGGCCAGGGCATCGAGTTCGACTACTCCTGCGTCCACGCCTCCTTCGCCCTGAGCGACGCCGGCTACGAGACCGTGATGGTCAACTGCAACCCGGAGACCGTCTCCACGGACTACGACACCTCCGACCGTCTGTACTTCGAGCCGCTGACGCTCGAGGACGTGCTGGAGATCGTCCACGCCGAGACGCTGGCCGGCCCCGTCGCCGGTGTCGTCGTCCAGCTCGGCGGCCAGACCCCGCTGGGCCTCTCGCAGGCCCTCAAGGACAACGGCGTGCCGGTCGTCGGCACCTCCCCGGAGGCCATCCACGCCGCCGAGGACCGCGGCGCCTTCGGCCAGGTCCTCGCCGACGCCGGCCTCCCGGCCCCCAAGCACGGCACCGCGACCACCTTCGCCGGCGCCAAGGCCATCGCCGACGAGATCGGCTACCCCGTCCTCGTGCGCCCCTCGTACGTGCTCGGTGGCCGCGGCATGGAGATCGTCTACGACGAGACCCGCCTGGAGTCGTACATCGCCGAGTCCACCGAGATCAGCCCCACCCGGCCGGTCCTGGTCGACCGCTTCCTCGACGACGCCATCGAGATCGACGTCGACGCCCTCTACGACGGCCACGAGCTCTACCTCGGCGGCGTCATGGAGCACATCGAGGAAGCCGGCATCCACTCCGGCGACTCGGCCTGCGCCCTGCCCCCGATCACCCTCGGCGGCTTCGACATCAAGCGCCTGCGCGCCTCCACCGAGGCCATCGCCAAGGGCGTCGGCGTGCGCGGCCTGATCAACATCCAGTTCGCCATGGCCGGCGACATCCTCTACGTCCTCGAGGCGAACCCGCGGGCCTCCCGGACCGTCCCCTTCACCTCGAAGGCGACCGCCGTCCCGCTCGCGAAGGCCGCCGCCCGCATCTCGCTCGGCGCCACCGTCGCCGAACTGCGCGCCGAGGGCCTGCTGCCGAAGACCGGCGACGGCGGCACCCTGCCGCTCGACGCGCCGATCTCCGTCAAGGAGGCCGTGATGCCGTGGTCGCGCTTCCGCGACGTGCACGGCCGCGGCGTCGACACGGTCCTCGGCCCGGAGATGCGCTCCACCGGCGAGGTCATGGGCATCGACGCGGTCTTCGGCACGGCGTACGCCAAGTCGCAGGCCGGAGCCTACGGCCCGCTGCCCACCAGCGGCCGCGCGTTCATCTCGGTCGCCAACCGCGACAAGCGCTCGATGATCTTCCCGGCGCGCGAGCTGGTCGCCCACGGCTTCGAGCTGCTCGCCACCTCCGGCACCGCCGAGGTCCTCAAGCGCAACGGCATCAACGCCACGATCGTGCGCAAGCTGAGCGAGGGCGAGGGCCCGAACGGCGAGAAGACGATCGTCCAGCTCATCCACGACGGCCAGGTCGACCTGATCGTCAACACCCCGTACGGCACCGGTGGCCGCCTCGACGGCTACGAGATCCGTACGGCCGCGGTGGCGCGCAGCGTCCCGTGCCTCACCACGGTCCAGGCGCTCGCCGCGGCCGTCCAGGGCATCGACGCGCTCAACCGGGGCGATGTCGGGGTCCGCTCGCTCCAGGAACACGCGGAACACCTGACCGCGGCCCGCGACTAGCAAGCCAATGAGGGGGACACCGGAAACGGTGTCCCCCTCTTGCTGAGGACACCCACATGTACAAGTTCTTCTTCAACCTCGTCTTCAAGCGCATGGACCCCGAGAAGGCCCACTACCTGGCCTTCCGCTGGATCCGCCTCGCGGCCCGCGTCCCGGTGCTGCGGACCTTCGTCGCCGCCGTCCTCGCCCCCCGGTACAAGGAGCTGCGCACCGAGGCCCTCGGCCTGCGGATGCACGGCCCCTTCGGGCTCGCCGCCGGCTTCGACAAGAACGCCGTCGCCATCGACGGCATGTCGATGCTCGGCTTCGACCACGTCGAGATCGGCACCGTCACCGGCGAGGCCCAGCCCGGCAACCCCAAGAAGCGCCTCTTCCGGCTGGTCCCGGACCGCGCGCTCATCAACCGCATGGGCTTCAACAACGAGGGCTCCGCCGCCGTCGCCGAGCGCCTCCACGCGCGCGTTCCGGTCTTCAGGACCGTCGTCGGCGTCAACATCGGCAAGACGAAGGTCGTCCCCGAGGCCGAGGCCGCCGCCGACTACGTGAAGTCCACCGAGCGCCTCGCCGCGCACGCCGACTACCTCGTCGTGAACGTCTCCTCGCCGAACACCCCGGGTCTGCGCAACCTCCAGGCCACCGAGTCCCTGCGGCCGCTCCTCACCGCCGTACGCGAGGCCGCCGACCGCACGGTCACCGACCGCCGGGTCCCGCTCCTGGTCAAGATCGCCCCCGACCTGGCCGACGAGGACGTCGACGCGGTCGCCGACCTCGCCCTGGAGCTCGGCCTCGACGGGATCATCGCCACCAACACCACCATCGCGCGCGAGGGCCTCGGCCTGCTGTCCGACCCCGCGCTGGTCAAGGAGACCGGCGGGCTGTCCGGCGCGCCCGTCAAGGAGCGCTCCCTCGCGGTCCTCAGGCGCCTCCACGCGCGCGTGGGCGACCAGCTGGTCCTCGTCGGCGTTGGCGGCATCGAGAACGCCGAGGACGCCTGGCAGCGGATCCTCGCCGGCGCCACCCTGATCCAGGGCTACAGCGCCTTCGTCTACGAGGGCCCGTTCTACGCCCGCGCGATCCACAAGGGCCTCGCCGCGCGTCTGGCGGCCTCCCCCTACGCCACCCTCGCCGAGGCCGTCGGCGCCGACTCCCGAAAGGCCGCCAAGTGACCCTCTCCTTCGGCACCCGTCTGCGCTCCGCCATGGACGGACGCGGCCCGCTCTGTGTCGGCATCGACCCGCACGCCGCCCTGCTCGACTCCTGGGGCCTGACCGACGACATCGCCGGTCTGGAGCGGTTCACCTTCACCGTCGTCGAGGCGCTCGCGGACACCGTGGCCGTGTTCAAGCCGCAGTCCGCCTTCTTCGAGCGCTTCGGCTCGCGCGGTGTCGCCGTCCTGGAGCGCGCCGTCGCCGATCTGCGCGCGGCGGGCGGCCTGGTCGTCATGGACGCCAAGCGCGGCGACATCGGCTCCACGATGGCCGCGTACGCGGAGACCTACCTGCGCAAGGACTCCCCGCTCTTCTCCGACGCGCTCACGGTCTCCCCGTACCTCGGCTACGGCTCCCTCAAGCCGGCCGTCGACCTGGCCCGCGAGTCCGGCGCGGGTCTCTTCGTCCTGGCCCTGACGTCCAACCCGGAGGGCGCGGAGGTCCAGCGGGCCGTCCGCGAGGACGGCCGCACGATCGGCGCCACCATGCTGGGCCACCTCGCCGCGGAGAACGCGGGGGAGACCCCGATGGGCTCCTTCGGCGCGGTCGTCGGTGCCACGCTCAGCGACCTGTCCTCGTTCGACCTGGACATCAACGGTCCGCTCCTCGCCCCCGGGATCGGTGCCCAGGGCGCGACCCCGGCCGACCTCCCGGCCGTCTTCGGCGCGGCCGTGGGCAACGTCGTCCCGAACGTCAGCCGCGGGGTCCTGCGGCACGGCCCCGACGCCTCCGCCCTGCGGGACTCGGCGCACCGGTACGCGGACGAGATCCGCGCGGCGGTCGGCGGGTAACGAGCTTCTCGGTCTCTCCGCAGGTCGGAGCGGATCGACCCGGATGTCGGCACTGTTTCGGCCCGGTGGGACGACCCGTCCCACCGGGCCGTCTCACTCCTTGACGAAAACTTGGCTCAAAACCGGGTCGTTTTGCCGGAAAAGTCCCGGTCGGTCGATGCTGACCAGGACTTTTCCTTCGTTCTCGCTGACTGGAGCGGCCTCGGCCGCTAGTCTCCGGGGCAGAGCAGGCGTTCAACGACCACTCCGTTGAGCGTTGCTCCACTGGTGTGGGGCGCGAGGTTCCTCACCGGTCCGTATCCGACAGATCGACATCCGAGGTGACGTAGGCGTGGCTCTTCCGCCCCTTACCCCTGAACAGCGCGCAGCCGCGCTCGAAAAGGCCGCCGCGGCTCGCCGGGAGCGGGCCGAGGTCAAGAATCGACTCAAGCACTCCGGCGCCTCTCTTCACGAGGTCATCAAGACCGGCCAGGAGAACGACGTCATCGGCAAGATGAAGGTCTCCGCGCTGCTCGAGTCCCTGCCCGGCGTGGGCAAGGTCCGCGCCAAGCAGATCATGGAGCGCCTCGGCATCTCCGAGAGCCGCCGGGTGCGCGGTCTCGGTTCCAACCAGATCGCCTCCCTGGAGCGCGAGTTCGGCAGCACCGGCGCCTGATCCGGCGACCGGTCCGGCTCCGGATCCGGGACACGCGTCCCGGGCACCCCGGTGAAGCTGGAATAATCGCTGCATGGCAGCAGAGGCACGTCCGCGGCTGACCGTGCTCTCCGGCCCCTCAGGGGTCGGCAAGAGCACGGTCGTCGCTCATATGCGCAAGGTCCACCCCGAGGTATGGCTCTCGGTGTCGGCGACGACACGGAAGCCCCGCCCCGGCGAGAAGCACGGCGTCCACTACTTCTTCGTGACGGACGACGAGTTCGACAAGCTGATCGCCAACGGTGAACTCCTCGAATGGGCCGAGTTCGCGGGCAATCGGTACGGCACACCGCGCCGCGCGGTCCTCGACCGCCTCGACGCCGGCGAGCCCGTGCTCCTGGAGATCGACCTCCAGGGCGCCCGCCAGGTGAAGGACTCGATGTCCGAGTCCCAGCTGGTCTTCCTGGCCCCGCCGAGCTGGGAGGAACTGGTCCGCCGCCTCACCGGCCGCGGCACCGAGTCGCCCGAGGTCATCGAGCGCCGACTGGCCGCCGCGAAGGTCGAGCTGGCCGCCGAGTCGGAGTTCGACACCACGCTCGTCAACACCTCCGTCGAGGACGTTGCGCGCGAGCTGCTAACGTTGATGCTGTTGACTTCTGGGGAATGATCCACTTGTTCCCCCGGACACCCAACGGTTGTCCGATCCTTTTCTCCATCTTCGGAAGGTAGAGCGTGTCCTCTTCCATCACCGCGCCCGAGGGCATCATCAACCCGCCGATCGACGAGCTGCTCGAGGCCACGGACTCGAAGTACAGCCTCGTGATCTACGCGGCCAAGCGCGCGCGTCAGATCAATGCGTACTACTCCCAGCTCGGCGAGGGCCTGCTGGAGTACGTGGGTCCGCTGGTCGACACCCACGTCCACGAGAAGCCGCTCTCGATCGCCCTGCGCGAGATCAACGCGGGTCTGCTGACGTCCGAGGCCATCGAGGGCCCGGCCACGTAAGCGCGTCACGTTCCTTCACCACAGGCCCGGCGGAACATCCGCCGGGCCTGTGGTGTCTCATGGAGTCGTAGGCATCCGAGTGCGGGGAGTGGCAGTGGTGACCAAGCCGAAGGTCGTTCTGGGGGTCAGCGGCGGCATCGCCGCCTACAAGGCCTGCGAGCTGCTCCGGCGGCTCACCGAGTCGGGCCACGACGTCTGCGTCGTCCCCACCGACTCCGCCCTCCACTTCGTCGGTGAGGCCACCTGGTCCGCGCTCTCCGGGAACCCCGTCTCGACCGAGGTGTGGGAGAGCGTCCACGAGGTGCCGCACGTCCGGATCGGCCAGGCCGCCGACCTCGTCGTCGTCGCCCCCGCCACGGCCGACATGCTCGCCAAGGCCGCCCACGGCCTCGCGGACGACCTGCTCACCAACACGCTGCTCACCGCGCGCTGTCCCGTCGTCTTCGCCCCCGCCATGCACACCGAGATGTGGGAGCACCCGGCGACCCAGGAGAACGTGGCGACCCTGCGCCGCCGCGGCGCCGTCGTCATCGAGCCGGCCGTCGGCCGCCTCACCGGCGTCGACACCGGCAAGGGCCGGCTGCCCGACCCGGCGGAGATCTTCGAGGTCTGCCGGCGCGTCCTCGCGCGCGGCGCGGACGCCCTCGCCCCCGACCTCGCCGGCCGCCACGTGGTGGTCAGCGCCGGCGGCACCCGGGAGCCCCTCGACCCCGTCCGCTACCTGGGCAACCGTTCCTCCGGGAAGCAGGGGTACGCGCTCGCGCGGGCCGCGGCCGCCCGGGGCGCCAGGGTCACCCTCGTCGAGGCCAACACCGGTATCCCGGACCCGGCCGGGGTCGACGTCGTCCATGTCGGCACCGCCGTCCAGCTCCGCGAGGCCGTGCTCAAGGCCGTCGCCGACGCGGACGCCGTGGTCATGGCGGCCGCCGTGGCCGACTTCCGGCCGGCCGTCTACGCCACCGGGAAGATCAAGAAGAAGGACGACGGGGGAGCGCCCACCGTCGAACTCGTCCGCAACCCCGACGTGCTCGCCGAGATCTCCGCCGACCGGGCCCTGCCGGGTCAGGTGGTCGTCGGCTTCGCCGCCGAGACCGACGACGTCCTCGCCAACGGCCGCGAGAAGCTCCGCCGCAAGGGCTGCGACCTCCTCGTCGTCAACGAGGTGGGGGAGCGCAAGACCTTCGGCTCCGAGGAGAACGAGGCGGTCGTGCTCGCCTCGGACGGCGCCGAGACCCCCGTACCGCACGGTCCGAAGGAAGCGCTCGCCGAGACGGTCTGGGACCTGGTCCTGCCGCGGCTGCGCGCCACGACCTGACCCGTCCGGTCCCACGAGGACCGGGAATCCAGCGCGGCGCGTGTGATGTACGCCCCATCAGGGCGTTCACCCGCCGCGAAGCGGCCGGATTCACCCGCTCAGGGCATTCGCCAGGCGAGACACCTGGTCCATCCCGCGACCACGACCGATAGACTGTCCGCGGAACGTCTTGGGGCGCAGCCCCCTGCCGGTCCGTCAACGAAGAGCCAGCAGCCGCTGCAACCCCAGGGAGCGTTGTGTCCCGTCGTCTGTTCACCTCGGAGTCCGTCACCGAGGGACACCCCGACAAGATCGCTGACCAGATCAGCGACACCATCCTCGACGCACTGCTGCGGGAGGACCCCACCTCGCGCGTCGCCGTCGAGACGCTGATCACCACCGGCCTCGTGCACGTCGCCGGTGAGGTGACCACGAAGGCGTGGGCGGACATCCCGACCCTCGTCCGGAACAAGATCCTCGAGATCGGTTACGACTCCTCGAAGAAGGGCTTCGACGGCGCCTCCTGTGGCGTGTCGGTGTCCATCGGGTCTCAGTCCCCGGACATCGCCCAGGGCGTGGACACCGCGTACGAGCAGCGGGTCGAGGGCGATGAGGACGAGCTGGACAAGCAGGGCGCCGGCGACCAGGGCCTGATGTTCGGATACGCGTCGGACGAGACCCCCGAGCTGATGCCGCTGCCGATCCACATCGCGCACCGGCTCTCCCGCCGGCTGACCGAGGTCCGCAAGAACGGCACCATCCCGTACCTGCGCCCCGACGGCAAGACCCAGGTCACCATCGAGTACGACGGCGACAAGGCCGTCCGCCTCGACACGGTCGTCGTCTCCTCGCAGCACGCGTCGGACATCGACCTGGAGTCGCTGCTCGCGCCCGACATCCGCGAGTTCGTCGTCGAGCACGTGCTCAAGCAGCTCGTCGAGGACGGCATCAAGCTCGACACCGACGGTTACCGCCTCCTGGTGAACCCGACCGGCCGCTTCGAGATCGGCGGCCCGATGGGCGACGCCGGCCTCACCGGCCGCAAGATCATCATCGACACCTACGGCGGCATGGCCCGTCACGGTGGCGGCGCCTTCTCCGGCAAGGACCCGTCCAAGGTCGACCGCTCGGCCGCCTACGCCATGCGCTGGGTCGCCAAGAACGTCGTCGCCGCCGGCCTCGCCGCGCGCTGCGAGGTCCAGGTCGCCTACGCGATCGGCAAGGCCGAGCCCGTCGGTCTCTTCGTCGAGACCTTCGGCACCAACACCGTCGACAACGAGAAGATCGAGAACGCCATCGCCGAGGTCTTCGACCTCCGCCCGGCCGCGATCATCCGTGACCTCGACCTGCTCCGCCCGATCTACTCCCAGACCGCCGCCTACGGCCACTTCGGCCGTGAGCTGCCGGACTTCACCTGGGAGCGCACGGACCGCGTGGACGCCCTGAAGCAGGCCGCCGGCCTCTGAGGCCCCGGACGCACCCGACCGAAGCCCGGCACCCCTCGCGGTGCCGGGCTTCGGCATGTCCGACTGTCGGTGGCGTCTGGTAGGTATGGGGCTGTGAGCAGCGAGAAAGAGAATCCCGACGAGACCGCTGAACCCGAGCAGCTCGCGCTCATCCGGGAGACCGTGCGGCAGGCGAAGGTGCCCCGCGCCAAGCCGCGGACCTGGCGCGGGGCGGCGCTGGCCAAGGAACTGCCCGTCGCGCGCGTCGTGGTGAACAAGGGATCGCTCCATCTCGACCAGTTCTTCGACTACGCGGTCCCCGAAGAGCTCGACGAGGCCGCCCGGCCGGGCGTGCGAGTCCGGGTGCGGTTCGGCGCGGGGGCGCACCAGGTCAAGAACGGACGCCGGGAGGGCGGACGGCTCATCGACGGCTTCCTCGTCGAGCGCCGGGCCACCTCCGACTACTCCGGCCCCCTGGCCGCGCTCGCCGACGTCGTCTCCCCGGAACCGGTCCTCGGACCCGAACTGCTCGGACTCGCCCGCGCCGTCGCCGACCGGTACGCCGGAAGCCTCGCCGACGTGCTCCAGCTCGCCGTGCCGCCGCGCAGCGCCCGTGCCGAGGGCCGCCCCTCGCCGGAGCCGCTGCCACCGCCGGCCGCGCCGGAGCCGGAAAGCTGGACCCGGTACGAGCGGGGGCCCGCGTTCCTCGACTCCCTCGCGCGCGGCGGGTCGCCCCGGGCCGTCTGGAACGCGCTCCCGGGACCGCACTGGGCCGAGGAGATCGCCCGGGCCGTCGGCGCCGCCCTGGCCTCAGGCCGGGGCGCCCTGGTCGTCGTCCCCGACGGGCGCGCGGCGGGGCGCGTCGACGCGGCCCTCACCACCGTCCTGGGCGAGGGGCGGCACGCCCTGCTCACCGCCGAGGCGGGCCCCGAGAAGCGGTACGCGCAGTGGCTCGCCGTACGGCGCGGCGCGGTACGCGCGGTCGTCGGCACCCGGGCCGCGATGTTCGCCCCCGTCCGCGACCTCGGTCTCGTCGTCATCTGGGACGACGGTGACGGCAGCCACAGCGAGCCGCACGCCCCGCAGCCGCACGCCCGCGAGGTCCTGCTGCTCCGCGCCGCCCACGACCGCTGCGCCTTCCTCCTCGGCAGTACCGGCTGCACGGTCGAGGCCGCCCAGCTCGTCGAGTCCGGCTGGGCCAAGGCGCTCTTCGCCGGACGCGAGCAGGTCCGCCGGGCCGCCCCCCTGATCCGGACCGTGGGCGACGGCGAACTGGCCCGTGACGAGGCCGCGCGCGCGGCCCGGCTGCCCTCACTGGCCTGGCAGACCGTGCGCGAGGGGCTCAGGACCGGTCCCGTCCTGGTCCAGGTGCCCCGCCGGGGATACGTACCGCGACTCGCCTGCGAGCGGTGCCGTACGCCCGCCCGCTGCCGTCACTGCGCCGGGCCCCTGGAGGCCCCCGAGCAGCAGGAGCTGCACTGCGGCTGGTGCGGGCGCGGGGCCTCCGACTGGCACTGCGTGGAGTGCGGCGCGACCCGGCTGCGGGCCCAGGTCGTCGGCGCGCGCCGGACGGCGGAGGAACTCGGCCGGGCGTTCCCGGCGGTCCCGGTGAGGACCTCGGGGCGGGACCACATCCTGGACACCGTGCCCGGGCGTCCCGCGCTCGTGGTCTGCACCCCCGGGGCCGAGCCGGTCGCGGAGGGCGGCTACGCGGCCGCGCTGCTCCTCGACGGCTGGGCCATGCTCGGCCGGCCCGATCTGCGCGCGGGCGAGGAGGCCCTGCGCCGCTGGATCGACGCGGCCTCGCTGGTGCGGGGCCAGCCCGAGGGCGGCACGGTGGTCGTCGTCGCCGAGCCCACGCTCCGGCCCGTCCAGGCGCTCGTCCGGTGGGACCCGGTCGGGCACGCCCAGCGCGAGCTGGCCGAGCGGGCCGAGCTGGGCTTCCCGCCGGTCTCCCGGATGGCCGCGGTCACCGGGCCGCCGGAGGCCGTCGCAGGTCTGCTCGCGGCGGCCGGGCTGCCCGCCGACGCCGAGGTGCTCGGCCCGGTGCCGCTGCCGGTGGTCCGCCCCGGCGGACCCCGGAGGCCGGGGGACCCGCCGCCGGGCGAGCAGTGGGAGCGTGCCCTGGTCCGGGTCCCGCCGGGCAGCGGCGCGGCCCTGGCGACCGCGCTCAAGCAGGCCAGGGCGGCGCGGATGACACGGGGCGGCGGGGACCCGGTGCGGATCCGGGTGGACCCGCCGGACATCGGCTGACAGCCGACGGCGGGGCGGTCACCCGGGCACCCGGGACGGCCGTACGCGGGAGAGCCTCATGGGGACGGCTGCCCGGTGCCGCCCCGCCCCACATGGGACGGCCGCCCGCCCCCTGGGGGACGGGCGGCCGTACGGCGTGGGCGGGTCAGCCGTTGCGGGGACCGGGGAAGGCCGAGGTCCGCGGCTCCTCGCGGAGGGAGGCGCTGCCCGAGGTCGGCTGCGGGGGCATCGAGCGGGCGGCGGGCACCGAGGGGAGCGTGCGGGGCGCGCTCGGCTCCACGATCGGGTCCTGGTCGAGGCCGACGCCCGGCTGGGGGGCGCGCCGGGCACCGTAACGGCGGTGGACGGCCTGCTTGGTGACTCCGAGCGCGGAGCCCACCGCGTCCCAGGAGAACCCGAGCGAGCGGTCGAAGTCGACCGCCGCGGTCACCAGGGTCTCGACACTGTCCCGCAGCTCCTGCGCGAGACGAACGGTGGGGGCGGGGGCCCGCCCGTAGACGACGAAGCCCGTGGACGGGCCGGAGCGGCGAGGGCGGTAGACATTGCCCAGCTGGGCCGTGAGCGTGCGCAGTGCGTCCACCTGCCGCCGGACCCGCTCGATGTCCCGCACCAACAGGTGCAGACTCGCCCGAGCCTGGGCGTCGTGGGTTGCGTGGTCGGCCATGTGAAAGCCTCTCGAACCGGCATGTAAGGGGAAGGGCCGCAGGGGGGAACGGCGACCCGATTCGGTCAATCTCTCTTGACCAACGCGCCACCCGGGGTTGGGTCACGCTGCGGGGGCGTACACGCATATGCGCGGGGCGCTCGACCGCTCGTACGCCCCCTCTCTCACCGGCGGCGGGAGCACGCACCTGACGCCGCGGGGTCCGGCGCCGGCAGCACGCAGCCGACGCCGCGGGGCCGGCCTCCGGGCGACGACGGGAGTCCGACGACAGGACCTAGACTGGTGCGCTGCCCGTAAAGCCCCCGGAGAGACAGGCAGTCGCCACTCATGAAGCTCGTCTTCGCAGGCACCCCCGAGGTCGCCGTTCCCGCCCTGGACGCCCTGCTCGCCTCCGGCCGGCACGAGGTCGCCGCTGTCGTCACCCGGCCGGACGCCCCGGCGGGGCGCGGCCGGCGGCTGGTCGCCAGTCCGGTGGCCCAGCGGGCGGAGGAGGCCGGGATCGAGGTCCTGAAGCCGGCCAGGCCCCGTGACGAGGACTTCCTCGCCCGGCTGCGGGAGATCGCCCCGGACTGCTGTCCGGTCGTCGCCTACGGCGCGCTGCTGCCCAAGGTCGCCCTCGACATCCCCGCCCGGGGCTGGGTCAACCTGCACTTCTCGCTGCTGCCGGCCTGGCGCGGCGCGGCCCCCGTGCAGCACTCGCTGATGGCGGGCGACCAGGTCACGGGCGCGTCCACCTTCCTGATCGAGGAGGGCCTGGACTCGGGTCCGGTGTACGGCGTGGTCACCGAGGACGTCCGGCCGACCGACACCAGCGGCGACCTGCTCACCCGGCTCGCCTTCGCGGGTGCCGGGCTGCTCGCCGCCACCATGGACGGCATCGAGGACGGATCTCTCCAGGCCGTGCCGCAGCCGGTCGAAGGGATCACCCTCGCTCCGAAGATCCAGGTCGAGGACGCCCACGTCGACTTCGCCGCCCCCGCGCTGCGGGTGGACCGCGTGGTCCGCGGCTGCACCCCGGCCCCCGGCGCCTGGACGGTGTTCCGGGGCGAGCGCCTCAAGCTGATCCAGGTCACCCCGCTGCCCGACCGCACCGACCTGGCCCCGGGGGAGCTCGCCGCGGGCAAGAACAACGTGTACGCGGGCACCGGCTCGTACGCCGTCGAGCTGCTCTGGGTCCAGCCCCAGGGCAAGAAGCCGATGAAGGCCGCCGACTGGGCCCGTGGCGTGCGCATCGCGCCGGGCGAGGTCCTCGGGGTTTGAGCCCCGACGGCACCCGCCACGGGGCGCGTGCCGACGGGGCCCCGCGCGCCCCGGCGCCGGCGGGCGGCGCGGTCCCCCGGGCCCTGGAGCGGGCGGGGGCGCGGCGGACGTAGGCTTGGGGGGTTCGACCTCGTCATTTCGTCACGCGGAGCACCTTTGAGCGAGCAGGCACGTCGCCGTCCCCACAAGCCCTACCGGCGGCCCCAGAAGGACCCCGTCCGGATGCTTGCCTTCGAGGCGCTGAGGGCGGTGGACGAGCGGGACGCCTACGCGAACCTGGTGCTGCCGCCGCTCCTCAAGAAGGCCCGCGAGGGCGGGAACTTCGACGGCCGGGACGCGGCGCTCGCGACCGAGCTGGTCTACGGGACGCTGCGCCGCCAGGGCACGTACGACGCGATCATCGCGGCCTGCATCGACCGGCCGCTGCGCGAGGTCGACCCGCCCGTGCTCGACGTGCTCGCGCTCGGCGCCCACCAGCTCCTCGGCACCCGGATCCCCACCCACGCCGCCGTCTCCGCCAGCGTCGAGCTGGCGCGGGTCGTGCTCGGCGACGGTCGGGCCAAGTTCGTGAACGCCGTGCTGCGGAAGATCTCGCAGCAGGACCTCGACGCCTGGGTCGCGCAGGTGGCCCCGCCGTACGACGCGGACCCGGAGGACCATCTGGCCGTCGTCCACTCGCACCCCCGCTGGGTCGTCTCGGCGCTCTGGGACTCCCTCGGCGGCGGCCGCGCGGGGATCGAGGACCTCCTGGAGGCCGACAACGAGCGCCCTGAGGTCACCCTCGTCGCCCGTCCCGGCCGCTCCACCACCGAGGAGCTCGCCGAGGCCACCGAGACCCTGCCGGGCCGCTGGTCGCCGTTCGCCGTGCGGATGGCCGAGGGCGGCGAGCCCGGCGCCATCGAGGCGGTCAAGGACGGCCGGGCCGGCGTCCAGGACGAAGGCAGCCAGCTCGTCGCGATCGCCCTGGCCAACGCCCCCGTCGAGGGCTCCGACGCGCGCTGGCTCGACGGCTGCGCGGGCCCGGGAGGCAAGGCCGCGCTCCTGGCGGCCCTCGCCTCCGAGCGGGGCGCCGCCCTGCTCGCCTCCGAGAAGCAGCCGCACCGCGCGCGCCTCGTCGAGCGAGCCCTCGCCGGCAATCCCGGCCCCTACCAGGTCATCGCCGCCGACGGCACCCGTCCGCCGTGGCGCCCCGGTTCCTTCGACCGGGTCCTCATGGACGTGCCCTGCTCGGGCCTCGGCGCCCTGCGCCGGCGGCCCGAGGCCCGCTGGCGCCGTCGCCCCGAGGACCTGGACGGCTTCGCGCCGCTCCAGCGCGCCCTGCTCACCGAGGCGCTCGCCGCGGTCCGCGTGGGCGGCGTCGTGGGGTACGCGACCTGCTCCCCGCACCTCGCCGAGACCCGGGTGGTCGTCGACGACGTCCTGAAGAAGGTCGGCGGCGGCGAGCTGATCGACGCCCGCCCGCTGCTGCCGGGCGTACCGGCGCTCGGTGACGGCCCGGATCTCCAGCTCTGGCCGCATCTGCACGGGACGGACGCCATGTATCTGGCGCTCATCCGTCGCACGGCGTGACCTCGCGGCCCGCCGACCCTTCGATCACCTGACCGTAATCTCCCGGTCTGCGCCGGTCCCGACTCGTCGCTTCGCACCGAAAATGGTCTGGACCGCATCCGAAACCGCTCGGCGGCAAAGAAGTACCCAAGAACGTGGGAGGCTTGGCTCATGGCGCAGATCAACCCCAGCATTCTGTCCGCGGACTTCGCCCGGCTCGCCGATGAGGCGAAGGCCGTCGACGGGGCCGACTGGCTCCACGTCGACGTGATGGACAACCACTTCGTGCCCAACCTGACCCTGGGTGTGCCGATCGTGGAGTCGCTCGCCCGCGCGACCGAGACCCCCCTCGACTGCCATCTGATGATCGAGGACCCCGACCGCTGGGCGCCCCAGTACGTCGAGGCGGGTGCCGGTTCGGTCACCTTCCACGTCGAGGCGGCCGCCGCGCCGGTCC
Source organism: Streptomyces sp. NBC_00691 (assembly GCF_036226665.1). Classification (NCBI taxonomy): domain Bacteria; kingdom Bacillati; phylum Actinomycetota; class Actinomycetes; order Kitasatosporales; family Streptomycetaceae; genus Streptomyces; species Streptomyces sp. NBC_00691. The sequence goes on along the minus strand of NZ_CP109007.1, from coordinate 1,566,295 downwards.
GGCTCGCGCGCGAGATCCGGGCCAAGGGTGCGCGCGCCTCGATGGCGCTCAAGCCGGCCACGCCCATCGAGCCGTACGAGGACCTGCTCCCCGAGCTCGACATGCTGCTGATCATGACCGTCGAGCCCGGCTTCGGTGGCCAGGCCTTCCTCGACATCATGCTGCCCAAGATCCGGCGCACCCGTGAGCTGATCTCCAAGCACGGTCTGGAGCTCTGGCTGCAGGTCGACGGCGGGGTCTCCGAATCCACGATCGAGCGGTGCGCGGAGGCCGGCGCCGATGTCTTCGTGGCGGGTTCCGCGGTCTACGGCGCGGCCGACCCGGCCGCCGCCGTCGCCTCGCTGCGGACCCGCGCGGAGGCCGTGACGGCCGTCGCCCCGTGGGCGTGTGGCCACTGAGCCTCCGGCTGATGAACGCGGTCCGTCGGGCCGCCGACAGGACTGATCAAGGCCCGCCGTATCTGACAGGATGGACGGCGAGTCCAGAGTGTGAACGACAGCGGTACGCGAACAGCGGTAGATCGACGTCGGTACGTGAACAGCGGTATGTGAACAGGTGAGGAGATCGCGGTGGCGGGTATGTCGGCGGGACGGTCAGCCCTGCGGATGGGCCCCGCGGAGCTGGTGCAGGCGGCGGCCATGGCCCGCCGCTTCTACCTCGAGGGCAAGTCGAAGATCCAGATCGCCGAGGAGTTCGGCGTGAGCCGCTTCAAGGTGGCCCGGGTCCTGGAGACCGCCCTGGAGCGCGATCTCGTACGCATCGAGATCCGCGTACCGGCCGAGCTGGACGCCGAGCGCTCCGACGCGCTCCGCGCCCGCTACGGGCTCCGCCACGCCGTCGTCGTCGAGTCCCCGGCGGAGGGCGAGGACGAGTCGCCCGACCCCGAGAACCTCGGCGAGGTCGCGGCCGACCTGCTCGGCGAGCTGGTCACCGAGGGCGACGTCCTGGGCCTCGCCTGGGGGCGCTCCACCATCCACATGGCGGCGGCGCTCGACCGGCTGCCCCCGTGCACCGTCGTCCAGCTCACCGGTGTGTACGACGCCGGGACCGCCGAGCGCGGCTCCGTCGAGGCCGTCCGCCGTGCCGCGCAGGTCTCCGGCGGCGAGGCGCACCCGATCTACGCGCCCATGCTGCTGCCGGACCCGGCGACCGCGGCCGCGCTGCGCGGCCAGACCGGTATCGCGCGGGCCTTCGAGTACTTCGACAAGGTGACCGTCGCCTGCGTCTCCATCGGCTCCTGGGAGCCGGGCATCTCCACCGTCCACGACATGCTCTCGGACGAGGAGCGCGCCCACTACGCCTCGCTCGGCGTCGCCGCCGAGATGTCCGCGCACCTCTTCGACGCCGAGGGCCGCCGGGTCGGCCGTGACCTGGGCGAGCGCTGCATCACCGTCGAGGCGGACCGGCTGCGCCGGATCCCCGAGGTCGTCGCCATCGCGGGCGGCCAGCGCAAGGCGGCGGCGATCGGCGCGGTGCTCCGCTCGGGCCTCGTCACCAGCCTGGTCACCGACCGCGCCGCGGCGGACTACCTGCTCACCGAGTCCAGCCCGGGTACCCACCCGGCGCTCGACCGGACGGACCCGGACGGCGTCTGAGCGAGGACGCCGCGGACCGAGTCGATCGAGGGCCTGAGCCATCCCGTAACGGTATGTTGCGGGACATGCTGCTCCGGCCCTCGCGCGTGCTCGCCCCGCTCCGGCCCTCGCGCGTGCTCCTCGCGCTCGTCCTCTGCGTCTTCCTGGCCGGGTGCTCCTCGTCGGGCGGCGGTGCCGGACCGGTCGCACCCGCCCGCACCACCGCCGGCGCCACGGCCGGGGCCTCCGCGCCCACCGGCACCTCCGGACTGCCCACCGTGCGGGCCGCCGACCTGCCGCCCGAGGCGCGGAAGACCCTCGGCCTCATCGCGCGCGGCGGCCCCTACCCGTACGCCAAGGACGGCGCCGTCTTCGGCAACTTCGAGCGGCTCCTGCCCCGCGAGCAGCGCGGCTACTACCGCGAGTACACCGTGCGGACCCCCGGCGAACGCGACCGCGGGGCGCGCCGGATCGTCACCGGGCGGGGCGGCGAGATCTACTGGACCGACGACCACTACGAGAGCTTCCGGGAGGTGATCACGGATGAGGATTGACGATCCCGTCGTGCTCGATCTGACGGGCGTCACGGACAAGGCCGGACTCATGGACCGGTGCGCCGCCGTCCTCGCCCTGCCCGACTGGTTCGGCCGCAACTGGGACGCCCTCGCCGACTGCCTCACCGATCTGCCCGAGCCGGTCACCCTCGTCGTCACCGGCTGGCGGGAGTACGCCGGGACGCGCCCGCGCGAGTGGCGGACCGCCCAGGACGTCTTCGCCACAGCCGTGGACCAGCGCCCCGGCCGCCTCACGGTTCTCGTCGCCCTGGGGGCGGCTTTCGGAGGATCCGACGAAGCCCCTGCCGGGAGCCTCGGATGATTCGCCCTGGACTGGTATTCGTACAGACGTGGGACAATGAACTACGTGCTTTTTCCCCTGGCTGAAATGCCTAGGGGCCGATCCGAACGACTGGGATGTCAGCACGTGCGTTTCCTCAATGACGTCAAGCCGCCCTACGACCTGACGTACGACGATGTGTTCATGGTGCCGAGCCGCTCGGCCGTCGGTTCCCGCCAGGCGGTGGACCTCTCCTCGCCGGACGGAACCGGGACCACGATCCCGCTGGTCGTGGCGAACATGACCGCCATCGCCGGCCGCCGCATGGCCGAGACCGTCGCCCGCCGGGGCGGACTGGTCGTCATCCCGCAGGACATCCCTATCGAGGTCGTCACCGACGTCATCTCGTGGGTCAAGAGCCGTCACCACGTGCTCGACACCCCGATCGTCCTCGCCCCCCACCAGACCGTCGCCGACGCGCTCTCGCTGCTGCCCAAGCGGGCGCACGACGCCGCCGTCGTCGTCGACGAGGACCGGCGTCCGGTCGGTGTCGTCACCGACGCGGACCTGACCGGGGTGGACCGCTTCACGCAGCTCTCCGAGGTCATGTCGAAGGACCTGCTGCTCCTCGACGCCGACATCGAGCCGCGCGACGCGTTCAACACGCTCGACCACGCGAACCGCCGCTACGCCCCGGCCGTGGACAAGGACGGCCGTCTGGTCGGCATCCTGACCCGCAAGGGCGCCCTCCGCGCGACCCTGTACACCCCGGCCACCGACGCCGAGGGCAAGCTGCGCATCGCCGCCGCCGTCGGCATCAACGGCGACTTCGTCGGCAAGGCCAAGCAGCTCCTCGACGCGGGCGTCGACACGCTCGTCATCGACACGGCGCACGGTCACCAGGAGTCGATGATCGCCGCGATCAAGGCCGTGCGCGCCCTCGACCCGCACGTCCCGATCGTCGCCGGCAACATCGTCGCCGCCGAGGGCGTCCGCGACCTCATCGAGGCCGGCGCGGACATCATCAAGGTCGGTGTGGGTCCCGGCGCCATGTGCACCACGCGCATGATGACCGGCGTCGGCCGCCCGCAGTTCTCCGCCGTCCTGGAGTGCGCCGCCGAGGCCGCGAAGTTCGGCAAGCACGTGTGGGCCGACGGCGGCGTCCGGCACCCGCGCGATGTCGCCATGGCGCTCGCCGCCGGTGCGTCCAACGTGATGATCGGCTCCTGGTTCGCCGGGACGTACGAGTCCCCGGGCGACCTGCAGCACACCGCCGACGGCCGTCCGTACAAGGAGTCCTTCGGCATGGCCTCGGCCCGCGCCGTGCAGAACCGCACGAGCGAGGAGTCGGCCTACGACCGCGCCCGCAAGGGTCTCTTCGAGGAGGGCATCTCCACCTCGCGCATGTTCCTCGACCCGGCCCGTCCGGGCGTCGAGGACCTGATCGACTCGATCATCGCGGGCGTCCGCTCCTCCTGCACCTACGCCGGTGCCGGCTCGCTCGCCGAGTTCGAGGAGAAGGCCGTGATCGGCATCCAGTCCGCCGCGGGCTACGCCGAGGGCAAGCCGCTGCACGCCAGCTGGAGCTAGTCCCGTCACGTCGTGACATGAGCGGGCCCCCGGGAAATCCTTCCCGGGGGCCCGCCGTCGTCCCGTACGGTCGCCGCATGGACCCTGCGGACCCCACGGAGATCCGGCCCTGCCGCGCCGCCGACCTGTCCCTGCTCGACCGGCACCTTCCCGCGCCCGGGGCGCCGGCGCGCCACGCTGACCGGTTCGCGCGCCAGCAGGCCGGGGCGGGCACGTACCTCCTCGCCTGGCGGGACGGGCTGCCCGTCGGCCACGGACAGGTCCGCTGGGACGGCTGCGCCGCCCCCGAGGTGCGGGCCGTGGCGGGGGAGTGCCCGGAGTTCAACGGACTGGACGTACGGGCGGACCTCCGCGGACAGGGCATCGGCACGGCGCTCATCCACGCGGCCGAGGAGCTGGCGCGGGAGCGCGGCCTGAGCCTCCTGGGGCTCGGTGTGGGGCACGGCAACCCTCGGGCGGCGGCGCTGTACGCGCGCCTCGGCTACACGCCCGTCGTGGCCTACACGGACCGCTGGAGCTGGACGGACGCGGACGGACACCCGCACGACGAGGCCGACCCGTGCACCTTCCTGGTGAGGGACCTCACGGCGCCGGACGCCTGAGCGGGGGCTCCAGGACCCCGCCGAGGGTCTCCGCGACCGCCGCCGCGATCCTGGCGTGGCCCCGGTCGTCCGGGTGCAGTCCGTCGGCCAGGTGCTCCGGGCCCAGCAGTGGCCGTCCCGGGAGGACCAGGAGCCGTCTGTCGCCCTCGGCCGCCAGATCCCGCCCGGCCCGCTCCATGGCCCTGCGCAGCTCTGTGAGGGTCGCTCCGAGGGCGTTGCGGGTGTGCTCGGCCGCGGGGCGGAGCACGGGCGAGACGATCAGCAGCGGCGTGTCCGGGTGGCCCCGGCGGACCAGGCCCACGAAGGCCCGGACGGTGGCGTAGAGCCAGTCGGCCGTCGCGGGCGCCTTCGACCAGCAGTTGGTGCCGAAGGCGAGGGTGATCACGTCGCCGGGGAGCCGCGCCAGGTGTTCGGCGAGCGGGAGTTCGCCGCGTGCCCCGCCCGCGTACCCGAGGTTCACCGCGTCGAGGCCGAGGATCCGGCCCGCCGTGGCGGGCCAGGAGAGGGCCGGGCGGGTCGACCACCAGCCCTCGGTGATCGAGTCGCCGTGGACCAGCCAGCGGGGTTGTGCGGGGGCGGGGGACAGGGCCCCGCCGAGGGCCCGCAGGGCCAGTGGCACCGGCGCCTGGCCTTCCGGGAGGTGGACGGTGAAGACACCGCCGCCCGGGGGAAGCGGGAGCGTGACGGTGGCCTCGGGGGCCGGGGCGGCGCAGGCCTCGCCGACGAGCCGTGTACCGCTCCAGAGGGCGAAGGAGTGGCGGAGTCCGGCGAGCGGGTCGCCGGGCTCCGGGACGGCCGCCCGGTAGCGCAGCAGCACCGCGCGCGTGCCGGGGGCGGCCGTGAACTCGATCCGCACGCCGATGGGCAGCGCGGCCCGCTCGGCGATGTCCCACGGCAGCCGTTCCAGGTCGTCGGGATCGGCGCGGACCGGCCGGTTCCCGTCCAGCCAGGCCGTACCGCGCAGGAACGGCGCCGGGTCGAGCCAGCCCACCTGTGCCTCCGATCGGGGGGTCGTCACGGCCTCGCAGCGTGGGTCATGGGGCATGAGGAGTCAATGCTCGCACCAGGCCGGTTCACACCCCCAATGTGTGGATTCATGCGGGGGAGCGCAATGTTTCCCCGTCTGCGACCCGAGCGCGCAATGATCATTCGACAGTGCGCAACAACCCTGCATTACGAGTGCGAACCTCCGCCCCTTAGGCTCATGCCTCGTACCAGGAGTGGCGCGGACCGCCTGCTCGGCGGTTCCCCTCCCCCGTGGGCCTCTTTCGGCATGCCCGCGTACCGCTGCGGTCCCCCGTCACGACGACAGGCAGCGATAAGGAGCCTCCGCAGTGCTGGACCATGGCGCAGCCCCGCCGGTCGAGGAATCGACCCCCCGCAAGACCTCCGCTCTCGGCGCACTGACCCGGCGCAAGCCGGTGGAACAGCTGGTCGCAGAGGGTGGACAGGGCGAGGGTGGCAGTCTCCGCCGCTCGCTCTCCATGTGGCAGCTGACCATGATCAGCATCGGTGCCACGCTCGGCACCGGCATCTTCGTCGTCCTCGGCGACGCCGTCCCGAAGGCCGGCCCCGCGGTCACCCTCGCCTTCGTCATCGCCGGTCTCACGGCTCTCTTCTCCGCTCTCTCGTACGCCGAGCTGGCCGGCTCCATACCGGTCGCGGGCTCCTCCTACTCGTACGCGTACGCAACGATGGGCGAACTCGTCGCCTGGGTCTGCGGCTGGTGCCTGGTCCTGGAGTACGGCGTTTCGGTCGCCGCCGTGGCCGTCGGCTGGGGCGAGTACCTCAACGAGCTGCTCGACGGCACCATCGGGGTCACCATCCCCGACGTGCTCTCCTCCGCCCCGGGCGAGGGCGGCGTGATCAATCTGCCCGGCCTCGTCGTGGTGCTGCTCGCCATGGTGTTCCTGCTCGGCGGCGCCCGCGAGTCCGCCGTGGTCAACACGATCATGGTCTTCGTGAAGATCGCCGCGCTGGTGCTCTTCTGCGCCATCGGCTTCATGGGCTTCAAGTCCGGCAACTACGCCGACTTCATGCCGCTCGGCATGACCGGCGTGAGCGCCGCCGGAGCGAGCCTCTTCTTCTCGTACATCGGCTTCGACGCCGCCTCCACCGCCGGTGAGGAGGCGAAGGACCCGAAGCGCGACCTGCCCCGCGCGATCATGCTCTCGCTGCTCATCGTCACGGTCCTCTACGTCCTGGTCGCGGCCGTCGCCGTCGGCGCGTGGAACTGGAAGGACTTCGACGGCTCCGAGGCCACGCTCGCCGCGATCATGAACGACGTCAGCGGCCAGAAGTTCTGGGGCACCCTGCTCGCCGCCGGCGCCGTCATCTCCATCGCCAGCGTCGTGCTCACCGTGCTCTACGGCCAGACCCGCGTGCTCTTCGCGATGTCCCGCGACGGCCTCGTCCCCAAGGTCTTCGGCAAGGTCAACGCCAAGACCGGCACCCCGCGGGTGAACACCGTCCTCGTGTCGCTGTTCTGCGGCGCCCTCGCCTCGGTCATCCCGCTGGGCAAGCTCGTCGACGCCACCAGCATCGGCACCCTGTTCGCCTTCGCCCTGGTCAACATCGCGGTGATCGTGCTCCGCCGCACCCGCCCGGCCATGGACCGCACCTTCCGCGTTCCGCTCGGCTGGACCTTCCCGATCCTGGGCTTCCTGTTCTGCGTCTACAACATGTTCAGCCTCGACTCGGTCACCTGGGTGGTCTTCGGTTGCTGGATGGCCGCGGGCCTCGTGTTCTACTTCCTGTACGGCATGCGCCGCTCCCGGCTGGCCTCCGCGCCGGCCGTGGCAGAGACCTCAGCAGAGAAGTGATCCACCCGTAGTGCGACTCAACGACCTCGACGAACGCATCGTCCACGCCCTCGCGGAAGACGCCCGCCGCAGCTACGCCGACATCGGCTCGCTCGTCGGGCTCTCCGCCCCCGCCGTGAAGCGGCGCGTGGACCGGCTCAGGGCCGAGGGCGCCATCACCGGATTCACCGTACGGGTGGACCCGGCGGCGCTCGGCTGGGAGACCGAGGGTTTCGTCGAGATCTACTGTCGCCACAACACCTCGCCGGACGACATCCGGCGCGGTCTCGAGCGGTATCCCGAGGTGGTGTCCGCGTCGACCGTCACCGGTGACGCGGACGCCGTCGTCCAGGTCTTCGCCTCGGACATGCGCCACTTCGAGCGGGTCCTGGAGCGGATCGCGGGCGAGCCCTTCGTGGAGCGCACCAAGTCCGTCCTGGTGCTGTCGCCGCTCCTGCGCCGCTTCTCCTCGGGTTCGCCCGCGTAGCGAGGGCCTCCGGGCCGGGGCGGTGCGGGCCGTGGTTCCCGCACCGCCCTTCGGCCGCCCACCCCCGTGGGGCGGTCTACTCGGTCGGGTAGTCGAACCTCCACGGCAGGACCTGGAAGTCGCCGGTGCCGGCCTCGACCCGCTCGTACGGCGCCGCGGCGTTGCAGGGCGGCACCTCGTCCTGCAACGGGTTCGAGGCGAGCCAGCTGTAGCCGAGCCGGTCGTGCCGGCCGTCGTCGTGCACCGACACCCCGACCCTCTTGTGCAGCAGCCCCGGCACGTCGGTCCTCGTGACGATGCCCGTCACGGTGGCCACCGTGCCGCCCGTCGCGAGGCAGTCGACCTTCACGTCCGCCGAACCGCCCCCGCCGTCCTTGTGGTGGCTGTACCGGAAGGTGCCCGTCGCCGCCAGCGGATCGTTCCGGTTCGCGGCCGACAGATGCGCGTCGAAGGCGAACGTGATGTCATCACCGGCCGGGCGGTACAGCTTGGCCGAGCCGGTCAGCGCGGCGGCCTCCCGGACCCCGCCCTTCCCGTGCCCGCCACCGCCTCCCTCGCTCGAGGCGACGGCGGACCCCGCCGCCCCCGCGGAGATCAGCAGAGCGGCGGCGACGGCGGTGATCTTCGTGCGGCGGTTCATGTCTTCTGGTTCCTTTCGGCAGGTCAACCGGACGACCACCACTCTTCCGCGACGCCCGCCGCACGGCGTCGCGCCGCAGGACGGTTCCGCCTCCGCCGCGCGGCGGGGGACTTCTGCGACCCCGGGCGGAGTCGTACGCAATGAATCGCCGCGTGGACGGCCGATCGCGCAACGGTTCGACGGTCGGTCCGCAACGCTGCCGTCTTGTCCCGACCGAGCGCGAAACCGTACCGTTTTTGACGTCTTCCCCCTGTACTCCGACCCCCCGAGGATCACGCATGCCCGCGCTGCGCACCGCCCTGCTCCAGAGCTCCGGCGAACTCGGTGACGTGGCCGCCAATCTCAAGATCCTCGACGAGGCCGCGGGGCGTGCCGCCGCAGCCGGGGCGGGAGTGCTCCTCGCCCCCGAGCTCTTCCTCACCGGGTACGCCATCGGCGCCGACATCGCGCGCCTCGCCGAGCCGGCCGACGGCCCCTCCACCCGCGCGGTAGCGGCGATCGCCGTACGCCACGGTCTGGCCGTGGGCTACGGCTACCCGGAGCGGGACACCGAGCGGCACGGGGTCCTGTACAACTCCGCGCAGCTCATCGGTGCCGACGGCGTCCCGCTCATGCGGTACCGCAAGACCCACCTCTTCGGAGACTTCGAGCTGACCTGGTTCACCCCCGGTGACCGGGCCGTCGTCCAGACGGAGCTCGACGGCCTCACCGTCGGCATGATGATCTGCTACGACGTCGAGTTCCCGGAGAACGTGCGGGCGCACGCGCTGGCCGGTACGGACCTCCTCCTCGTACCGACCGCGCTCATGCACCCCGCCGAGGTGGTGCCCCTCTCCGTGGTGCCGGTCCGCGCCTTCGAGAACCAGCTCTACATCGCGTACGCCAACCGGACCGGCCCGGAGAAGGAGTTCGAGTTCGTCGGGCTCTCCACCCTCGCGGGCCCCGACGGAACCGCCCGGGCTCGCGCCGGGCGAGGCGAGGACCTCGTCCTCGGCGACGTCGACCCGGCCTTCCTCGCGGCCTCCCGCGAGGAGAACCCCTACCTCCGCGACCGGCGCCCGGGCCTCTACGGTCCGCTCGTCTGAACCGCTCCGCCCCACCTCGCGCAGTCGCCAGGCCTCACCCTTTTTTCCGTGCAAGGAGTCCGTACCCCATGACGTCCACGGTGCCCACGACCGCCGTCCCCCACAGCGACGGCCAGCCGCCGATCACCATGTTCGGTCCGGACTTCCCGTACGCCTACGACGACTTCCTGGCCCACCCGGCCGGGCTCGGCCAGATACCCGCGACCGAGCACGGCACCGAGGTCGCCGTCATCGGCGGCGGGCTCTCCGGCATCATCGCCGCGTACGAGCTGATGAAGATGGGCCTCAAGCCCGTCGTCTACGAGGCCGACCAGATCGGCGGCCGGCTGCGTACCGTCGGCTTCGAGGGCACCGCCACCGAGGGCCTCACCGCCGAGATGGGCGCCATGCGCTTCCCGCCCTCCTCGACCGCGCTCCAGCACTACATCGACCTGGTCGGCCTGGAGACCACGCCCTTCCCGAACCCGCTGGCCGAGACCACCCCCTCGACCGTCGTCGACCTCAAGGGCGAGTCGCACTACGCCACCACCGTCGACGACCTCCCGCAGGTCTACCGCGACGTGATGAACGCGTGGAACGCCTGCCTCGACGAGGGCGCCGACTTCTCCGACATGAACCAGGCCATGCGCGAGCGCGACGTCCCGCGCATCCGCGAGATCTGGTCGAAGCTCGTCGAGAAGCTCGACAACCAGACCTTCTACGGCTTCCTCTGCGAGTCGGAGTCCTTCAAGTCCTTCCGGCACCGCGAGATCTTCGGCCAGGTCGGCTTCGGCACCGGCGGCTGGGACACCGACTTCCCCAACTCCATCCTGGAGATCCTCCGCGTCGTCTACACCGAGGCGGACGACCACCACCGCGGCATCGTCGGCGGCTCGCAGCAGCTGCCGCTGCGCCTCTGGGAGCGCGAGCCGGAGAAGATCATCCACTGGGCGCAGGGCACCTCGCTCAGCTCCCTGCACGAGGGCGCGCCGAAGCCGGCCGTGACCCGGCTGAACCGGACCGCCGGCAACCGGATCACCGTCACCGACGCCTCCGGAGACATCCGTACCTTCCCGGCGGCGATCTTCACCGCCCAGTCCTGGCTGCTGCTCTCCAAGATCGCCTGCGACGACTCGCTCTTCCCGATCGACCACTGGACGGCGATGGAGCGCACCCACTACATGGAGTCGTCCAAGCTCTTCGTGCCCGTGGACCGGCCCTTCTGGCTGGACAAGGACGAGGAGACCGGGCGTGACGTCATGTCGATGACGCTGACCGACCGGATGACCCGCGGCACGTACCTCCTGGACGACGGCCCGGACAAGCCGGCCACGATCTGCCTGTCGTACACCTGGTGCGACGACAGCCTGAAGTGGCTGCCGCTGTCCGCGAACGAGCGGATGGAGGTCATGCTGAAGTCGCTCGGCGAGATCTACCCGAAGGTCGACATCCGGAAGCACATCATCGGCAACCCGGTGACGGTCTCCTGGGAGAACGAGCCCTGGTTCATGGGCGCGTTCAAGGCCAACCTGCCCGGTCACTACCGCTACCAGCGGCGCCTGTTCACCCACTTCATGCAGGACCGGCTGCCCGAGGACAAGCGGGGCATCTTCCTCGCGGGCGACGACATCTCCTGGACGGCCGGCTGGGCCGAGGGCGCGGTGCAGACGGCGCTCAACGCGGTGTGGGGCGTGATGCACCACTTCGGCGGCGGCACCGACGCCACCAACCCGGGTCCGGGCGACGTGTACGACGAGATCGCCCCGGTCGAGCTGCCCGAGGACTGAGCCGTACGGCTGCGGTTCAGGGCCTGGTCAGGGGCGTGAGGAGCATCCGTCCGACCAGGCCCACCGAGCGGTCGAGGCGTTCCGTGAACTCCTCGGCCAGCTCGGGCAGGCCGCGCAGCTGCCACAGCGAGCGCGCCGCGAGCCAGGCTCCGTCGCGGGCCCGGTCGAGGCTCCAGCAGCCGAGCAGATGGGTCAGCGGGTCCGCGACCTCCAGGAGGTCCGGGCCCGGCATCAGTTCCTCCCGGATGCGCTCCTCCAGGAGCACCAGGACGTCGCCGACCCGGTCGAACTCGTCCTCCAGGTCGGCGGGCGCGCACTCCAGGGCCCGGCAGGTGTCGACCACCGCGAGGGCCAGGTCGTGGCCGATGTGGGCGTTGATCCCGGCCAGCGCGAACTGCAGCGGCCGTACGCCGGGATGGCGGCGGTAGCGGAACAGCGGCCGCCAGCAGGCGGGGGAGGGGCGGCCGGTCGCGGCCGCGTCGACGGCGGTCAGGTACCGCTCGGCGAAGCGCACGTCGAGGGTGGTCGCCGCACGCCGGTCGGCGAATCCGCCCGCCTCGATGGCGTGGCCGATCTCCTCGGTGACGGTCAGGTAGACCCGGTTGAAGACGGCGACCCCGTCGGCCGGATGCCAGGCCGATCGGAAGGCCCGCATCCGCTTCACCACGGGGTCGACCGCGAGGAACGGGCCGGGCTGCCACCCGACCCGCCGTGTCTGCTCGCTCTGCCCGATCTGCTGGGTCTGCGCCATGCGGGCAGGCTCCCAGCCGTCGGGCCCGGGAGGGAACTCCTCCGGCCCGGCTTACCCAGAACGGGCGAATCACTCAGTTCTTCGACAGCGGCCCGTCGCCGGACGTGCTCTCGCCCGTGGTGCTCTCACCGAGGGCGCTCTCGCCGGTCGTGCTCTCGCCGGTCGTGCCCTCGTACGAGCTGGTGCCGGAGTCGAGCAGCGGCTCCTGCTGCTTGAGGTGGGCCGGGGCGAAGGCCCGCAGTACGTGGTAGCCGGTGATGACGACGATCGTGCCGAGCGCGATGCCGCCCAGCTCGAAGGTGTCCGTGAAGGTCAGCTTCACCCCGCCGACGCCGATGATGATGCCCGCGGCGGCCGGGACCAGGTTGAGCGGGTTGCGCAGGTCGACCTTGGCGTTGATCCAGATCTGGGCGCCGAGCAGGCCGATCATGCCGTACAGGATCACGGTGATGCCGCCGAGGACGCCGCCGGGGATGGCGGCGACGACCGCGCCGAACTTCGGGCAGAGACCGAAGAGCAGCGCGAACCCGGCGGCTGCCCAGTAGGCGGCCGTCGAGTAGACCCGGGTGGCGGCCATGACACCGATGTTCTCGGAGTACGTGGTGTTGGGCGGGCCGCCCACGGCCGTCGACAGCATCGAGGCGGCGCCGTCGGCGGCGATCGCGGTGCCGAGCTGGTCGTCCAGCGGCCTGCCGGTCATCTCGCCGACCGCCTTGACGTGCCCGGCGTTCTCGGCGATCAGGGCGATGACGACGGGCAGTGCGACCAGGATCGCGGACCACTCGAAGCTCGGTCCGTGGAACGAGGGCAGACCGATCCAGTCGGCCTGGGAGACACCGGAGAGGTCGAGCCGCCAGTGGTCGGTGACCTGGCCGCTCGGCGACATCGAGTTGATCCTGCCGAAGACCAGGTCGAAGATCCACGAGATGCCGTAGCCGAAGATCAGGCCGAGGAAGATCGCGATCCGGGACCAGAAGCCGCGCAGACAGACGACGGCGAGGCCGGTGAACAGCATCACGAGGAGCGCCGTCCACTGGTCCTGCGGCCAGTACGTCGCCGCGGTGACCGGGGCCAGGTTGAAGCCGATCAGCATGACGACGGCGCCGGTCACGATCGGCGGCATCGCCGCGTGGATGATCCGCGCGCCGAACCTCCGGACCGCGAGACCGGCGAGGAAGAGCACCGCGCCGACGACGAGGACCGCGCCGGTCACGGTGGCGCTGGTGCCGCCGGAGGCCCGGATCGCGGCGGCGACCCCGACGAACGAGAGCGAGCAGCCCAGGTAGGAGGGGACGGTGCCGCGGGTCGCGAGGAGGAAGATCGCGGTCGCGACACCGGACATCATGATCGCGAGGTTCGGGTCGAGACCCATGAGGACCGGAGCCACGAACGACGCCCCGAACATGGCGACCACGTGCTGGGCGCCGAGGCCGACCGTACGGGGCCAGGAGAGCCGTTCGTCCGGGCGGACGACGGCTCCGGGGGCCGGTGTCTTCCCGTCGCCGTGCAAGGTCCAGCGCACGCCGAGGTTCATGAGGTGGCTCCCGTTCTCCGGTTCCGGCGGCCGTGTCGTGACCGCAAAAGATCAGCCACATGCTATGCGCCGCCGGAGGCCGGGGACGTCCGCCCCGGCTCCCGCTCCCCGCCCGGGCCCCGCTCTCCCCGTGACCGCTACCCGACGGGACCCGGCGCCTTCTCCGGGGCGGGCTTCGCCGGCGTGGACTCCCGCCCGCCGGACCTCAGGACGCCCGCACCCACGACGAGCCCCAGGGCGAGCAGTGTGACCAGGGCGAACGAGAACACCAGCGAGGTCGCGTCGGCGATGCCGCCGATCGCCGAGGGGGCGATGAGCCCCGAGGTGTACGTGATGGTCGCGACGCCCGCGATCGCCTGGCTCGGATTCGGTCCGCTGCGCCCGGCCGCCGCGAAGGCGAGCGGGACGACGACCGCGACTCCGAGCCCGATGAGACCGAATCCGGCCATGGCGAGGGCGGCGTGCGGGGCGACGACGACCATGACCCCGCCGAGGGTGGCGACGGCGCCGCCGACCCGTACGGTACGGACCGCCCCGAAGCGGTCCACGACCCGGTCGCCGGCCAGCCGTGCCACGGTCATCGTCAGCGCGAAGGCGGTCGTGGAGGCCGCCGCGAGCCCGGCGGAGCTGCCCAGCTCGTCCCGGAGGTAGACGGCCGACCAGTCGAGGCTGGCGCCCTCCGCGAACACCGCGCAGAAGCCGATCGCGCCGATGACCAGCGCGGACTTCGGCGGCAGCGAGAAGCGCGGGGGCGGCTCCTCGTCCGGCGTGCTGCGCATGTCCAGGACGCCCTGGCAGAAGACCAGGCCGAGGGCGGTGAGGACCAGGGCCGCGATCAGGTGGTGGAGCCGGGCGTCGCCGCCGAGGTGGGCGGCGACCGTACCGGCGGCGGAGCCGATGAGGGCGCCCGCGCTCCACATGCCGTGCAGGCTCGACATGATGGATTTCCCGAGCCGGTTCTCGGTCTCGACCCCGAGCGCGTTCATCGCCACGTCCGACATGCCGGCCGTCGCTCCGTACACGAAGAGCGCGACGCACAGACCCCAGATGTTCGGGGCGAGCGCGGGCAGGGTCAGGGCGAGCGTCCAGAGGCTGAGCAGTCCGCGCAGCGCGGTGCGGGCGCCGAAGCGGTGCGACACGGCCCCGGCCAGCGGCATCGCCAGGGAGGCGCCGAGGGCCGGGAAGGCGAGTGCGAGTCCGAGCTGACCCGCGCTCACGCCCGCGTGCTCCTGGATCCAGGGGATGCGGGTCGCGAAACTGCCGGTGACGGAGCCGTGGACGCAGAAGACGGCGGCGACGGCGAAGCGCGCCCGCCGCAGGCGATCGGTGCTGGTGACGGTCTCCGCCGCCATGGGCCCTCCCTGGGTGGTGGTGTGGCGTGGCCGGGTGGTGCGGCCGGATCGTGCGGCCGTAAACTATCAGGAACCCTGCCTGATAAATAGACCGCAGGACGTCATCCCCACCCGGACGCGTCTGAGAGGATCGCCGCATGGCCGCATCCCCGAGCACCGCACGAGCCATCAACGACCGGTTCGCCCTGCGACTGCTCCAGGACGAAGGCCCGTTGACGGCCACTCAGCTCAAGACCCTCACGGGACTCTCCCGGCCCACCGTCGCCGACCTCGTCGAGCGGCTCCAGGGTTCCGGGCTCGTCCATGTCGTGGGGGAGTCCGGAGCGGAACGCCGGGGCCCCAACGCCAAGCTGTACGGACTCGTCGCCGACCGCGCGCACCTCGCCGCCCTCGACGTACGGACCCGGTCGGTCTCCGTCACCGTCGCCGACCTCCTCGGCACCACCCTCGCCGAGGCCTCCGTGCCCGTCGGCGACGACAGCGACACCGGACCCGCCGTCGAGAAGGCGGTCACCCTCCTGGAACGGACCGTGAAGGAGGCGGGCGCGGACCGGCTGCACAGCGTGGCCGTCGGCGCCCCCGGCCTCATCGACCCGGACACCGGCGAACTCCGCGACTCCTCGGGGCTGCCCGCCTGGCACCGGCGGCTCGTCGGCGTCCTCCAGGAACGACTGTCCGCGCACGTCCTCGTCGAGAACGAGACCAACCTCGCCGCCGTCGCCGAACTGCGCGAGGGCGCGGCCCGCGACCGCGAGGACTTCGTCCTGCTCTGGCTCGGCCAGGGCGTCGGCGCGGCCGTCGTCCTCGGCGGGCGGCTGCGCCGCGGGGCCTCGGGCGGCGCGGGCGAGATCGGCTTCCTGCCCGTGCCTGGCACCTCGGGGCTCCCCTCGGCCACCGGCTGCGACGGTGGCTTCCACGAACTGGCCTGCGCGGCGGCCGTCGAGTCCCTGGCCGCCGCCCACGGCCTGACGGCGCCGGAGGCGCTCGCGTCGGGGGACGCCTGGACGGAGGGTGCGGGGACGGGGAACCACGCCCCGGGAGAACCGCTCGCCCCGGGTGACACTCCCGGGAAGCCGCTCGCTCCGGGCCGCGCTCCGGGGACTCCGGGGGAGGCGCCCGCCCCGGGCCGTGACGCCTTCCTCGACGCCCTGGCCCGCCGTCTCGCCATCGGCGCGGCCGCCGTCGTCTCGGTCCTCGACCCCGGCTGTGTGGTCCTGGCAGGGGAGACCGGACACCAGGGCGGCGCCGCGCTCGCCGCGCGCGTGGAGGCCGAACTCGCCGCCCTCTCCCCGCTCCGTACGGAGGTCCGCGCGACGGCCCTGGGCGGCGCGGCGGTGCTGCGCGGCGCCCTGCTCCTTGCCCGGGACGCGGCGCAGGACGCGCTCTTCGGAGCGCCGAACGCGGGACTCTAGGACAGGGTCCCCGTGCGGCGTCTCAGGCGTCCGTCTCCGGCCCGCCCGCTCCGCCGAACCGCCGCGCCAGGAACTCGTCGAACGTCACCCGGCCCACCGCACGGTCCGGTGCCAGGTGCTCGCCGCGCCGCAGCCCCCGGTAGACCCGGCCCGGCAGCGGCACCTCGACGAGGCGCCGCCGTCTGCCGCTCGCCCGCAGATAGGAGCCGGCCAGCTCGGCGAAGGTCCGGATCTCGGGTCCGGCCATGTCCTCCACCCGGCCCGCCGGGGGTCCCGCGGCCAGCGCGGCGAGGCGCGCGGCCGCCTCCGTCACCTCCAGGGGCTGGTCCCGCACCTCCTTGGGCAGCAGCATCACGGGCGGCTTGGCCAGGCCCTGGAGCAGCTGGAGGATCAGGTCGTGGAACTGGGTGGTGCGCAGCAGCGTCCAGCCGATCCCGGAGCCCTGGATCATGCGCTCCACCGCGTACTTGGTGCGGTAGTAGCCGAGCGGCACCCGGTCGACGCCGATGATCGAGATGTAGAGCAGATGCGGCACTCCGGCCCGCCGGGCCGCCTCGATCAGGTGGCGGGCGGCGTCCTTGTCCCCGCGCATGATGTTGCTGCAGTGGACGATCGCGTCGACCCCGTCGACGGCCCGGTCGAGCAGCGGCCCGCCCTGCCGGAGGTCGACCGCGTAGGGCGGTGAGTGCCGGCTGAGGACCCGTACGTCGTGGCCGTCCGCGCGCAGCCGCTCGTGGACGGGCCGCCCGAGTGTTCCCGTGCCACCGGTCACCAGGATGGTGCTCATGTCTCCAGCCTGACGGTCCCGGCCGTGCTCCGCACACGCGGCGGGCGCGCCGGCCGCGACACACGGACGCGCCGCGCCCCGGACAGGGGGGCGCGGCGCTGTGGGAGCCCGGCGGCGGCAAGGGCCGTGATGTTCCGCCGCCGGGGGTTCAGAGGGGGTGCGTCAGCAGGGACCCAGGTCCTTCCAGACGCCCCAGTCGCCGGTCGTGCCCGGCGTCTCGTTCTGGGTCCACCACTGGGCCTTGTACTTGCGGCCGTTGTGGGAGACCTCGTTGCCCGCGTTGTAGACCGTGCCGGCCACGTACGCCGGGACCGTGCCGCAGCCCGTGGGCGGCGTCGTCGGAGGCGTGGTCGGGGGAGTCGTGGGCGGGGTCGTCGGCGGCGTGGTGGGCGGCGTCGTCGGCGGGGTGGTCGGCGGGGTCGTGGTGCCCGGCTCCACCACCGTCGTGCCGCGCGCCAGGTCACCGGCGAGGGCGTACGTGGTGCCGTTGATGTTCACGGTCCAGTTGGACGGGGTGGACACCGGCAGGTAGTAGTTGAACGCGAGGTCGACCGTGGCGCCCGGGGCCAGCGACTGCCAGGCCGGGAGCTTCAGGGAGACGCGGTGGAAGTCGCCCTTCAGGCCGCCCACGTTGCCGCCCGTGTGGTCGCTGCTGATCACCTTGGTGCCGAAGCCCGACTGGTCGGAGGCGTTGGCCGGGGCCGAGGTCCCGTAGTCGAACTGGAACTCCGTGCCGCCCGGGAGGGTGGCCGCCGTGTTGTTGGTGATCTTGATCTTCGGGGTGATCGGGTAGTTCGAGTCGCCCAGCTTGAACTCGGTGAACTGCGCGTCGATCTTCACGGCCTGCGTCGGCAGGGACGCGTTGGACTTCTTCGCGCCGTACGGGGCGGCCGCCTTGAACTTGTCGTACATCAGCGAGGTGAGCGTCGAGCCCGTCTCGTACTGGCCCTTGGTGGCGTTCCAGGCGTAGTCGCCGGCCATCTCCCAGACCATCGTGCCGCCGATGCCCTTGTTGACCACGTAGTCGGCCTTGGCGGCCACCGACTGCTCGTCCTCGGTGGAGAGGAAGACCTTCTTCTGCGCGTTCCACAGCCACGGCGCGACCAGGGTCGAGTCGTACTTGCGGGCGTAGGTGCCGGTCAGGGTGGTGTTCGCCGGGAAGCCGTACTGGGTGACGTAGTCGCCGACGATCCCCTTCTCGAGGTTCTTGGCGTGCCACATCGGGTTGGAGCCGGCGGGCGACTCGACACCGTTGGTGTCCTTGTCGTGCCACAGGTTGTCGATGCCGGTGGCGCCGTCGCCGCACTTGGTCAGACCGGCTCCGGCCGGGCAGGTGGTCGCGGAGGCCTTGCCCCACAGTCCGTCGGTGCCGCCCTGCACGTTCTTGTGGCCGCGGGTGTAGTAGGGCAGGCCGATGTTGATCCGGCCGGCCGGCATCGAGCCGCGGAAGTAGTGGTACGCCCAGTCGGTGTTGAGGTAACCGATGTTGCCGTACTGCGCCGAGCCGTAGACGTTGGCGGCGGCGAGCTCGCCGTCCTTGCCGTCGTCGAAGAGGGAGGCGTTGGGGCCGACGTACTCGTTCCAGGCGCCGTGCAGGTCGTAGGACATGATGTTGACGTAGTCCAGATACTTCTGCATCTGGAAGGTCTCCATGCCCCGCAGCAGGTAGCCGGAGGAGGGGGCGGCGACGGTCAGCAGGTAGTGCTTGCCGTCGGCGGCGCCCGCGACGTCCAGCTTCTCGCGCAGGGACTTCATGAGGGCCGCGTAGCCCTGCACGAGTCCGGCGCGCCGCGCGTTGGCGAGCTGCCAGTCGAGCGGGTTGCCGGCGTCCTTCATGGTCGTCGGGTACTCGTAGTCGATGTCGACGCCGTTGAAGCCGTACTTGCGGATGAAGTCGACGGACGAGGCGGCGAAGGTGTCGATCCCGGCCTGGTTGACCGAACCGTCGGCGTTGGTCGCCATCGAGTAGAAGCCGCCGGAGTTGACCCGGTTGCCGTTGTCCGCGAAGTAGCCGCCGGTCTCCGCCCAGCCGCCGACCGAGATCAGCGTCTTCACGTTCGGGTGCTGCTTCTTGAACTTGTTGAGCAGGTTGAAATGGCCCTTGTAGGCGAACGCGGGGTCCATCTCGGCGCCCGCGACACCGGGCCAGGTCATCCCGGTGGCCGCGTTGTTCGGACCGTCCGTGCCGACGGAGAGCTTGTTGTCCGAGCCGATGTGACCGAAGGCGTAGTTGATGTGGGTGATCTTCTCCCACGGGATGTCCTTCGCCAGGTAGGCGGGCTGGCCGTTCTTGCCGTCGCGCCAGCCGGTGAAGTAGCCGATGACCCGGCGCTGGTGGTCCGCGCCCATCTTCTCGCGGCCCTCGGCGTCGTAGACCGAGCAGTAGGGGACGTCGACGCCCGGGGTCTTGTAGAGCCCGTCGGGGCGACAGGACTCGTTGTCGGCCGCGTACGAGACGCCGCCGGAGAGCGAGCTGAGCAGCAACCCGGCGACGGCCGCGCCGGAGGAGAGCAGCGAGGCTCTTTTCGCGGTGGGGGACAGCACGATCGGGTCCTCCTGGGGTGGGGTGCCCCACGCTCTCGCGGCGTAGGGGGAGTCGGCAGAACACAACGAACAAGCGGGTGGGTCGTGTTGGGCCCGTGGAGTGCGCACGCCGCCGGGCCGTTCCTAGGAGGTGACACGGAGATTAAGAGGACTAGACCAGTGCGTCAATAGGTCTGGACCAAAGAAGACTTCTCTGGGAGTCTGTGAGCCAGGCCACAGGAACTCGGTCGCATCGCCCCTCGCGGGTCGTGGCACACTGGCCCTGTATCAGCAGCAGCGCACTCCGGGGTCGGTGTAATTCCGAACCGGCGGTATAGTCCGCGACCCGTCCGCAGCCAGCGGCCGGTTGACCAGGTGAGATTCCTGGACCGACGGTGAAAGTCCGGATGGGAGGCAGTGCGCGGCGGGCGACCCCTTTTCAGGGGTGTGCCGGCCGTACGTCCGTTGGTCGCCGTGTCGTCATCGATCGGTGTACCCGCAGGGCGCGGCCCCGGCGCACCCTGCGAGAAGTGTCGTTCCGCTCTCTGTCGTCATCGACAGGCCCCGGAGTCCGTGCCCGAAGAGGCAGGAGGACCCGGTGGCCCAGCAGGCCGACATCACCGCCATGCGACGCGCCGTCGAGCTCGCCGCACGCGGTCTCGGCGCCACCAGCCCCAACCCGGTCGTCGGGTGCGTCATCACCGACGCCTCCGGACACGTGGTAGGCGAAGGCTTCCACCAGCGCGCCGGCGGCCCCCACGCCGAGGTCCACGCACTGCGCGAGGCAGGCGTCCTCGCCCGCGGCGGAACCGCCTACGTCACGCTCGAACCCTGCAACCACACCGGCCGCACCGGCCCCTGCGCCCAGGCCCTGATCGAGGCCGGGGTCAGCCGGGTCGTGTACGCCGTCGGCGACCCGAACCCGCAGGCCACCGGCGGTGCCGACACCCTGCGTGCCGCCGGCGCCGAGGTCGAGCAGGGCCTCCTGGAGGCCGAGGCGGAGGCGGGCAACATCGCCTGGCTCACCTCCGTCCGCCACGGCCGTCCCTTCGTCCGCTGGAAGTACGCGGCCACCCTCGACGGCCGGATCGCCGCCGCCGACGGCACCTCCCGCTGGATCACCTCCGCCGAGTCCCGCGCCGACGTCCACCGGCTGCGCGCCGAGGCCGACGCCGTCGTGGCCGGCTCGGGCACCGCCCGCGCCGACGACCCCCACCTGGCCGTACGCGGCATCGAGGGGGCCGTCCAGCCGCTCCGGGTCGTCGTCGACACGGAGGCGACCGCCGTGAAGCCCGGCGCCCGGGTCCTGGACGACGCCGCCCCGACCCTGATCGCGATCGCCGAGGACGCCGAGACGTTCCTCGACGCCGATGTCGTACGCCTCCCCAGGGCCGAGCGCGGCCTGTCCGTGCCCGCCCTCCTCGACGCCCTCCACGCGCGCGGCGTCCGCTCCGTCCTCCTCGAAGGCGGCCCCACCCTCGCGGGCGCCTTCGTCGCCGCCGGCGCCGTCGACCAGGTCGTGGGCTATCTCGCCCCCGTCCTCCTCGGCGCCGGCCCGAACGCCCTGGCCGACGCGGGAATCAGCACCATCGGCGACGCGTTGCGGCTCGACATCACCGAGACCACGCGCGTCGGACCCGACCTCCGCGTCACCGCCACCCCGCACCTCACCGCCACCCTCAAGGGAGCCTGACCGTGTTCACCGGAATCGTCGAAGAACTGGGCGAGGTCACCGCCGTCGAGCAGCTGGAGGACGCCTCCCGCTTCCGCCTGCGCGGACCCCTGGTCACGGAAGGCGCCCAGCACGGCGACTCCATCGCCGTCAACGGTGTCTGTCTCACGGTCGTCGAGTTCGGCGACGGCGAGTTCACCGCCGACGTCATGGCCGAGACCCTCAAGCGGTCCAGCCTCGGCGCCCTGGAGGTCGGCTCCCGCGTCAACCTGGAGCGGCCCATGGCCGTGGGCGGCCGCCTCGGCGGTCACATCGTCCAGGGTCACGTGGACGGCACCGGCACGATCCTCGAACGCACCCCGTCCGAGCACTGGGAACTCGTCAAGGTCGGCCTGCCCGTCCACCTCTCCCGGTACGTCGTCGAGAAGGGCTCGATCACGGTCGACGGCGTCAGCCTCACCGTCGTCGAGGTCACCGACGACTGGTTCACCATCAGCCTCATCCCCACCACCCTCGACCTGACCACGCTCGGCATCAAGCAGTCCGGCGACCCGGTCAACCTCGAAGTGGACGTCATCGCCAAGTACGTCGAGCGGCTGCTCGGCCCGAACGCCAAGGAGAGCGACAAGTGAGCTGGCTCAACTCCGAGGCGTTCAGCGCCTTCGGTCAGCACATCATGTGGTCCGACATGATCGGCAACACGATCGGACTCATAGCCCTCGCGCTCGGCTGGCGCCGCTCCATCCTCACCTGGCCCGCCCAGCTGCTCTCCGGCCTGATCCTCGTCGGCGCCTACGCCTCCGCCCACCTCTCCGGCGGCGTCGGCAAGCAGCTCCTCGTCATCGGCGTCGCCACCTGGGGCTGGTGGCAGTGGAACCGCGGCAGGCGGCAGGCCCAGGACGGATCCATCGCCATCCGGTTCGCCACCTGGAAGGAGCGCGGACTGCTCCTCGCCGGCGCGGCCGTCGGAACCCTCGCCGTCGGCGGCCTGTTCACCCTCTACCCGTCGCTCTCCTGGAGCCCGTGGGCCGACGCGTACATCTTCGTCGGCACCCTCGTCGCGATGGTCGCCCAGGCCCGCGGCCTGGTCGAGTTCTGGTTCGCCTGGCTCCTCGTCGACCTCGTCGGCGTCCCGCTCGCCTTCAACAGCGGCCTCGCCTTCTCCGGCCTGGTCTACGTCATCTACTTCGCCCTCGTCGTCTGGGGCATGCGCGACTGGTGGCTCCGGACGCGCACGACCTCCGCCACCGCTCTGGAAGGAGCCCACGCATGAGCGCGCTGCCGATCTGGGACGCCACCGACCTCGCCCTCGACCCCGTCGAGCAGGCCATCCGCGACATCGCCGCCGGCCGGCCCGTCGTCGTCGTCGACGACGAGGACCGTGAGAACGAGGGCGACCTCGTCATCGCCGCCGAGAAAGCCACCCCCGAGGTCGTCGCCTTCATGATGAGCGAGTGCCGCGGACTGATCTGCGCGCCCATGGAGAACGACGAGCTGGAGCGCCTCGAACTCCCGCAGATGGTCGAGCACAACACCGAGTCGATGCGGACGGCCTTCACCGTCTCCGTCGACGCGGCCCCCGCTCACGGCGTCACCACCGGCATCTCCGCCGCCGACCGCGCCACCACCCTGCGGATGCTGGCGGGCGGACGGCACGAGCCCTCCGACTTCGTCCGGCCCGGCCACATCTTCCCGCTCCGCGCGAAGCCCGGCGGCGTCCTGGCCCGCAACGGCCACACCGAGGCCGCGGTCGACCTCGCCCGCCTCGCGGGCCTCCGCCCGGCCGGCGCGATCGTCGAGATCGCCGGCGAGGACGGCGTCATGCTGCGACTCCCCGAGCTGGTCCCCTTCGCCCGCAAGCACGGCCTCACGATCATCTCCATCGAGGACCTGATCGCCTACCGGCGCTCCGCCGAGCCGACCGTCCGCCGCGAGGCCGAGGTCCGGCTCCCCACCGCGCACGGCGACTTCACCGCGTACGGCTACCGCTCCACCGTCGACGGCGTCGAGCACGTCGCCCTCGTCCACGGCGAGATCGGCGACGGCGAGGACGTCCTGGTCCGGGTCCACTCCGAGTGCCTGACCGGCGACATCTTCCACTCGCTGCGCTGCGACTGCGGCCCCCAGCTGCAGGCCTCCATGGACCGCGTCACCGAGGCCGGGCGCGGCGTCGTCGTCTACCTCCGGGGCCACGAGGGCCGCGGCATCGGCCTGCTGTCCAAGCTCCGCGCGTACGAGCTCCAGGAGCGCGGCCGCGACACCCTCGACGCCAATCTGGAACTGGGGCTGCCCGCCGACGCCCGTGACTACGGGGCCGGCGCGCAGATCCTCGTCGACCTCGGTGTCCGGAGCCTGCGTCTGATGACCAACAACCCCGACAAGATCGACGCCCTGACCCGGCACGGCCTCGTGGTCGAGGGCCGCGAGCCCATGCCCGTCACGGCCGGCGAGCACAACCTCCGCTACCTGCGCACCAAGCGGGACCGGATGGGCCACGACCTGCCCTGGCTGGACGGCTCCACGGCCTCCACCTGCGGTAACCAGTAATCACGTACACCACACCGGCAAGGAGAATCATGAGCGGCAAGGGCGCACCCGTCCTCAGCGTGAAGAACTGCGGCGACCTGCGGGTCGCGGTCATCGCGGCGCAGTGGCACGAGAAGATCATGGACGGTCTCGTCGACGGCGCCCTGCGCGCCCTGAGCGAGCTGGGCATCGACGAGCCGACCCTCCTCCGGGTCCCCGGCAGCTTCGAGCTCCCGGTCGTGGCGAAGGTCCTCGCGGGGCGCGGCTACGATGCCATCGTGGCGCTCGGCGTCGTCATCCGCGGCGGAACGCCGCACTTCGAGTACGTGTGCCAGGGCGTCACCCACGGCCTCACCCAGGTCTCGATCGACACCGGCGTACCCGTCGGATTCGGCGTCCTCACCGTCGACACCGAGGAGCAGGCCCTCGACCGGGCCGGCCTCGAAGGATCCAGCGAGGACAAGGGCCACGAGGCCGTCACCGCCGCCGTCGCCACCGCGACGACGCTGCGCACGGTCAGCGAACCCTGGCGCTAGGTGCGCGACCCTTACCCCGTACTCTTAGGACCATCATGGCGAACGGAACCCGTAAAACCTTCGAAGAGCTCTTCGCCGAGCTCAAGCTCAAGGCCGAGACCGGCGACCCGGCCACCTCCCGCACCGCGGAGCTGGTGGACAAGGGCGTCCATGCCATCGGCAAGAAGGTCGTCGAAGAGGCAGCCGAGGTCTGGATGGCCGCGGAGTACGAGGGCAAGGAAGCCGCCGCCGAGGAGATCTCGCAGCTGCTGTACCACGTCCAGGTGATGATGGTCGCCCGCGGGATCTCGCTCGACGACGTCTACGCCCACCTCTGAGCACACCCCTCCGGGCGCGTACGGCCCGGACTCCCCACCACTCCCAGGCAAAGGAAGCTCACCCCATGCTGCGCATCGCCGTTCCCAACAAGGGTTCCCTCTCCGGACCTGCGTCGGCAATGCTCCATGAGGCCGGCTACCGCCAGCGCAAGGAGTCCAAGGAGCTCGTCGTCATCGACCCCGACAACGAGGTCGAGTTCTTCTACCTGCGCCCGAAGGACATCGCGATCTACGTCGCCTCCGGGAAGCTGGACATCGGCATCACCGGCCGTGACCTGCTCCTGGACTCCGGCGCCAGCGCCGAGGAGATCCTCGCGCTGAACTTCGGCCGCTCCACCTTCCGGTACGCCACCCGCCCGGGCACCGCGAACGGCCCCGAGGACTTCGGCGGCATGACGATCGCCACCTCCTACGAGGGCATCGTCGCCAAGCACCTCGCCGACCAGGGCATCGACGCCTCCGTCGTCCACCTGGACGGCGCCGTCGAGACCGCGATCCAGCTGGGCGTCGCCCAGATCATCGCGGACGTCGTCGAGACCGGAACCAGCCTGCGCAACGCCGGACTCGAGGTCATCGGCGAGCCGATCCTCACCTCCGAGGCCGTCGTCATCCGCCGCCACGGCGCCACCGACGACAACCCGCAGGTCCAGCAGTTCATGCGCCGCCTGCAGGGCGTCCTCGTCGCCCGCTCGTACGTGATGATGGACTACGACTGCCGTGCCGAGCACCTGGAGCAGGCCGTCGCCCTCACCCCGGGCCTGGAGTCGCCGACCGTCTCCCCGCTGCACAACGAGGGCTGGGTCGCCGTCCGCGCGATGGTCCCCGCCAAGGAGGCGCAGCGGATCATGGACGACCTGTACGAGATCGGTGCCCGCGCCATCCTCACCACCGCCATCCACGCCTGCCGCCTCTGACGGCACGGACCGCCCGCACCGAAGGCCCCGAGGAACCACCGATGTCCCAAGCACAGACGCCCGTCCTGCCGGTCACGTTCCGGCCCGGGCGCACCCGGGTCGTCCTGATCACGATGAGCGTCGCGATCTTCGCTGTCATCAGTGTCGTCGCGGTGATGCTGGAGCGGCTCGGCCCGGGGGAGCGCGCCAGCTTCTTCTTCACCGCCGCGCTGCTCTCCGGGGGCCTGGTGCTGCTGAGCCGGCCCAAGGTGGTCGCCGACGACGAGGGCGTCACGGTCGTCAACATCACCCGGACCCGCCGGCTGGCCTGGGCGGAGATCCTCAAGGTCAACCTGCGCCCCGGCGACCCCTGGGTCTTCCTCGACCTGAGCGACGGCACCAGCCTGCCCGCGCTGGGCATCCAGCCCGGGATCGCCAAGGAATCGGCCATCCGTGACGCCCGCGCCCTGCGGGCCCTGGCCGACAGCCGTGGCACGGGCGCCGAGCGCACGGCCTGACCGACGGGCGGTCGCCGCCCCGGCCGGGGACCCGGGCGGACCCGCGTCCGTCCCCCATCCGGGGCCGACCCCCTGCCCCTCGGGGCCTTCGCGTGACTACTCTGGAGGCGGTGGTGCCGAGCGGCACCACCGCCTCGCATGTGCAGGGCCACGGTTCCACGGCCCGCGAGGCCACCCTTCGACCCGAGGAGTGACTCCCTCCAGCAATGGACGGATCGTCCGGTAGTACCTGCGCCGCCCCCTCCCAGGAGGCGGCGGCATGATCATCTCCCTTCTGCTGCTCTTCGCGGCCTTTGTCCTGATTCTCGCCAACGGCTTCTTCGTGGCCGCCGAGTTCGGACTCGTGACCGTCGAGCGCGCCGAGGCCGAGCGGGCCGCGGCCGCCGGCGACCGGCGCGCCCGCACCGTCGTCTCCGCCCTGCGCGAGCTGTCCTTCCAGCTCTCCGGGACCCAGCTGGGCATCACCATCACCTCCCTCGTCGTCGGCATGCTCGCCGAGCCCGCGCTCGCCGGACTGCTGCACCGACCGCTCACCGCGACCGGGCTGCCCGCCGGGGCCGTCTCCGGGATCGCGGTGGTGATCGGGATGCTGCTCGCCTCCGCCGTGCAGATGGTGGTCGGCGAACTCGTACCGAAGAACTGGGCGGTCTCCCGGCCCCTCCAGGTCGCCCGCTTCGTCGCCACCCCGCAGCGGCGCTTCTCCGCCCTCTTCCGGCCGGTGATCTCCCTGCTCAACCGGGTCGCGAACCGGCTCGTACGGCTCCTGGGCGTCGAGCCCACCGAGGAGCTGGACTCCGTCCGCACCCCCGGCGAACTGGTCTCCCTGGCCCGGCACTCCGCCCTGGCCGGAGCCCTCGAACAGGACACCGCCGACCTCTTCGTACGGACCCTGTCCCTCGGCGGCCTCACCGCCGAGCAGGTCATGACCCCGCGCGTGAAGGTGAGCGCCCTCCAGTGGGACGCCACCGCGGCCGACGTCCTCAACCTCACCCGGGCCACCGGCCTCTCGCGCTTCCCCGTCTACCGCGACCGCATCGACGAGATCGTCGGCATGGTCCACCTCAAGGACGCGCTCGCCGTCTCCCCGCACGCCCGGCTGCGCACCCCCGTCGGCCGGATCGCGGTCCCGCCGCTCCTCGTGCCCGAGACGCTGCCCGCCCAGACCCTTCTGGAGCGGCTGCGCAGGGAGCAGCCGATCGCGGTGGTCGTCGACGAGTACGGCGGCACGGCCGGTGTCGTCACCCTGGAGGACATCGTCGAGGAACTCGTCGGCGAGGTCCGCGACGAGCACGACACGGCGGCCGACGGACGGCCCGAGCTGGCCGCCGCTCCCGCCGAGGACGGCCGGCCCGCCTGGGAGGCCGACGGCTCCTGCCGGGTCCACACCCTGCGCCGGATAGGCCTCGACGTGCCCGACGGGCCGTACGAGACCGTCGCCGGGCTCGTCGCCGATCTCCTGGGGCGCATCCCCGCCCCCGGCGACCGGGCCGAACTGCCCGGCTGGCGGCTCTCGGTGCGCCAGGTCGACCGCTACCGCGCCGAGCGGGTACGGATCGTCCGTACCGTTCCGGACCCGGCCGCGGTCGGCGGGGCCTCCGTCCCGGACCCGGCCACCGCCGCCCCGGCCGCGGCCTCCGCGCCCCCGGCTCCCGCCCAGGCTCCCGTCCCGGCGGAGGCCGTCCGATGAGCACCCTGCAACTCCTCTTCGCCGTCCTCCTCGTCCTGGCCAACGGCTTCTTCGTCGGGGCCGAGTTCGCGCTCGTCTCCGTCCGCCGCAGCCAGATCGAGCCGCTCGGCGGCGCCCGTGCCAAGCAGGTCCTGCACGGTCTGGAGAACCTGCCGCAGATGATGGCGGCGGCGCAGTTCGGCATCACCGTCTGCTCGCTGACGCTCGGCGCGGTCGCCGAGCCGACCGTGGCCCGCCTCCTCGAACCCGTCTTCCACACGGTCGGGGTCCCGGAGGGGCTCATCCACCCGCTCGGCTATGTCATCGCCCTCGCCGCGGTCGTCTTCCTCCATCTCGTCATCGGCGAGATGGTCCCGAAGAACCTGGCGATGGCCGCGCCCGAGCGGACCGCGCTCTGGCTCGCCCCCGGCCTGGTCGGTTTCGCCCGGCTGTGCCGGCCCGTGACGGCCGCGCTCGGCGCCTGCGCCCGGCTGGTCCTGCGGGCCTTCAAGGTCGAGCCGAAGGACGAGGTGGAGGCGGTCTTCACCAGCGTCCAGCTCGGCCGGCTCGTCGAGGACGCCGGCCAGGCCGGGCTGCTCGACCCGGCGGAGCAGGAGCGTCTGGAGGACGCCCTCGAACTGGGCACCCGCCCGGTGACGGACGTCCTCATCGCATCGTCCTCCCTGGTCACGGTCGCGCCGACGGTCACCCCGCGCGAGATCGAGGAGCTGACCGTCCGCACCGGGTACTCGCGCTTCCCGGTCCGCGCCGGGGGAAGCGCCACCTTCATGGGCTTCGTCCATGTGAAGGACGTCCTCGACCTGGACGAACGGGAGCGGGCGGTGCCCCAGCGGCTGTGGCGGCCGATGGCCACGGTCCGAGCCGAACTGCCTCTCGACGACGCCCTCACCGTGATGCGCCGCGCCGCGACGCATCTGGCGCAGGTCGCGGACGGCTCGGGCCGGGTGCTCGGCCTGGTCGCCCTGGAGGACGTCCTGGAGATGCTGGTGGGTGAGGTCCGCGACCCCGCGCACCGGGTGAGGACGGTGCCGGCCGCAGTGCGCGGCTGAGCACCGGCCGGGTCCTGTCGTCACACTCCAGGCCGCCCCCGGGCGACGACGGGACTCCGACTCAGGTCACTGGTAGCCTGGTGGGGGCTCCTGCTGGGGGCCGCGGTCGATCGGTCCGCGGCCCGACAGGACCTCGCCGTACGCCTGCATGAGGTCGGCGAGCCGGAGGGTCGCCAGGTCGTCCCGGGTCGGGGTGCTGGCGTACCCGGAGAGCCGCAGGTCGCGGTAGGCGCAGGACTTCTCGTACAGGGTGCGCAGGAAGCGGCCGTTGCCCAGCTCGTCGATCCAGCCCTGCTCGACGACGTGCCCGCTGATCGAGCGCAGCTCCTCGCGGGCCTCGTCGTCCCAGCCGTCGCCGTTGGCCGCCGCGAGGACCTCGCCGATGGCGGTGAGCTCCAGGGGCCGGTACGAGGGGAAGTCGACCCTGGTGGTGAACCGGGAGGAGAGGCCGGGATTGGTGCTGAGCAGCCGGTCCATGCCCTCCGGGTAGCCGGCCAGGATGACCACGAGATGGTCGCGGTTGTCCTCGGCCCGCTTGAGGAGCACCTGGAGGGCCTCGTCCCCGTAGGCGTCGCCCTTGCTGTAGCCGGTGTTGGAGAGGGCGTACGCCTCGTCCACGAAGAGCACCCCGCCGACGGCCGAGTCGATCAGCTCGTTGGCCTTGACCGCGGTCTGGCCGAGGAACTCGCCCACCAGATCGGCCCGTTGGGCCTCCACGAGATGGTCGCCGCCGAGCAGTCCGAGGGCGTAGAAGACCCGGCCGAGGATCCGCGCGACCGTGGTCTTCCCGGTGCCCGAGGGACCGGAGAAGACGAAGTGCCGTTTGGGTGGCTGGACGGGAAGCCCCTGACCGGCACGGAGCCGCGCCATCTCCAGCTGCGCCGACAAGGCCTTGACCTGCCGTTTCACAGGTTCCAGGCCGACCATGCCCTCCAGCTCGGCGAGCGCCTCCGCGAGCCGCACCGGATCGGTGGGACCCGCGGGGAAGCGCGGCGGCACCGGCTGGGACGGCAGCGGCGCCTTCTGCCGGACGGTCTCCGGCGGCGTGGCCGGGGCCACCGGCGGCACGGGATCGGGCGCGAGCCGCACGCCGTCGCCCAGCGGCCCGGCCGGGTCGGGCTCGGCACCCGGCACGCTGTCCACGGCGTCCTGGCCGAGACCGCCGCCGACGGTGCCCAGGGCGACCGCCGCCAGCCCGGCCGGGTCGTCGACGCCGTCGTACCCCTCGAAGCCGTCGTACTCGGCGATCGCCGCGAGCCGGGCGGCCGTGTCCATGAAGGTGGGGTCGATCCGGTGCACGGCGCGGTAGAGGGGCAGCGCGGCGGCGCTGCGCCCGGTCCCCTCGTGTGCGCGGGCCAGCCAGTACCGCAGCTCCTTGCGCTGGGGCTGCTCGCTGCGACAGCGCATCAGCGAGGCCGACAGCAGCGGCTCGGCCTGCCCGTACATCTCCAGGCGCACCCGGGCCATGCCGCCGAAGAGCCCGGCCTCGATGCCGAGCAGCGGGTCGTCGACGAGGGTCTCGGTGTGCCGGACGAGCTGGTCCCAGTCCTTGACGAGATAGGCCCGGCAGGCATGCAGAAAACGCACCTGCGGGTCGGTGTCGACCGGAGGGAGCCCCGCGAGGGCCCGGTCCAGCTCGGGTACGTGGCGACCGTCGAGCCAGTGGGAGGCGTGCGCGAGCAGCAGGTCGCGCGGGCTCTCCAGTACCGGCTGCACCCACCAGCCGAGCCAGTACCAGGAGTTGAGGGTGCGCCGGTACCGGGTCCGCTGCTCGCCGAAGCGGTCGCGGTTGCGGTACATGCGCAGCAGCGCGGTCGTGGTGTCCACCCGGAGCGCGTGCAGCCCGAGCCAGGCGTCCGCCATCCCGGGGTCGATCCTTACCGCCGTCCGGAACTCGTCCTCCGCCTGCGGATACGCGCCCATCGTGTAGGCGTCGATTCCGCGCAGCCAGGCGAGCTCGGCCGGGGCCTGCGCGCCCTGCGTGCCGATGTCCATCGGGTCCCCCACAACCGTCTTCGCATGGACGGGATTTGACCGCACCTGGGGGCATCGTACCTGCGCAGGGGGTGCGTACTTAAGGAGAAGCGCATGATCCGGAAGCGGTCACCCTGGGTGAGCGTCAGGGGTCGCGAAGGGCCCCGGAGGGGGCCGTCAGGGGCAGAACGAAGCCCCCGATCACGGGGGAACAACCGGGGGCTTCGCGTCCGCGGCGGCTCCGAAAAGCCGCACATTCAGAACGTAAGACCTGTACGCCCCTTGGGTCAAGCGGAGTTGAGGCACTTGCGGAAGCGGACTTCCGGCCCCTCAGTTCACGGACATGAAGCCGTCACGGTACGTGATGATCTGGTCCGCGCCCGCTGTCACACCCGGCCCGGGGACCCAGTCGTACCCCTCGCGGCACTCGCGTACCAGGGTGTCGGCGAAGGGCCGGGAGGGGTCCCCGGCGAAATGGCGAGTCTCCGCCACGGTCCATCCGTCCCAGAAAGCGGCCTGGTCCGGGCCGTCCCGATGGCGGCCCCGCGTCCAGGACTCCTCGGGACCGCGCTCCATCCACAGCAGCCACGCGAGGAACGGCCGCACCGCCGCCCGGCCGGCGCCGACCCCCTCGACGAGGACGACCGGGGCCGGCGGGAGCTCGCGCACCGCGCCGAAGCGACGCAGGTTCCAGTCGTACGGGTGGTACGAGGCGCTCTCGCCACGGGCGAGAGGATCGAGGACCTGCTCCCGCAGCCGCCCCGTCCACCCGAAGAGCTCCTCGTGCGTGGAGAGGTCGTCGAGGTGGAGGACGGGGGCCCCGCCCAGCGCGGTGGAGAGACGCGCGGCGAGCGTGGACTTGCCGGAGCCCGCGTGGCCGTCGACCGCGATCAGCCGGACCGGTCCGCAGGAGGGCGGCAGCCGGAGCAGCGCGTGGGCCGCGCGGTCGAGGTCGTTCATGGGCCCAGGGTAGGGGAGTGGGGGACCGCCGCAGGTCAGCGAGGTACCGCCGTCAGTGGTGGAGACCAATATTGGTGCGGCGACGCGAGGCGAAGTGCTGGCGGAGGCATGCGGAAGCCGCGATAGTGGGGCGCGCGCGGCCCGTCCGTGCGCCCCACGGGATCCCGGCGCCCGGAGGTCCGACCGCTCGCATGCCCGCCCGAGGGACCGCCCCGGCGGGCAGGTCCACCCGCCTCCGGACCCCGTCCGCCGCCCACGCACTCGGTCCGCCGCCCGCTCGCCTCACCCGGCACGTCCACAGGTCCGTACGTCCACCGTTCTCGACTGGGGGTCACCGCCCATGACCAGCTCCACCCCGCGCAGAACCGTTCTCGCGGCGGCCCTCGCGGCCGCCGGCACGGCCGCCGCGGCCGCTCCCGCCGTGGCCGCCGTTCCCGACCGCGCCGCCGACCGGCCACCCGCGGCCCCGGACCCGGCCACCGCCGAGGGCACGGGGCGCGGCCACGCCCCCGCGCCCGGCCTCGTCGACAACCGCTTCTGGTCCTCGTACACGGACTGGAGGTGCGGCAGCGCGGCCGGTACGAAGGCGGTGGCCGGGCACCGCCCGGCCCTGGTCCTCGCCACCCCGGCCGGGCGCACCGACTACACGGACCCGCACACCGGGCGCACCTCCGCGTGGGAGTACGCGACCTGGACCTCGCCGACGCACACCCCGACGGTGCCCGCCACCGAGGTCATCGCCTCCTGGAACGCCCACACCCCGCCCGGCACCTGGATCCAGGTCGAGCTCTCCGGCACGTACACGGACACGAGCTCCACCCCCTGGTACGTCCTGGGCCGCTGGGCCTCCGGGGACGACGACATCCGGCGGACCTCGGTCGACGACCAGACCGACGGCAGGAGCACCGTCTGGACGGACACCTTCGCCATCGACGACGCGACGAGCGGGGTGCGGCTGACCTCGTACCGGTTGCGGCTCACGCTCCACCGCGCCCCGGGCAGCGGTCTCACGCCCACGGTCTGGCGGCTCGGCGCGATGGCCTCCGACATCCCGGACCGCTTCTCCGTCCCGGCCTCCGCGCCGGGCCCGGCCGCCGAGCTGCCCGTGCCGCGCTACTCGCAGAACACCCACGTCGGTCAGTACCCGGAGTACGACAACGGCGGCGAGGCCTGGTGCAGCCCGACCTCCTCCCAGATGATCGTCGAGTACTGGGGACGCCGGCCGTCGGCCGAGGAGCTGGCCTGGGTGAACCCGGACTTCGCCGACCCCCAGGTCTGCCACGCGGCCCGCTTCACCTTCGACCACCAGTACGAGGGCTGCGGCAACTGGCCCTTCAACGCCGCCTACGCGGCCACGTACCCCGACATGAACGCCGTGGTCACCCGGCTGCGCTCGCTCACCGAACTGGAGAGCCTGATCCGGGCCGGCATCCCGGCCATAACGTCCCAGTCCTTCCTCAAGGAGGAACTGACCGGCGCCGGGTACGGCACCTCCGGCCACCTCATGACCGTCATCGGCTTCACGGCGGACGGCGACGTCATCGCGAACGACCCCGCCTCACCCAGCAACGAGGCCGTCCGCCGGGTCTACCGGCGGCGCGAGTGGGAGAACATCTGGCTGCGTACGAAGAGGTACGACGCAAACGGCAAGGTCAGAAGCGGTACGGGGGGTGTCTGCTACATCTTCTGGCCGGTCAAGTCAGCACCAAGTCAGCACCGCGCGCTGCGGGAGCTCGGCCTGCTTTGAGCATGTGCGGCCCCACGGCCGTCTCGACGACCTGACGGCAACGCTCCTGGCCGTCCTGCGTGAGGTGGCCGTACCGGTCCACCGTGACCTTGATCGAACGATGTCCGAGCCGGCGCGACACCTGGAGCCTCTTCCAGGCCGGCGGTGCCGACCGCGAGCTGGGCATGCCTGCGCAACGACGAAGCTCCTGCTGGACGGGTCCTCGACCGAGATCACCCGCGTCTGCCAGGAGCTTCGCGTGCTGGTCCGCCGCTCCGTACGTGAACCCGTCGGGGCCCTGGCCGTCATCGCCCCGTCCCCGGCCGAGGCGACGCGGACGATCCGGGAGAAGGCGTTTCTCGTCCCTCACCTCGCATCGACGTGAGCCGGGAAGAGGTTCCGTGATGAAGCCCTGCTGATCGAGGCGGACCGCGGCGGCGGTGTCCACGGCAAGGGTGACAGGAACGACCGTCAGGAGCCTGCCCGGCACGGGCCACGCGATCCGCGCGCACATCTACAGGGCCACGGGCGTGTGCGACGGCGCGGCGGATGCTCGTTCACCGGAAGTACACCGGAGTCCGGCGTTACCCGCCGTGCGGCGGCTGCCCTACCGACACTCTGCGGAACCAGGCTCTCGCCGGTCCAACCACCCCCCTGCAGAGGAGACTTGCGTGAATCGCTCCACCATCGTCCGATCAGCCGTCCTGACCGTGACCACGGCTCTCGTGGCGGCGGCACTGGCCGTGCCCGCCGAGGCCCGGTACCGCGCGTACGCCGAGACCTTGCCGGTCGTGACGCCTCGTGCGGAGACGCCGGTGCTGCACGACGACGACGCGGGTGGCAACGCCGACGCGGACGACCCGGCCATCTGGCGCAACGCCGTGGCCCCCGGCCGCAGTCTCGTCGTCGCCACCGCCAAGGAGGGCGGTCTGAGGGTCTACGACCTGGACGCGCGGCTGGTGCAGTCGATAGCCGCGCCACCCGCCGAGGGCGGGGGCGACGCCCCGGGCCGGTTCAACAACGTGGACCTCGTCCACGGGCTGCGGCTCTCCTCGGGGAGGGCCGACCTGGCCGTCACCAGCGACCGGGGCCACGACCGGCTGCGGTTCTACCGCATCGACCGCGACCGCACCGACGGTCCGCTGACCGATGTCACCGGCCCCGCCGCACCGCCCGTGTTCTCACAGGACCAGGCCGAGATCAACGACCAGCGGACCGCCTACGGCCTGGCGACCTGGACGGACCCGGCGACCGGGAAGTCGTACGCCCTGGTCAGCCGCCGCGAGCGCACCAGCATCGCCCTGCTGGAACTGCTGCCGGCCGTGGACGGCAAGGTCACCTACCGCAAGGTCCGCACCCTGGACCTGCCCTCCTCCTTCCGGCTGCCCGACGGCACCTCGTGGTCACCGTGCGGCGAGCCCGGCGAACTGCCGCAGGTCGAGGGCATGGTCGTCGACCCGGCCAACGGCATGCTCTACGCCGGCCAGGAGGACATCGGCATCTGGCGGCTGCGCGCCGACCTCACCGGCACGCCGAAGCTGATCGACAAGGTCCGCGAGTACGGCGTCCCCGGCGTCTACGACGAGGAGACCGAGGAGTGCACGCCGGGCGCCGACCCCGGCTTCGGCGGCAAGAAGATCTCCGCGGACGTCGAGGGCCTGACGCTGCTCACCGAGTCCGACGGCGACGGCTACCTCCTCGCCTCCAGCCAGGGCGACAACACCTTCGCCGCCTACGACCGCGAGCTGGAGGACGCCAACGAGTACGAGGGCGGCTTCCGGGTCGCCGCCGCGAACGACACCCTCGACGGCTCCGAGGAGTGCGACGGCGCCGCCGTCCTCAACGCCCCGCTCGGCTCCAAGTACCCCCACGGCCTCCTCGTCGTCCAGGACGGGCACAACGCCCCCGGCGACGGCGACCGGGACTCGACCAACTTCAAGTTCGTCGACCTCGGCAAGGTCATGGATGCCTTCGACGACTGACCGCCCCCGACGGCCGCCGCCCGCATGCCGATGCCGCAGGCCCTTCGCGTCGCGTGGGGACCGCGGGTCTCTGCGCGACGCGCAGGCCGGACGGGCTGTGACCCTTGGCGCGCCCGCTCGGGAGCGGTGAAACCCGGATCGAAGCGGGGTCGTTCCTGGGCGGCGAGGGCTCACGGGCTCTCGCGTCGAGCTCTGCGCGTCGGCATTCCCGTGAGCAGCACGGGTTGATCCGGCGGGACGCGGCGCCGGCCGAGCAACGGTCCGGGACGCTGACGGGCAGGGCGGGAGCCGCTCGGCTCCCGCGGCCGCCGCGTCGTGGGAGCCGGTGGCGGATCGGCTCCTCAGCGCTCCGTGGGGGCGAGTCCCCGCAGGCGCAGCCAGCGCATGTGCTCGAGGGCAGTCGCGCCCCTTCCGCCCGCGTGATCGGCGAAGGGCCATTCCCTGATGTCCTTCTCGCCCGCGTAGTTCCGGTAGGCCGTCAGCACGGTGGACGGGGGGCAGATGGGGTCCATCAGCCCGGCGCTGAACAGGGTTGGGGCCGTCGCCCGCCGTGCGAAGTGCACGCCGTCGAAGTGGGCGAGGGTCCCGAACGCACGCTCGGCCGCGTGCGGGGAGTGTAGGCGCAGGTAGTCGACGACTTCCGTGTACGGCCCCTCGGTCGCGGTCTCGGCGCCCCGCCGGATGTGGCACAGGAACGGCACGTCGGGGAGGGCTCCGGCGATGCCGTCGCCGGCCAGACCGGCCACGGCGAGGGCGAGGCCACCGCCCTGGCTGGCCCCCTGAACGACGATCCGGTCCGGGTCCACGTGCGGGATGGAGCGCGCGGCGTCGACGGCGAGGACACAGTCGGTGACGAGGCGGCGGTAGTAGTGGGCGTGTGGATCCTCGATGCCCCGGGTCATGTAGCCGTGCACCCAGTGGGGGCCCGCGTCCGGGTGGGGGTCCGGGGTGTCGTGGCCCTGGCCGCGGCTGTCGACGACGAGTTGGGCGTAGCCGGCGGAGGCGTACAGGAGATGGTCGGTCACCAGGCCCCGTCCGCCGCTGTATCCGAGGTAGGTGATCACCGTCGGCAGCGGTTCCTCGGCCTGCGACGGGAGGACGAGCCAGGCGGCGACCGGGTGACCGCCCCAGCCGGAGAACCGTACGTCGTAGGTGTCGAGGGTGGTCAGGGGGGAGTCCGGCACGGGACGGACCTCAGGAGCGCGTCCGGCCTCGCGGGCCGTCCGCAGGGTCTCGGACCAGAAGACGTCGAAGCCGTCCGGCTCGACCGGGGGTTCGTCCCGGGCGGCCGGGTGGTCAAGGGGCAGGTCGGTGTACGGCATGGGAAGGGGTTCTCCTCGGAACGGGGTGACCGCGCCCGGGAGCGGGGCGGGGTCGTCGTACGACGGGAGGGGTGGAACGGTGTCGTGCTCCGTAGGCCCTCGCGTTCCGCTTTTCCGCGACAGCCCGGCAGCGGCTGCCGAGGATCACTCTGCCCCGTTCTTGACAACGATGTCCAGCGAAGCCTTCCCGGTTAAGTCGGGGTTTAGCAAAACCGATTCTTCGGGACCCGCAATCCCTGGATCGAGCAACTGAATTCCTTCATGCTCGGACCTGTTGTCCCCGCCCCGCACGAGAGGTCTCCGTTTCCGTGAGCGACTTCCCGGTCTTTCCCACTGGCTTCGAATTCGGTGCCGCCACGTCGGCCTACCAGATCGAGGGCGCTACACAGGAGGACGGGCGGGGGCCGTCGATCTGGGACACCTTCTCGGGGCGCGCCGGCGCCGTGTCGGACGGCGGCAGCGGCGAGACGGCCTGCGATCACTACCACCGGCACCGGGAGGACGTGGCCCTCCTCGCGGACCTCGGGGTGTCCGCCTACCGTTTCTCCGTCGCATGGCCGCGCATCCAGCCGCAAGGCTCGGGACCGGTGAACGCCCGGGGGCTCGATTTCTACGCCCGCCTGGTCGACGACCTGCTGGAGGCCGGCATCAAGCCGGTCGTCACCCTCTACCACTGGGACCTTCCCCAGCCCCTGGAGGACAGGGGCGGCTGGCGGTCCCGGGACACGGCCGAGCGTTTCGCGGAGTACACGGCCCTGGTCGTTGGGAAGCTCGGGGACCGCGTACCCCGGTGGACCACCCTGAACGAGCCCTGGTGCAGTGCCTTCCTGGGATACGCGAACGGCGAGCACGCTCCGGGAGCGTGCGAGGGGACGCCCGCGCTCGCCGCGGCCCACCACCTCCTGGTCGGCCACGGCCTGGCCATGGGCGCCCTGCGCGCCGCCGGGGTCCAGGAAGCGGGCATCTCCCTCAACCTCGACCGGGTCCGCCCGGCCACGCCGGACCCCGCCGACGCCGCGGCCGCCCTGCGTGCCGAGACCCAGCGCAACCTCATGTGGACCGACCCCCTGCTGGCGGGACGCTACGCACCCGGTGAGACGAACGCCTTCGGAGAACTGATCGAGCGCCAGGACTTCCGCCGCGAGGGTGACCTCGCGCTCGTCTCCGCTCCGATGGACTTCCTCGGCCTCAACTACTACACGCCGTCCACCGTGCGCGCGGCGCCCTGGCGCGAGACCGATCCGGCCCTGCGCACCGCGATGGACAACCGTTTCGAAGGTGTGGCGCACCCGGGCGTCCGCCACACCGCCATGGGCTGGGCCGTCGTCCCCGACGCCCTGAGGGACCTGCTCGTCTCCCTCCGCGATCGCTACGGCGCCCTCCTTCCGCCGATCCACATCACGGAGAACGGCTCCGCCGAGCACGACGCCCCCGCCGCGGACGGCACCGTGTACGACGTCGACCGGATCTCCTACCTGGAGGGCCACCTCCGAGCGGTCTCCGCAGCCATCGCGGACGGCGTCGACCTGCGCGGCTACACCGCGTGGTCACTCCTGGACAACTTCGAGTGGGCGTTCGGTTACAGCAGGCGCTTCGGCCTGGTGCACGTCGACTTTCCGACCGGGACGCGCACCCCCAAGGCGTCCTACCACTGGTACAAGGCGGCCATCGCGGCCTCCGCGACCCGCTAGTACCGCGGCGGGCGCCGTTCGCTCCGCCGTATCGAGAGGGCTGTGTCGCGGTCGTCCGTACGCTCCTCGTACGACGTCGGGGCCGGGCGGGGAACTGCGCGCCGTCCTCACGACCGGGTTCCCGGACGGTGTCGGCGGGGAGCGGGGCGTAGGGGATCCCCCGTCGCCGGCGACGACCGGTGCGTCGGCTCGATTCCGTCGTCACGCCATTGCGACGACGACCTTGCCGGCCTTGGCCCGTCCCTTCTCGACGTACTCCACGGCCTGGAGGGTGTCGTCGAACGGGAAGACGGTGTCGACGATGGGGCGGATCTCTCCGGCGTCGATGAGTGGGGTGAGTTCGCGCAGCTGGTCGCCACTGGCCTTCATGAACAGGAACGAGTACGTCACGCCCCGACGCTTGGCGCTGCGCCGGGTCGTGAAGCTGAGTGCGCTCATGGCCAGGCGTAGGAACGGGTTGACGCCGAGTTCGCGGGCGAAGGCGGCGTCGGGCGGGCCCACGACGCTGATGGCCATTCCGCCGGGCTTGAGGACCCCCAGGGATCTGGCGAGGTTCTCGCCGCCCAGGCTGTCCAGAACGAGGTCGTAACCGTCGAGGAGAGTCGCGAAGTCCTGGGTGCGGTAGTCGATGACCTCGTCCGCCCCGAGCTCCTTGACCAGATCGGCCGTGGCGGCGCTCGCGGTGGTGGCCACGTACGCGCCCAGTGCCTTGGCCAGCTGGACCGCGATGGAGCCGAGGCCACCCGCGCCCGCGTGGATGAGGACCTTCTGGCCTGGTCGCACACGTGCCCGTTCGACCAGCGCCTGCCATGCGGTCAGGGCAACCAGGGGGAGAGAGGCGGCCTCGGTCATCGTGAGGGCGGCCGGTTTGGGGGCCAGGTCGTCCTGGTGGACGGCGAGGCGTTCGGCGAAGGTGCCGATGCGGTCCTTGCCGGGCCGGGAGTAGACCTCGTCGCCCACGGCGAAGCGGGTGACGGACGGGCCGACCCGGATGACCTTCCCGGCGAGGTCGTTGCCCAGGACGAGCGGGAGCCGGTAGGGCAGGAACGCCTTGAAGGCCCCGTCGCGGAGCTTGATGTCCAGCGGGTTCACGCCCGCCGCCCGGATCTCGACCAGGACGTCCTCGGTGCCCACCCGCGGCTCGGGTACCTCGGTTGCGCGCATTTCGGAGGGGCCGCCGTACTTGTCGATCAGGAATGCCTTCATCGTCGTCTCCGTTCCGTCTCCCTCCAGGGGAGGGCGGGGCTTCCGTTCGCGCCGGGCTTCTCCCCGTACGAACTGGTCTGTGTTGTCCTTCTGCGTGCGGTGCCGGCGCACTGTGTCCTTCACCGCGTTCACCCGTCAGGCCACCGGCACGACCGGACGGCGCGCCCGCGCACCAGGCCGCCGCCACCTGGGCGGGCGTCACGCCGGTCTCCTGGGCGATGGCCGGGACGGTGTCGACGGCGGCGGTCTTCTGGCCGGTGCTCTCGGTGTGGACGACCACGCCCAGGTCGCTCGGGCACCCTTGTGCGGAGGTGCGGTACGTGCCGGTGAGGAGTCCGCCGTCGAGTGGGGACCACAGGGCGGCGCCGAGCCCGAGGCTCTCGGTGCGTAGGCCAGGGGGCTGTGGCGCGGCGCGGGCGGGAGGCTCAGGCAGGGTTCGGCTGGTGTGTGGTGGCCAGGCTCTGCTTGACCTGATGGGTGAGCTCGTCGGCGACGATCTCGGGCAGGCCCGTCTCGATGCCGTGCAGGGCCTGGGCCGCGACGTAGGAGGCGGCGGTCTTCTGGTCTGCGGGGATGCCGGCGGCCATGTCGGTGTCCATGTAGCCGACGTGCAGCGCCGAGACCGCGATGCCGCGGGGCGCCAGCTCGTCGCGGGTCGCGCCGGTCAGCGCCCAGGCGGCGGCCTTGGACGCGGCGTAGGAGCCCAGTCCGGCCGGGTGCAGCCAGGAGAGGACGGACAGGACGTTGAGTACGGCGCCGCCGCCGTTGCCCTCGATGACAGGGGCGAAGGCGCGGGTCGCGGCGAGCGGACCGAAGAAGTTGGTCTCCATCTCCCGGCGCACCTCGTCGATGTCGCCTTCGATCAGCGTCGCACCGGTGGAGATGCCCGCGTTGTTGATCAGCAGGGTGGCATTCGACGCGATGCGGGCGGCCTCCCGTATCGATGCCTCGTCCGTCACGTCGAGGCGCAGCGGGACGGCGCCCGGCACCTCGACCGTCTCGGGGCGGCGGGCCGCCGCGTACACCTTCGCGCCGCGCTCCGCGAGCTGGGCGGCCAGGTGCCGCCCGAGGCCCCGGTTGGCGCCGGTGACGACCGCGACCGCGTTCTTCAGTTCCATGCCTGCTCCTGGTGTTCGGCGGGCGCCGTCGAGTCGCACGCCCCATATTTAGATTACGAACTCAATCTAAACATGGGGATACGATAGATGCCAGTCGACATCCAAATGGAGGGTGATCATGGGTCGCGTATCGCAGGCGCAGGCGCAGGAGAACCGCAGGCGGGTGGTGGACACCGCCTCGCGGCTGTTCCGGGAGCAGGGCACTCACGTGAGCGTCGTCGACCTGATGAAGGCGGCCGGACTGACCCACGGCGCCTTCTACAAGCAGTTCCCCTCCAAGGAGGCACTCGTCGACGAGGCCACCGTCCGCGCCTTCGACGAGCTCGCCCGGGCTCATGCCGCAGGGCTCGCGCAGCACGAAGGGCGGCACGACGCCGCCCGGCGGGCGCTGATCGACGCCTACCTCTCCGTCGAACACCGCGACGACCCGGCGGACGGCTGCCCGGTCGCCGCGCTGGCCACGGACATCGCCCGCGAAGGCGGGGGTCGTGAGGCCCGGCGTGTCTACACCGAAGGGGTGGCCGACTTCGCCGACTTCCTCGGTGGTGACGACCGGGGCGGCATCGTCCGTCTCTGCACCCTGTTCGGCGCGCTGGTCCTGTCCCGGGCCACCAAGGGCTCCCCGCTCTCGGAGGAGATCCTGATCGCCGCCCGCGGCGCCTTGACGGAAACCGCCTGATCATCGCCGCGGCGCAGGCGCACGTCGATCACGCTCGCGGGCAGCGTCCACGCTCGCCGCCGCCGCGAGGGACGGCATGACGGACGCGACCGGCGCCGGCGGCGCGGCATTGCTCGCGCCGAGCCGCTCATCCCGGCGCAGTGCGGCGGGGAGGACCGGGTCCGGCAGGCGTCCGCCTCAGGACCCGGTCATGTGACTTAACCGGATCCGTTCTTCTCTAGACAACGTTGTCATCCGTCGGCAGAGTAGTGCTCCGCACGGTTCGGAAGGTTCTGGAGAGGTTGGGCGGATGGTGTACGGAGCGCTGGACATCGGTGGTACGAAGATCGCCGGGGCGCTGGTCGATGCCGAGGGGCGCGTGGTGGCGCGGGCGCAGCGGCCGACGCCCGCGCGCGAGTCCGCCGAGGCGATGATGGCCGCGGTGACCTCGGTCGTCGACGAGTTGGCCACCCACCCCGAGTGGGCTTCGCTGTTCTGCCTCGGGATCGGGAGTGCCGGACCCGTGGACACCTCCGCGGGCACGGTGAGCCCGGTCAACATCCCGGCCTGGCGCTCCTTCCCTCTGGTGGAGCGGGTGCGGAGCCATCCCGCCGTCCCCGCGGGCATCGAGCCGGTGCTCGTCGGCGACGCGGTCGCCATGGCGGCGGCGGAACACTGGATCGGCGCGGCGAAGGACGCGGCGAACGCCCTGTGCATGGTCGTCTCGACCGGCGTGGGCGGCGGCCTGATCCTGGGAGGTTCCGTACATGCGGGGATGACCGGGAACGCCGGTCACATCGGACATATCACCGTCGACCAGAACGGTCCCGTGTGCCCCTGCGGCGCCCGGGGATGTGTCGAGCGCTACGCCAGCGGTACGGCGATCGCGGCCCGCGCACTGGAATCGGGCTGGACACCTCCGGCCGGCCTTCCCGCCACCGCCCGCGAGGTCGAGGTCTCGGCCCGCGCCGGCGATGCGAGGGCGCTCGCCGCGTTCGACCGGGCCGGCCGCGCACTGGCCGCCGCCATCGCGTCGACGGCCGCGCTCGTCGAACTCGACCTGGTCGTCGTCGGAGGTGGGGTCTCCCAGGCGGGCGAGATGCTGTTCGCGCCGCTGCGGCACCACCTGAAGTCGTACGCCGTCCTCGACTTCACCCGTGACGTTCCGGTCGTGCCCGCCGGGCTGGCCCTCGACGCCGGACTGATCGGCGCGGCCGCCGCCGGCGTCGCCGCCTCCGGGCTGTCCCTCGCCGGAACGGGCACGAGGGGGCGGACAGCACCCTGACGTCCGGCCTCCACCGGACGAGGGCGGGCCTCCTCTTCGTGCCCGCGTACACCGGCACCGGGCGTCCTCCACCGGCACCGGGCGTCCTCCACCGGCACCGGGCGTCCTCCGGGGCGTCGTGACGTCCCTGCCCTTCCAGCTCACCGCACGCACCCCAGGAAATGACCATGGACCTCCTCCGCAACACCGTCCAGCCCTACGACTGGGGCTCCCGCACCCTGCTGCCGGACCTCATGGGCGTGCCGCCCACGGGAGCACCCCAGGCCGAACTCTGGATGGGCGCCCATCCAGCGGCGCCCTCCCGGGTGTCCAGGGACGGCACCCTGATGCCCCTGGACCGGGTGGTCGCCGAGGATCCGGAGGGCGAACTCGGAACGGTCACCATGCGCCGGTTCGGGCCCCGCCTCCCGTTCCTGCTCAAGCTCCTGGCCGCCGACGCGCCGCTCTCCGTCCAGGTGCACCCCGACCTCGCCCAGGCCCAAGCCGGATTCGCTCGCGAGGACGCGCTCGGCGTGCCCCTGGACGCGCCGCACCGCAACTACCGCGACGACCAGCACAAGCCCGAGATGATCGTCGCCCTCACCCCGTTCCGGGGCCTCTGCGGCTTCCGGAGCCCGGCGGACACCGCCGACCTGCTCGGCTCCCTGAAGGCGCCCGCGCTGCGCCCGTACATCGAGACCCTGCGCGTCGTGCCCGGGCCCCAGGCGGTCGCGGAGGTGTTCCGTGCCTTCCTCCGCCCGCCGCCGGACCTGCTCGATGCCGTCGCCCGAGCGCTGGCGGTCGCGGCGGCGGGCTCGGACGAGGTCCACATCGCCGCCTACGACCGTATCGCGCGGGCTTATCCGGGCGACTCCGGACTGCTGTCCGCGCTGATGCTCCGGTACGTCGAACTGGGCCCAGGCGAAGCGCTGTTCCTCGGTGCCGGGGTCCCCCACGCGTACCTTTCCGGGCTCGGCGTGGAGATCATGGCGAGCTCCGACAACGTCCTGCGGTGCGGACTGACCTCCAAGCACGTCGACGCGGAGGAGCTGACCCGGGTCGTCCGCGTCGACGCGCTCCCGGCCCGTGTCCTGACTCCCCGGGAGGAGGAGGGCGAAGAGGTGTACCCGGCGCCCGTGGACGACTTCCGCCTGTCGCGGTACGTCCTCCGCGCCGGTGGACCGCGGCGGCGCGTGGCGCTGGACGCCCCACAG
Source organism: Streptomyces sp. NBC_00691 (assembly GCF_036226665.1). Taxonomy (NCBI): domain Bacteria; kingdom Bacillati; phylum Actinomycetota; class Actinomycetes; order Kitasatosporales; family Streptomycetaceae; genus Streptomyces; species Streptomyces sp. NBC_00691. Next base: position 1,522,244 of record NZ_CP109007.1, on the reverse strand, counting down.
ATCCTCCTCTGTGTCACCGGGAGCGTGACCGTCTCCTCGTCCGGGGAGAGCCTCGACGTCGGCCCCGGACAGGCCGTGTACGTGCCCGCGGGCGCCGAGGTCGGACTGGAAGGTGCCGGCACGGCCTTCCGCGCCACGACAGGCACTGCGGAACGCCTCGGGTGAACGGTGGGGGCGGTCAGCAAAACCGTCGCTAAACTTAACCGGTTATGTTCCGGCTCTTGTTATCGGCCATCACGGCCTCTAGCCTCAACTCGGCCGCCAGGAACCGGCAGGAGAACTCGCCGATCGACGAGGCGACGACCTGAACCGCGCCTGCGGTCAATCCCCACTGCCCGGAATCGAGCCGCAGCAATATCTGGGCAGTGGGGCCCGGCGGCGGTCCGCCCACCACCCGTGGGCCCGCCCGGGGCCATTGGCCCGACCGGCCGCTGTCTCTCTCCATGTCAGGCGCCGCCGCGCCCGCTTTTCTCCCGGGGCGTGGCACCGAGTTGGGAGCACCCCATGAACAGGACACGAGTCCTCTCCGCAGCGACGCTGCTCGCCCTCGCCGCCGCGATCACCTCGGTCTCGGTCCCCGCCCAGGCCGCCGAGCGCTCCGACGGCTTCCGCGTCGTGGACGGACGGCTCGTCGACGCCACCGGCAAGGACTTCGTCCTGCGCGGCGTCAACCACGCCCACACCTGGTACACGGACCGCACCGGGCGGTCCCTCGCCGACGTCAAGGCGCTCGGGGCCAACTCGGTGCGGGTGGTGCTCTCCACCGGCACCCGGTGGACGAAGAACGACGCCGCCGACGTCGCGGCCGTCGTCTCCCGGTGCAAGGCCAACCGGCTCGTCTGCGTCCTGGAGGCGCACGACACCACCGGTTACGGCGAGCAGGGCGGTGCGGCCGCCCTCTCCGAGGCGGTCGACTACTGGCTGGAAGTGGCGAACGCCCTCAAGGGAGAGGAGAAGTACGTCATCGTCAACCTCGGCAACGAGCCCCACGGCAACGCCGGCTACACCGCCTGGACACAGGACACGCAGGACGCCATCGGCCGCCTGCGCGCGGCCGGCTTCGATCACACCCTGATGGTCGACGCCCCCAACTGGGGCCAGGACTGGTCGGGCACCATGCGCGAGAACGCCCCCGCCGTCTTCGCCTCCGACCCCGACCGCAACACCGTCTTCTCGATCCACATGTACGGCGTCTACGACACCGCCGCCGAGGTCGAGGACTACCTCGGCAGCTTCGTCGACCGCGGACTTCCCATCGTCGTGGGCGAGTTCGGCCACGACCACTCGGACGGCAACCCCGACGAGGACGCCATCATGGCCACCGCCCGCCGGCTGGACCTCGGCTACCTCGGCTGGTCCTGGAGCGGCAACGGCGGCGGCGTCGAATACCTCGACCTCGCCACCGGCTTCGACGCCGGCCGGCTCACCTCCTGGGGCGAGCGCCTCTTCCGCGGCCCCGACGGTATCCGCCAGACCTCGAAGGAGGCCGGCGTCTACCGGCGCGGCTGCTCCATCGCCTACCGGCTCGACGACTGGGGCACCGGTTTCAACGCCGACATCACCGTCCGCAACACCGGCGAACAGCCCCTCAAGGGCTGGAAGCTGGACTTCGAGCTCCCCGCCGGGACCACGCTGAACTCCGCCTGGAACGCCTCTGTCACCCAGACCGGCCGGCAGGTCCGCGCCACCAGCGAGTCCTGGACCGCGTCCGTCCCGGCCGGCGGGGCCGTGAGCTTCGGCGTCAACGTCGCGGGCCCCGGCACCGTGCCCGCCACCTTCAGCCTCGACGGCGTTCCCTGCGCCAAGGGCTGACCCCTGTATCGCACCCACCGCACCTGGCGCGAGAGGAGCGGGTTCCGAGGCACGCCCCTGCCCCGTAACCCGCTCCTCGTCCGTTTTCGGCGCCCCTCCGGGGACGCGCGACGTCGAGGGGCCGCCCCCGTGGGCAGCCCCTCGACGTCGTGCGTGACGCCTACGCCCGCCGCGGCGGCCCCGTCGACCCCCGTGGCGTCAGAGACGGCGTGGGCACCTGCCGGGCACCCACGTGGGTCCCCTCGATCACGCCGAACAGGGTCCGGGTGACCTCCTCGCCGAAGTGGTGCACGTCATGGCTCATCGCGGACAGCGGCGGGTGGGTCAGTCGGCACAACTGCGAGTCGTCCCAGGCCAGGAGGGATACGTCGTCGGGGACCGACAGGCCCATCTCCGAGGCGACCGCCGCCCCGGCGACGGCCATGATGTCGTTGTCGTACACGATCGCCGTCGGCCGGTCCGGGGACATCAGCAGGCTGCGGGTGGCCCGCGCGCCCTCCTCACCCACGAAACCGGTCGCCACCTGCCGCCGCCCGTCCAGGCCCAGCTCGGCCATGGTCGCCTCGAACGCGGCGGCGCGGATCCCGCTGTGGCCGAGCCCGGACGGGCCCCCGACGCGGGCGATCCGCCGGTGCCCGAGCGCCGCCAGGTACCGCACCGCCTCGGCGGCCGCCGAGGCGTCGTCCGTCCAGACCGACGGGAAGCCACCGGTCAGGGCAGGGTGTCCGACGGCCACCGCGGGCATGCCGAGGGCTCGCAGAGGCGGGATCCTCGGATCGTCCCGGTGGAAGTCGACGAGGATCGCCCCGCCGACGATCCTGCTGCGCCACCACTCCTGGTAGAGGGCGGTCTCCTCGTCCAGGTCGCGGACGAGCCGGAGGAGGAGGGAGCAGGAGCGCTCGGCGAGGACGTCCTCGATGCCGGAGATGAACTCCATGTAGAAGGGTTCGAGCCCGAGCAGCCGGGCCGGCCGGCAGATCGCCAGGCCGACGATGCCCGCCCGCTGGCCGGAGAGGTTGCGCGCGGTCTGGTTCGGGCTCCAGCCGAGTTCCCGGGCCGCCGCGAAGATGCGCTCCCGGGTCGTCGGGGACACCCCAGGACGGTTGTTGAAGGCGATGGAGACGGCGCCTTTGGAAACCCCGGCCAGCGCGGCGACGTCGTTGATCGTGACACGAGTGCCGGGGCCGCGGGGTGCTGCGGTGCTCACAACGCTCCCACGCTGAACAGGGCGGCCCTGACGACCTCCGGGTCGTCGCCCGTCCAGCCGCGTACGGTGATCCGGACCTCCTCACCCGGCAGCAGGGTGACCAGCCCGTGGTCGGCGCTCGCCGCCGGGTCCAGCCGGTCGGCCTGGAGCAGGAGGTCCCGCACAAGAGTGCGGGCAGTGACCGTCACGATCGAGTCGCCGTCGCCGGCCGACTCGACCAGGACGTCGTACACGGGCATCGGGTAGGCGAATTCCTTGTCGAAGACCGGGAGGTGGACCGTCCGCAGACCGTCCGCGTCGGCGACCAGCAACTCCTTGCCTGAGCCGGCCTCGGGCAGCAGCGACGCCGGGACGGCCAACCGCACCACCGTTCGGGCGGCGGCCTCCAGACCGATCGCGGTCTCCTTCAGCACGGTGCCGTCGGCGGTGAGGCGGCGCAGGGTGACGGTGGTGCGCCAGGTAGTGCCGGCCTGGTTGACGAGGGCCAGCACCGGGCCCTCCTCGGCGGGCACCAGGCTCAGGAGGCGGTCGGCGTAGACCCGGCGCAGCTCGTGGTAGAGGGGCTTGAGGTGTCCGTCGCCGTCGATCGCGGCCCAGGAGCTCACCGGCCAGCAGTCGTTGAGCTGCCAGACGACAGTGCCGGCGCAGACCGGCCAGTGGGAGCGCCAGTGTTCGATGCCGGCCGCCACCGCGCGGGCCTGGACGACCTGGGCGAGGTAGTGCCATCGGTCGAAGTCGCCCTCGGGCAGGCCGAAGTGGCGCTCGATGCCGCGGTTCAGCTTCCCGTTGCCGTCCTCGGCCTTCTGGTGGTGCAGCATGCCGGGGGAGTCCGGGGAGAGGTCCTCGCCGGGCAGGGCGCGCCGCAGGGTGCTGATCGCGGGCGGAGCCTGCCAGCCGAACTCGGCGCAGAAGCGGGGCACATCGGCCCGGTATTCGGCGTAGTCCTGCCGGTTCCAGACCTCCCATGAGTGGTGGGTGCCGTGCCGGGGGTCGTTGGGGTGGTGGTTCCAGGAGCCGGACCAGGGGCTGCCGGCCGTGTAGGGACGGGTGGGGTCGAGTTCGGCGACGATCCGGGGCAGGATCCCGAGGTAGTAGCCCTCGCCCCAGGAGTCGCCGCCGAGCGGCTTCTCCCAGTCCCAGTCGCGGAAGCCCCAGAGGTTCTCGTTGTTCCCGTTCCACAGGACGAGGCTGGCGTGCGACATCAGCCGGACAACGTTGTCACGCGCCTCTGCCTCCACCTCCCCGCGCAGGGGCTGCTCCTCGGGGTAGGCGGCGCAGGCGAAGAGGAAGTCCTGCCAGACCATCAGGCCCAGTTCGTCGCAGACGTCGTAGAAGACGTCGTCCTCGTAGATCCCGCCGCCCCAGATGCGGACGAGGTCGATGTTGGCCTCGGCTGCCTGGGTGAGGCGGGCGCGGTACCGCTCGGGCGTGACCCGGGAGGGCAGGATGTCGTCGGGGATCCAGTTGACGCCACGGGCGAAGATCCGGACGCCGTTGACGACGAAGGTGAAGCCGGTGCCGTGCGCGTCGGCGGAGCGGTCGACGGTGACGGTCCGGAAGCCGATCCGCCGCGACCAGGAGTCGAGCGGTGCGCCGCTTTCGTCCAGGAGCTCGATGTCGAGCCCGTACAGCGGCTGGGAACCGTAGCCCCGCGGCCACCACAGGTCTGGTTCGGGCACGTCGAGGCGGAGCACCGTCTCCGCGCCCTCGAAGGAGGTCTCGGCGACCACCCCGGCCACCGTGGCGCGCAGGGTGAGGGGCCGGTCCTTCCCGCTCTCGGTGCGGGCGGTCCGGACCTGCAGCTCGACGCGGCCGGTCGCGCCGTCCACGGTGACCAGGGGGCGGACCTCGGCGAGCCGGGCGGTCGACCAGTGCTCGATCCGTACCGGCCGCCACATGCCGGCGGTGACCACCGTGGGGCCCCAGTCCCAGCCGAAGGAGCAGGCCATCTTGCGGATGTACTGGAAGGGCTCGGGGTAGACGTTGGGCCGGTCGCCGGTGAGGGCGCGGACCCGATCGGCCTCCTCGTACGCCGAGTCGAACCGCACCTCCAGGGTTCCGGTTCGGCCCGTGACGTCGAAGCGGTGGACGCGGTGCATGTTCCGGGTCGAGCCGAGGGTCTCGCCGCCGAGCAGGACCTCGGCGGCGGTGTCGAGTCCCTCGAAGACCAGCTCGCTCCGCTCGTGCCCCCCGGCGTGGGCGGCGAGCTCCGTCACGTACGACCACGCCCGGCGCCCGACCCAGGCGATCTCCTTCTCGTTCAGGCCGATGAACGGGTCCGGTACCACCCCGGCGGTGAGCAGATCGGTGTGGACACAGCCGGGCACCTGCGTGGGGAGCAGTGCGCCCTCGTGGCGCAGGCTCCACCCCTCGTGCAGCTGGGTGACGTCCTTCATGGTGTGCGGCTCCAATCGCCTGGCAGCGGGCGGGATGCGTGTACGGGCCGACAAGTTAGCCGCACATTTACTTAACTGTCCATGAACCGGTGAAGCGCGACCTGCATCGCGTGTAGCGCATCGAGCACGGGGCTTCGTCGGCCCTTGTGAATCGCCTGGCCCTGGTAACGATTGGGCATCACGCTGGAAATCAATACTTTACCGGTTCACAACTGGCTGGCATAGTGCCGTCATCCCACCGATGACTTGAGCCGTGACTTTGAAGGAGTTGGGCCATGGGGAACAAGAAGACGACCGCGCTCTCGGGTGCTGTGCTGGCCATCGCGATGCTCGCGCTGTCGGCGTGCGGCGGCGGAGGCGGCGGCGCCACCGGTGAGGTGGCCGCTCCGCCCTCGGACCCGAAGGAAGTCTCCGGCGAGATCAAGGTCCTCACGCAGCGGACCGACCTGGTGCAGAACGGGGTCCTGAAGCAGTACGCGGCCGAGTTCAACAAGGTCTACCCGAAGGTGAAGGTCACGTTCGACGGCATCACCGACTACGAGGGCGAGGTGAAGATCCGTATGAACACCAAGGCGTACGGTGACGTGCTCTTCATCCCCGGCGCGGTGGCCAAGAGCGACTACCCGAAGTTCTTCGCGCCCCTCGGCACGACCGCCGAGCTGTCGAAGTACCGCTTCGGCGACAAGGCCGAGGTCGACGGCAAGGTCTACGGCATCGCCCAGTTCGGAACCGCCAACGGCTTCGTCTACAACAGGAAACTGTGGAAGCAGGCCGGTGTCACCGCGTGGCCGAAGACCCGGGCGGAGTTCCTGGCCGGCCTGAAGGCGATCAAGGAGAAGACGGGCGCGACCCCGTACTACACCAACTTCAAGGACGGCTGGCCGCTGGTCCAGTGGACCAGCAACCTGGGCGTCGCCGGCTGCGACGCCCAGGCGGGCAACGCCCTCGCCGGTCCGGTCTCGCCCTGGAAGGCCGGAAGCGAACTGAACACCACCGATGGCCTCCTGTACGACATCGTGAAGCAGGGGCTGTCGGAGAAGGACCCGACGACCACCAACTGGGAGACGTCCAAGACGCTCCTCGGCGAGGGCAAGATCGCCACGATGATGCTGGGCTCCTGGTCGATCACGCAGATGCAGGACGCGGCGAAGCAGGCCGGCGGTTCGGCGGAGGACATCGGTTTCATGCCCTTCCCGGTCCAGGAGGACGGCAAGCACTGCGCGGCCCTCGTCTCCGACTACCAGCAGGCCGTGAGCATCTACTCGGAGAACAAGACGGCCGCGCGCGCCTGGGTCGACTGGTTCACCGAGAAGTCCGGCTTCGCGGAGAAGGAGGGCGTGGTCTCCGCGGTCAAGTCCGCTCCCATGCCCGCCACGCTCAAAGAGTTCGTTGACAACGATGTCAAGTTCTTTGACCGCTCCGAGGCGAAGACTGCCGCAGTCAACGACATCGACGACGCCTCGGAGATCGGCCTCAACAAGCAGGACTACCGCCAGAAGCTGATCGACACGGCCCGCGGCGCCGCGAAGGGCAGCCTCGAGGACTTCTTCGCCGACCTCAACAAGAGGTGGGACGAGGCGGCGAAGACCGTCGGTAGCTGAGACCGGCGGAGCGGGCCCCGGCCGCACGACACCGGCCGGGGCCCCTGGACCTCCCGCAGCTGCGGACACGAAAGGCCGACATGACCCAGACCACCGACACCGCACCAGAGGGCGCCGCCATGACAGGGCGATCCAGCACGGACAAGGCCAAGCCTGATACAGAGGGCCGCCGGCGCGGTCCCGCCGCCGGACGCACAAGGTCGTGGCGTGACTCGCCACTCCGGCGGATCACGCCCTGGCTCTTCCTGGCGGCCCCGCTGGCGCTGCTGATCACGTTCACGTACGTCCCCGTCGCGAGCATGATCTCGTACAGCTTCACCGACTGGGACGGCGTGAGCCCGGACCGGGAGAACGTGGGGTTCGACAACTACGTCCAGATCTTCACCCGGCCCGAGCTCTTTCGCGTCTTCTTCGTCAGCGGCTACTACCTCGCGGCGTCCGTGGTCCAGATCGTGGTCGCGCTGTACTTCGCGGTGATCCTCAGCTTCAACCTGCGCTTCCGGAACTTCTTCAAGGGGATCCTCTTCTTCCCCTACCTGATCAACGGCGTCGCCATCGGCTTCGTCTTCCTGTACTTCTTCCAGGACGGCGGCACCCTCGACTCGGTCCTCGACTGGCTCGGCGTGACCACCGACCACCCCTGGCTCGGCGACCCCACCTCGGCCAATGTCTCCCTCGCCGGTGTCTCGGTCTGGCGGTTCACCGGACTGAACTTCGTCCTCTTCCTCGGCGCGATCCAGTCCATCCCTGGCGAGCTGTACGAGGCGGCGGAGCTGGACGGGGCCGGGAAGTGGAAGCAGTTCCGGCACATCATCGCGCCCAGCATCAAGCCCGTGATCAGCCTGAGCGCCATCCTGGCGATCTCCGGCTCGCTGTCGGTCTTCGAGATCCCCTACATCATGACCGGCGGAGCCACCGGCACCCAGACCTTCGTCATCCAGACGATCAAGCTCGCCTTCCAGTTCAACAAGACCGGCCTGGCCTCGGCCGCGGCCGTGGTGCTGCTCCTGATCATCCTGCTGATCACCTGGATCCAGCGCCGGCTCGTGCCCGACGACAAGGTGGAACTCGTATGACCTCCCCCGACCTCACCGCCGCCCCGGCCCGTCCGGCTCGCTCCGCCCGCCGGCGCCTGCCCGTCGGCGGCGTGCTGACCTACCTGTCGCTGATCGTGGCCTCGGTGGTCGTGCTGCTCCCGCTGGCGGTCGTCTTCCTCACCTCGCTGAAGACCTCGGAGGAGGTGGGCGAGGGCAGCGCGCTGTCCCTGCCGGGAAACTGGCTGAACCTCGACAACTACGTCACGGCGTTCAACGACGGCAAGATGCTCACGGCCTTCGGGAACACCGCGTTCATCCTCGTCTTCTCCATCGGCGGCACGGTGGTCATCGGGTCGATGACCGCGTACGCCGTCGACCGCTTCGACTTCCGCGGCAAGAAGCTCGTGATGGCCGGCTTCCTGATCGCCACCCTCGTGCCCAGCGTCACCACCCAGGTCGCGACCTTCCAGGTGATCAACAGCTTCGGCCTGATCGACACCCGGTGGGCCCCGATCCTCCTCTACATGGGCACCGACATCGTCTCGGTCTACATCTTCCTGCAGTTCATCCGGGGCATCCCCGTCTCACTCGACGAGGCCGCCCGGCTCGACGGTGCCAACGCCTTCACCATCTACCGGAAGATCATCTTCCCGCTGCTCAAGCCCGCCATCGCCACCGTCGTCATCATCAAGGGGATCACCACTTACAACGACTTCTACATCCCCTTTCTCTACATGCACTCCGAGGACCTGGGGACCATCTCCACAGCTCTCTTCCGCTTCAAGGGCCCCTTCGGAGCCCACTGGGAGGCCATCTCCGCCGGAGCGATCCTCGTCATCGTCCCGACGCTGATCGTCTTTCTGATCCTCCAGCGGTGGATCTACAACGGCTTCGCCCAGGGAGCCACCAAGTAGGGGGAGCCATGAGGCGGGGCCGGGCCGTACCAGGGGACGATCCGGCCCCGCACGGTCCGCCCGTGGACGGGCGATCAGCGCGGGCCCGGCTCCGACGGCGGGGGAGAGGTGCTGCCCCGGGGCACGAAGTGTGCGTACCCCTCGCGCATGCTGCCGACGTCCTCCCCGCCGATCAGGGCGAGCAGCGCGGTCGCGGAGCGGGCCCCGTACGCCGGGATGTCGCGGGTGACCGCCGACAGCATCGGGCGCACCACCTGCGTCAGCGGAGACTCGTCCCAGGCCACGATCGACACGTCGGCGGGGATCGACAGGCCCAGCTCCTGTGCCACCGACAGCGCAGCCACCGCCATGATGTCGTTGTCGAAGACGATGGCCGTCGGCCGTTCGGGCGCGATCAGGAGGGCCCGCGCGGCCCGCGCGCCCTCGTCCCCGGTGTAGTCCGTGTGCACGACCGTCGCCGCCGGGACGCCGACCTCCCGGCATGCCTCAGCGAGCGCTGCGTCGCGGGCCGCCGTGTGCGCGAGCCCGGCAGGGCCCGCCACCCGCGCGATCCGCCGATGCCCCAGAGCCGCCAGGTACCGCACGATCTCGTACACGCTCTCGCCGTCGTCCGACCAGATGGCCGGCAGGCCCCCGGCCCCCTCCGGCGGCCCGATCACGACCGCGGGCAGTCCGATCTCCCGGACCGCTCCGACCCGTTCGTCCTCGGTCAGCAGGTCCATGAGGAAGACGCCGTCGACTCGGCGCTCGCCCCACCAGCGCCGGCATACCTCGATCTCCTGCGCCTGGTCGGCCGCCATCTGGAGCATCAGCGCGTACGAACGCTCGGCGAGCACCGCCTCCACACCGCTGATGAACTCCATGAAGAAGGGCTCCACCCCGAGCGTCCGCGCCGGCCGCCGCACAACCAGCCCGACCGCCTGCGCCCGCCCGCCGGTCAGCGCCCGGGCCGCACTGTTAGCCCGCCACCCCAGCTCCTCGGCGATGCTCTTGATCGAGGCACGGGTGGCCTCCGAGACTCCGGGCTGGTCGTTGAGCGCGTACGAGACCGCCACCTTTGACACACCCGCCCGACGTGCGATGTCCGCCATCGTCGGCCGCTTCACTGCCACCCCAGCTCCATCCTGAACCCTCGACACCCCGACCATACCGCCAGGTCATGCTCTTGGAACTCCTGACGAAATGATCTACAAGGTGGTCAGGTCGCTCCGGGACAGTTGATCCGGGGGTGTGGAGTGGCTCGGCAGAAGCCGTCGGAAGTCGATGGCGAGTTGGGGGCGGTGATCGATCCGCTGCTGCCCAAGGGGCAGCGTCGGGTCCGGTATCCGGGACTGAATTTGATCACCGATGCCGGCGGTATCCCGCTCGCCGTCACCCTGACCGGCGGCAACCGCAACGACGTCACCCAGTTGATCCCGCTGCTCCAGGCAGTGCCGCCCGTGCGGGGCAAGCGCGGCCGGCCCCGGCGCCGCCCCGACGTCGTGCTCGGTGACTGCGGCTACGACCACGACAAGTACCGTCGCCTCGTCCGCGCGCTCGACGTGAAGCCACTGATCGCGCGACGCGGCACCTAACACGGCTCCGGGCTCGGAAACCAACGATGTTCTGTCGAGCGCGCCTTCGCCCACCTGCACTGGATTCCGGCAGACCTGTCTGTCCGTAAGGACGGATGGCGCGAGCTGCTCGGCGTACGCAGGCTCACCGGGGACACCTTCGAGGTGGCCTGCCTCTTCTTCTTCGCTCAGGGCATCTGCCACCGAGATGTGGTCACCGTCGACGGCAACCACCTCGTGACCGCGGTGGTGCACAAGTCCGACCACCAGCCCTGGGGGCGAGACCCCTGGAAGAGCCGCGGCACCGGAACCCGGCCCGTGCGGGAGGGCCGTGCCCGGCCCGGTCGCGTCATGAGGCCCGCGCCGCTACGCCGGCCCTGCCCGGTTCGGAAGGAGTCCTGTGGACGCCACCCAGGGCGGGGGAACCGGCACGGTCGCGGGTGCCTTCCTCAGCGGCAGGGTGAACGCGGCCGACACCCTGTTGGTGTCGGCCACCGACGTGCCGCTGAAGCCGAAGTTCACGGGGAATACGACAGCGCCGTGGTGGAGGAACTGGCTGCCCGACGATGGCGGTTCGGGGCCGGCCAGTGAAGACCATCGACGTCGCGCCGGTGTCCGCAAATGGAGCAGCCTTGTCGTTTCCTGCCTCGGTTGCCGGAAGCCGGGTTGTCCGACCGGCTGATCCGGTGCTGCATCCTGCCCGTCCGAGCCTTGGCTCCGCGTGAACCCGCGAGGCGGAGGGATGGTTCAGCCAGGGTTTCGCAAATCTTCCGAATGGCACCGTCAGCACTGGAATCGAAGGGTTCGCGCGACGCATCCTTCTAGGAGAGCACGCCGCCGTCCTCGCCCCAGGGAGAACCCGGCTGTCCCACGGCCGGGGAACCGGGCTGCCTTCGTACGCGGCGGGCCTCTGCCCTGGCTCACCCGCCGTCACCGGGCGCGTGCCACGGCGAGAGGTGCGGCCGGCCCCGACGAAGGAAGCCCGCAGAAGCCATGAACAACAGTCCGCTCGACCACCGCTACCGCGGCGAACACCCGATCCGCACCGTCCACCACCTCTTCCTGCCCGATCACGCGCGTCTCGCCGGGGCCGTGGCGGTCTTCTTCGCCAAGCACGCGCCCGTCTGGCTGCTCCCCCCGGTGACGGCGAACGTGATCGACGTCGTCGTCGAGCACCGGCCGATCTCCGAACTGTGGGGGAACTGCGCCGTGATGCTCACGGTCCTCCTCCTGAACCCACCGCTGCACCTGCTGTACGTCCGCTGGATGCACGGGGCGGTACGCCGGCTCGGCCGCGATCTGCGGTCCGCCCTCGTGACCCGGATGCAGCAGCTCTCCATCGGCTTCCACAGCCGCACCAGCTCGTCCGTGCTGCACGCCAAGGTGGTCCGGGACGTCGAGACCTTGGAGACGGGACTCCAGCAGACCGCGGACAACGGCCTCACCGCCGTCGCGACGCTGGCCGGCGGCCTCGCCGTCATCGCCGTCGTGACCCCGGTCTTCCTGCCGGTCTTCCTCGTCCTCGTCCCCGTGGCCGTGCTGCTCATCGGGGCCCTGCGCGCGCGGCTCGGCGAGGGGAACACCTCCTACCGGCGTTCGGTGGAGCGCATGTCCGCCTCCGTCACGGACATGGCCACCCTCATCCCCATCACCCGGGCCCACGCGCTGGAGCGCGCGGCCCTGGGCCGCGTCGGACACGAGCTCGACCGGGTGCAGCGCGAGGGGACCCGGCTCGACCTGCTCAACGCCCGCTTCGGATCCCTGTCCTGGGTCGTCTTCAACGGCCTCGGCACGGCCTGTCTCGCGGGCGCGGCGCTCGTCGCCTACTACGGGTGGACGTCGGTCACACCGGGCGAGGTCGTCATGCTCAGCGCCTACTTCTCCACCCTCACCGGAGCCGTGACGAGCCTGCTCGCCCTCGCGCCCGTGGTGGGCAAGGCCGCGGAGTCCCTCAAGTCCGTCGGTGAGGTCCTCCAGGCACCCGACCTGGAGACGAACGACGGCAAGCGGCGGGTCGATTCGGTCGCCGGGGCGTTCCGGTTCGAGGGCGTGGGTCTCACGCACGGCGACGCCGACGAGCCCGCCCTGAGCGACGTGGACCTCGACGTGCCGGTCGGGACCACCCTCGCGATCGTCGGCGGTTCCGGCGCCGGGAAGTCCACCCTGCTCAACCTGGTGCTCGGCTTCCACCGCCCCACGGCCGGCCGGGTCCGCCTCGACGGACAGGACATGGCGGAGCTGGATCTGCGGAGCTTCCGCAGATTCGTCTCCGTCGTCCCCCAGGAGTCCGTCCTCTTCGAGGGAAGCATCCGCGAGAACGTCACCTACGGCATGGAGCGCGTCGACGACGAGACACTGCGGCGCGCCCTGCGTGACGCCAACGCCGCGGAGTTCGTCGACGCGCTCCCGGACGGCCTCGACACCGTCGTGGGCGAGCGCGGCGCCCGGCTCTCCGGCGGCCAGCGCCAACGGCTCGCGATCGCCCGGGCCCTCGTCCGCGACCCCCGGGTGCTGGTGCTCGACGAGGCGACCTCGGCGCTGGACGCCCGCTCCGAGGCACAGGTCCAGGAGGCTCTCGCCCGCCTCGTCGCCGGCCGGACGGTCTTCGTCGTGGCTCACCGGCTCTCCACGATCAGGCGGGCGGACCGGATCGTGGTGCTGGAACGGGGGCGGGTGGTGGAGTCCGGGAGCCACCGGGAACTGCTCGCCCGCGACTCCGCGTACGCCCGTCTGCAGGCCACCCAGCTGGCCTGACCCGCAGTACGACGTGGGGTGCCCTCCCGTCGCCGAGTACGGGAGGGCACCCCGGTGCCTCAGCGGTCGGCGGTGCTGCCGCGGACGACGCAGGAGCGGTTGCTCTCCCAGCCCCAGCCGTCGCCGTCGGGGTCGGAGGAGCTGCCGTTCAGGCAGTACGGGTAGCCGTTCGGGGCAGTGCCGCCGCCCGACCCGGTGTCGGCGGTGCTGCCGCGGACGACGCAGGAGCGGTTGCTCTCCCAGCCCCAGCCGTCGCCGTCGGGGTCGGAGGAGCTGCCGTTCAGGCAGTACGGGTAGCCGTTCGGGGCAGTGCCGCCGGTGCCGCCGCCGTTGGATCCGCCGCCATAGATCGTGGCGCGGGTGGAGGTGGCGGAGATGCCGTCGGCGCCGTTGAAGAAGCGGTCGCCCCAGGCGGTGAGCGCGTTCGGACCGAAGCCGGTGACCATGTCGAGGTACTCGACGCCGCTGCCGTTGCCGCTCCAGGACCAGCCCAGGTAGCCGACGCGGAGCGAGCGGGCGGTGGCCATGATGGCGTTCTCGTCGGGGTTGCCGTCGCTGTGGTTGTCGCCGAACTCTCCGACGACGATCGGCAGTCTGTTGTTCACGAAGTGGTTGAGGTAGTTCTGGACCTCGGCGGCCGTGTCGTACACGCCGTACATGTGGATCGAGAAGATCGTGTTGCGGCGCGGGTCGGAGGCGAAGACCGAGGCGGCGTTGTCGCGCATCGTGTTCGACCAGTCCTGGCCCCAGTTGGGGGCGTCCACCATGAGCGCGTTCTCGATGCCGGCGCTCCGGAGCTTCCCGATGGCGCTCTTGGTCGCGCCGGTCCAAGCGGTGTAACCGCTGTTTCCGTAGGGTTCGTTGCCGATGTTGACGACGACGTAGTCCTCCTGGCCTTGAAGGGCGCTCCTGACGCCCACCCAGTAGTCGGCGGCCTGGTCGAGGGAGGCGGCGGCGCCGTCCTCGCCGTACCCGGTGGTGTCGTGCACCTCCAGGACGCAGATGACCTTGCTGGTCTTGCAGTCGCCGATGATCGACGACACCTGGGAGGCGCTCGTCTCCGTCCAGCGGTCGCCGCTGGACAGGACGACGCGGACGGTGTTGGCACCCTTGGCGGCGATGTCCGTGATGGCCCCGGTCTCGGTCGGGTACCAGGCGTGCGCGTGGTTGACCCCGCGCATCACGAACTCGTTGCCGTTGGCCTCGTACACGCGGCCGTTGCTGACGTGGATGCCGCCGTCGGCGGCCTGGGCGGCTCCGGCGGTGCCGAAGACGGGCAGCAGCAGCCCGGCGACGCCGGCGAGGGCGCTGCCTGCGGCCGTGAGCCACGTCCTGCGCGGTGACTTGGTCATGCCTCTCCTTGTGAGAAATGGTGGAAGGAGCCCGTCCGCGCAGAACTCCGACGACTAGACAACGTTGTCAGAGTTCTGTGACCGAGCCGCTGGCCTGCACGTCGGGGGTGTCCACCATGAGGCACCCGCGGTCGGATCCATGTCAAGCATGAAGGACGCTTTGATTGCGAGGAGATGAGAGGGTGAAGCCAGTTCAGTAGACCCGCACTGAACGTGCAGACGTTCTTGTGGTTCTGTTGTCGAGTGTCAGTCGCTCGTCTACTGAACCGTGGCACACCGATCTGAACCGCCGTGGCAGGTCGCGCTCGTATTCGCAGTGCGGATTCGCGCCGCTGGAAGTCCGCGCCACCTCCGCTCCGTCAGCGCCGGCCTCGCCCTGTGGGCCTCAATGGCGAAGCGCGGGCGCGCTGAAGGTCTAGCCGATCTCCATGGCTGTCATGACGTAGACACCACCCGAACGGAGACGGCCCGCCTCCCGTGCCGACGTGAAGTTGAGGAAGGGGGCGGCGCCGAAGCAATGCCTACGGGAAGGAATGTTGTCCAGGAACGACCTGCCGCGGCCGATGGAGCGGATCCGAGCCAACCGGAGGAGTGCCATGCGGTTGATGTCGGACGGAAGGAGCGGACTGATGTCCGGCGGGGAGGTCTCTGCTCGTCGCATGACGGTGTCGATGACGCGTGCGAGCACCTGCGCGTGCCCCGGGCGGGGAACCGCCGCACGGAGATGTGGCGGGGGAGGGAGTCAGCACCGATCCGGCACGACGCACCCGAACGGACCGGAACGGACGCCGGCGGAAGTCAGCACCAGGTCAGCACCAGCGCATCTGCGCCCGATTTACCTCGCATGGTTCGTGCCTCTGACCTGCATGTTTGTGCAGGAGGGTGCCGCGTAGTGTGCGGCGCCCTCCCATGTGGAGAACATCTGGCTCCGCACCAAGCGGTACAACGCGAGCGGGAAAGTGGTCTCCGGCACAGGAGGGGTCTGTTACCTCTACTTCCCCGAGCGGCCCTCGCCCGCGCAGCGCAAGGCGCTCGCGGCCCTCGGCGTCGTCTGACGCGGCGGCCCGGCCCCGGGGGACGTGACCGACGTCTCTACCCCGGGGCCGCCCCCGTACCGCAAGGTGGTCGCCATGACCTCCGCCTCCGCCGCCACCACCCGATTCCTCCTCCGCGCCCGGACGGGCGGTCCGAAGGACGACCAGGGCCCCAAGCTCCTCGAGCACGTCCTCGGCTGGACCCTGGTCGTCCTGCTCGCCGTGCTCGTCACGCGGGCCGGCCTCATGTAGGGGGCGGCCCGGGAGCCTCTCCGGCGTCCGTGTGATCCCCCGGTCGCCGGGTGATCCCGACGCCTCGAACGGGCATACTCCCCGCGACCCCGCGCGCGCCCCGCACGCCCGTGCCCGTGTGCGCGCCCGGCAGGGAGGAGCGCCCGGCCATGGCCGACAGCACCCCGGACGGCGTCCAGCGCCGGCTGCCCACCGACGAGGCCCGCGAGCTGCTCGCACTGACGCGGGACATCGCGCGGCGGGAGATCGCCCCGCGCGCCGCCGAGGAGGAGGAAGCCGGGCGGTTCCCCCGCGAGCTGTTCACCCTGCTGTCCCGCTCGGGGCTGCTCGGACTGCCCTACGACCCCGCGCACGGCGGGGGCGGTCAGCCGTACGAGGTCTACCTCCAGGTCCTCGAGGAGCTGGCCGCGGCACGGCTCACCGTCGGGCTCGGCGTCAGCGTCCACAGCCTCTCCTGTCACGCGCTCGCCCGCTACGGCACCGACGAGCAGCGCGCCGCCCACCTCCCCGCGATGCTCGGCGGCGGCCTGCTCGGCGCGTACTGCCTCTCCGAGCCCTCCGCCGGATCGGACGCGGCGGCGCTCCGCACCCGGGCCGTCCGGGACGGCGACGGCGGCGACTGGGTGATCGACGGGACCAAGGCGTGGATCACCCATGGGGGGATCGCCGACTTCTGCACCGTGATGGCCCGGACCGGCGAGGAGGGGTCGCGGGGCATCACCGCCTTCCTGGTGCCGGGAGACGCGCCGGGACTGGGCGCGGCCCCGCCCGAGCGGAAGATGGGCATGAAGGGCTCGCCCACCGCGCAGCTCCACTTCGACGGCGTACGGGTCCCCGACGCACGGCGCCTCGGCGCGGAGGGGCAGGGCTTCGCCATCGCCCTCGACGCCCTGGACTCGGGGCGGCTGGGCATCGCCGCCTGCGCGGTCGGGCTCGGCCAGGCGGCTCTGGACGCCGCTGTCGCGTACGCCGGGGAACGCCGCCAGTTCGGCCGGCCGATCGCCGACTTCCAGGGGCTGCGCTTCCTCCTCGCCGACATGGCGACCCTGATCGAGGCGGGCCGTGCGCTCTACCTGGAGGCGGCACGGCTCCGGGACGAGGGGCGGCCCTTCGGCCGGAGCGCGGCGATGGCCAAGCTCTTCTGCTCCGACGCCGCCATGCGGATCACGACGGACGCGGTCCAGGTGCTCGGCGGGTACGGGTACACCGCGGACTTCCCCGTGGAGCGGTATCTGCGCGAGGCGAAGATGCTCCAGATCGTCGAGGGCACGAACCAGATCCAGCGTGTGGTGATCAGCCGGGAGCTGCTGAAGGGGGGAAAGTAGCAGGGCAGCCGGACCCGCCGTCGCGACGATCTCCGCGCGGGTCTCCCGCCCCCGAGGAGGACTTCTGATGCGCAGCGTGACGTACTCGATGAACATCTCGCTCGACGGCTACATCGTCGGCCCGGACGGCGGCTTCGACTGGTCGGTCCCCGACGCCGAGGTCTTCCGCTTCTGGATCGACCAGATCCGGGGGGTCGGCGTCCATCTGCTGGGACGGCGCCTGTACGAGACGATGCTGTACTGGGAGACCGCCGAGCAGGAGGGGTCGCTCGACGAGGCGGAACGCGAGTGGACCGGTCTCTGGAATCCGCTCCCGAAGGTGGTGTTCTCCCGCACGCTGACGGAGGTGCGGGGCCGTGCGCGCCTGGCCACCGGTGGCGTGGCGGAGGAGATCGAGCGGTTGCGGGCCGAGCCGGGGGAGGGCGACATCGCGATCGGCGGCGCGACGCTCGCCGCCGAGGCGGCCTCGCTGGACCTGATCGACGAGTACCAGGTCATCGTCTACCCGGTGCTGGTCGGCGGTGGCATTCCGTTCTTCGCCCGGAACGAGCGTCAGGTGGAGCTCGACCTCGTCGAGACCCGCACGTTCGGCCGCAGGTTCGTGTACCTGCGCTACCGCGTGGTGCGCTAGGGCGCCCGGTTCACGGGCGGGGCTGGCCGACCGGTTCGCGCGCCGGCGGAACGGGCTCACGCGCCGGGCACGCCGGAGTGCACGCCGGGCAGGCCGGGTTCGGCCGGCCGCACCGCGTGTGCGCGTCCCTTCCCGTCAGAATCGGCGGGTGGTCACCGCCCGTCGCCCGGCCGGACCAGGGTCCCGCTGACCCGTACCGTGCGGTCCGCCCAGACGGGGCCCGAGGCGAGCCGCGCCCATTCCTGGTCGCGATGGCCGGGGAGGGTGCGCCCCTGGCTCGCCCAGAGAGAGAGCACGGCCTTGTAGATGGGCGGGTCGGCGGGGAGGTGGGTCGGCGAGGGCGCCTGCGCCGGTACCGGGACGGGTACGGGGACCGGCGCGGGCGGATGTGCCGGTGCGGCCGTCGGCGCGGGCGCCGACGGCGGGTGAGGAACCGATTCTTCAAGGCGCGGCTCGGCCTGTCGGTGCCGACCGATTCCGCTGGGGGTCGTGTACAGCGTGGTCATGCCCGGACCAACGCGCCCCGGCGGCCGTGGTCACCGCCGAGGGGATTCGAGCGGCAGTTCGTCCGGTACCCGGTGCACGGCTCTGGCCCCTCGACAGGAACCTGACGTACCGTCAGGTCCTCTCGCGGAAGACACGCGTTCGCCGACCAGGAGGTCAGCCATGTCCGTGCACCGGCACGTCGACGACCGGCCCGTCGCACTCGACGAATACCCCGTGCACCAGGCCCCGCTCTCGATGAAGCACCACGTCAGCGGCGACCGCAACGCCTACGACCGCTGCATCTTCCACGTCTTCGACCACACCGGACGCGCCCTGCTCATCGCCGGCCTCGGGGTGTACCCGAACACCGGGGTCGTCGACGCCTACGCCACCCTCCGCGCCGGCGACCGGCTGCACGCCGTCCGGGCCTCCGACGCGCTCGGCGACGACCGCATGAACCTCTCCGTCGGCCCGTTCACCATCACGGTCGACGAGCCCCTCAAGCGCCTCTCCCTGAGCTGCGCGGCCGACCCGGCCGACCCCGAGGGCCTTTCGTACGACCTGAGCTGGACAGGCGCCTTCCCCGCCGTCTGGGAACCCCACCACACGCAGCGACACGGCGGCCGCCTCACCCTGGAGGGCCGCCGCTTCGTCCAGGCCGGACACTGCGCGGGCACGATCAGGGCGGGCGGCGAGGAGTTCGCGGTCACCCCGGGGGAGTGGACCGGTACCCGCGACCGCAGCTGGGGAGTCCGCCCGATCCCCGGCGAGGAGCCCGGCCGCGGTGCCGAGTTCCGCCCCGAGGGATTCCACTGGCTCTGGATACCCATGCGTTTCGAGGACCGCTTCCTCATGGTCATCGCCCAGGAGGACGCCGACGGCTACCGCACCCTCAACGAGGCCCTGCTCGTACGCGACGGCCACCGCGACACCCAACTCGGCTGGCCCCGCACCGAGATCACCTACCGGACAGGCACCCGCCACCCGGAAGGGGCCACGATCCACCTCACCGACCCGACCGGGAAGCCCCTGGAGATCGGCGTCGACATCCTCGCCTCCTCCCCGCTCGCCGTCGGCGCCGGCTACCCGCCCGCCACCGACTGGCAGCACGGCACCTGGCAGGGCCGCGGCTGGACCGACCGGCGCGTCTACGACCTCACGGACCCGGCCGCCCACCCCATGGCGGCGTACGGCGTGACCGACCACGCAGCCCGCTTCACCCTCGACGGGCACACCGGCTACGGCATCTTCGAGCACGGCTCGTTCGGCCGCCACGACCCCAGCGGCTTCGCCGACCACACGTCGACCGCCCGCTGAGGAACCGTCACCCCCGCGCTTCGGGCGGACTGCCGAGAGGTCCCCGTTCCCTCGCGCCGGGCGACCCGAAGGCACGCGTCCCCGGCGGCCCCAACCGCGCCGAACCTCCCGCGTCCTCGGCGGCCGCTCGCGCCGGCCCTCCTACGGCAACCGCCCCACCCGAACCTCCCGCGCCGAACCTCCCGCGCCGGCGGCCCGGCTGCGCCGCCGAACCTCCCGCGCCGACCGCCCCACCATGCCGAACCCTCCCTGTCGACGGCTCTCCGAGGAGCTCCCCTTGACCTCCGCGCCCCGCCCCCGCACCACCACCCGCGACCCCGAGGAACTCGGGCGCCGGCTCACCGCCTGGCTGGACCGGCAGCTGCCCGGCGCCCGCGTCACCGGGCTCGCCGTTCCGGGTTCCAACGGCATGTCCAGCGAGACCCTGCTCTTCGACCTGGACCACCCGGACGCCCCGGTACGCGGCTGCGCCCTGCGGCTGGCCGCCGACCCCGCGGCGTACACCGTCTTCCCCGTCTACGACATGGCCCGCCAGCACCGGGTCATGCGGCTGGTCGGCGAGCACACCGACATCCCCGTGCCGCGCGTGCTGTGGCTCGAAGAGGACCCCGGGCCGCTCGGCGCCCCCTTCTTCGTGATGGCCCGCGCCGAGGGCCGGGTCCCGCCGGATGTCATGCCCTATACGTACGAGGGGAACTGGCTGCACGCCGCCACCGACGACGAACGCGCCCTGCTGGAGGCCGAGTCCGTCTCGGTCCTCGCCCGCCTGCACGACCAGTTCCCGGCGAAGGAGGCCGAGTTCCTGCTGCCCGACGGTCCGGGAACGCCGCTGCGCCGGCACGTCGACGCCCAACGCGCCTACTACGCCTGGGTGGTGGAGGGTCTCGCCCCCTCGCCGCTCATCGAGTCTGCGTTCGACTGGCTGGAGGCGCACTGGCCGGCCGACGAGGGCCCGGCCGTCCTCGTCTGGGGGGACGCGCGCATCGGGAACATCGTCTACGACGGATTCGTCCCCGCCGCCGTCCTCGACTGGGAGATGGCGGCCTGCGCGCCGCGCGAGGTCGACCTCGGATGGGCGGTCTACCTGCACCGCTTCTTCCAGGACCTGACGGTCGGCTTCGGGCAGCCCGGACTGCCCGGATTCCTGCGGCGCGACGCGGTCGAACGGCGCTACGCGGAACTGACCGGGCACATCCCGCGCGACATGGAGTTCCACACGCTCTACGCGGCGCTGCGCCACGCGATCGTGATGCTCAGGATCGCCTACCGGCAGGCCCACTTCGGCGAGGTCGAGGTGCCCGCGGACCCCGACGGCCTGATCCTGCACCACGCCACGCTGGCGGCGATGGTGCGGGGAAGCTACTGGTGAGCGGAGGGGCCCGGAGGCCCCGTCCGGACACTCCCTAGGCCGCGCGCCGCATCTGCGGCACCCGGATCGGGCGGGAGCCCGGTCCGCCGACGTGGGAGAAGGGCTGTGTGCGCCAGTCGAGACCCAGGGGCAGCGTCAGGAGCAGGGCGGTGTCCTGCTCCTGTACCTCCAGGGTGTCGTCGGCCGGGCGGGCCTCGGTCGCCGACAGACCCGTCCCCGGGCAGACCGTCAGGACGAAGGGGTTCCACGGCGTCGGGCAGAGCGCGTGCTCCGGCAGCGCGTCCTCGTCCGCGAGCAGCGCGATCGGCTGCACGCACTCCGGGCAGATGACCCGGAACATCTCAAAGGTGTCGTACGCGTCGAGCTCTTCGGACGTGTCGACCGAATCAACAGGCTCCTGCATGGAGAATCTCCCCCTCGGGTGGGTCGGCCGGATCTGTACGGCCTCGACCACAGCAAGCACTTCCCATGCGGCCGTCCGCATAATCGTGTGGCAGTACCCCAGGCCGGACGCAATCCTGTGGCGTTCGTCACATGCCCGCCGCAGGTGCCCCGTGATGACCCATACCGCCCGATTGCGGTCGACCCCGGCGGTGCCGCCGCTCCCCGGGAGCAATAGGGTCACCGCATGGAGGAGCTGGATCGTCAGATCGTCGAGTTGCTCGTCAAGGACGGGCGCATGAGCTACACCGACCTGGGCAAGGCCACGGGCCTGTCCACGTCGGCGGTGCATCAGCGCGTCCGCCGTCTGGAGCAGCGCGGAGTCATCCGCGGCTACGCGGCCGTGGTGGACCCGGAGGCCGTCGGCCTGCCGTTGACCGCCTTCATCTCGGTCAAACCCTTCGACCCCAGCTCCCCCGACGACACCCCCGACAGGCTGGCCGACATCCCGGAGATCGAGGCGTGCCACAGCGTCGCCGGTGACGAGAACTACATCCTCAAGGTCCGGGTCGCCACCCCGCTGGAGCTGGAGCACCTGCTCAGCCGCATCCGCTCCCAGGCCGGTGTCTCCAGCCGCACCACCGTCGTCCTCTCCACCCCGTACGAGGCGCGGCCGCCGCGCATCTGACCGGGGCGGGCGCGCCGGGCGGGGCCGTACGGCGCCCGGGTGCGGCTCCCCGCGCGCGTGGGCCCTCGTGCGAGCGGCGGGTGGCGGCGACAGGTGCGCGGCCGGCTCCCCGCGCGCGCGTGGGGCCCTCAAGGGGGACCTGCCGGACAAACCGGGTCCCGGCAGGTCCTAGCCTGGTCGCATGAGTGAGTCCATGCCTCCTGCGTCTCCCGCCGAACACCGCACGGTGCTGCTGCGCGGTGGAGAAGTCCACAGCCCCGCCGATCCCTTCGCCACCGCCATGGTGGTGGAGCGCGGGCATGTCGCCTGGGTGGGCTCGGAGGGCGCGGCCGACGCCTTCGCCACCGGCGTGGACGAGGTGGTCGACCTGGAGGGTGCGCTCGTCACCCCGGCGTTCGTCGACGCGCATGTCCACACCACCGCCACCGGGTTCGCCCTCACCGGGCTCGACCTGTCCGCCGCCGCCTCGCTCGCCGAGGCGGCGGAGCTGATCCGCGCCCACGCCGCAGCCCGCCCCGAGGACCGCATCCTCATCGGTCACGGCTGGGACGCCTCCCGCTGGCCCGAGCGCCGCCCGCTCACCCGCGCCGAACTCGACGAACTCACCGGCGGCCGCCCGCTCTACCTCACCCGTATCGACGTCCACTCGGCCGTCGTCACCACCGCCCTCCTGGACCTCGTTCCCGGCGTCCGCGCCCTGGACGGCTTTCACGACGGGCAGCGGCCGCTCACCGGTGACGCCCACCACGCCGTGCGGGCCGCCGCCTTCGGCGCCGTCTCCGCGCGCCAGCGCACCGAGGCCCAGCGCGCCGCCCGGAGCCGCGCCGCCTCCCTCGGCATCGGCACCCTGCACGAGTGCGGCGGCCCCCGGATCTCCTCCGAGGACGACTTCACCGGCCTCCTGGACCTGGCCCGCGACGAGGCGGGCCCCCGGATCGTCGGCTACTGGGCGGACCTCGACGTGGAGCGGGCCCGTGCACTCGGCGCCCTGGGCGCGGCCGGCGACCTCTTCGCCGACGGCTCCCTCGGCTCCCACACGGCGTGCCTCCACGAGCCTTACGCCGACCACACCGACACCGCCCACACCGGCGCCGCCCACCTGGAGGCGGCCACCATCGCCCTCCATGTCGTGGCCTGCACCGAGGCGGGCCTCCAGGCCGGCTTCCACGCCATCGGGGACGCCGCCGTGACCGCCGTCGTCGAGGGCGTCAGGGCCGCCGCCGAGAAGCTCGGCCTGGCGCGGATCCGGGCCGCCCGGCACCGCGTCGAGCACGTCGAGATGCTCACCCCGGAGACCGTCGCCGCCTTCGCCGAGCTCGGCCTCACCGCCTCCGTCCAGCCCGCCTTCGACGCGCTCTGGGGCGGCGAGGAGGGCATGTACGCCGACCGGCTCGGAGCCGAGCGGGCCCGCACCCTCAACCCGTACGCGGCGCTGCTGCGCGCCGGTGTGCCGCTTGCCTTCGGCTCGGACAGCCCGGTGACCCCGCTCGACCCCTGGGGCACCGTCCGGGCCGCCGCCTTCCACCGCACGCCCGAGCACCGGATCTCCGCCCGGGCCGCCTTCACGGCCCACACGCGGGGCGGGTGGCGGGCCGTGGGCCGCGACGACGCGGGGACGCTCGTCCCGGGAGCACCGGCCGACTACGCGGTCTGGCGCACCGAGGAGCTCGTCGTCCAGGCCCCCGACGACCGGGTGGCCCGCTGGTCCACCGACCCGCGCTCCGGAACGCCCGGTCTGCCCGATCTGTCCCCCGGAGTGGATCTCCCCGTCTGTCTGCGGACGGTGGTGCACGGGCAGCCGGTCTTCGTACGGCCGAACGAGTGATGTAGGGATATGTCCCACCAGGGACAGCCCTTCCGCACGTTTGTCCCCGACCTGCGGATCTTCCCCTCCGGCCTGGCCTTTTGGGAAGTATCCGCAGGTCAAGCGGGTGTTGACAGTCGACCGTCGGGGGCGGGTAGGTTCTCCGCGTCCACCACAGGACGTCCGACCGGACAGCATCTCCACGCATGCGCCGAACGCCGCCCGCGCCTCGGCCGCGAGGGAAGGTTTCTCCGGCGGAAGGTGCGACCCGGGTGGGGCCCGGACGTTCAGTAGACAACGGCTTTCGGTCGATCCGCCGCCAGCGGATCCCGGGTCGGACCGAAGGACGACGGGCCCCGCACCGCACGTCACACGCGTGTACGGCCCCGCCGGGCCACCGCCTCACCCGCGGTTCCCGCCCCTCCGGCCGCCGCCCCCGCCCCTCACGGCCGACCCGCCGCGCCGGAGCACTCCGGGGACCTCGCTATGGTGGGGGCCTGTGTATGTATCCGAAGGGGCAGTAGTGAACGACGGTGGCCAGAGGCGTTACGGCCCGCTCGGCAAGGCCTTGGTGATCATTCCGACCTACAACGAGGCGGAGAACATCAAGCCGATCGTCGCGCGGGTGCGGGAAGCCGTACCCGAGGCGCACATCCTCGTCGCCGACGACAACAGCCCTGACGGCACGGGCAAGTTCGCGGACGAGATCGCGTCCGACGACGACCATGTGCACGTCCTGCACCGCAAGGGCAAGGAGGGGCTCGGCGCCGCCTACCTGGCCGGCTTCCGGTGGGGCATCGAGCACGGGTACGGCGTCCTCGTCGAGATGGACGCCGACGGATCCCACCAGCCCGAGGAGCTCCCGCGGCTGCTCACCGCCCTCAAGGGCGCGGACCTCGTCCTCGGCTCCCGCTGGGTGCCGGGCGGCCGGATCGTGAACTGGCCGAAGTCCCGCGAGTTCATCTCCCGGGGCGGCAGCCTCTACTCGCGCGTGATGCTCGACGTGCCGATCCGCGACGTCACCGGCGGCTACCGGGCCTTCCGCAAGGAGACCCTGGAGGGCCTGGGCCTGGAGGACGTGGCCTCGGCCGGGTACTGCTTCCAGGTCGACCTGGCCCGTCGCGCGGTCGCCGCCGGCTTCCATGTCGTCGAGGTCCCGATCACCTTCGTGGAGCGCGAGATCGGCGACTCGAAGATGAGCCGGAACATCGTCGTCGAGGCGCTCTGGCGGGTCACCGGCTGGGGCCTGTCGGCGCGGGCGGAGAAGGTCGGCAGGAAGCTCGGCCGCAAGGCCTCCTGACCCCCTGCCGGGGCGTCCCGTACTGATCCTTCCTTTACGACGTTCCGGCGGAGCCCCAGGCACACTGGGGACCATGACGACCGGCGCAACGCCTCCCCTCGCCCCCAAGCGCTCACGCGCGCGTACCTTCCTTCCACTCGCCGTCGCCGCCTGGCTGGTCCTCGAGATCTGGCTGCTCACGGTGGTGGCGGACGTGGCGGGCGGACTCACCGTCTTCGCCCTGCTCGTCGGCGGCATCGTGCTCGGTGCCGCCGTCGTCAAGCGGGCGGGCCGCCGTGCCTTCCGCAACCTCACCTCGACCTTCCAGCAGGCCCAGGCCGCCGCGCAGGCGGGCGCCGTGCCGCCGGCGCCGGAGCGGACGGGCGCGGAGGACCGCAACGGCTTCCTGATGCTGGGCGGTCTGCTCCTGATGCTCCCCGGCCTGATCTCGGACGCCCTCGGCCTGCTCCTGCTGATCCCGCCGGTCCGCTCGCTCCTCGGGCGGTACGCGGACCGGGCCGCCGAGCGCCGTATGGCCGCCGCGCCTCCCGGCAGCCTCCAGGACGCCTTTCAGCAGGCTCGTATCCACCGCCCGGACGGCAAGGTCGTCCAGGGTGAGGTCATCCGCGAGGACGCCTCTCAGGGCCCGCGGCGGGCCGACGAGCCCCGCCCGCCCCTGATGCCCTGATGTCCCACACCCGTGCCCGGCTCCCTCACCGCGGTGAGGGAGCCGGGCACGGAGAACGCCGCGGGGCCCGGTACACAGTTCGTGTACCGGGCCCCGCGGCGTTGTGCGTCGTGCTTGTCCGCCGGTGCGTCCGCTAGGCGGACTTGCGGCTGTCGCGCGGATGCACGGCGATGTTCATGGCGCCGGAGCGCAGGACGGCCAGCCTCTCGGCGAGGACCTCCTCCAACTCCTCGCGGGTGCGTCGCTCCATGAGCATGTCCCAGTGCGTACGCGCAGGCTTGCCCTTCTTCTCCTCAGGTCCGTCCCCGTCCACCAGGAGTGCCTGGATTCCGCAGACCTTGCATTCCCACTCCGGCGGAATTTCCGCTTCCACCGAGAAGGGCATCTCAAAACGATGGCCCTTCTCGCATGCGTACTCCACGGCCTGGCGCGGGGCCAGATCGATGCCGCGGTCGGTCTCGTAGCTCGTCACCACGAGGCGCGTGCCGCGAAGAGCTCGCTCACTCATGAATCGTGCCTCCCGGGCTTGTCGCCCACAGGACAGGTGTCGCTGTCGTCGTTATCCGGTCAACGTCCGGTCGGCGGTAAAGATTCCCGTGCCGGGTCATGCGTCGCCCGTCGTGCCGCCCCTTGTTGTACCCACCAGTGCCCGTTTTGTCACCTCTGACGGCAGATGTGACCCAGTGTCTTCACTGAAGCAGCACGCAGTAACGGTCCGCCTGGCAGGCCAAACGCGTACACTACCGCCCTTTCACTGCCACGTCTAAATACGGTCGGGTATCGGGTTTCCGGCGGCTTCCACCGCGCGTCGGACCGGCACCCTGGCGAGCAGGACGAATCCGACCACGAAGAAGATCACCAGGGAGATGATGGCATCCCGGTAGCTCCCGGTCAGCTGATACGCGAGACCGAACACGAGCGGACCCAGCCAGCTGAGCCCCCGGTCGCTCATCTCGTACGCCGAGAAGTACTCCGCCTCCTTGCCGCGCGGCACCAGATGCGAGAACAGCGAGCGCGACAGAGCCTGGCTTCCGCCCAGTACCAGGCCGATCGCGGCCGCCAGGCAGAAGAAGAACACGGGCGCGTCGGCCGGCAGCAGATAGCCCGCCACCAGGATCAGCGTCCAGACCGCGAGGGATCCCAGAATCGTCCGCTTGGCGCCGTACGACCGGGCGAGTCGCCCCATGCCGAGCGCGCCCGCCACCGCGAGCACCTGGACCAGCAGGACGGCGGTGATGAGCGTGGTCTGGTCGAGCCCCAGCTCCTCCGATCCGTACACGGAGGCCTGCGAGATCACCGTCTGCACACCGTCGTTGTAGACCAGGTAGGCGAGGAGGAAGGACAGCGTCAGCGGATGCCGCCGCATGTCCTTGAGGGTCTCCCGCAGCTGCCGCCAGCCGCTGCCGACCGCGCCGCCGTCCCGGACCGCCGGGCCGAGGCGCCGGTCCCGCAGCCGCCGCAGCGGAATGACGGTGAACGCGCCCCACCACACACCGGCCGAGGCCAGACAGATCCGGACCGCCTCGCCCTCCGTGAGCCCGAAGGAGTCGTGGCCCGAGTAGAGGATCAGGTTCAGGACGAGGACCAGCGCGCCGGACGTGTAGCCGAACGCCCAGCCCCGCGAGGAGACGGCGTCCCGCTCGTCCGGCTCCGCGATCTGCGGGAGATACGCGTTGTAGAGCACCATCGAGACGGACAGCGAGGCGTTCGCCACGATCAGCAGGAACGTGCCCAGCAGGTACCGGTCGCCCGCCAGGAAGAACATGCCGGCCGTCGCCGTCGCTCCCAGGTAGGCCGCGGCCGCGAGCAGCGGCTTCTTGCGGCCCGTACGGTCCGCGACCGCGCCGGCCAGCGGCATCACCAGGATCGCGACCACGAGCGAGGCGGACACGGCGTACGCGAAGAGCGAGCCGGCCCGCACGGGTATGCCCAGCGGGTGCACGTAGCCCTCGGCGTCGGACGCCGCCCGCGCCACCGAGGTCAGGTACGGGCCGAGGAAGACGGTGATCACGCTCGTCGAGTACACCGAGCACGCGAAGTCGTAGAAGTACCAGCCCCGCTGTTCCCGCCTGCGTTCGGCGGGATCGGAGGTGTACTCCTCCGGTTCGGTGGTTCCAGCGGTCAAGGCCGCGCCCCCTCGTTCGTCCCCGTGCACGGCCCCGGTGATCCGGGCCCGGTCTCCCCGGGACGCGCGCTCAGACCCACACACCCCGCTCGGTCAGCACCGAGCGCAGCGTCTCCAGTTGATCGGTCATGATGCCATCGACCCCGAGGTCGAGGAGAGCGTTCATCCGGGCCGGATCGTTGACCGTCCACACATGGACCTGGAGCCCGCGCGCGTGAGCCTCCCGGACGAAGCGGCGGTCCACCACACGGACGCCGCCCTGCCGCTCGGGGACCTGCGCGGCGATCGCCCCGGCCCGTACCGCCGCCGGGATGCCGAACGAGCGCAGCCGCAGCCCGATCACCCCGCGCACCCCGAACGAGGTCGCCAGCTTCGGGCCGGCCGCCCTCTGGGCCCGCGCGACCCGGGCCTCGGTGAACGAGCCCACGCAGATCCGGTCCCAGGCGTCCCTCTCACGGATCAGGTCCACCAGCGGACCCAGTGCCGACTCGGCCTTGATGTCCACGTTCCAGCGGGCCTCGGGGAACTCGTCCAGGAGGTCGGCGAAGAGCGGCAGCGGTTCCTTGCCCGCCACGCGGGCCTCCCGCACCGCCGCCCACGGCAGGTCGCCGATCCGGCCCGAGGCGTCCGTGACCCGGTCGAGGGTCGCGTCGTGGAAGGCGACGAGGGCCCCGTCCGATGTCGTGTGCACATCGGTCTCGAAGTAGCGGTAGCCCGCGGCGGCGGCCCGGCGGAAGGCGGCCGCGGTGTTCTCCAGGCCGTTCGCCGTGCCGCCGCGGTGGGCGAACGGGAGGGGCGCGGGATGGTCGAGGTAGGGGTGGCGTACGCGAGTCACCGCCGCAGTATGGCGCCTTCCGGTGTCGCGGGGGCGACCGCGGTGCTTCCGGAGTCCGGCTCGGGAACGGCGAACCAGCGCAGGAAGAACTGGGCGAGGGGCCCGATGGCCAGCGCGTACAGCACCGTGCCGACACCGACCGAGCCGCCGAGCAGGAAGCCGGTGGCGACCACCGCGACCTCGATCGCCGTCCGCACCAGCCGGATCGAGCGGCCGGTGAGCCGGTGCAGACCGGTCATCAGACCGTCGCGCGGGCCGGGGCCGAACCGGGCCGCGATGTACAGGCCGGTGGCCGCCCCGTTGAGGACGATGCCGGCCACGAGCAGCGCGATCCGGCCCGCCGGACCGTGGACGTCCGGGACGAGCGCCAGCGTGCCGTCCATCGCCAGGCCGATCGCGAACACGTTGGACACCGTGCCGAGCCCCGGCCGCTGCCGGATCGGGATCCACAGCAGCAGCACCACGGCCCCGACGATGATCGACACCACGCCGATGGTCAGGCCCGACTTCTCGGCGAGGCCCTGGTGGAGCACGCCCCAGGGCTCCAGGCCGAGACCGCTGCGCACCAGCAGTGCCGAGCTGACCCCGTACAGCGTCAGCCCCACGTAGAGCTGGACGAGCCGACGGGTGAGGTGCCGGCCGTGGCGGCCGGAGGCGATGGACAAGGTTCTTCCCCCCAGGGTGGTGGTAGTGGACTGGCTCATGACACTCTGTGGCGATGGAACGGGTGCCAACCATGGCCAATTCCAGGAAGGTGGACTGATTTCGATGGCCCAGTGGACTTCGGCGGTAGGACCGGCCCAGCTCGCCCGGCAGCTCCAGGCGCAGCAGCCGCGGCCCGCCGGACCCGGGACGCGGAAGCCGCCCGCCTACCGTGCTCTGGCCGACGGGATCCGGCTGCTCGTCCTGGAGGGCCGGGTCCCGGTCGCCGCCCGGCTGCCCGCCGAACGGGAACTCGCCCTCGCCCTGACCGTCAGCCGTACGACGGTGGCCGCGGCCTACGAGGCGCTCCGCGCCGAGGGCTTCCTGGAGTCCCGGCGGGGCGCCGGCAGCTGGACCGCCGTACCGGCCGGGAACCCGCTGCCCGCGCGAGGACTCGAACCGCTGCCCCCGGAAGCCCTCGGTTCGATGATCGACCTCGGCTGCGCGGCGCTGCCCGCGCCCGAGCCCTGGCTCACCCGCGGTGTCCAGGGCGCCCTGGAGGAGCTCCCCCCCTACGCCCACACGCACGGCGACTACCCGGCGGGGCTGCCCGCGCTGCGGCAGATGCTCGCCGACCGGTACACCGCGCGCGGCATCCCCACGATGCCCGAACAGATCATGGTCACGACCGGTGCCATGGGAGCCATCGACGCCATCTGTCACCTCTTCGCGGGCCGCGGCGAGCGCATCGCCGTCGAGTCCCCGTCGTACGCCAACATCCTCCAGCTGATGCGGGAGGCGGGGGCCCGGCTCGTGCCCGTCGCCATGTCCGAGGGGCTGGGCAGCTGGGACCTGGGCCGCTGGCGGCAGGTGCTGCGCGACGCGGCGCCCCGCCTCGCGTACGTGGTGGCCGACTTCCACAACCCGACCGGCGCCCTGGCCGACGAGGACCAGCGGCGGCAGCTCGTGGACGCCGCCCGCTCGGCCGGCACGGTCCTCGTCGTCGACGAGACCATGGCCGAGCTCCACCTGGACGACGACCTGGAGATGCCCCGGCCGGTCTGCGCCTTCGACCCGGCCGGCTCCACCGTGCTCACGGTCGGCTCGGCCAGCAAGGCCTTCTGGGCGGGCATGCGCATCGGCTGGGTCCGGGCCGCGCCCGACGTCATCCGTTCCCTGGTGGCCGCGCGCGCGTACGCCGACCTCGGCACCCCCGTCCTCGAACAGCTCGGCGTGAACTGGCTCATGCGCACCGGTGGCTGGGAGGAGGCCGTCGCCCTCCGCCGCGACCAGGCGCGGGAGAACCGGGACGCGCTCGTCACCGCGGTCCGCAGGGAGCTCCCTGAATGGGAGTTCTCGGTGCCGCGCGGCGGCCTCACCCTCTGGGTCCGCACCGGTGGCCTCTCCGGCTCCCGGCTCGCCGAGGCGGGGGAGCGGGTCGGCGTCCGCGTCCCCTCGGGGCCCCGGTTCGGCGTCGACGGGGCCTTCGAGGGCTTCGTCCGGCTGCCCTTCACGGTCGGCGGACCGGTCGCCGACGAGGCCGCCGCCCGGCTGGCCGCCGCTGCCCGGCTCGTGGAGTCGGGCGCGGGCGGCGGGACCGAGCCGCCGCGCTCGTTCGTGGCGTAGTCGCCCGCGCGATCGCGCGGCACGTGAAGAGGCCGGTACGGACCCCGGGGTCCGTACCGGCCTCTTCACGCGCGCGTGGTGCTCAGCCCTCCGCGGCGACGGGGGCGTGCAGCGGGGCGGGGCCGGGGTCCGGCTCGGCGCGGGGTGCCGGGGCCGGTTCGGGGCTCTTCACGGTGATCGTCTCGATCGCCATGGTCGTCGCGGCGTCGCGGCGCTCCGGGAGGAGTTCGAGCACCGCCTGCCGGTGCGCCTCGCTCGTCGCGTCGTCGTACGGGTCGGGGGTGGCCGGCACCTGGAGGCGCAGCACCGGTCCGCTGCCCAGGCGGGCGTAGCCGCGGCCCGCGGGGACCTGGGGCGTCGGGGTGGTGTGCGGAGCGGTGCCGAGGACGGCGGCGATCTGGTCGGGGGCGGCGGGGCCGAGCACGATCCGGGCCCTGGTGTGGGTCCGTACCGCCTCGCTCAGGGTGTCCGCGCTGTCGAACTGCTCGGCGACCACGACCGTGACCTGGGCCGCACGGCCGTGCCGCAGCGGCACCTGGAGCAGCTCCTGCGGGTCGGTGCGGCCGTCGGCGGCCGCCAGGTCGCCGAGGACGCCCGGCCGGTCGAGCAGGATCCACAGCGGCCGCCGGGTGTCCTCGGGGGCGGGCCGGCCCGCCTGGCGGGCCCGGTTGGCGGCGATCAGCCGTCGCTCCGTCTCGTGCGCCGCCCACTCCAGGGTGGCCAGCGCGCCGGAGAGCCCGCACTCGACGGCCAGGACGCCGTCGCGGCCGGTGAGGCACGCGTACTCGCCGGTGCCGCCGCCCTCGACGATCAGCACGTCGCCGTGGGCGAGGGCCTGGAGCGCGATCGAGCGCAGCAGGGAGGAGGTGCCGCTGCCCGGCTGGCCGACGACCAGCAGGTGCGGCTCGGTGGAGCGGGGGCCGGTACGCCAGACGACGGCGGGCGCGTCCTCCGTACCGTCCGACGCGACCACGGGGACGGTCCGCTGGACGGCGTCCGCGTCGGTGAAGCCCAGGACGGTCTCACCCGGCACGGTGACGAAGCGCTGGGCGGCGATGGTGGTGGGCAGGGCGGGCAGCACGCTCATGACGAGCCGGTTGCCCTCCTCGTCCCAGTCGAAGCGGTACTCACGGCCGCGCCCGGACTTGGCGTGCAGGAGCTGCTCGATGCGCGCGCGTGCGGCGGGCTCGCCGTCGGTGAAGTAGGGGGGGTAGGCGATCTTCAGCCGGGTGGGACGCCCGTCCTCGTCGAAGGCGTACTCCGTGAAGGCACCGCTCCAGTCGCCGCCGTGGGCGAAGAGCGGGGCCGGGTCCTCGGGGACGGAGAAGTAGGGCACGAGGGCCTCGTACAGGCCCTTGAGCCGGGCGATCTCGGCGTCGTCGGGTCCGGTCCTGACGACCGGGCGCTCGCGCCCCTTCCACGCGGCCGCGGCCATGAGCGTGACGAGCGCGAGGAGCGGCCCGTACGGCATGAGGGCGACGACCAGGACGCAGGCCGCGACCAGGAGCAGCGTCGGTCCACGCCGTTCCTTGGGGGTCGCGGCCCACTTGGCGCGCGCGGACGCGGCCAGCTTCCGCAGACCACGGGAGACCGTGATCAGTGGATGGAGCACGTCGGTGGCACTGTCGGCGGCCGTGCGCGCGATCTCTCGACTTCGAGCGATCTGTGCGCTGCCGCTGCTCAGAATGCGGGGGAGTGGTCGCCGGGCCACGAAGTACTCCTGAGGTGGTGGAAGGGACGGAAGGGCGTCAGAACTTGATCCCGCCCAGGAGGCCGGCGAGGCTCTGCCCGCCTGCCGTGATGCTCGGGGCGATGGCCGTACCCGCGAGGTAGAAGCCGAACAGCGCGCTGACGAGGGCGTGCGAGGCCTTCATCCCGTCCTTCTTGAAGAACAGGAAGCAGATGATGCCGAGCAGGACCACGCCTGAGATGGACAGGATCATTGGTTGTTCTCCTGGTTGAGGGGACAGTCACCATGAGTCCTTCCAAGTTCACAGCAAGTATCTATGTGACTAAAGGTGCATTAGAGTGAAAAACGGGCGATTTCACTTGACCGGCGGACGTCGAACGGGCTGTCGAGTGGCGAAATGCCCGGCGTGCGCTAGAGGAGCGGCCGGCGGCGGACTGCCGTGATCTTTGCCTCGGCCGGGCGCGGTCATGTCACCGAACGGGCAGTACCCTGTCGATTCACTCGTACGGCCGCGCTTGCCGTGCGCCGGTCGACAACGCAGGAGAGAGGCGGGCCCACCCGATGAGCGAGACTCCGGACCCCGAGGTCATCGAGCTGGCGTCCAAGGTCTTCGACCTCGCCCGCACCGGGGACGCCGAAGCGCTGGCCGCCTACGTCGACGCGGGAGTCCCCGCGAACCTCACCAACGACAAGGGCGACTCCCTCGTCATGCTCGCCGCCTACCACGGTCACGCCGCCGCGGTCTCCGCCCTCCTCGCGCGTGGCGCCGACGCCGACCGCGCCAACGACCGCGGCCAGACCCCGCTCGCCGGAGCCGTCTTCAAGGGCGAGGACGCCGTCGTCCGCGCCCTCCTGGCAGGCGGCGCGAATCCGGAAGCCGGCACTCCGTCCGCCCTCGACACCGCACGGATGTTCGGCAAGGCTGAACTCGTCGAACTCTTCGGATCCCGGTGAACGAGCGCTGAACCCCAGGTGAGAGCGGCGTCGTAAATGTGGTCGCGGTGGCGAAATGGGTGGGTCATCATGACGTCGGGCCCGGCAAAACGGGCCACCGACGAGAGGCTGAGGAAGATGGTCACTGGCAGGCGATGGACGACGAGCGGCCCGACATGTTGCCGCACGGCCTAGGCGTACGGGCGAAGCACCGCCCGAACCGGGTCCTCCCGGTATCCCCCGGTCGTGTCGACAGCTTGATGTGAGGCGTCTCCCCATGTTCGATCCAGTCATAGCGCCGAGCGGCACCCTGCTCGGTCTGCTGCAGCGGGGCCGCGGCGACGGCACCCTGCACGCACTCGCCGCGCCACGCGCCGAGGCCCTCGCGGCCCTCAACCACTGCGTTCTCGACGACCCCCGCCACGACTGGCAGGTCGAGAACCGCTCCCTCTACTACGCCCGTCTCTACCTGGACCTCCACGGAGGTCTCGACGAGATCGAGGCGCACCTCTTCGGCGCCGAGGACGTCCTCGACACCGAGGAGTCCAGGACCGGGCTCGCGCTCGCCGTCCTCGGGCACCTCGCCTCCTACGGACGCCAGGACGCCCTGCTGCTGCTCCGGCGGTACGCGGCGACCGGCACCAACTGGGCCTGGGCCCTCGACGAGCTGGCGCTCCGCGACGACGACGCCGGCCTCCGCGCGCTCGCCGTTCCCGTGCTCGCCCGCTTCCCGGCCGACGCCGAGGGCGACGCCGAACTCGCCGGCGTCGTACGGGACGCCTTCGAGCCCCGACCGTGGCGCCTGTGGGCCGAGGACCAGCGCGACGCCGTCGGCGCCCGGGTCAGGGCCGCCCAGGAACAGGGCTCCTTCGACCGCTGGCAGCGCCAGATGCGCCCCGCCGGGCCCCGCCCCGGCTGGAGCGTGCGCGCCGTCCTCGACTGGGCACAGGAGGGGTACGAGCGCGGAGCCGTGCTCCACGGCCCCGCCGCCCGCTGCCTCACCGCCGTCGCGGGACCCGAGGACCGGCCCGAACTCCTCGCCGCGGCCCGGAACGGCTCGGTGGGAGCCCGGGGCGCCGCCCTGCACCATCTCGCCGAGTCACGGGACCCCGCCGTGCTCGACCTCGTCGAGGCCGCCGCCGACGGCGACTCCCGCGAGGCCGCCGAAGCCGCGATCGCCGCGTACCGCCGCATGTGCGGAGAGGACGCCGTCGCCCGCGCCCGCGCGTGGGTCCGCCGCACCGACGCCCTCGGCGCGGCCGCCGCGGACGTCCTCGCCTGCCGTGGCACCGCCCAGGACTCCCCCTCCGTCCTCGGCGCGCTCCGCGACACCATCCGTACCGAAGGCCCCGACGCGCCCGTGCTCGGCGGGCTCGTGGACGGCGCGGGCCGCCTCGGCATCGCCTGCGCGGCCCCCGTGCTGCGCCACGTCTACCGCGAGACGGCCTCGTCCCAGCTCCGCGGCCGCGTGGCCCGCGCCCTCGCCGCCACCGACCCCACCTTCGCGACGGGCTTCGCCGTCGAATGCCTCTGGGACTGCGAGGAGACCACGCGCGAGGTCGCGGCACAGCACGCCGAGACCGGTGACGTGCGCGTCGCCGAGCGATTGCGCCGCCTCGCGGCGGACCCGGCCGAGGAGGTCGAGGTCCAGACCGCGGTACGCAACCGCATAGGGCCGGACCTCCAGGTCTGACGCGGCCCGGTCGAGGTCCGGCCCCACCGGCCGGACCCGGTCGTTGCCCCGCCACCCGGCTCCGGGGCGGCGCGGCCCCCGGCGGAGAACCGCCGCGCGAGGCCCCGCCCCGCAGGACCGGCGGAGGAAGGCTCCGACCCGGAGAACCGGTGGAGGAATGCCCCGCCCCGGAGAACCGGTCGAGGAAGGCCCCTGCTCGTCCGGTCCGCCCCGACCGGGCGACGAGGGCCTCCGGCCACCGGGCGACGGGCCCCGCGTCCGGTCGTTCTCGGCCACCCGCCACCCCCGCGCGAAACGCTCATGGGACGTTCCCTCCCCGTCCAGATCGACGTTGGCGGGGACACGCCGAACGCGACGACAACACCCGTATGCGTGTCGTCATCGTCACCGAATCCTTCCCTCCCGACGTCAACGGTGTGGCGCACTGCGCCCTGCAGACCGCGCGCCACCTCGTCCGGCGGGGCCACACCCCGCTCGTCATCGCCCCCGCCGTCGCCGACCCGGCCGCGGACGCCGACGCCCCCTGTGCCGTCGTCCGGGTGCCCTCCCTCCCCCTTCCCGGCTATCCGCAGGTACGCGTCGCCCTGCCCAGCCGTCGCGTCGCCGCGGCCATCGCCGCCCACCGCGCCGACCTCGTCCACCTCGCCGGACCCTTCGTCCTCGGCGTACGCGGGATGACCGCCGCCACCCGGCTCGGCATCCCCGCCGTCGCCGTCTACCAGAGCGACCTCGCCGGCTACGCCCGTACCTATGTGGGAACCGGCGAGGGCGCCGCCTGGCGCCGCCTCCGCGCCGTCCACGGCGCCGCCGACCGCACCCTCGCCCCGTCCTCCGCCGCCGTCCGCGACCTGGAGGCCCACGGCATCGGCCGCGTACGGCTCTGGGGCCGGGGGGTGGACACCGCCCGCTTCCGCCCCGGGCTGCGCGACGACGCCCTGCGCCGGGAACTCGCGCCGGACGGGGAACTCCTCGTCGGGTACGTGGGCCGCCTCGCCCCCGAGAAGCGCGTCGACCTCCTCGCCGGAGCGGCGAAGGTCCCGGGCGTACGCCTGGTGGTCGTCGGGGACGGGCCGAGCGGGCCGGCGCTGCGCGGCGCCCTGCCGGACGCCCGCTTCCTCGGCCGCCGCACCGGCGACGACCTCGCCCGGATCTTCGCCTCGCTCGACGTGTTCGCCCACACCGGTCCGTTCGAGACCTTCTGCCAGACGGTCCAGGAGGCGATGGCGAGCGGCGTCCCGGTCGTGGCCCCGGCCGCCGGCGGCCCCCTGGACCTGGTCGACCACGGGCGCACCGGACTCCTCGTCCCCCCGGGCGACCCGGAGGCGCTCCGCGAGGCCGTCGCCACGCTCGCGGCCGCACCCGGTATGCGGGCCGCGTACGGCCGGGCCGGCCGGTCCGGCGTCGAGGGCCGTACCTGGGAGGCCCTCGGTGACGAACTCATCGGGCACTACCTGGAGGTCCTGCGGGAGCGGACGGTGGTGGCGGCATGAGCGTCGACGGCGGCGGGCTCCGCATCGTGCGGCTCGCCAACTTCGTGACACCCACCTCGGGCGGCCTCCGCACCGCCCTCGACCGGCTCGGCCGGGGCTACCGGGAGGCCGGGCACGAGCCGGTCCTCGTCGTCCCCGGCGAGGCCGGGAGCGACGTCCGCACCGAGCAGGGCCGGGTCGTCACCCTCCCCGGCCCGGTTCTGCCCGGCACCGGCGGCTACCGGGTCCTCGCCGACCGGCGCCGCGTGCGCCGCCTCCTCGACGACCTCGCGCCGGACCGGATCGAGGTCTCGGACCGTACGACGCTCCGGTGGACGGGGGAGTGGGCGCGACGCGCCCGCGTGCCCTCGGTGATGGTCTCCCACGAGACCGCGGACGGCGTGCTGCGCACCTGGGGTGTGCCGCCCGCCCTCGCGGCCCGCGCGGCGGACCGGCTCAACCGCCGTACGGCCTGGGCGTTCGCGCGGATCGTCTGCACGACCGAGTGGGCGGAGCGGGAGTTCGTACGGATCGGGGCGCGCAACGTCGTACGGGCCCCGCTCGGCGTGGACCTGGAGCGCTGCAGGCCCGGCCGCCGCAGCTCCGTGCTCCGCGCCCGGCACGTCGACGGGCAGCGCGTGCTGCTTCTGCTCTGCTCGCGCCTCTCCGTCGAGAAGCGGCCCGGAACCGCCCTGGACGCCCTCGCCGAGCTGCGGGACGCGGGTGTGGGGGCGGCGCTGGTGGTCGCGGGCGACGGGCCGCTCAGGGGCGCCCTGGAGCGGCGGGCGCGCGAACGGCGGCTTCCGGTGCGGTTCCTCGGACACGTCGCGGATCGCGAGGCGCTGGCGGACCTCCAGGCGGCGGCCGACGTGTGCCTCGCTCCGGGGCCTGCCGAGACGTTCGGGCTCTCCGCCCTCGAAGCGCTCGCCTGCGGAACCCCCGTCGTCGTCAGCGCCTCCTCGGCGCTCCCCGAGGTCGTCGGCGTGGCCGGGGCCGCCGCGGTGGACACCCCGGGAGCCTTCGCGTCCGCCGTACGAGGCCTTCTCGCGGCCCCGGAGGCCACGCGCCGAGGCGCTGCACGCGCGCGTGCGGAGGCATTCACCTGGGAGCGCTCGGTCACCGCCTTCCTCCGGGCCCACGACGCCCTCCCGGCCGCGGAGGCCCGTCTCCCCGAGGAGGTACGGCGATGACACCGGAGCAGACGTCCGCCCCGGTCCTCCCGGCCCGGCTTCCGAGCCCCGCCCGGGAGCCGACGCCTCTTCGGGACCCGAGACCCCTCCGGGAGCCGACGTCTCTTGACGGGCCGACGGCTCTCCGGGAGCCGGCGTCTCTTGACGGGCCGACGTCCCTCCAGGACCCCTCGCCTCTCCAGGATCCGGGGGCGATCCCGGACGGCGCCGTACCGCCCGCCCCCGCGCGCGTGCCTCCGCCCCGCCCCCGTACCGCCCCCGTCGCCACCATCAGGTTCGTCGTGCTCGGGGACTCGCTCAGTGAGGGCGTCGGCGACCGGGTGGACGGCGGTTGGCGCGGGTGGGCACCGCTGCTCGTCGAGGGCCTCGCGGCCGAGGGGCAGGACACGGCGTTCCTGAACCTCGCCGTCAGCGGGGCCCTCGGCCGCGACGTAGCCGACCGGCAGGCCCCGCGCGCCCTCGCGTTCCGGCCGCACCTCGCCTCCGTCGTCGTCGGCGTCAACGACACCCTGCGCCGCACCTTCGACATCGGGGTGCTCGCCCGCCACCTGGGCCGTGTCTGCGCCGACCTCGACGCCGCCGGAGCCGTACTCCTGACCGCCTGTCTGCCCGACCCGGGCCGGATGCTCGGCCTGCCGCTCCCGCTGGCAAGGCCGCTCGCCCGCCGCCAGCGGTCCGTCAACGCCGTCGTGCACGCCCTCTCCGAGCCCTACGGGGCCGTCCATCTCCACCTCGCCGACGACACCTGGACCGAGGACCGCACGCTGTGGAGCGCCGACCGGCTGCACCCCGGCGAGCGGGGACACCGGGCCGTCGCCGAAGGCTTCCACCGGCTCCTCGCCGCCCGTGGACTCGCCCACGGCGCCCCGCCCGCGCGGGAGCCCGCCCAGCCACCACCGAGCCGCGCGGAGGCCGCGCTCTGGCTCGCCACCGCCGGCACCGGCTGGCTCCTCAGGCGCAGCCGCGACCTGCTCCCGCAGCTGCTGCTGCTCGCCGGCGCGGAACTGCGCCATTGGGCGGACGGTACCGGCACCGCACCCCTCGACGCGCGCGAGGACGCCGCCCTCGCCGCCGCCCTCGCGGCCACAATGGGGAGATGAACGGGCGCTGGGAGTTCTGGATCGACCGGGGCGGCACCTTCACGGACATCGTCGGCCGACGGCCCGACGGCCGGCTCGTCACGCGCAAGGTGCTCTCCCACGACCCCACCCGGCGTCACGACGCCGCCGTCGCCGGAATCCGCCTCCTCCTCGGCCTCCGGCCCGGCGAACCCGTCCCCGCCGACCGGATCGCCGTCGTCAAGATGGGCACCACCGTCGCCACCAACGCCCTGCTGGAGCGGCGCGGCGAACCGACCGTCCTCCTCGTCACCGAGGGCTTCCGGGACGCGCTCCGCATCGCCTACCAGAACCGGCCCCGGCTCTTCGACCGCCACATCGTGCTCCCCGAGGCGGTCTACGCGCGCGTGATCGAGGTACCCGAGCGCATCGACGCCCACGGCCACGTCGTCCGGCCCCTGGACGAGCCGGCCGTCGCCGAGGCGCTCGCCGCCGCCCACCGCGACGGACTCCGCTCGGCCGCCGTCGTCCTCCTGCACGGCTACCGCCATCCGGATCACGAGGCCCGGACCGCGGAGATCGCGCGCGACACCGGCTTCACCCAGGTCAGCTCCTCGCACGAGGTCAGCCCACTGATCAAGCTCGTCCCGCGCGGGGACACCACCGTGGTCGACGCCTATCTCTCGCCGATCCTCCGCCGGTACGTCGACGAGGTCGCCCACGAACTCGCCGGAATCCGCCTCATGTTCATGCAGTCCAACGGCGGACTGCGAGAGGCGGCCCACTTCCGGGGCAAGGACGCCGTCCTGTCCGGACCCGCCGGCGGCGTCGTCGGCATGGCCAGGACCTCGGGCCGGGCGGGCCACGACCGGGTCATCGGCTTCGACATGGGCGGCACCTCCACCGACGTGTCGCACTACGCCGGCGCCTTCGAGCGGGAACTCGGCACACAGGTCGCCGGCGTACGGATGCGGGCGCCGATGATGAGCATCCACACCGTCGCGGCGGGCGGCGGGTCCGTGCTGCACTTCGACGGACGCCGCTACCGTGTGGGCCCCGACTCGGCAGGCGCCGTCCCCGGACCCGCCTGCTACCGGCGGGGCGGGCCGCTCACGGTCACCGACGCCAACGTCATGCTCGGCCGCGTCCAGCCCGCCCATTTCCCCGCCGTCTTCGGCGAGAACGGCGACCTGCCCCTGGACGCCGACGTCGTACGGGAGCGGTTCACGGCCCTCGCCGAGGAGGTCGGCGGCGGCCGTACCCCCGAGGAGGTCGCCGCGGGCTTCCTGGAGATCGCCGTCCTCAACATGGCCAACGCCGTCAAGAAGATCTCCGTCCAGCGCGGCCACGACGTCACCCGCTACGCCCTCACCAGCTTCGGCGGCGCGGGCGGCCAGCACGCCTGCGCCGTCGCCGACGCCCTGGGCGTCGACACCGTCCTCGTCCCCCCGCTCGCCGGAGTGCTCTCCGCGTACGGCATCGGACTCGCGGACGCCACCGCCATGCGGGAACGGTCCGTCGAGGCGGAGCTCGACGCGCCCGGCACCCCCGCGCACGTCACGGCGCTCTGCGCCGAACTCGCCGACCGCACGCGCGCGGAGCTCCGCGCCGACGGCCTGCCGGACGAGGCGGTCACGACCCACGCGCGCGTACTCCTGCGGTACGCGGGCACGGACGCGAGCCTGCAGGTCGACCTCGCGTCCCCGGAGGACCTGAGAGCCGCGTTCACAGCGGCGCACCGCGCGCGGTACGCCTTCACCATGGACCGGCCGCTCGTCGTCGAGGCCGTCTCCGTGGAGGCCGTCGGCCGGGCGGGACCGCACGGACCCGTCCACACCGATCCCACCGCCGACGCCGCCCCCGTCGCCGAGGAGCAACCGGCGGGCCCCGCCGAGAAGCCACCCGCCCCGCACGCCACCGTCCGGATGTCCAGCGCCGGCACGTCCCACGACGCTCCGCTCCACCGGCGCGCGGACCTGTGGCCGGGCAGCACCGTGGACGGGCCGGCGATCGTCGCCGAGGCCGACGCCACGACCGTCGTCGACAGCGGCTGGCGGGCCACCGCGACCGAGACCGGGCACCTCCTCCTGCACCGCGTCACACCCCGCCCCGCGCGCGTGGCGGCGGGCACGGACGTGGACCCCGTCCTCCTGGAGGTCTTCAACAGCCTCTTCATGGCCATCGCCGAGCAGATGGGCGTCCGTCTGGAGAACACCTCCCAGTCCGTCAACATCAAGGAGCGCCTCGACTTCTCCTGCGCGCTCTTCGACGCCGAGGGCAACCTCATCGCCAACGCGCCCCACATCCCCGTCCACCTGGGATCCATGGGCGAGTCCATCAAGGAGGTCCTGCGGCGACGCGGCGACGACCTCCGCCCCGGCGACGTCTACGCGGTCAACGACCCGTACCACGGCGGCACCCATCTGCCCGATGTCACGGTCGTGACCCCGGTCTTCGACGCGTCCGGCACCGAACTCCGCTTCCTCGTGGCCTCACGCGGACATCACGCCGAGATCGGCGGGATCACCCCCGGCTCCATGCCCGCCTTCAGCCGGACCGTCGACGAGGAGGGCGTCCTCTTCGACAACTGGCTGCTCGTACGCGACGGACACCTGCGCGAGGCAGAGACGCGGGCCCTGCTCACCGGCGCCCCCCACCCCTCCCGGGACCCGGACACCAACCTCGCCGACCTCCGCGCCCAGATCGCCGCCAACGAGAAGGGCATCGAGGAACTGCGCCGGACCGTCGACGAGTTCGGGATCGACGTCGTACGGGCCTACATGCGGCACGTCCGCGCCAACGCCGAGGAGTCCGTGCGCCGCATCGTCGCCCGTCTGGACGACGGCGCCTACCGCTACGAGACCGACGGCGGCGCGGTCATCCAGGTGGCCGTCCGCGTCGACCGTGAACGGCGCTCCGCCGTCATCGACTTCACCGGGACCTCCCCGCAGCTGACCGGCAACGCCAACGCGCCCACGGCCGTCGTCATGGCCGCCGTCCTGTACGTCTTCCGCACCCTCGTCGACGAGGACATCCCGCTCAACAGCGGCTGCCTGGAGCCGCTGGAGGTCCGCGTCCCGCCCTGCTCGATGCTCGCCCCGGAACCGCCGGCCGCCACCGTCGCCGGGAACGTCGAGACCTCCCAGGCCGTCACGGGCGCGCTCTACGCGGCCCTCGGCGTCCAGGCCGAGGGCTCCGGCACGATGAACAACGTCACCTTCGGCAACGCGCGCGTGCAGTACTACGAGACGGTCGCCAGCGGCTCGGGCGCGGGCGACGGCTTCGACGGAGCCGACGCCGTCCAGACCCATATGACCAACTCCCGGCTCACCGACCCCGAGATCCTGGAGTGGCGCCATCCGGTCAGGGTCGACTCCTTCGCGGTACGGGAGGACGACGGCGGGCGCGGCCGCTGGCGGGGCGGCCACGGGGTGGAGCGCCGCATCCGGTTCCTGGAGCCGATGACGGTGGCCCTCCTCACCGGACACCGCAGGATCCCCCCGTACGGGATGGCGGGCGGCGAACCGGGCGCCCTCGGCGAGAACCTCGTGGAACGCGCGGACGGCACCGTGGAGCACCTCGGCGGCGCCGCCACCACGGAGGTGGGCCCCGACGACGTCCTGGTCCTCCGCACCCCCGGCGGCGGTGGCTACGGCCCGCCGCCCGAGGAGGAGTGACGGCCCACGGGGCTCCCCCCGTCCGGCCGGCCCCCGCACACCCCCGGACGCGCTCGGCCCACCGGCGTGAACCGCCGACCCGGTCAGCGCACCGGAGCGAACCGCACCGGGGTACCCGGAACCGCCTGCGCGGCCGCGCCCAGATCCGCCTCCCGCACCACTCCGACCACCGGATAGCCCCCGGTCGTCGGATGGTCGGCGAGGAACACCACGGGCCGCCCGTCCGGTGGCACCTGGACCGCGCCCAGGACCATGCCCTCGCTCGCCGGCTCGCCGTGGCGGGCCCGTTCGAGGGCCGGGCCTTCGAGGCGCAGTCCGATGCGGTTGCTCGCGGGGGACACCCGGTACGCGCGCGTGGCGAGGGTTCGGAGCGCCGCGGCCGTGAACCAGTCCTCGCGCGGACCGAGCCGGATCCGCAGGACGAGTTCGCCGGGCGGACCGGGCCACGGGGCCGCGTCGACCGCACCCCGTACCGCCGCGCCCGCGCGCGTGCCCCCTGGCTCCGGTCCCAGCGGCAGGACCGTCTCCACGGCCAGCGGCGCCGGCCCCAGACCCGACAGCAGGTCCGTGGAGCGGCTGCCCAGCACCGGCTCGACGTCGATCCCGCCGCCGATCGCCACGTACGCGCGTAGCCCGCGCGTGGCCGCTCCGATCTCCAGGACCGATCCGGCGGGCACACGGACCGCGGCTCCCCAGGCTGCCGGGTGCCCGTCCACCCGCACCGGGCAGGGCGCGCCGCCCACCGCCACGGTGACCGCGCGCCGGGGCCTCAGGGCGCAGCCGTCGACGGTGGTCTCCAGGACGGCCGCGGTCTCCGCGTTGCCGACGAGCCGGTTCACGAGGCCCACGGCCGCCGGGTCGAGAGCGCCGGAGCGGGGCACTCCGAGATGCGCGTACCCGGTACGCCCCAGATCCTGCACCGTGGTCAGCGCCCCGGCCCGGACCACGACCACGGCCCGGTCGCTCATCGTCCGCCCCCCGCCGAGGCGACCTCCGCCGTGAAGCGGACCCGTGTGCCCGGAGCCAGCAGCGCGGCCGGCTCCCGGCCGGTGTCCCAGAGCACCACGTCGGTCGTGCCGATCAGCTGCCAGCCACCGGGGGAGGAGCGCGGGTACACGCCCGTGTACGGCCCCGCCAGGGCGACCGAGCCCGCCGGGACGG
This sequence comes from Streptomyces sp. NBC_00691, assembly GCF_036226665.1. Lineage (NCBI taxonomy): Bacteria > Bacillati > Actinomycetota > Actinomycetes > Kitasatosporales > Streptomycetaceae > Streptomyces > Streptomyces sp. NBC_00691. The sequence goes on along the minus strand of NZ_CP109007.1, from coordinate 1,478,265 downwards.
CCGTCCGCGGGGTGGCCCGCCGAGGCACCCCGTACCGCTCGTCGAGCCCCGTCAGATAGCCGAAGCCCGGAGCGAAGCCGCAGAAGGCGACCCGGAACTCGGCCGCCGCGTGGATCCGTACCGCCGCCTCGACGGACACCCCCCACAGCGCTGCGACCTCGGCGAGATCGGGCCCGTCGTAACGGACCGGTATCTCGATCGCCGCTCCCACGCGCGCGGGGAGCGGCGCCACCTCCCAGCCGCTCAGCTCGGCCGCGAGCCGGTCCGGGTCCGCCACCCCGTCGAGCAGCACCGTCCGCGCCGCCGGCACGATCTCCCGCACGGCGGGCAGTGACCCGGCCGCCCGGCGCCGCAGCAGCTCCGCGTGGAACGCCTCCGCCTCCTCGCCCCCGGCCAGTTCCACCAGGAGCGCCCGCTCGCCCACGCGCAACGCGCGCGGGGCGATGGACGTCATGCGAAGGCCTCGACCCGTACGCCGGAACCCTGGAGGCGCTCGCGGACCCGCCGGGCGAGGTCCACCGCGCCGGGGGTGTCACCGTGCAGGCACAGCGACCGCGGCCGCACCGCGACGGAACTGCCGCACTGCGCCGTGACCACCCCGAACCGGGCCATGGCCACCGACCGCTCCACCACGGCGTCCGGGTCGCTGACGACCGCCCCCGCCTGCCCGCGCGGCACCAGGGTGCCGTCCGCCCGGTACGCCCGGTCGCCGAAGGCCTCGGGAACCACCGGCAGCCCGGCCTCCGTCGCGGCCTCGTGCAGCCGCGACCCGGGCAGCCCCAGGACCGGCAGCGTGCGGTCCGCGAGGAGGACGCCCTCCACGACCGCGGCCGCCTGCTCCTCGTCCCGGACCACCCGGTTGTAGAGCGCGCCGTGCGGCTTCACGTACGCCACGCGCGCGCCCGCCGCCCGCGCGAAGACCTCGAGGGCCCCGATCTGGTACGCCACCTCGGCGGCCAGCTCCGCGGCCGGCACGTCCATCGAGCGCCGCCCGAAACCGGCCAGGTCCCGGTACGAGACCTGCGCCCCGATCCGTACCCCGCGCGCGGCGGCGAGCTCGCAGACCCGTCGCATGGTGGCCGCGTCCCCGGCATGGAACCCGCACGCCACGTTGGCACTGGTCACGACGGACAGAAGCTGCTCGTCGTCGGTGAGCGTCCAGCGTCCGAAGCCCTCACCGAGGTCGGCGTTGAGGTCGACCAGGGCCTCGGCCGGGCTCTGGTCCGGGGGCGTGGGCATCGGCACCTCGCAGAGGGGGAGCGGGTCGGGGCGGCACGGGGGACCGTACGATGCCGTCAACGTAGAGGATTGTTGAACGATCCGACAAGATGAGGTCCGGCCGTCGGACGTCCCGCCAGGACGCGGCAGGGCGGCGGGGCGTGGCGGTGACGAGACGACGACAGGGAGCGCCGTGGCAGCGAGCGAATCCGGGGACCTGACCGACGACCGCGTGCTGCTGGGGCGCGCGAGCACGGCGGAGCGGGTCGCGGACATCCTGCGCACCCGGGTCGCCGAGGGCTGCTTCCCGCCCGGCACGCGGCTCTCCGAGGAGAGCATCGGAGGCGCGCTCGGTGTGTCCCGCAACACTCTGCGGGAGGCCTTCCGGCTCCTCACCCACGAGCGGCTCCTCGTCCACGAGCTCAACCGCGGGGTCTTCGTCCGGGTCCTCGCGGTCGACGACGTGGACGACATCTACCGCACCCGCCGGCTCGTCGAGTGCGCCGTCGTACGCGGCCTCGGACAGCCCCCGTACGCCCTCGGCGCGCTCGCCGCAGCCGTGGTGGCGGGCGAGACCGCCGCCCGCGCGGGCGACTGGCAGGACGTCTCCACGGCCAACATCCACTTCCACCGCGAACTCGTCGCCCTCGCGGGCAGCGCCCGCACCGACGAGCTGATGCGGGGCGTCCTCGCCGAACTCCGTCTCGCGTTCCACGTCGTCGACGACCCGCGTGCGCTGCACGAGCCGTACCTGGCCTGGAACCGCGAGATCCTGGACGCCCTGCGAGCCGGTGAGCGGACCACGGCCGAAAGGCTCCTCGTCCGCTACCTCGACGGCTCCCGCACCCGCGTCGCCGCCGCGTACGCGAAGGCCGTCGTCACCCCGGCCGGACCGCCGGACTGACCGCCTCGGAGCCCCCTCCGGGGCCGGTCGCATCTGCGCCGTTTCGACCGTTGTCAGTTCGAGGACCTAATCTGTCCACCGTGACTTCGCCTGCCTCGACGGACCTCGCTCCGCCCCAGCTCAGCGCGGGGCCGCGGCCCGCGCAGGGTCCGGCCGCCGACGAAGGGCTCGCGCGGCGCCTCCGCGCGCTCGCGTGCACCGCCCCGCTGCACGACCTTGACGCGCGCAAGGCGAACCTGGCCGGCGAGTACACGGTCTACGCGATGGCCGAGGTCGCCCTCTCGGCGATCGACCTCATCACACTGAACATGGACTTCGACACCGGCGCCGACCACGAGCAGATCGTCGCCCGCCTGCTGCCCCGCGTCGCAGCCCAGGCCCCCACCCGCCCCGCCGCCGAGCACGAGCGCGTGGCCCGCTGGGTCCTGGAGAACCTGATCAACGTCGGCAGCGTCGACCGCGGCTTCCGAGCCGTCTACGGCACCTTCGGCACCGACGGCGTGTACGTCCGCAGGGACTACGACTTCAAGCTCATCGAGGAGGTCCCGGGGTACGGCGGCGGTGTCTACCTCCGGACCACCGACGAGGCGGTCAACGTCCTGGTCGGCGCCCTCGACACGGACGTCACCAGCGCCCAGATCGCCGCCGAGGTGAAGCTGGAGGTCCTCATCAACCGGGGCCGCCTCGCCGACGCCCAGCTCGCCGCCGAGCAGGCCCGGTACCGGACCGTGCAGTACGCCGAGACCCTCCGCAAGACCCTGGAGGCCACCCGGCGCAACGTGCGCGCGGTGGACTGGCTCAACACGGTGCCGGACATGATCGCCGAGGCGCTCGACCACGTCGCCGACCGCTACCGCCACGAGAACGCGATCCTCACCAACATCCGCAAGGCCCGCGACGAGGCCGAGGCCGCGTCCGACGCGAAGACGGCCGAGCACAAGCGGCGTGCCGCCGAGCTCGTCGACATAGTGAAGGACTGCATCCGGCGCCACACCCAGCTCCAGTCCCGCCTCCTGGACGCCGGGCCCCTCTTCCGCGCCGAACAGGACCGGCAGGCCTTCGCCGCGCCCACCGCGTACACCGGCCTCGACCTGTACGGGCAGCTCGTGGCACCGACCCTGCCGCTCCCCGTCGAGCAGGCGGCCAGGGTCACCGACGCGTTCTTCGCGCGCGGCACCGGTCTGCGCACCCCGGCGTCCGTCCGGCTCGGCGACCTGGTCGACCTGCTGCTGACCCCGCCGGTGGAGCGCGAGCACCTCGGCGCCGAGATGCCCGAACCCGACCTCATCGCCACCCCGGACGACTCCCGCTTCAGCGAGGAGCAGCTGGCGAGCGCCATGCGGCTGCTCGACCTGGAGCACGACGCCCCTCGGCGCCTCTCCGGCCTGCTGGCCGAGGCCCGCGAGCTGGACGGCGACCTGCCGTACCTGGTGGCCCTCCTCGCCGTCCACGCGGCGAGCCCCCCGGTCGGCACGGCCTACCGCCAGGGCGAGGAGCGGCTGCTCTTCGCGGTCGACGACGGCACCCCGCTCGACGACCCGGAGTTCGGCGGCGCCGACCTCATCGTCGGTACGGCCCTGCTCGACGCGGCGGGCATGGCCGCCGGCCGCACGGAGGCCTCGTGACCCTCGTCCCGCCCGTTCCCGCGACCGCGACCGTGACGGCGGCCCCGGAGGGCACCGCCACGGACATCACTGACGTGAACGGCCCCGCGCCGGACGACGCGGTCCCGGAGAGCAGTCCCGGGGCGGTCGGCCCTGCGCAGGACAGCCCTGCCCTGGACAGCCTTGTCCCGGAGCCCGCCCCGGCCCCGGAGCCCGCTCTCCTCCCGGAGCCCGCCCCGGCCCCGGAGCCCGCTCTCCTCCCGGAGCCCGCCCCGGCCCCGGAATCCGCCCCCGAACCGACCGTCTCCACCCCCACCCCCGGCCCCCGCCTCCGTCACGTCCGGATCGGCCCCCCGGCCGGAGCGCGGGGTGAGACGGACGACCCGTCGCCGAGGGTCCCCGGCACGCCGCCCCGCTTCGGGGTCGTGGCGGTGCCCCAGCCGTCCCGTGCGGCCTCCGACCGACGGAGCGGCACGCCGTCCGTGCGTCCCGTGCGCCTGACGGACGCCGCGGCCGTCCCCGCTGCGGCGTCCGGTGCCGCCGAGCGCCCCGCGGGCGTCACACCGGTGCCGCTGCCCGTACCCAGGCCCGCCGGCCCCGCCGCACCCGCCGCCCCCGGCACACGCCCCGGCCCAGCCGCACCTGCCGGCTCTGCGACACCGGCCGGCCCCGCCGCACCCGCCCTGCCCGCCGGACCCGTCAACCCCGCCGTCCCCCCGTCGACCGAGAGCCGTACCGAGGAGCCCCAGCCGTGAGCGAAACCCACGCCGAGTACGCCGACGCGTGGGGCGAGCAGGAGCCCCCGCAGCCCCCGGCCGCCTCCACCGGCGGCACCACGCCCGCCGTCACCCCCGCCGACGCCTCCGACGCGGCCCGCCTCGTCTCCTTCGGGCTGCAGCCCAAGCTGCTCCCGGCCCGTGACGCCGAATACGCGGAGCTGCTCCGCCGCTACCGCGAGGACACCGCCTTCGCGCGCCTCGCCGACGCCGTCGCGACCGGTCTCGGCCTCATCGTCCTGGAGGTCTCCCCGCGCGCGGGGATGGCCGTCACCGCCGGTGAGGACTCCGTCTTCGCCGTCCGCATGGGCGACTACGCGCGCCGCGCCTCCACCGACTCGGCCGACCGCTTCCTGCACGGTCTGGCCCACCTCGCCGTGGCCGCCATGGCCTTCCCCCGCCCCGAGGACCTCGCGGACGACGCGTACATCGGCCGTCTCACCGTCAACGGCGTCGACGCGTTCGTACGGCAGGCGTGCCTGCGTCTGGAACAGCGCGCCGAGGAGCAGGGCGAGAACACCGACCCGGCGTCCGACGCCCCCGGCCTGGAGGCCGCCTGGCGGATCTACGCCCGCCGCAGCGCCACCGGCGCCACCAAGGACGCCCGCCGTCTCGCCGGATCCACCACCGGCATCGTCGGCAAGGCGGCCGCCTTCCTGACCGACTCCGGATTCCTCCAGCGCACCGGGGACGAGGGCGGCGGCTCCTACCGCACCACCGCCCGCTACCAGCTCCAGGTCCGCGACATGGCCGGCTCCGCCGCCATGGCCGAACTCCTCGAACTCGGCGTGGTCCCCGTCAGCGACGGCTCCGCGACCCTCCTGCCGCCGCCCGAGGGCGACGACCTGGAGATCGCGGCCGACGCGGGCCTGCCCTTCCACGCGCCACCGTCGGCGTAACCGCCCCGCGTAACCGTTCTTCCCGAGCACGAGAGCACGAGAGTTCCTCGCCATGTACGAGCTGTCCCGGGTCCGCCTGTACTCCATCGGCCCCGCCGGTGCGCGCTACGCCGACACCGTCCTGGACCTGCGCGGGGTCGGCGCACCCGTGCCCCACCCCGCCCCCACCCAGGCGGAGTTCTTCGAGGAGGAGCCGGTCGGCCCGCCGCGCCGCCCCGCCCCCGCGGGCGTGCTCTTCCTGGAGAACGGCGGAGGCAAGTCCGTCCTCCTCAAGCTGATCTTCTCGGTCATGCTCCCGGGCCACCGCAACACCCTGGGCGGCGCCAGCTCCGGCGTGCTGCGCAAGTTCCTCCTCGCCGACGACTGCGGCCACGTGGCCCTCGAATGGCAGCACACCCTCACCGGCGAACTGGTCGTCGTCGGCAAGGCCAGCGAGTGGCGAGGCCGGCAGGTCTCCTCGGACCCTCGGAAGTTCGCCGAGGCCTGGTACTCGTTCCGTCCCGGCCCCGGACTCAGCCTGGACAACCTCCCCGTCGCCGAGGCGACCTCCGTCCGCGCGCCCGTCGAGGGGGCCTCCGGCGCGACCGGCCGCCGCCGCACCATGAAGGGCTTCCGCGACGCGATCACGGAGGCGGGCAAGGCCTACCCGCACCTGGAGGTCTACTGGGAGGAGATCCACGACCGCTGGAACGAGCACCTCGGCGAGCTCGGTCTCGACCCGGAACTCTTCCGCTACCAGCGTGAGATGAACGCCGACGAGGGCGAGGCGGCAGGTCTCTTCGCGGTCAAGAAGGACTCCGACTTCACCGACCTGCTGCTGCGGGCCGTCACCGACACACGGGACACCGACGGTCTCGCCGACCTCGTCGGCGGCTTCGGCAACAAGCTGGGCCGCCGCGCCGAGCTCACCGCCGAGCGCGAGTTCACCGCCGGTTCCGTGGACCTCCTCAACCGGATCGTGGACGCCGCCGGGACCCGCGCCACCGCGCGCGAGATCCACACGGCGGCCGAGCGCCGCACCCGTACCCTGGCCCGCCGGCTCTCCGCCCGCGCCGCCGTCGAACGCGCGCGGGGCGCCGAACTCGCCCAGCAGGTCACCTCCGCCGGACACTCCGTCGCCGAGGCCGAGACCGCCCGCGGACGTGCCGCCCTCATCGCCGCCGAACTCGCCTACCGGCACGCCTCCCTGGCGCTGACCGCCGCCGAGAAGGGCGCCGCGTCCCAGCGCCGCGAGCTCACCGACGCCCGCACCGTGCACGCCGCCTGGCAGGCGGCCGAGATCGTCCTCCGCCACCGCGCCGCCGGCGACCGCTCCGCGCGCGTGGCCGCGGCCATCCGCGAGGCCGAGCGGGACGCCGCCCCGGCCCTCGCGGCCCGCGCCGAGGCCGCCGCCGACCTCGTACGGGCCCTCTCCGCCGCCGCCGAGGAGGGCGAGCGCCACGCGGCCGAGGAGGAGGAACGCTCCACCGCCCTCCAGGAGGCCGGCGAGACCGCCCACCGCGACGCCACGTCCGCCGCGACCGAGGCCCAGCGGGCCCGCAGCGAGGCCGGGCACCTGCGCCAGCGCCTCGCCGAGGTCGAGCAGGAGACCGCCGAGGCGGTACGGGCCGGGTGGCTCGACGACACCGCGCCCGACGCCGACCCCGCCCGTGCCGCACTCGCCGCGAGCGACGCCGAGAAGACGACGGTCGCCGCCTGGGACACCGCGCGCGAGGCCGCCCGTACGGCAGCGGACCGCGCGCGTGAGACCGCCGGCGCCGAGGCCCGTGCCGAACTCGCCGCGGCCCGCGCCGCGGACGCCGCCGAGGCCGCCGGGAACGCCTACGACGCGGAGCGCCGCGCCGCCGAGTTCCTCGCGGGCGAGCGGCGGCTGGCCGAACTCCTGAGCCTCCCGTCCACCGGCTCGCACCTGCCGTCCACCGGCTCGCCCCTGCCCGGTCAGCGCGCGGCCACCCCCGGCGGCGCGGACACCTGCGAAGCCGCCGGGACGGACACCGGCGACGAGCCCCAGGGCCCGCTCACCGTCACCGAGTTCGACCGGTACGCCGACGAACTCCGCGGCATGCTCGACCAGGCCGTCACCTCGGCCGAGCGGCAGCTCTTCGAGCTGCGCACCGCCGCGGCCGACGACTCCCGCATCCTCGGCGCCCTCGGCGACGGCGGCCTGCTGCCGCCGGGCCCCGACGTCCTGGCCACCGTCGAGTACCTCGGTGAGCACGGCATCCCCGCCCTCCCCGGCTGGCGCTACCTCGCCCAGTCCGTCGACCCCGCCGACCACGCGCGCGTCCTCGCCGCCCGCCCCGAGCTGGTCGACGGCGTCGTGATCACCGACCCCGTCTCGTACGGGCGTGCCCGCGAGGTCCTCGGCACCGCGGCGCTGCTGCCGCGCTCCGCCGTGGCCGTCGGCACGGCCGCCGCCCTGCTCGCCCCGGTACCGGCGCGGGACACCGCGGACGACAGCGGCGTCCACCATGTGTTCCTCGTCCCGCCGAACCCGGCCATGCACGACGAGCACGCGGCCGACGAGGAGCGGCACGCCCTGCGGGCCCGCGCCGCGGCCCGCGACGAGGAGATCCGGACCCTCGCCGCCCGCCTCGCCGGAGACCGCTCCCTCGCGGCCCGGATCGGTTCCTGGCGCGCCGACTGCCCGCCCGGGATGCTCGCCGAACTCGCGGCCGTCGCCACGACCGCCCGCGAGACCGCCGAGGCCGCGGCCGCCACCCTCGACGAGGCCCGCACCGCGCGCGCGGAGGCCGACGAGGCCGCCGCCGAAGCCGCCCAGGTACGGGACGAGCGCCAGGAGGCGGCCCAGCGCGCCCGCCGGGTCGCCGACGCCCTCGCCGGCCTCGCCTTCCGGCTGCGCGAGCGGTCGGCCTGGCAGGCCAAGCTCCGTGAACTCGCCGACGACGCCGCCGAGGCCGAGGCCCGCGCCCAGACTTGTCTGGAACGCGCGCGTGCCGCCGACGAGGACCGGCGCGCCACCCAGCGCTCCGCCGACGACGCCCACCGCACCGCCCGCGCCCTGCGGGCCGAGCGCGCCGAGATCGCCGGCGCCCCCGACACCCTCCCCGAGGGCGACGCCGCCGCGCCCCGGGCCGCGCTGCCCACCCTCCGCGAGGCCTACCGGGCCGCGTCCCAGCTGTACGAGAAGGTCGGCGTCGGCGCCGACCTGCGCGCCGAGCAGGCCCGTGCCGAGGGCGACGAGTCCGCCGCCCTCACCGAGCTCGACCGCCTCACCAACAAGGTCCGCACCCGCGCCGAGCAGCTCCTGGAGTCCACGGACGGCGCCGACGGCCCGTCCCGGCAGGCCGCCGCCGCGCGCGCCGAGTCCCTCGTGCAGATGCTGGAGACCCGCGCCTCGGAGGCCAGCGAGAAGCTCGGCCGCCTGCGCGGCGAGGCCGAGCGACTCGCCCCCGAGGACGGCGAGGAGCACACCGAGCTGCCCGAGGACCTCGTCCCCGCCGACGCCGAGCGGGCCCAGGTCCTGCTCCGTACCGCCACCGCCGGACTCGCCTCCCGCACCGACGCCCTGGAGGCGGCCCGCGCCGCCCACACCGGACTGCTCCGGGACCACCGGGCCGCCGAGGACGCGGCGGGCGGCTTCGACGAGACCGCCGCCCTGCTGCGGGACCTGCTCCGCGACCACACGGACGAGGAGCGGGAGGAGACCGAGCCGTACCCCGGCAGCCTGGAGGAGGCCCGGACGACGGCCGCCGAGGCACGCCGCTCGCTGCGCGCCTGCACGGCCGAGCTGTCGGCGGCCGACGCCGCCGTGCGCGAGGCGAGCGACATCCTCGTACGGCACGCCAACTCCACCCGCTACGAGCAGGTCCGCACCCCGGCCCGTCAGCAGATCCGCGAACTCCCGGCGTCGGCGCTGCCCGAACACGCCGCCAGGTGGGCCGAGGCCTTCGCGCCCCGGCTGCGGGTCCTCACCGACGAGCTGGAGCAGCTGGAGCGCAACCGCGACTCGATCGTCGACCGGCTGCGCGGCCTGGTGGAGTCCTCGCTCGCGACGCTCCGTTCGGCGCAGCGGCTCTCCCGCCTCCCCGAGGGCCTCGGTGAGTGGTCGGGCCAGGAGTTCCTGCGCATCCGTTTCGAGGAGCCCGACCAGGCCACCCTCGCGGAGCGGCTCGGCGAGGTCGTCGACGAGGCGACCCGCGCCGCCGTCAGGAAGAACTCCGACCTGCGCCGCGACGGCATGTCCCTGCTGCTGCGCGGCGTCCAGGCGGCGCTCGAACCCAAGGGCGTCTCCGTCGAGATCCTCAAGCCGGACGCGGTGCTGCGCGCCGAGCGGGTGCCCGTCGGGCAGATGGGCGACGTCTTCTCCGGAGGTCAGCTGCTCACCGCGGCCATCGCCCTGTACTGCACGATGGCGGCGCTCCGTTCCAACGACCGGGGCCGCGACAGGCACCGGCACGCGGGCACGCTGTTCCTGGACAACCCGATCGGCCGCGCCAACGCCACGTACCTGCTGGAGCTCCAGCGGGCCGTGTCGGACGCGCTGGGCGTGCAGCTCCTGTACACGACGGGCCTGTTCGACACGACGGCGCTCGCCGAGTTCCCGCTGGTGATCCGGCTGCGCAACGACGCCGACCTGCGGGCCGGCCTGAAGTACATCAGCGTGGAGGAGCACTTGCGTCCGGGTCTGCCGCAGACCGCGGCGGAGGGCGAGACGATCCACGGCGAGATCACGGCGACGCGGATGTACCGCCGGCACACGTCCGACGACGCCGGCCGGCCCGCGTCCCTCTAGGTCAGACGTGAGCGGCCCGGCCCCCTCGACGGGGGGCCGGGCCGCTCACGTTCGTTCCGCCGGTTCCGGCGTCCCGCCCCGGCGTCCCGCCCCGGTGTCCCGGGCCGGGCCGGCCGGTCTCGTTCCGCCGGGGTCAGGCCGCCTCGGAGAGCGACGCGGGCTCCGCCCGGCCTTCCCCGCGCTTCGCACGGAGCGGCGGACGCGCCGTGCTGCTCGGCTCCGACACCACACCGTTGCGCTGGCGCCACACCTGACGGGTGATCCAGACGTCGAGCACGCTCCAGGTGGCCACCACGGTGGACACCACCGCGCTGACGGTCATCGGGAACGCCAGCCATGAGCCCGTCACGGTGCTGAAGAACGCCACGACCCCCTGGACGAGCGTCACCGATGTGATCATCACGGCCCGTACGGCGGAGGTGCGCACGGGATCCGGCATACGCCTTCGCGCCCGCTCGTCCTCCACCCACAACTGCCGCGCCGACCGCGCCTCGTGTTCCATTGTCCCGTCACTCCCCACCACTGACCGTCTTCAGGAACGACTGCCCGTCTTGAGCGCCTATACACGGACAGAAACCGCCCCGTACTTATTGACGCACGAGCGAGGGAAAAGGTTTCGCCCGACCTGGGACGAACGTGAGCGGGAGGGGGGCGGAACGCACAATTCCAGCCATCTCCGCAGGCCGGAGAAATGGCGCATCGTCAGGTGTCCTACGCCACATCGACCAATCCCAACTCCCCGAATACCAGGACATCTCATGATCAAGACTCACTCGACAGGCTGAAAATAGCCCGGACATGCCTTCGGGATGGCCGTGATGCAGTAGTAGGCTCACGCCGCCGTTTGTTGAATCTCAAGGTTGACGCCGCGTGTTGACGCCGGACGTCACGAACGTGAAGGACCTCCGGGGCCACGGAGGTCGAGCTGGGGGAGGCCATGCGCTTTCGCGGGAAGTCCATCCGCCGGAAGATCGTGGCGTTGCTGCTCGTACCACTCGTCTCGCTGACGTGCCTGTGGGGTTTCGCCACGGTCCTCACCGGACGCGAGGCCGACCAGCTCCTCGACGTCGGCTACATCGTCGACAAGGTCGGCTACCCCCTCGAGGACACCGCCCGTGTCATCCAGCTCGAACGGCGTCAGTCCCTCATCTATCTCGCCGACCCCCGGGGCTCCGACGCACTCGGCTCCCTCGACGAGACCCGCCGGGCGACCGACCGCCAGATCGCCCGCATCCGCGCCAACGCCGCCGACCCCGGCGTACGCGAGGAGATGCGTCCCGTCACCGCCCAGCGGCTCACCTCCCTCCTCGAAGCACTCGAAGGCATCGCCTCGCTGCGCCGCTCGGTGGAGAAACGTGACATCGGCCGCATGCAGGCCCTCGAGTTCTACAACCGGCTCGTCGACCCCTGCTACGCCTTCCTCATCACCCTCCACGCCCTCGAGAGCGTGGAGATGGACAAGCAGGGCCGCGCCCTCGTCGGCGTCACCCGCGCGCGTGAGCTGCTCTCCCGCGAGGACGCGCTCGTCCTCTCCGCGCTCGTCGCGGACCGGGTCACCGCCCAGGAGATCCGCGCGATATCCGACCTCGTCGCCAACCGTGAGCAGTTCTACGAGGTGAACCTCGAACTCCTGCCCGCCGCCGAGCGCGACCGCTTCGAGAAGTACTGGCGCAGCCCCGACAGCCAGCCGCTGCGCACCGCCGAGAACGCGATCATCGAGCAGGGCCCCACCGACAACCCGCGCGCCGTCACCCCCGCCTACTGGCAGGACAACGCCAGCCCCGTCCTCGACGACCTGGCCAGGGAGAACACCGCGGCCGGCGACCGCTACCAGGACCGCGTCCAGCCCGCGGCGTACAGCGTCCTCCTCAAGGCCGGCGTCGCCGGAGTCCTCGGCTTCCTCGCCCTGCTCGCCTCGATCGTCATCTCCGTCCGCATCGGCCGCGACCTCGTCCGCGACCTGCGCCGCCTCCAGAAGGAGGCCCAGGAGGTCTCCGGTGTCCGCCTGCCCAGCGTGATGCGCAGGCTCGCCGCCGGCGAACAGGTCGACATCGTCACCGAAGTCCCCCACCTGGGATACGGGCAGGACGAGGTCGGCCAGGTCGGCCAGGCCCTCAACACCCTCCAGCGCGCCGCCGTCGAGGCCGCCGTGAAACAGTCCGAGCTGCGGCGCGGCGTCTCCGAGGTGTTCGTCAACCTCGCCCGCCGCAACCAGGTCCTCCTGCACCGCCAGCTCACCCTCCTCGACACCATGGAACGGCGCACCGAGGACACCGACGAACTCGCCGACCTCTTCCGGCTCGACCACCTCACCACCCGCATGCGACGGCACGCCGAGGGCCTCGTCATCCTCTCCGGCGCCGCGCCCTCCCGACAGTGGCGCAAGCCCGTCCAGCTCATGGACGTGGTCCGCGCCGCCGTCGCCGAGGTCGAGGACTACGAACGCATCGAGGTCCGCCGACTCCCGCGCCTCGGCGTGGGCGGCCCCGCCGTCGCGGACCTCACCCACCTCATCGCCGAACTCCTCGAGAACGCCACGGTGTTCTCGCCCCCGCACACGGCCGTCCAGGTGCTCGGCGAGCGGGTCGCCAACGGCTTCACGCTGGAGATCCACGACCGCGGCCTCGGAATGAACCCCGACGCCCTCCTCGACGCCAACCTCCGGCTCGCGGAGACCCCCGAGTTCGAGCTCTCGGACACCGACCGGCTCGGCCTCTTCGTGGTCAGCCGGCTCGCCCAGCGCCAGAACGTCCGGGTCTCGCTCCAGACCTCCCCGTACGGCGGTACCACCGCGGTCGTCTTCATCCCGGCCGCGCTGCTCACCGACGCGCCGGAGACCCAGGGCGCCGGCTTCCGGCTGGACCGCAAGACCCTGGAGCGCCCCGGGCCCGCCGACGAGGGCGTCCTGCCCAGCCGCCGCCCGGCGCTCGCCCGCGTCCCGGACGTGACCGACGCGACGGGCCCGCTCGACGGACCCGTCGAGCTGGAGGGACCCCTCGGCAGCGAGGAGTTCGACGTGCTCCTCGACGGCGCGGCGGATCTCCTCGACACCGAGAGCGAGCGCGGCGGCCTCTTCCGGCCCCGCGGCCGGCGCCGCGCCGGGCTCGCGCCCGCGGGCGAGCAGCTCCAGCAGGCCACCGACCGGACGGGCGGACGCAACGAGGAGGAGAAGCCCGCCGACGCGGGCGTCCTCGGCCCCGTACCGCTGCCGCGCCGCCGCACCCCGACGCTCGTCGTGGACCACGGCCGCCGCCTCGACGAGCCGAACCGCGGCCGTGGTGTGGACGAGCCCGACCGCGGCCGGGGCATCGAAGGACCGGACCGCGGCCGGGGTGCCGACGGGACCGACCGGGCCCACGCGCTCCCCGACCTGGAGCCGCCCCTCAACGGCCGGGCGCATCCCGTCCACGGCCGGGTGACCGAGGGCTCAGGGGCGACGGACGGCCCCGGCGGCGCCGACCACCACGCCTACGGCACCGGGCAGGACGAGCGGCCGGTACCCCCCGGCGGAACCGGCCGGCCCGTACCCCCGCGCGGCACCGGCCGGCAGCACGGTCTGCCCCTCGCCCCGCGCGGAACCGGCCCCACCCTCGTCCCCGTACCACCGGAGGGTCCCGTGCCGCCGGCGAGCCCCGAGCCGTTCGGCGGACTGCCCCGCCGCGTCCGCCAGGCCAGCCTCGCGCCCCAGCTGCGCGCGACCGACGGCCCGGCCGAACGCCGTACGGGCGACCGCGCCGACGCCGGTGCGAGCGGCGGCGCCGTACCCGCGGAGGCCGACTCCTTCGAGCGTGACGCCGAGGAGGTACGCGCGCGCATGGCCGCCATGCAGAGCGGCTGGCAGCGCGGACGACAGCAGAACGCCGACCCTGACGACCCGACAGCACCTGGAACGACACCCGAGGGGGACGGTCGATGACCGCACCGAACGCCGCAGCATCCAGCACCACCTCCGGCAACGGAAACGGCGAGCTGAACTGGCTGCTCGACGAGCTCGTGCAGCGCGTCGCGTCCATCCGGAAGGCCCTGGTGCTCTCCAGCGACGGCCTCCCCACCGGCGCGTCCCAGGACCTGACCCGGGAGGACGGCGAGCACCTGGCCGCCGTGGCCTCCGGCTTCCACAGCCTCGCCAAGGGCGTCGGACGGCACTTCGAGGCGGGCAGGGTTCGCCAGACGGTCGTCGAACTGGAGGACGCCTTCCTCTTCGTCACGGCCGCCGGTGACGGCAGCTGCCTGGCCGTGCTCGCCGACGCGGACTCCGACGTCGGCCAGGTCGCCTACGAGATGACGCTGATGGTGAAGCGGGTCGGGGCCCACCTCGCGACGGCGCCCCGGACCGGTCTGCCCGCGGGAGGGTGAGTGGGGACGGCATGAGCGACGCAGCCGAGCGGAACCAGCTGAACCGGCCCACGGAGCAGGACCAGAGCGCCACCCCGGCCCAGCACCACTGGTTCGACGACGAGGCCGGGCCGGTGGTCCGTCCGTACGCGATGACCCGCGGCCGGACGAGCGCCGCCACCCGCCACCGCCTCGACCTGATCGCGGTGGTCGTGCCCGAACCCGCCGCCGACGACCCCGGCCGGGACCAGACGCTCTCCCCCGAGCACGTGGAGATCGTCGAACGCTGCTCCGAGCAGCCCCAGTCGATCGCCGAGCTCGCCGCAGGACTCGACCTCCCCGTCGGGGTGGTCCGGGTGCTCGTCGGCGACCTCGTCGAGGACGAACTCGTCCATGTGACCCGCCCCGTTCCGCCGGCCGAGCTGCCGGATGTGAGCATTCTCCGCGAGGTGATCAATGGCCTTCGGGCGCTCTAGCCGCAAGAAGCCGTACGTCGAGCCGGTGACCCTGAAGATCCTCGTCGCGGGCGGGTTCGGGGTCGGCAAGACGACGCTGGTGGGCGCGGTCAGCGAGATCAGGCCCCTGCGGACCGAGGAGATCCTCAGCGAGGCGGGGCGGCCCGTCGACGACCTGCACGGGGTCGAGACCAAGACGACCACGACGGTCGCCATGGACTTCGGGCGGATCACCCTGCGCGAGGACCTCGTCCTGTACCTGTTCGGCACCCCCGGACAGGACCGCTTCTGGTTCCTCTGGGACGAGCTGGCGCAGGGCGCGCTCGGCGCGGTCGTCCTGGCCGACACCCGCCGGCTGGAGGACAGCTTCGCGGCCATCGACTACTTCGAGCGGCGCGGCATCCCGTTCACGGTGGCCGTCAACTGCTTCGAGGGCGCCCGGCGGTTCCCCGCGGAGAGCGTGCGCGGGGCGCTGGACCTGGACCCGGAGGTCGAGCTGCTGATGTGCGACGCCCGGGACCGTGAGTCCGTGAAGAACGTCCTCGTCGCCGTGGTCGAGCACGCGCTCGTCCTCGCGGACCGGAGCCACGCGACGGTCGCTCCCTGACACCGGTGGGCCGAGTCTCCTCGGCCCACCGCCGAGGCTCCTCCGGCACCCGGTCCCTCAGCGCACCGCCACCACCGCCGACCCGTGCCCGAACAGCCCCTGGTTCGCGGTGATGCCGACCCGTGCCCCCGGCACCTGCCGGTCACCGGCCGTGCCCCGCAGCTGCCACGTCAGCTCGCAGACCTGGGCGATCGCCTGGGCGGGCACGGCTTCCCCGAACGAGGCCAGCCCGCCACTGGTGTTGACGGGTACGCGTCCGCCGAGCGCGGTCGCCCCCTCCCGCAGCAGCTTGGCGCCCTCGCCGGCCGCGCACAGCCCGATGTCCTCGTACCACTCCAGTTCCAGCGCGGTGGACAGGTCGTAGACCTCCGCGAGGGACAGGTCCTCGGGCCCGATCCCCGCCTCCTCGTAGGCGGCACGCGCGATGGAGGCGCGGAAGGAGTGCGCGGCCGGCGCGGCGGCCACCGCCGAGTCGGTCGCGATGTCCGGGAGGTCGAGCACCGCCTTGGGGTAGGTGGGGGAGACCGTCGACACGGCCCGGACCCGCACCGGGTCGGGATGTCCGTGGCCGCGTGCGAACTCCATGCTGGACAGCACGAGCGCGGCGCCCCCGTCCGAGGTGGCGCAGATGTCGAGGAGCCGCAGCGGGTCGGCGACGACGGCCGAGGCGGCGACCTGTTCGGCGCTCACGCGCGCGCGGTATCGGGCCAGCGGGTTGAGCGCGCCGGCCGCCGCGTTCTTCACCTTCACCTGGGCGAAGTCCTCGGTCGTGTCCCCGTACAGCGCCATCCTGCGGCGGGCGTAGAGCGCGAAGTACGCGGGGTTGGTGGCCCCGAGCACCCGGAAGCGCAGCCAGTCCGGGTCGTCGGGGCGCTCGCCGCCGGCCGGGGCGAGGAAGCCCTTGGGCGTCGCGTCCGCGCCGACGACCAGGACGACGTCCGCGAGTCCGGCGAGGATCTGGGCCCGCGCGGTCCCGATCGCCTGGGCGCCCGAGGCGCAGGCTGCGTACACGCTGGCGACCCGCGCGCCCTGCCACCCGAGGGCCTGCGCGAACGTCGCCCCGGACACGTACCCCGGGTATCCGCATCGCATGGTGTTCGCGCCGACGACGGAGCCGACGTCCGACCAGTCCAGACCGGCGTCGGCGAGCGCGGCGCGGGCGGCGGCCGTTCCGTAACTGATGAAGTTGCGTCCCCACTTGCCCCAGGGGTGCATTCCCGCCCCTATGACGGCGATGTCGTTCACGACCGCTCCTCCGCTGCGACGGGCCGCCAGTTCCAGGTGGTCCAGATGTGCTCGTCGTCCTCGTCGAGGACCCCGGGCACCACCTCGACCTCCGTCCCGATGGCCAGATCGGCCGTCGTCACCCCCGGCGCGGCCTGCCCGAGCACGACCATCGCCTCGGCCGCCAGCTCGACGGCGACGAGGGTGTACGGCTCCCAGGGCGCGTCCGGATCGGAGACGTACGGGGCGGGCGGACGGTATCGCCCGTCGGTGTACGACCAGACCCGGCCGCGCGGGGAGAGCGGGAACTCGGCGAGGTCCCCGCCGCCGGGACAGACCGGGTTGCGGCAGCCGTCGTCCGCGCGCGGGAAGAAGACCGAGGCGCAGGCCGTGCACCGGGTCCCGAGCAGCCGGAACTCCGCCTCCGGCACGGTGTCGTCGGTGAACCATCCGGCCACCACCGGTGTGCGTGTCCGTGCCATCGAGGCCTCCCGTGCCTGCCGTCGATCCACCCTTACCTGACGATCCGTCAGAAGTGTGGCACGGGAGCCCCGCGGGCGAAAGGTTCAGTGACCGGCCACCGACCTCCGTGCCACCGGGAAGTCGAAGAACGTACTCGGGAACGGCTCCGGCTTGAAGGTGAAGTGCCACCACTCCTCATGCAGGTTCACGAAGCCCTGCTCGGCGAGCGCGCTCCCGAGCAGCTGCCGGTGGGCCCGCTGCGCGCCCTGTATCCGGGGGTCGTCGGTGTGCGAGAGCGTGTCGAAGCAGTCGTACCCGGTCCCCATGTCCACGGAGTTGTCGGGGAACCGCTCCACGCGCGGTGCGTAGCACTTCGTCAGCCGCTCGCCGGGCACGTACGCGCGCGTGGGCGCCGCCGGAAGCCGGACGATCGTCAGATCCACGGTCGAGCCCCGGCTGTGCCCGGACTTCGCCGCGATGTAGCCGTCCTCGAACAGCCTCGACTTGTCGACGAGCGGATAGAACTCCCCCTTCATCCGCTCGTCCGCCAGGTCCTTCGCCCAGCGCACGAAGTGGTCGACGGCCCGCTGCGGCCGGTAGCAGTCGTACACCTTGAGCGTGTAGCCGCGCGCGAGGAGCCGCGTCTGCGCGCGGTGCAGGGCCTCGGCGGCCGGCCGGGTCAGGATGCAGAGCGGCTGCCGGTAGCCGTCCACCGGCTCGCCCACGAAGTTGTGCGCCGTCGTGTAGCGCATCTCCTGGATGATCGTCCGGTCCACCGAGTCGAGAGCCACGAACTCCCGTGGCGCCTTGGGTTCCGGCGCGGCGGACGCCGGGGGAGCGGGAGCCGCGACGGCGCCGGTGACGGCGAGCAGTCCGGCCGCGGCCGCGACGGCGAGGGTACGTAGAGCGGAAGCGAGTCCTGTCATGCGCACCGTCTATCAGTTCCGGCAGCGCCGGGAAAGGTGATCGCATACGGTCGGCCCGTGAAGGACTCCCACTGCACGTTCTGCGGCGCCGCCCACCGGGCCGACGCCGGCTGGCCCCGCACCTGCCCGGCCTGCGGTCAGACCGCCTACCGCAACCCGCTGCCCGTCGCCGTCGCCCTGCTCCCGGTCACGGACGGAACGGACACGGGCCTCGTCGTCATCACCCGCACCATCGAACCGGCGCGCGGCGGGGTCGCCCTGCCCGGCGGCTTCATCGACCACGGCGAGGACTGGCGCGCCGCCGTGGCCCGCGAACTGCGGGAGGAGACGGGGATCGTGGCCGTCGCCGAGGAGGTGCGCCTCGCCGACGCGCTGAGCTCCCCGGCCGGCCACCTCCTCCTCTTCGGCATCCTCCCGCCCCGCCCGGCGGCCGCGCTCCCGCCCTCGGTCCTCACCGACGAGACGAGCGGCCACCACGTGCTCCACGCACCCGGGGAACTCGCCTTCCCCCTCCACACGGAGGCGGTACGGAAATGGTTCGCGGGGGAGTACGGCTGAGCGGAGCCCGACGGTGACCGGCCGGGCGGGCCTGCGGAGGGGCCGCGCTCCCTCCGTACCCGATCCGGTCACGGGAGCGCGACCTCCCGGGCCTTGGTCCCGCCGCCGAAGCACGAGCCCTCCGGCGGCGGGATCAGACCGAGGGCGCCGCGGGATCACACCCCCCGCACCCGCACCGGCAACTCCGCCTCCTCCACCCCGTCGTCCGTCACCCGCTCCACGACCACCCGGCCGTCCACGAGCCGCGACTGGTACCGCTCGATCTCGGCCGTCTCCCAGCCGTCCCCCGCGTCCCGGACGACGAGCCCGCCGCCCGTCCGTCCGGCGGCGGGCGCCCACACCTCCAGGGCCGGTTCGCCGTCGTCGCCCCGTACCGCGAGCACCGCACCCGCCCGCGCCAGGACCGGCACCCGGGAGAGCGGTGCGTCGAGCAGCACCTGCCCGGGACCCTCGTACGCCTGCCCCGTCGCCGTGTCGTACCAGCGTCCGCGCGGCAGCCGCACCGCCCGCCGGTCGGCGCCCCCGGTGAGGACCGGCGCCACCAGCAGCGCGTCGCCGAGCAGGAACGCGTCCTCGCAGTCGCGCAGCACCCGGTCCTCGGGCGTCCCCCACCACAGCGGGCGTACGTACGGTGCGCCCGTCATCCGGGCGAGCCGCGCCAGGGTCGTGAAGTACGGCCGCAGCCGCTCCCGTTCGGCCAGTGCCTCGCGCGCGTGCTCCAGGACCTCCGGACCGAACTCCCACGGTTCGCGCCGCCCCGCCCCGATCGCCGCGTGGGTGCGGAACAGCGGCAGCCACGCCCCCAGCTGGTACCAGCGCAGGAACAGCTCCGGCGACGGACTGCCGTCGAAACCGCCCACGTCGGGGCCCGAGTACGGCACCCCGCACAGTCCGAGCCCCAGGACCAGGGCGAGCGAGGCCCGCAGCCCCGGCCACCCGGTCGACACATCGCCCGACCAGGTGCCCCCGTACCGCTGCATCCCCGCCCAGCCGGAACGCGAGAAGAGGAAGGGCCGCTCGTCGGGACGCAGCCGGCGCAGACCCTCGTACCCGGCCCGCGCCATCGTCAGGCCGTACACGTTGTGCGCCTCTCGGTGGTCGCCGCCCCGTCCGTCCAGGTCGTGCCGTGCCGAGCGCGGCAGCGTCATGTCGCCGAAGGGCGTGAAGGAGACCGGCTCGTTCATGTCGTGCCACACCCCGGCGAAGCCCTGCCCGAGCCGCTCCTCGTACAGCCCGCCCCACCACTCCCGTACCGCCGGATCGGTGAAGTCCGGGTAGGCGCACTCGCCCGGCCACACCACCCCGTGGACCTCGTTGCCCCGCGCGTCCCGCACGAAGGCCCCGGCCGCCCGCCCGCCGTCGTAGACCGGGTTCCCCGGTTCGACCTTCACCGCGGGGTCCACGATCGACACGAGCCGCACGCCCTGCTCCCGCAGCTCCTTCGCGAGCCCCGGCAGATCGGGGAATCGCTCCCGGTCCACGGTGAACACCCGGTGCCCGTCGTAGTGGTCGATGTCCAGGTGGACGGCGGACAGCGGGAGCCCCCGCTCCCGGTATCCGGCCACGATCCGCCGCACCTCGCGCTCGCTGCCGAAGCCCCAGCGCGCGTGCTGCGGTCCGAGCGCCCAGTCCGGCGGCAGCGCGGGCGCTCCGGTGAGCGCCGCCCAGCCGTGGAGCACGCGCGCGGGGGTGCCGACCACCACCCAGCAGCGCAGCGGACCGCCGCCCATCCGGACCTCGCTGGTCCCCGGCCGGTCGTGCCCGGACCCCGCGCCCTCCTCCCCTTCGGCGAGGGTGACCCGGCCGTCCCAGGAGTTGTCGTGGAAGGCCAGGTGCGTCCCCGCGTCCGAGACGACGAACTGCACGGGCATGGTGAGGTAGAGCGGATCGTCGCCGGGACCGAAGCTCCCCTTGGGGTCGGTGTTCCAGAGGCGGTACGAGCCGTCCCGGAGCCGCGGTCCCGCCGAGCGGCCGCCCAGCCCGAAGAACCGCGCGTCCGCCGGCACCTCACTGCGCTGCACCCAGCGCGCCGCCCCACTGGCCGGGGCCGCGCCGGCCGCCGACCCGGCACGCGGAGAAGCCGACCTCTCCGAGGAGTCCTGCCTCGCATCCGCAGGAGTGGGCTGTGCCACCGGCTCCCACCAGCGCGGCGGCAGATCACGGCGCAGCATCACCCCGCCCGGCGTCCGGATCTCCACCGCACCGTGCCGGGACACCGCCACCGTCACCCGCTCCGACACGATCCGCCAGCCGCCGTCCGTGTCCGGCTCCAGGGAGGCCCGCGGATCCGGCTCCGGCGCGTCACCGGCCAGCGCGTACGACGGAAGCGGCTCGGCCCCGTCCCACCCCCAGAACACGGTGCCGCCCGCCGTCACGCGGATCCGCAACGAGGACCGCGCGAACCGGACGGTCCCCCCACCGGGCGCCGCCTCCGCACCCGTCGCCAGGCCCGGGACCCGGGCCCGCTCCGCACCCCTGGGCGGCAACCCCCACGCATCCGTACGACGCTGCCGCCACGCCGCCCGTACCGTCCGCAACCCCCGCACCGAGCCGAACACCTTCATCGAACGCACCAGTTCACGACCGTCCATGCAGCTCAGCCTGCCACCCGGAAGGGGCGGAACAGGCTCCGTTCAACTGGCGTTCACCCGTGGTGGGAGCACATATTCAACTCCCCGACCATGGGCGGGCAGACCTGGTGCGAAAGACGATCACATGGCATCGTCCTGTCAGCCGCGTCACGCGCACACCCCAGCACGTGCGCGGGACACACGCCGACCCCGCGTACAGCCAGGGAGCCACCCCAATGACATCAGCGCAGACCGAGCCGCTCTGGCAGCCGGACGAGGAACGCATCGCCACGGCAGCCGTCACCCGCTTCCAGACGTGGGCCGCCGAACACCACGGCGCCCCGGCCGACGGCGGATATCCGGCGCTCCACCGCTGGTCCGTCGACGAGCTCGAAGCCTTCTGGCAGGCGATCGTCGAGTGGTTCGACATCCGCTTCTCCACCCCGTACGAGCGCGTCCTCGGCGACCGTTCGATGCCGGGCGCCGAATGGTTCCCCGGTGCCACCCTCAACTACGCCGAGCACGCCCTGCGCGCCGCAGGTGAGCGCCCCCATGACACGGCGCTGCTCCATGTGGACGAAACACATGAGCCGACGTCGATCACCTGGGCCGAGCTCCGCCGCCAGGTCGGCTCCCTCGCCGCCGAACTCCGTGCCCTGGGCGTCCGGCCGGGCGACCGGATCAGCGGCTACCTGCCCAACGTCCCGCAGTCGGTCGTGGCCCTCCTCGCCACCGCCGCGGTGGGCGGCGTGTGGACCTCCTGCGCCCCCGACTTCGGCGCCCGCAGCGTCCTCGACCGGTTCCAGCAGGTCGAGCCCGTCGTCCTGTTCACGGTCGACGGCTACCGCTACGGCGGCAAGGAGCACGACCGCCGCGACACCGTCGCCGAACTGCGCGCCGAGCTCCCGACCCTCCGGGCCGTCGTCCACGTCCCCCTGCTCGGCACCCCGGCGCCCGAGGGCACCCTCGCCTGGGCCGACCTGGTCGCCGCGGACGTCGAGCCCGTCTACGAGCAGGTCCCGTTCTCGCACCCGCTCTGGGTCCTGTACTCCTCCGGCACCACCGGCCTGCCGAAGGCGATCGTCCAGTCCCAGGGCGGCATCCTCGTCGAGCACGTCAAGCAGCTGGGCCTGCACTGCGACCTGGGCCCCGAGGACGTGTTCTTCTGGTACACCTCCACCGGCTGGATGATGTGGAACTTCCTCGTCTCCGGCCTGCTCACCGGCACGACCGTCGTCCTGTACGACGGCAGCCCCGGCTACCCCGACACAGCCACCCAGTGGCGCGTCGCCGAGCGCACCCGCGCCACCCTGTACGGCACCTCCGCCGCGTACGTGATGGCCTGCGCGAAGGCGGACGTGCACCCCGGCCGCGACTTCGACCTCTCGGCGGTGAAGTGCGTCGCCACCACCGGCTCCCCGCTGCCGCCCGACGGCTTCCGCTGGCTCCACGACGAGGTCCGCGAGAACCTCTGGATCGCCTCCGTCAGCGGCGGCACCGACGTGTGCTCCTGCTTCGCGGGCGCCGTCCCCACCCTCCCGGTCCACATCGGCGAACTGCAGGCGGCGGGCCTCGGCACCGACCTCCAGGCCTGGGACCCTTCCGGGAAGCCCGTGATCGGCGAGGTCGGCGAACTCGTCGTCACCAACCCCATGCCGTCCATGCCGATCCACTTCTGGAACGACCCGGACGGCAGCCGCTACCGCGACAGCTACTTCGAGATGTTCCCGGGCGTCTGGCGCCACGGGGACTGGATCACGATCACCGACCACGGCTCGGTCGTCATCCACGGCCGGTCCGACTCCACCCTGAACCGTCAGGGCGTCAGGATGGGCAGCGCCGATATCTATGAGGCCGTCGAACGTCTCCCGGAGATCCGCGAGTCCCTCGTGATCGGCCTGGAGGAGCCGGACGGCGGCTACTGGATGCCGCTCTTCGTCCACCTCGTCGAGGGCGCCACCCTCGACGAGGAGCTGATCGCCCGCATCAAGCGGACGATCCGCACCGAACTCTCCCCGCGCCACGTCCCCGACGAGATCATCGAGGTGCCGGGCGTCCCGCACACCCTCACGGGCAAGCGCATCGAGGTCCCGGTCAAGCGCCTCCTCCAGGGCACCCCCCTGGCCAAGGCCGTCAACGCGGGCTCGGTCGACGACCTCGGCCTCCTGCACTTCTACGAGACCCTGGCGGCCTCCCGCAGGGGCTGACCCGGACTACCCCTTCGGCGCCTCCGGCAGCTCGCCGGGGGCGCCGACCGCTGCCTTGGCGAGCACGGCGGACACCCCGAGGACGGTGCCTGCGTGGCCCGCCGACGTCGTCCCGGTGAGGACCGTGCGCTCCCCGAGGAACGCCGAGGTCGCACGGTCGAAGATCCACTGGGTCTGCTCGTCGGACGCGGTACGGGCCACGGCGACGCCCTCGCGCCCGGCCGCGTCCTTCGCGGACGGCAGCACGGTGACCCCGGGGATCCGCGCGGCCGCCCCGTACAGCGCGGCCGTCACCTTCGGCGGAGCCCAGGTCTCGGCGAGGAGTGTCCCGATCGCGGTGAACGCCCGCTGGTCCGGATCGCCCCCGGCCTGCCGGGTCTCGGCCCTGACCAGCCGCAGCAGCGCCTCCGGATCCGTCGGAAGCGTCGCCACGTACGCGTGGGTCGGGTTCGTGACGGACGGCGGCTCGGCCCCGGTGGTGCGCTTCCTCGGAGTGGCGCCGCGACGGTCCAGTTCGTACACGGGCAGCGGAGGCCCGAGCGTCGTGTCGTCCGCACCGGGTTCGCGCAGCAGCCCGGGCCGGCTGCCGTCCGCCGACAGCCACACCTCGCGCCGATGGGCGGCCGGCAGCGTCGGCGGCCCGCCGTCGGCGCCGCGCCCCGCGTACGCGACCAGGCTCCTCACATAGACGTACCCCTCCGGCCGTGCATCGGGCGCGGGCGCCGAGGCAGCGGCCAGCGCCGCACGGGACAGCACCTGCACGGCGCCGGGCGCCGCGCGCTGCCCGGCCGAGGGCCGGTCCGGAGTCCCGGTAGGCGTGTCCTGGGGAGCGAGCACGACGGCCCCGGCCACGACCGCGCAGGCGGCGACGGGTGCGACGATCCAGCCGAGCCTCGGGCGGCCGCGCGACCCGCTCCGACCGGGCGGCTCGGCCGGGGCGGCGTCGTCCGAGGCGAGTGCGGTCCGCAGGACGGTGTGCCGCAGCTCGTGGTTCCGCTCCGGCGCGAGTTCGGGCACCGGCGGCGGGGGCAGCAGCTCGGCGAGCTCGGCCCGCAGCAGGGTGTCGGCGTGCGCGTCCGTCTCGCGGTGACGCGGCGGACGGGGGGCGAAGGCGTTCATGCCTGGTTCTCCGGGATCGGTCGGGGTACGAGGGCGGGACAGGCGGTGCGGGGCGTCGCGTCGGCTCGGCTCACGGCATCGGGTGCGACGGTGCGGCGCACGGAGTCGGGGGAGGCCACCGGGTGCGCGGCTCCGGAGCCGGCCTCCGGCCGTATCGCCTCGGACACGGCAGCCGTACGGGCACGGGTGCCGGCGGTGCGACCGACGGCCGCCCCCGTCACTCCGCCGGAGGACCGGACGGCGGCAGCCGCCGACCGCTCCTCCCGGCGCGCCGACCGCAGTTCGGCCTCGGCGAGCTTCCGGAGCCGTTCACGCGCGCGCGACAACCGGGACCGGACCGTGCCGACCGGGACCCCCAGCGCCTCTCCGGCTGCCGCGTAGTCGAGCCCGGCCCACACGACGAGCGTGAAGACCTCCCGCTCACGCCGCCGCAGTTTCCCGAGGGCGGCGCGCGCGGCCCGTATCTGCTCCCCGTCGGTCAGGCGGGCGAGCACGTCGTCGGCGAAGTCCGGCAGGACGCCCCGTTCGGGAAGCCGGGCCAGCGCCGCGTCCCGCCGTCGCGCCTCGCGGGCGGACCCGCGCATGATGTTGGTCGCGATGCCGAGCAGCCACGGGCGCAGACTGCCGCCCTCGGCGTGCACCTTCCCGCGACAGCGCCAGGCCTCGAGGAACGCGGCGGAAACGACGTCCTCGGCGGCCGCCCGGTCCCCGCACACCCGGTAGGCGTAGTGGTACAGCACGCGGGCGTGCTCGTCGTACGCCTCACCGAGCGCGGAGGGGTCCCCGGCGCGGAAACGATCTCTCATAGGTGATTCCACACAAGGCACTGGGCGCCGGTTCGTCCGGGTTCCCGTGACCCGCGCCACACCGCGACACGCCCCGCCGCTCCACCACCACGCCCCGTCGCCACCGACCTCCGAGGCCCCCTCCGCAGCGCCCCCTACGGCGTCAACCGCCGTACGTCGCCTGCGCGTCCCCCAGCACCTCCGCGAAGTCCGCCGCCAGACGGGGCGCGTCCTCGGAGGCGAGCGTCGACGTGGTGATCCGGACGGCCGGCGGGGCGGTGATCCGGAACCGCGCCCCCGCGGCCACCCACCAGCCCTGTGTCCGCAGCCCGTTGACGACGGCGGACTCGTCCCGCACCGGCACCCACACGTTCAGCCCGCTGGCCCCGACCGCCCGGATCCGGTGCGCCCCGAGCGCGTCGACCAGGGCCGCGCGCCGCGCCGTGTACGCCGCCTCGCCCTCCGCCACGAGCGCCCGTACCGCGCTGTCGCGGAAGAGGCCGACCACCGTCTCCTGGAGGACGTGACTGACCCAGCCCGAGGTCATCAGCATGCGCCCGTCGTGCCGGGCGAGCGTGATCGCGTCGCACGCCACGCCGGCCCACCGCAGGTCGATGCCGAGGTGCTTGGAAGCGGTCCGCACCTGCGCCCACCGTTCGAGCCCCGCCGCGGCCAGCGTGTGCGCCGCGGCCCCGCCGATCTCCGCGTTGTGGTCGTCCTCCACGACGAGCACCTCGGGGAAGTCCCGCAACACCGCGACCAGTTCGTCCCGTCGCGAGCGGGTGAAGAACGCCCCGGTCGGACACTGCCCGCGCGGACTGCACACCACCGCGCGGACCCCGCCCCGCAGCGCCGCACGCAGCGACTCCGGTACGAGCCCCTCTCCGTCCACGGTCACCGGGACCATCCGCAGTCCCAACGCGGGCACCAGGTCGAGCAGATGGTGGAAGCCCGGATCCTCCACGGCCACCGCGTCACCGGGCCGAAGCTCGGTGGAGAGCAGCCGCGCTATGCAGTCGAGCGCCCCGTGCGCGAAGGTCACGTGCCGGGTCGGCACCCCGTCGCGCGCGAACCACTGCCGGGTCACCTCCTCCAGCGCCGCGAGCCGTGGCGCGGCGCGATGGGACCCGTAGACCGGACTGACCGACGACGGAGGACGCAGTACGGGGAGGAAGGCCGGGTCGGGATGGCCGCCTGCCAGGTCCACCAGGCCCTGGGGGACGCGCGGCGGACGCCGGGAGGCCACCGACGGCACCTCCGCGACGACCGTCCCGCCCCGTCCGCGCGTGACGATCAGGCCGCGCTGCCGCAGCTCCTTGTAGGCCGTCGCGACCGTCCCCGGACTCACCGCCAGCTCGTCGGCGAGACGCCGCACGGGCGGCAGGGCGTCACCGGGGGAGAGTCCACCCTCGGTGACGCCCCGCTCCACGGACGCGGCAATCCCCTTGGCTGTCGTGCCTTCGATCGAATATTGTGCTGCCACGTACTCAAGTATGTATCAATACAAAGCAGTTCGCAAGGGGGACCCATTGAGCCGCGCCACCCACTCCACCCGAACACCCTTCACAGACCGCATCCCCGGTGGCCGGGACGGGCGCCGCATGCTCGTCGTCGGCTTCATCGACAAGTGCGGCACCGGCCTCTGGTCCACGGCCATGGCCCTCTACTTCACCTTCGTCACCGGCCTCGACCTCGGCCAGGTCGGCCTCCTCATCGCCGTCTCCGGCGCCGCCGGCATCGCCGGCGCACCCCTCGGCGGCCGCCTCGCCGACCGCTTCCCCCTCGTCCGCGTCATCATCTGCACCCAACTGCTCCGCGCCGCGGCCCTCCTCGCCCTCCTCACCACCGACGACTACCTGCTGCTCGTCCTCTTCTCGGCCGCCGGCGCCCTCCCGGACCGCGCCACCAACGTCCTCACCAAGCTCTACGCCGCCCGGGTCGCGGGCCCCGACCGCATCCGCTACCAGGCCATCAACCGCACCACGTCCAACATCGGCTGGACCCTCGGCGGCCTCGGCGCCGCGGCGGCCCTCGCCGTCGGCAGCACCACCGCCTTCCACCTCCTCCTCGTCGGAGACGCCCTCTCCTACCTCGTGATGGCCGCGCTCACCCTCCGCTGCGCCGAACCCCCGGCCCCCGCCGCCTCCCGCATCGCCGCAGCCTCCACCGACGCCACCCGGACGACGAAGCCCTCCAGCCCCTGGCGCGACCGGGGCTTCCTCGGCTTCACCGCCGCGGACTCCGTCTTCTACCTCCACGACTCGATCCTCCAGGTCGCCCTGCCCCTCTGGATCGTCCACGCCACCGAGGCCCCCGTGGGCCTCGCCCCGCTCCTGATGGTCGTCAACAGCGCCCTCGTCGTGCTCTTCCAGGTCCCGCTCTCGCGCTTCGGCTCCTCCACCGAGGCCGCCCGCCGCCTGCTCCGACCCCTCGCGGTCCTCTTCGTCGTCGGCACACTCGCCCTGACCGCCTCCGCCCTCGGCGGCCGGACCCTCTCCACCGTCGCCCTGATCACCGCGGCCGTCGCCCTCACGTTCGCCGAGATGATCCACACCATCGCGTCCTGGGAGATCTCCGTGGCCCTCGCCCCCGACGACGCACAGGGCGCCTACCTCGGCGTCCACGGCCTCGCCCAGTCCACCCAGCGCTTCGTCGGACCCCTCCTCATGACCGGCCTCGTCGCCGCAGGCCCCCTGGCCTGGCCGTTCCTCGGCGCCGCGCTCGTCGCCACCACCGCCGCCCAGAACCGCCTCGTCCGCCGACGCCTCCCCAGGACGTCACTGTCAGTGGCGAAGGTTACGGTGAGTGAGCACTGATCGGACCGCATTCCAGGGGGAGACATGACACGGACCGGCACCACCCCGGCGAACCTCCGCCGCGCCCTGCGCCGCGAAGTACCCAGCACGGTCGGCCTCCTCGCCGACGAGCACGACTTCACGGCCATGCGGCGGTACCGCACCTTCGCCTTCGACGACCACACCACCTACCTCCGCCAGGTCGAGGCCCTCCTCAGGACCCTCGCCACCCAGGGCGGCCACACCACCGTCACCCTCTTCGACCCCGAGGAGTACGCGGCCTACTGCGCCGAGACCGCCCTCGACCCCGACCACCCCACCAGCCGCAGCCGCTTTACCGCCCACCTCGCCGCCACCGGCGCCCGGGTCACCTACACCGGGCAACCCCTCAGCACCCTCCTCCCCGAGCTGGTCGACACCGCCGTCCGCCACGCCACCTGGGAGTACGCCACCACCGTCCTCGCCACCGCCGGCGACTGCGCCACCTGCGGCAAGGACATCGGCCGGGCCGCCTTCGAGCGCGCCGCCCGCCTCCTCGCCCGGCTCCTGGACGCAGCCGGCCCCGGCACCCACCACCTCGTCTGCAGCGTCCCGGCCGCCGACGACCAACTCATCGCCGTCCTCCACGCCGACGGCACCACCCCGGCCACGGACGTCGAGGACGTCGCGGCCGCCGAGTTCACCGCCGTCCTCGCCGCGGGCATCGTCCTCGGCGCCCCCGGCGGACTCGTCCTGCGCACCACCGCCCCAGGCGCCCGCGACCGACTCCACGGCTGGCGCCTCACCGGCGGCACCCTCACCCCTCTCACCGAGGCCGAGGTCTTCGCCGCCTACTGCACCGACGCCCGCACCGGAGAACCCCTCTCCCCGGAACCGGGCGTCGACCACCTGGCCGGCTTCCCCGTCACTCCCGACCCCGACGACGACTGGACCACCCACCACTGACCCCTGACACGCCGAAGGGGCTCCCCGCCACCTCGGTGACGGAAAGCCCCTTCGTTCACGCGCCCCCGGGAATCACTCCCCGGACAGCACCGCCTGCGCGGCCACGCGCGCCTCGTGCGCCGTGTCCGCGGCACGCGCCGCTGCCGCGGCACGCTCGCACTGCGCCAGCGTGTACTTGGCCAGCGTCGCCCGCACATACGGAATCGAGGCAGCACCCATGGAAAGGGAGGTGACACCCAGACCCGTCAGCACACAGGCGAGCAGCGGGTCGGCGGCGGCCTCGCCACAGACACCACAGCTCTTGCCCTCGGCCTTCGCCGCCTCGGCGGACAGCGCCACCAGGTCGAGCAGCGCCGGCTGCCACGGGTCCTGGAGTCGCGACACCGCACCGACCTGACGGTCGGCCGCGAAGGTGTACTGCGCCAGGTCGTTCGTGCCCAGCGAAAGGAACTCGACCTCCTGGAGGATCGAGCGCGCCCGCAGCGCGGCCGAGGGAATCTCGACCATCGCACCGAACTTCGCCCGCAGCCCCGCCTCACGGCACGCGTCGGCGAAGGCCTTCGCGTCCGTACGGTCGGCCACCATCGGCGCCATGACCTCGAGGTACACCGGCAGCCCCTCGACCGCCTTCGCCAGCGCGGTCAGCTGCGTCCGCAGCACCTCCGGGTGGTCCAGGAGCGACCGCAGACCCCGGACACCGAGCGCCGGGTTCGGCTCGTCCGCCGGAGTCAGGAAGTCCAGCGGCTTGTCCGCCCCGGCGTCGAGCACCCGCACGACCACACGGCCCTCGGGGAACGCCTCGAGCACCTTGCGGTAGGCCTCGACCTGCTTCTCCTCGGACGGCGCGTTCTTGCTGTCGTCCAGGAAGAGGAACTCCGTACGGAACAGACCGACACCCTCGGCACCGGCCTCCACCGCCGCCGGCACGTCCGCCGGACCACCGACGTTGGCGAGCAGCGGCACCTTGTGCCCGTCCGAGGTGGCGCCCGGACCGCTGGACGTCGCCAGCGCGGCCTTGCGCGCGGCCGCTGCCTTGGTCAGCTCTGCCTTCTTCTCCTCGCTCGGGTCCACGAAGATCTCACCGGTCGAACCGTCGACCGCGATCATCGTGCCCTCGGCGAGCTCGCCCGCGCCCGGCAGCGCGACGATGGCCGGCACACCCAGCGCCCGCGCGAGGATCGCGCTGTGACTGGTCGGCCCGCCCTCCTCGGTGACGAAACCGAGCACCAGCGTGGGGTCGAGCAGTGCGGTGTCGGCGGGCGCCAGGTCCCGCGCGATCAGCACGTACGGCTCGTCACTGTCCGGCACACCCGGCATCGGCACACCGAGGAGGCGCGCCACGATCCGGTTCCGCACGTCGTCGAGGTCGGCGACCCGCCCGGCCATGTACTCACCGGCACCGGCGAGCAGCTCGCGATAGTGCGAGAAGGCGTCGTAGATACCGCGCTCGGCCGTGCTGCCCACGGCGATGCGACGGTCCACATCCGCGATGAGCTCCGGATCCTGGGCGATCATCGCCTGGGCCTCGAGCACGTGCTGGGCCTCGCCGCCGGCCAGGTTGCCGCGCGCGTTGAGGTCGGCGGCGACAGCCTCGACGGCCTGACGGGCGCGCCCCTGTTCGCGCTCCGCCTCGTCCGCCGGAATCTGCTTGGCCGGCGGTTCGAGAACCGCCGTGCCCATGTGCCGGACCTCGCCGATCGCCACACCGTGGCTGACGCCGACGCCTCGCAGCGTTGTCTCCATCTCACCCGTCTCCGATTGAGCGGCGGCACCTGCCGCCGCGTTGAATGTCGAACTCGCGGTCGTCACGGGGACGATCCGGCTCAGCTCCAGCCGAAGAGCTGGTCGCCGGCCTTCACTTCGCCGTCCTCGACGACCTGGGAGAGCGAGTCCGCGGTGGCCTCGAGGGCCACGATGGGACAGATGGGGGACTTGCCGGCGGCCTCGACCGCGGCGGGGTCCCAGCGCACGACGGCCTGGCCGCGCGTGACGGTGTCACCCTTGTTCACGAGGAGCTCGAAGCCCTCCCCGTTGAGCTGAACGGTGTCGATGCCGAGGTGGGTCAGCACACCGTGGCCCTCACCGTCGACCACGACGAAGGCGTGCGGGTGCATGGAGACGATGACCCCGTCGATCGGGGAAACGGCCTCCGAGGGCTCACGTACGGGATCGATGGCGGTGCCGGGCCCGACCATCGCACCGGAGAAGACCGGGTCGGGAACTGCGGCGAGACCGATGGCGCGTCCGGCAAGCGGCGACGTCACGGTTGTCATGGGAAGCCTCCCAGGGGCGGAGATTGTGTAGGCGCCGTCACTACCTGTCCTGGACGGCGTACTGCTGTGAAGCGTAAGTCATAAGAAGTCCTAGTTCCGCACGAGACGTACCAGTTGGGCGGAGCTAGGGACTACCGGAAACGATTTGCCTCGACTGACGGTGGGATGTACTGTCGTACTCCTGCCTGACCCCAACGCGGCATTGAGTCGCGGGTCGGCAGCACCTATCAAGCCAGATCCTAACCTCAGTGGTCTACACCTCTGCATGCTCGCAGGGGACGTGGTCGGGGGGACCGAGAAAGCCTGGTAGTGTTCAAACCCGCCGGGAACGGAAAACACGAAAGTGAATTCCTACCCAGCAAACCCGCTCCAGCGGGTGGCAGAAACGGGAAATCGGATCTGCTAGGCTGGAAACACGAAATACCGAAGGGAAGCCCGGAGGAAAGCCCGAGAGGGTGAGTACAAAGGAAGCGTCCGTTCCTTGAGAACTCAACAGCGTGCCAAAAATCAACGCCAGATTAGTTGATACCCCGTCCATCTTCGGATGGCGAGGTTCCTTTGAAAGTCCTGCGGGCCCTTGTGGTTCTGCAGGCAACATACACAGCGAGGACGCTGTGGACAGTCGGCCTTATTCCGGCATGACTGTCCCGCTCAACGCGAGTGTCACCCGATTACGGGTAAACATTCACGGAGAGTTTGATCCTGGCTCAGGACGAACGCTGGCGGCGTGCTTAACACATGCAAGTCGAACGATGAAGCCCTTCGGGGTGGATTAGTGGCGAACGGGTGAGTAACACGTGGGCAATCTGCCCTTCACTCTGGGACAAGCCCTGGAAACGGGGTCTAATACCGGATAACACCGGCTTCCGCATGGGAGCTGGTTGAAAGCTCCGGCGGTGAAGGATGAGCCCGCGGCCTATCAGCTTGTTGGTGGGGTAATGGCCTACCAAGGCGACGACGGGTAGCCGGCCTGAGAGGGCGACCGGCCACACTGGGACTGAGACACGGCCCAGACTCCTACGGGAGGCAGCAGTGGGGAATATTGCACAATGGGCGAAAGCCTGATGCAGCGACGCCGCGTGAGGGATGACGGCCTTCGGGTTGTAAACCTCTTTCAGCAGGGAAGAAGCGAAAGTGACGGTACCTGCAGAAGAAGCGCCGGCTAACTACGTGCCAGCAGCCGCGGTAATACGTAGGGCGCAAGCGTTGTCCGGAATTATTGGGCGTAAAGAGCTCGTAGGCGGCTTGTCACGTCGGGTGTGAAAGCCCGGGGCTTAACCCCGGGTCTGCATCCGATACGGGCAGGCTAGAGTGTGGTAGGGGAGATCGGAATTCCTGGTGTAGCGGTGAAATGCGCAGATATCAGGAGGAACACCGGTGGCGAAGGCGGATCTCTGGGCCATTACTGACGCTGAGGAGCGAAAGCGTGGGGAGCGAACAGGATTAGATACCCTGGTAGTCCACGCCGTAAACGTTGGGAACTAGGTGTTGGCGACATTCCACGTCGTCGGTGCCGCAGCTAACGCATTAAGTTCCCCGCCTGGGGAGTACGGCCGCAAGGCTAAAACTCAAAGGAATTGACGGGGGCCCGCACAAGCAGCGGAGCATGTGGCTTAATTCGACGCAACGCGAAGAACCTTACCAAGGCTTGACATATACCGGAAAGCATTAGAGATAGTGCCCCCCTTGTGGTCGGTATACAGGTGGTGCATGGCTGTCGTCAGCTCGTGTCGTGAGATGTTGGGTTAAGTCCCGCAACGAGCGCAACCCTTGTCCTGTGTTGCCAGCATGCCCTTCGGGGTGATGGGGACTCACAGGAGACCGCCGGGGTCAACTCGGAGGAAGGTGGGGACGACGTCAAGTCATCATGCCCCTTATGTCTTGGGCTGCACACGTGCTACAATGGCCGGTACAAAGAGCTGCGATGCCGCGAGGCGGAGCGAATCTCAAAAAGCCGGTCTCAGTTCGGATTGGGGTCTGCAACTCGACCCCATGAAGTCGGAGTTGCTAGTAATCGCAGATCAGCATTGCTGCGGTGAATACGTTCCCGGGCCTTGTACACACCGCCCGTCACGTCACGAAAGTCGGTAACACCCGAAGCCGGTGGCCCAACCCCTTGTGGGAGGGAGCTGTCGAAGGTGGGACTGGCGATTGGGACGAAGTCGTAACAAGGTAGCCGTACCGGAAGGTGCGGCTGGATCACCTCCTTTCTAAGGAGCACAGTACCGATTGCAGGCAAATGTTCTGCACGGTCAGCTCATGGGTGGAACGTTGATTAGTTGGCACGATCTCGAGGATCACTTCACAAGTACTGCTTCGGCGTGGAACGTGATGATGGGCCGACGGGTCGTGCTTGGCACGTTGTTGGGTATCTGAGGGTACGGCCGTAAGGTTTGTATCTTCGCGATGCCGGCCCCAGTGAACTTGATTCTTTATGGATCAGGGTGATGGGTGGCTGGTCGTTGCTTGAGAACTACACAGTGGACGCGAGCATCTGTGGCCAAGTTTTTAAGGGCGCACGGTGGATGCCTTGGCACCAGGAACCGATGAAGGACGTGGGAGGCCACGATAGTCCCCGGGGAGCCGTCAACCAGGCTTTGATCCGGGGTTTCCGAATGGGGAAACCCGGCAGTCGTCATGGGCTGTCACCCATGCCTGAACACATAGGGCATGTGGAGGGAACGAGGGGAAGTGAAACATCTCAGTACCCTCAGGAAGAGAAAACAACCGTGATTCCGGGAGTAGTGGCGAGCGAAACCGGATGAGGCCAAACCGTATGCGTGTGATACCCGGCAGGGGTTGCGCATGCGGGGTTGTGGGATCTCTCTTTCACAGTCTGCCGGCTGTGAGACGAGTCAGAAACCGTTGATGTAGGCGAAGGACATGCGAAAGGTCCGGCGTAGAGGGTAAGACCCCCGTAGCTGAAACATTGACGGCTCGTTTGAGAGACACCCAAGTAGCACGGGGCCCGAGAAATCCCGTGTGAATCTGGCGGGACCACCCGCTAAGCCTAAATATTCCCTGGTGACCGATAGCGGATAGTACCGTGAGGGAATGGTGAAAAGTACCGCGGGAGCGGAGTGAAATAGTACCTGAAACCGTGTGCCTACAAGCCGTGGGAGCGTCGCTCATTGAGTTTACTCAATGGGTCGTGACTGCGTGCCTTTTGAAGAATGAGCCTGCGAGTTTGCGGTGCGTTGCGAGGTTAACCCGTGTGGGGAAGCCGTAGCGAAAGCGAGTCCGAACAGGGCGATTCAGTAGCGCGCTCAAGACCCGAAGCGGAGTGATCTAGCCATGGGCAGGTTGAAGCGGAGGTAAGACTTCGTGGAGGACCGAACCCACCAGGGTTGAAAACCTGGGGGATGACCTGTGGTTAGGGGTGAAAGGCCAATCAAACTCCGTGATAGCTGGTTCTCCCCGAAATGCATTTAGGTGCAGCGTCGTGTGTTTCTTGCCGGAGGTAGAGCACTGGATAGGCGATGGGCCCTACCGGGTTACTGACCTTAGCCAAACTCCGAATGCCGGTAAGTGAGAGCACGGCAGTGAGACTGTGGGGGATAAGCTCCATGGTCGAGAGGGAAACAGCCCAGAGCATCGACTAAGGCCCCTAAGCGTACGCTAAGTGGGAAAGGATGTGGAGTCGCAGAGACAACCAGGAGGTTGGCTTAGAAGCAGCCACCCTTGAAAGAGTGCGTAATAGCTCACTGGTCAAGTGATTCCGCGCCGACAATGTAGCGGGGCTCAAGCGTACCGCCGAAGTCGTGTCATTGCAGCATGAGGGCCAACGCCCGCTGTGATGGGTAGGGGAGCGTCGTGTGCCGGGTGAAGCAGCCGCGGAAGCGAGTTGTGGACGGTTCACGAGTGAGAATGCAGGCATGAGTAGCGATACACACGTGAGAAACGTGTGCGCCGATTGACTAAGGGTTCCTGGGTCAAGCTGATCTGCCCAGGGTAAGTCGGGACCTAAGGCGAGGCCGACAGGCGTAGTCGATGGACAACCGGTTGATATTCCGGTACCCGCTTTGAAACGCCCAGTATCGAGCCCATTAATGCTAAGGCCGTGAAGCCGTTCCGGACCCTTCGGGGAAAGGAAAGTGGTGGAGCCGCTGACCCAAGGTGGTAGTAGGTAAGCGATGGGGTGACGCAGGAAGGTAGTCCAACCCGGGCGGTGGTAGTCCCGGGGTAAGGGTGTAGGCCGTGTGATAGGCAAATCCGTCACACATTAAGGCTGAGACCTGATGCCGAGCCGATTGTGGTGAAGTGGATGATCCTATGCTGTCGAGAAAAGCCTCTAGCGAGTTTCATGGCGGCCCGTACCCTAAACCGACTCAGGTGGTCAGGTAGAGAATACCGAGGCGTTCGGGTGAACTATGGTTAAGGAACTCGGCAAAATGCCCCCGTAACTTCGGGAGAAGGGGGGCCACGTCTGGTGATCGGATTTACTCCGTGAGCTGGGGGTGGCCGCAGAGACCAGCGAGAAGCGACTGTTTACTAAAAACACAGGTCCGTGCGAAGCCGTAAGGCGATGTATACGGACTGACGCCTGCCCGGTGCTGGAACGTTAAGGGGACCGGTTAGCTCTGTTTCGACAGGGCGAAGCTGAGAACTTAAGCGCCAGTAAACGGCGGTGGTAACTATAACCATCCTAAGGTAGCGAAATTCCTTGTCGGGTAAGTTCCGACCTGCACGAATGGCGTAACGACTTCTCGACTGTCTCAACCATAGGCCCGGTGAAATTGCACTACGAGTAAAGATGCTCGTTTCGCGCAGCAGGACGGAAAGACCCCGGGACCTTTACTACAGTTTGATATTGGTGTTCGGTTCGGCTTGTGTAGGATAGGTGGGAGACTTTGAAGCCGTGACGCCAGTCATGGTGGAGTCGCCGTTGAAATACCACTCTGGTCGTGCTGGATGTCTAACCTCGGTCCGTGATCCGGATCAGGGACAGTGTCTGATGGGTAGTTTAACTGGGGCGGTTGCCTCCCAAAGGGTAACGGAGGCGCCCAAAGGTTCCCTCAGCCTGGTTGGCAATCAGGTGTTGAGTGTAAGTGCACAAGGGAGCTTGACTGTGAGACCGACGGGTCGAGCAGGGACGAAAGTCGGGACTAGTGATCCGGCGGTGGCTTGTGGAAGCGCCGTCGCTCAACGGATAAAAGGTACCCCGGGGATAACAGGCTGATCTTCCCCAAGAGTCCATATCGACGGGATGGTTTGGCACCTCGATGTCGGCTCGTCGCATCCTGGGGCTGGAGTCGGTCCCAAGGGTTGGGCTGTTCGCCCATTAAAGCGGTACGCGAGCTGGGTTTAGAACGTCGTGAGACAGTTCGGTCCCTATCCGCTGCGCGCGCAGGAATATTGAGAAGGGCTGTCCCTAGTACGAGAGGACCGGGACGGACGAACCTCTGGTGTGCCAGTTGTCCTGCCAAGGGCATGGCTGGTTGGCTACGTTCGGGAGGGATAACCGCTGAAAGCATCTAAGCGGGAAGCCTGCTTCGAGATGAGTATTCCCACCTCCTTGAGAGGGTAAGGCTCCCAGTAGACGACTGGGTTGATAGGCCGGATGTGGAAGCCCAGTAATGGGTGGAGCTGACCGGTACTAATAGGCCGAGGGCTTGTCCTCAGTTGCTCGCGTCCACTGTGTTAGTTCTGAAGTAACGAACTGTGCCGATATCCGGTTGGTTAACTTCATAGAGTTTCGGTGGTCATAGCGTTAGGGAAACGCCCGGTTACATTCCGAACCCGGAAGCTAAGCCTTTCAGCGCCGATGGTACTGCAGGGGGGACCCTGTGGGAGAGTAGGACGCCGCCGAACAATTTTTAGCCTCAACCCCCGGACCATGTCCGGGGGTTGAGGCATTTTTGCGTTCTGGGCCCGGCCGGCTGCCCCTGTGCATCGGGGTGTCGTGGCTGAGGGTAAGGTCAGGGGGCATCGTCCGTACGTTCCCAGCAGGAGGCCCCCGGGTGGAGGTCCAGGAGACCCGCGTTCAGACCGACCGGGTCCTCACCATCCCCAACATTCTCAGCATGGCGCGCCTCGCCGGCGTGCCGCTGTTTCTGTGGTTGATTCTCCGTCCGGAGTTCGGTGGCCCCAACAGTGACGGCTGGGCGCTTCTCGTCCTGATGCTCAGCGGCGTCAGCGACTATCTCGACGGCAAACTGGCACGGCGCTGGAACCAGATCAGCAACCTCGGCCGGCTGCTCGATCCCGCCGCCGACCGGCTGTACATCCTGTCCACTCTCGTGGGCCTCACCTGGCGCGAGATCCTGCCGTGGTGGCTGACCGCGGCCCTCCTGGCGCGCGAGGCCATGCTCCTCGTGATGGTGGGAATCCTCCGGCGGCACGGTTACCCGCCGCCGCAGGTGAACTTCCTCGGCAAAGCTGCGACTTTCAACCTGATGTACGCGTTCCCGTTGCTGCTTCTCAGTGACGGAACGGGCTGGCTTTCGTCACTCGCTGAAGTTTTCGGGTGGGCCTTCGCCGGATGGGGTACAACTCTGTATTGGTGGGCAGGGATCCTCTACGTGGTCCAGGTCCGTCGACTCGTGAAGGCGGATACCGCGGCCGATTGAGCCCGTCCGTCCTGTGCCGAGCAGCGTCGCCGGCAACAACGTGGACGTCCGAGGGCCACTGAGCGGACAGGTGAAGTCGGCAGGACCGTCGTCTCTTCAAGGAGGACGCTTCCGACATGAAGGCCGTTGTGATGGCCGGTGGCGAAGGAACACGCCTTCGCCCCATGACCTCGAGCATGCCCAAGCCTCTACTGCCGGTGGTGAACCGGCCGATCATGGAGCATGTCCTACGACTGCTCAAGAGGCACGGTCTCAACGAGACCGTCGTCACCGTGCAGTTTCTCGCCTCACTCGTCAGGAACTACTTCGGCGACGGCGAGGAGCTCGGGATGGAGCTCACGTATGCCAACGAGGAGAAACCACTCGGTACCGCGGGAAGCGTGAAGAACGCCGAGGAAGCGTTGAAGGACGACGCCTTCCTCGTCATCTCGGGGGACGCGCTCACCGATTTCGATCTCACCGATCTCATCGCCTTTCACAAGGAGAAGGGCGCCCTCGTCACGGTCTGTCTCACCCGAGTGCCGAATCCACTGGAATTCGGCATCACGATCGTCGACGAAGAGGGCAAGGTCGAGCGCTTCCTGGAGAAACCCACCTGGGGCCAGGTCTTCTCCGACACCGTGAACACGGGCATCTACGTCATGGAGCCCGAAGTCTTCGACTACGTCCAGGCCGATGCGTCGGTCGACTGGTCGGGTGATGTCTTTCCGCAGCTGATGAAGGACGGCAAGCCGATCTACGGCTATGTCGCCGAGGGCTACTGGGAGGACGTGGGCACCCACGAGAGCTATGTGAAGGCCCAGGCGGACGTCCTCGAAGGCAAGGTCCAGGTCGACATCGACGGCTTCGAGATCTCGCCGGGTGTGTGGATCTCCGAAGGCGCCGAGGTCCACCCCGACGCCGTGCTGCGGGGACCGCTCTTCATCGGTGACTACGCCAAGGTCGAAGCGGGCGCCGAGATCCGTGAGCACACGGTCGTCGGCTCGAACGTCGTCGTCAAGAGCGGCGCCTTCCTGCACAAGGCCGTCGTCCACGACAACGTCTACGTCGGACAGCAGAGCAATCTGCGCGGCTGCGTGATCGGGAAGAACACCGACATCATGCGGGCCGCCCGGATCGAGGAC
Source organism: Streptomyces sp. NBC_00691 (assembly GCF_036226665.1). NCBI lineage: Bacteria > Bacillati > Actinomycetota > Actinomycetes > Kitasatosporales > Streptomycetaceae > Streptomyces > Streptomyces sp. NBC_00691. The sequence continues at coordinate 1,439,154 of NZ_CP109007.1, read as the reverse complement.
GGAGCCGTCATCGGGGACGAGTGCCTGATCGGTGAGGAATCGATCGTGCAGGGCAACGTGCGGGTCTACCCGTTCAAGACGATCGAGGCCGGCGCCTTCGTCAACACCTCGGTCATCTGGGAGTCCCGAGGGCAGGCCCATCTCTTCGGGGCCCGAGGGGTCTCCGGCATCCTCAACGTGGAGATCACCCCCGAGCTGGCCGTCCGGCTGGCGGGGGCGTACGCCACGACCCTGAAGAAGGGCTCGACCGTCACCACGGCCCGTGACCACTCCAGGGGTGCCCGAGCCCTCAAACGGGCGGTGATCTCGGCGCTGCAGGCCAGTGCCATCGACGTACGGGACCTGGAGAACGTGCCGCTGCCGGTGGCGCGGCAGCAGACCGCGCGGGGAAGCGCCGGCGGCATCATGGTGCGGACCTCGCCCGGAGTGCCCGACTCGGTCGACATCATGTTCTTCGACGAGCGGGGTGCCGACCTCTCGCAGGGCGGGCAGCGCAAGCTCGACCGGGTGTTCGCCCGGCAGGAGTACCGGCGTGCGTTCCCCGGAGAGATCGGCGACCTCTCCTTCCCGGCGAGCGTCTTCGACTCGTACACCGGCTCCCTGCTGCGCAACGTCGACACCTCCGGAATCGCTGAGGCCGGACTCAAGGTCGTCGTGGACGCGTCCAACGGCAGCGCCGGGCTCGTACTGCCCAGCCTCCTCGGACGGCTCCAGGTCGACTCGCTGACCATCAACCCCGGGCTCGACGAGTCCAGACCCACCGAGTCGGTCGAGAGCCGACGGGCCGGGCTCGTACGACTCGGGGAGATCGTGGCCTCGGCGCGGGCCGCCTTCGGCGTGCGGTTCGACCCCGTCGGTGAGCGGCTCTCGCTCGTGGACGAGCGGGGACGGATCATCGAGGACGACCGGGCGCTCCTGGTGATGCTGGATCTGGTCGCGGCCGAGCGGCGGTCGGGTCGGGTCGCGCTGCCGGTGACGACCACACGGATCGCCGAGCAGGTCGCCGCGTACCACGGCACGCAGGTCGAGTGGACGACGACCTCGCCGGACGACCTCACGAGGGTCGGGCGGGAGGAGTCGACGATCTTCGGCGGCGACGGGCGTGGCGGATTCATCGTGCCCGAGTTCAGCAGCGTCTTCGACGGTGCCGCCGCCTTCGTGCGGCTCATCGGTCTCGTCGCGCGGACCCAGCTCACGCTGAGCCAGATCGACGCGCGGATTCCGCGGGCGCACGTCCTCAAGAGGGACATCGCGACGCCGTGGGCCGTGAAGGGGCTCGTGATGCGCCGGGTGGTGGAGGCGGCGGGCAGCCGCTCCGTGGACACCACCGACGGCGTGCGGGTGGTCGAGGCCGACGGGCGGTGGGTGATGGTGCTGCCCGACCCCGCCGAGGCCGTCACCCATCTGTGGGCCGAGGGACCGGACGACGCCTCCGCCCAGGCCCTGCTCGACGAGTGGGCCGAAGTGGTCGACAGCGCAGGTCGCTGAGCGGATCGGACCGGCCGGCGGGGAGCACCCACGCGGTGCCTCCCCGCCGGCTGGAGGGGCCATTCGGCGGTAGGCCGTGCGACGTGCGACGATGTGCGGCATGTCGCAGCAGCCCCCCGTTCGGAGCACCGGATCACCGCCGCCGCGCCCGGACGCGTCCATGTCGCTGCTGAACAACGTGATAGACCACGCGCTCGACGACGGTTACGCGGAGGCGACCGCCCGGCGCGCGGCCGAGGGCGGTGGGCTGCCCCGTAGCCTGCGGGCCAAGCTGGGTGTCGCCGCCGGCCTGCTGCTCGCCGCCGCCGTCGTGACCGTGGGTGCGGCCGAGGCGCGGATCTCCGCGCCCGTCGTCGCCAAGGAGCGGCAGGAGCTGATCGACCGGATCGAGGGCGAGACGTCCTCGGCCGAGCAGCTGGAGCAGGACGTCGAGCGGATCCGGTCCGAGGTCGGCGAACGCCAGCGGCAGGCACTCCAGCAGCACGGCGGCGACCAGGCCGAGCTCGTGGGGCTCCTCTCGGGCGCGACGCCCGTGCACGGCCCCGGCGTGAAACTCGTCGTCAACGACGCCAAGAACACCGACACCGGGGGAGGCGGGCCGCGGGAGAGCAGCGGCTTCTCCGACACGGGCCGGGTACGCGACCGGGACATGCAGCGCGTCATCAACGGGCTGTGGGAATCCGGCGCCGAGGCGGTCGCCATCAACGGTCAGCGGCTCACCTCGCTGTCCGCGATCCGGGCCGCGGGCGACGCCATACTGGTCGACAACAAGCCGCTGGTGCCGCCGTACACCATCCTCGCGATCGGGGACGGACAGAAGCTGAGCACCGCGTTCCAGGACAGCGCCGACGGGCAGTATCTGCACGCGCTGGTGGAGAACTTCGGGATCAGGAGCGGGATCACGGCCGAGGGCGACGTACGCCTGCCGGCCGCGCCGAGCCTGACCGTACGTACCGCAGAGCCGAGGGGGGCCGGGGCGGCGACGCCGTCCGGTCGGGCCACGGCCGACACAGGGAAGGGCACATCGTGATCGCCGTACTGGGCCTGATCGTCGGAGTCGTGGTCGGACTGTTGGTCCGCCCCGAGGTTCCGGCGGTGGTCGAGCCCTATCTTCCGATCGCCGTGGTCGCCGCCCTCGACGCGGTCTTCGGCGGTCTGCGGGCCATGCTCGACGGGATCTTCGTCGACAAGGTCTTCGTGGTCTCGTTCCTCTCCAACGTGGTCGTGGCCGCCCTGATCGTCTTCCTCGGCGACAAGCTGGGCGTGGGCGCGCAGCTGTCGACCGGTGTGGTCGTCGTCCTGGGCATCCGGATCTTCTCCAACGCGGCCGCCATCCGGCGCCATGTCTTCCGGGCGTGAGGCCGATGAGCGAGAACCCGCAGAACTCCGAGAACGCCCGGGACCCCCGGGACCCCCGGGACCCCGAGAACTCTCCGGGCCCCGCGAACTCCCCGAATCCGTCGAACCCGTCGATTCCCTCGAACTCCGGGAACGAGCGGGAGCCGGGAGGCCCCGGGAAGCCGCAGAGTGCCGACAGGTCCGAGAGCGCCGGGAGGCCCGAGGGCGTCGGCGAGCCCGCGCGGGGCGGTACGGCGGGGGAGCCCGAGGGGCCCTCAGACTCCGTCCATGACGCGACCGCGGACCACGGCGTCCGCGTCCCCGTGCCGCCGGTCGCTCCCGCGGCCGAGCAGAGCGGGCGTCGGCGGCTCGCCTCCGCGCTGTGGCCGCCCCGGGTGACCCGGGCCCAACTCGTCGTCGCGCTGCTGCTGTTCGTCCTCGGTCTCGGCCTGGCCATCCAGGTCTCCTCGACCAGCGACAACAGTGCGCTGCGCGGGGCGCGCCAGGAGGACCTGGTCCGGATCCTCGACGAACTCGACGACCGGACGCAGCGACTGGAGGACGAGAAGTCCCGCCTGGAGAAGCAGCGCACCGAGCTGGAGTCCAGCTCGGACCAGGCCGAGGAGGCGCGGAAGCAGACCCAGGAGAAGGAGCAGCAGCTCGGGATCCTGGCCGGCACCGTCGCGGCCGAGGGACCCGGCATCACGCTGACCGTCGGCGACCCGAGCGGGGCCGTCGAGTCGGACATGCTGCTCGACGCCATCCAGGAGCTGCGCGCCGCGGGCGCCGAGGCGATCCAGGTCAACGGTGTCCGGGTGGTCGCGGACAGTTATTTCACCGGTGGCGGCGATGACATGCGAATCGATGGAACGAAGGTGACCGCTCCGTACGTCTTCAAGGTCATCGGCAAGCCGGAGGATCTCGAGCCCGCGCTCAACATCCCCGGCGGTGTCGTGCAGACCCTGGAGAAGGAGCAGGCCACGGCCACGGTGGAGCGGTCGGCGAAGATCGTCGTCGACGCCTTGCGACCCGCGAAGCGGCCTGACTACGCTCAGTCGTCCTCGCAGTGAGAGGGAGACACAGGGGGGTCCCGCGACAAGCGCAAGACGTTGCGGGGGGTCGGCGCACCACATCGGTGGTGCGTGGTGGAAACTGTCCGGAGGATACGGACGTTGTGAAGGTGTCCGGGTCGGCAGGTGTGATGGATCTCGGTTCGTCCTGCCCCACGGGCGGGTCTGTTTCGGTCAAGGGGAATCGCCCGTGAGTTTTTTTGCGAAGTTGTTCGGCAAGAGCGGACGCGAGGACGACGGTAACGCCAAGCACCGCGCGTCTCGCCACGCCCAGAGCGAGGAGCAGGGCGGCGAGCGCCCGCTCTTCCGCGACGAGGTCGGCGGCCAGGGCGGTGAGGCTCCGGGCGCGTACGGCGCGTCGTCTGTTGACCCCGCCGGGGCCGCCCGCATAGGTTTCGGGGAACCATCAACCTCAGGTACGGGTGGAGGGTTTACCCCCGATCCGTACGCGACACAGACCTCCGCGGGGCAGCCGCGGCAGGAGGATGCGTCCATGCCGGTGTGCACGAGGTGCGGTCATCGCAACGCGGCGGACAGCCGTTTCTGCTCCCACTGCGGTACGCCGCTGCGGGGCGGAGTCGCCCCCGAGCGCGCTTCCGAGACGACGTCCACGATCTCCATCTCGGGCCTCGAGGCCTACGACGCGGAGGTCACCGGCCAGACCCAGCTGCCCTCGCTCTCTCCGGAGGCGCTGGCGGCCGTCGAGGCCCTGCCGTCCGGTTCCGCGCTCCTCGTGGTGCGTCGCGGGCCGAACTCCGGCAGCCGGTTCCTCCTCGACGGTGAGCTGACGACGGCCGGCCGTCACCCGCAGAGCGACATCTTCCTGGACGACTTCACGGTCTCCAGGCGCCATGTCGAGTTCCGGCGGGCCCAGGACGGCAGCTTCACCGTCGCCGACGTCGGCAGCCTCAACGGCACGTACGTCAACCGCGAGCCGATCGAATCGGTCGTCCTGTCGAACGGCGACGAGGTGCAGATCGGTAAGTACCGCCTGGTCTTCTACTCCAGCCAGCGGGGCATGTAGCGCCTCGGAGAAGCCTTCAGGGAAGGTCCATGCTGCGAACACCGACGGGCGGTGCCGGATCCGGCACCGCCACCGCGGGCGACCGGCTGGTCAGCATCGGCACGGTGCTGAACCAGCTGCGCGACGAATTTCCCGAAGTGACCATCTCCAAGATCCGGTTCCTGGAGGCCGAGGGGCTCGTGGAGCCCCGACGTACGGCCTCCGGGTACCGGAAGTTCAGCCCGCAGGATGTCGAGCGGCTCGCTCAGATCCTGCGGATGCAGCGGGACCACTACCTTCCGCTGAAGGTCATCCGTGAGCACCTCGACGCCCTCGCCAGGGGAGAGCAGATCAAGCTCCCGGCCCCCGGGCGTCGGCGGGACCTGCTCGAAGGGGCCTGGGAGCAGGATGCCGAGCCGCCCACCGCCGCCCGGATCGGGCGGGCCGAACTGCTGGCCGCGGCCGAGGTCACCGAGACCGAGCTCCTGGAATGGGAGTCGTACGGACTGATCTCCGAGACGGACGGCGGCGGCTACGACCCCGAGACCGTGACCGTCGCGCGGCTCGTCGCGGATCTGGGGCGCTTCGGCCTCGAACCCCGGCACCTGAGGGCCGTCAAGGCCGCCGCGGACCGCGAGGCCGGACTGATCGAGCAGGTCGTCGCGCCGCTGCGCCGGCACCGTAACCCGCAGACCAGGGCCCATGCGGAGGCCACCGCGCAGGAACTCGCCGCACAGTCGGTGCGACTGCACGCCGCACTCGTACAGACGGCGCTGGGCATTCGGTCGCAGTGAGTCCGTGAGGGGCTCTCCGGGGCGGGTTCGTGCCGGATCGACGCCCGGTTCGCGGTGAGCCGGAGGCTGTCCGGGGGCCCGCTTGGGAGGGCCCGACTATCCAAACCGGTCGGGCACGTCCTAGGGTTGCTGTGTGAACGAGCTCGACGTTGTGGGTGTCCGGGTGGAAATGCCCTCCAACCAGCCGATCGTGCTCCTGCGTGAAGTGGGAGGCGATCGGTACCTCCCCATCTGGATCGGACCGGGTGAGGCTACCGCGATCGCCTTCGCCCAGCAGGGGATGGCCCCTCCGCGGCCGCTGACGCACGACCTTTTCAAGGACGTGCTGGAGGCTGTGGGGCAGGAACTCACCGAAGTCCGCATCACGGATCTGCGTGACGGGGTCTTCTACGCCGAACTGGTCTTCGCCAGCGGTGTCGAGGTGAGCGCGCGGCCCTCGGACGCGATAGCACTGGCCCTTCGGACCGGAACGCCGATCTACGGCAGTGACGGTGTGCTGGACGATGCCGGCATCGCGATTCCGGACGAGCAGGAGGACGAGGTGGAGAAGTTCCGCGAGTTCCTCGACCAGATCTCACCGGAGGATTTCGGGACCAACAGTCAGTGAGCCGACGCGGCGCGGCCACCGGCCGTTCGCGGGGTGCTGTCAGAGCATTCGAGTAGCCTTTCCCCGGCGAGAGAGACGGGAAACCACTCTCAGGGTGATTATCACTCGGCGTGCCGAGTGTGGCGATCGTTGACGCACCCCGAGTGACTGCCTACCTTCGTGTGGGCAGGTCAAGGACGGAGGGTCGGCGTGATGAGCAGCGCGGACGGTACGGCAGGGAGCTCGCTCGGACGCGTGTCCGGAGAGAGCGGTCCGTATCCGCTTCACGGCAGTGTGGGCGACTTCGGTACGGGTAGGGGTACCGGTATGGACGTCGGTTCGGGGGCGGGTTCGGCCCCAGGGCCGGGGGATGCCTCCGGCGCAGGTGCCGGCGTGGCGGGCGAGGTGGTCGGCTATCGCGGCCCCACCGCCTGCGCGGCGGCGGGGATCACCTATCGACAGCTGGACTACTGGGCACGCACGGGGCTCGTGGAGCCCAGCGTGCGGCCCGCGTACGGGTCCGGGACCCAGCGGCTCTACAGCTTCCGCGACGTCGTCGTGTTGAAGATCGTCAAGCGTTTCCTCGACACCGGGGTCGCACTCCAGAACATCCGGGCCGCGGTGCAGCACCTGCGCGCGCGGGGCTTCCGCGATCTGGAGCGGATGACGCTCATGAGCGACGGGGCCACGGTGTACGAGTGCTCCTCGCCGGACGAGGTCGTCGACCTGCTCCAGGGCGGGCAGGGTGTCTTCGGCATCGCCGTCGGGGTGGTCTGGCGGGACGTCGAGGCGGCGCTCTCGCAGCTGCACGGCGAACGGGTCGACACGGGCGAGACGCTCGTGGGGCACAACCCGGGGGACGAGCTGGCGCGCAGGCGGCGGGACCGGGCGGTCTGAGAGGCCCGTCCGGTGGGGCGCCTCGGTCCGGCCGCGGTGCCTGGTCGGGTTAGGCGTCTCGGTCCGCCGCGGTGTTCCGGTCGGGGGCTCGGGCCGTGCGGTGTGGTGGGGCCCGTTGTCAGTGGTGTGAGGGAGCATCGGACGTGTGAGAGCCGCGCCCACCATCCTGCATCTCGACATGGATGCCTTCTTCGCCGCCGCCGAGCAGGCGTCGAAGCCCAGTCTGCGCGGAAAGCCCGTGGTCGTCGGGGGTCTCGGGCCCCGGGGTGTGGTCGCCACCGCCTCGTACGAGGCGCGCCGGTTCGGAGTCCACTCGGCCATGCCCATGGGCCAGGCGCGGCGGCTCGCGCCGAACGCGGCCTACCTCGTGCCCCGCTTCTCCTTCTACCGGTCGATCAGCGAGCAGGTCATGGAGCTGCTCGGACGGCTCTCCCCGCTCGTGGAGCCGCTCAGCCTCGACGAGGCCTTCGTCGACCTGGAGGCCGGGGGCGTGGCCGACGACAGTGCGAGCGCGCGAGCGGCCGGTGAGCGGCTGCGGGTCGACATCCTGGCGACGACGGGGCTCTCGGGGTCCGTGGGGCTCGCGGGATCCAAGATGATTGCGAAGATCGCCTCCGAGGAGGCGAAGCCCGACGGCCTGGTGCTGATCGAACCCGGGACCGAGCGGGAGCTTCTCGCCCCGCGTTCGGTGCGGATCCTGCCTGGTGTCGGGCCGGCGACGGGGGAGCACCTCCGTCGGGCGGGGATGACCACCGTGTCCGATCTCGCGGAAGCGGGCGAGGACGAGCTCGTACGGCTCCTGGGACGGGCGCACGGGGCCTCTCTGTACCTGATGGCCCAGGGGTACGACGATCGGCCTGTGGTGGCCGAGAGGGACGCCAAGTCGGTCTCGGTCGAGGACACGTTCGACGTGGACCTGCACGACCGGGTGCGGATCAGGGTCGAGGTCGAACGGCTCGCGGAGCGGTGCGTGGGGAGACTGCGGGCCTCCGGGCACTCCGGGCGGACCATCGTCCTCAAGGTGCGGCGCTTCGACTTCTCGACGCTCACGCGGTCCGAGACGCTCCGGGGGCCCACGGACGACCCGGGGGTGGTGCGGGAAGCGGCGGGGCGGCTCCTGGAGGCGGTGGACACGACCGGGGGTGTGCGGTTGCTGGGGGTCGGGGTGAGCGGGCTCGCGGACTACACGCAGGAGGATCTGTTCGCTCAGGCGGAGGGGGCGGCCGCGGAGGCCGCCGCTGCTGCCGCGGCTTCGGTGGTGGGCGCGGAGGGCGAGGCGGGTGCCGGCGTGTCCTCCGCGTCCTCCGTGCCTGTCGTGCCGGCGGTGACCGCTCCCGTCGAGCCTGAGGCGCCTGAGCCCGTGGAGCGGCGCTGGACGCCCGGGCATGACGTGCGGCATGCCGTGTACGGCGCGGGGTGGGTGCAGGGGAGCGGGGTCGGACGCGTGACCGTGCGGTTCGAGGAGCCGGGGTCGGCGCCGGGGCGGGTGCGGACCTTCGCGGTGGACGATCCGGATCTCGAGCCGGGGGAGCCGTTGCCGTTGGTGGACCGGGGGTGAGGGGGGTGGCGGCCGGGCGTCAGGGGTGTGCCCGGCCTGGCGGCCGGGCCGGATCGAGGGGTGGTTCTGGCCGGGTGAGCCGATGGGCCCGCCCGGGGGCGGGACTTCGTTGGTCCCGGCAGGGCTCTGCCCCCCGCCGGGGGAGGGGGCTGTGGGCCGTTACTGGCCTGCCAGGTGGCCGAAGTCCGTGTCCGGGGTGTCCGTGGGGGGTGGGGGAAGGGCGAGGCTGTAGTGGCGGTAGAGCTGGAGCTCTTGTTCCGGGGAGAGATGGCGGCCCACGCCGAAGTCGGGCGCGTCCTTGATCAGGGCTCGCTCGTACGGGATGTGGAGGCCGTTGTCGATCAATTCGCTCGGTTCGAGCGGGACGAAGGCGTCCCGGCTGAACAGGCCCGTGCGGACCGCTGCCCATTCCGGGATGCCGGTCGCGTCGTCCAGGTACACCTCGTCCACGGTTCCGATCTTGTGTCCGTTCCGGTCGTACGCCTTGCGGCCGATCAGGCTGCGCGGATCGATATCGGTCTGCACGGTCCCTCCAACTGGTCGCAACTGCTCTACACCCCTACGAAAGTGCACAACTGGGATGTCGGCCACTTGAGCGATGGAAGCCGCAACCGCGCTGGTAGGCTGGCTGTGGCTGTCGACCCTGTGCGGGAGAGTCCCCCGGAGAAACCTTCCGGAGGGCGCCGAAGGAGCAAATCCTCCCCGGAATCTCTCAGGCCCCTGTACCGCGCGGACGAGGTCACTCTGGAAAGCAGAGCGGTGTCCACGGCATGCGCTCTCACCGACGGTGAAAGCCGGCGTGCCCTAGGCGTGCCGGTGAAACTCTCAGGTTGAGATGACAGAGGGGGAGGCCGTCCGGGTACCCGCGCCGTGGTGCCCCTCGCAGGTCGTGACGACCAGGAGGCCTCCGTACATGACCGCCAACCGCATTCCGCTCTCCGAACTCGAACAGGGCATCCCGTTCGAGCAGCGGCACATCGGGCCCGACGCCGAGGCGCGCGCCAAGATGCTCGCCCAGGTCGGTTACGGCTCCCTCGACGAGCTCACGGCCGCCGCGGTGCCGGACGTCATCAAGAACACCGAGGCGCTGGGCCTGCCGGCCGCGCGCACGGAGGCCGAGGTGCTCGCCGAGCTGCGCACGCTCGCCGACCGCAACCAGGTCCTCGCGCCCATGATCGGTCTCGGCTACTACGGGACCTTCACGCCGCCGGTGATCCTCCGGAACGTGATGGAGAACCCCGCCTGGTACACGGCGTACACGCCGTACCAGCCGGAGATCTCGCAGGGGCGCCTCGAGGCGCTGCTGAACTTCCAGACCGTCGTCGCCGACCTGACCGGTCTGCCCACCTCCGGCGCTTCGCTGCTCGACGAGGGGACCGCCGCCGCCGAGGCCATGGCCCTCGCCCGGCGCGTCGGCAAGGTCAAGAACGGTGTCTTCCTCATCGACGCGGACGCCCTGCCGCAGACGATCGCCGTCATCGAGACCCGCGCCGAGCCGACCGGTGTCGAGGTCGTCGTCGCCGACCTGAGCGAAGGCATCCCCGCCGAGGTCGCCGAGCGCGGTGTCTTCGGTGTGCTCCTCCAGTACCCCGGTGCCTCCGGTGCCGTGCGGGACATCAAGCCGCTCATCGACGCCGCTCACGAGCTCGGTGCGATCGTCACCGTCGCCGCCGACCTGCTCGCGCTCACCCTGCTCACCTCGCCCGGTGAGCTCGGCGCCGACATCGCCGTCGGTACGACGCAGCGTTTCGGCGTTCCCATGGGCTTCGGCGGTCCCCACGCCGGTTACATGGCCGTCCAGGACAAGCACGCCCGCTCCCTGCCCGGCCGTCTCGTGGGTGTCTCCGTCGACGCCGACGGCAACCGCGCGTACCGCTTGGCCCTCCAGACCCGCGAGCAGCACATCCGCCGCGAGAAGGCCACCAGCAACATCTGTACCGCTCAGGTGCTGCTCGCGGTCATGGCCGGTATGTACGCCGTGTACCACGGCCCCGAGGGGCTGCAGGGCATCGCGCGCCGCACCCACCGGTACGCCGCGATCCTGGCCGCCGGCCTCACCGCCGGGGGCGTGGAGCTCACCCAGGGTGCCTTCTTCGACACCCTCACCGCCCGTGTGCCCGGCAAGGCCGACGCGGTCGTGGCCGCCGCCCGTGAGGCCGGTGTCAACCTCTTCCGCGTCGACGCGGACCACGTGTCCATGTCGTGCGACGAGACCACCGGGCGCGCCCAGCTCGCTGCCGTGTGGGGCGCCTTCGGCGTGACCGCCGACATCGAGGCCCTGGACGCCACCACCGAGGACACGCTGCCCGCCGGGCTGCTGCGCTCCGACGCGTACATGACCCACCCGGTCTTCCACGCGCACCGCTCCGAGACCTCGATGCTGCGCTACCTGCGCAAGCTCGCCGACCGCGACTACGCGCTCGACCGCGGCATGATCCCGCTCGGCTCCTGCACGATGAAGCTGAACGCGACGACCGAGATGGAGTCGGTGACCTGGCCCGAGTTCGGTCAGATGCACCCCTTCGCCCCGGTCGAGCAGGCGCAGGGCTACCTCACGCTCATCACCGAGCTGGAGGAGCGCCTCTCCGAGGTCACCGGCTACGACAAGGTGTCGATCCAGCCGAACGCCGGCTCGCAGGGCGAGCTGGCCGGCCTTCTCGCCGTCCGTGCGTACCACCGTGCCAATGGTGACGAGCAGCGCACCGTCTGCCTCATCCCGTCCTCCGCGCACGGCACCAACGCCGCCTCCGCGGTGATGGCCGGCATGAAGGTCGTCGTCGTCAAGACCGCCGACGACGGCGAGGTCGACGTCACGGACCTGCGTGCCAAGATCGAGCAGTACCGCGACGAGCTGTCCGTGCTGATGATCACCTACCCGTCGACGCACGGCGTCTTCGAGGAGCACGTCGCCGACATCTGCGCCGAGGTCCACGAGGCCGGCGGTCAGGTGTACGTCGACGGTGCCAACCTCAACGCGCTCGTCGGTCTCGCCAAGCCGGGTCACTTCGGCGGCGACGTCTCGCACCTGAACCTGCACAAGACGTTCTGCATCCCGCACGGCGGTGGCGGCCCGGGCGTCGGCCCGGTCGGTGTCCGCGCCCACCTCGCCCCGTACCTGCCGAACCACCCGCTCCAGCCCGCCGCGGGCCCGGAGACCGGCGTCGGCCCGATCTCGGCCGCCCCGTGGGGTTCCGCGGGCATCCTGCCGATCTCGTGGTCGTACGTGCGCCTCATGGGCGGCGAGGGCCTCAAGCGCGCCACCCAGGTCGCCGTCCTCGCGGCGAACTACATCGCCAAGCGCCTCGAGCCGCACTTCCCGGTGCTCTACACCGGCCCGGCCGGTCTGGTCGCCCACGAGTGCATCGTGGACCTGCGTCCGCTGTCCAAGGCGACGGGCGTCACGGTCGACGACATCGCGAAGCGCCTGATCGACTACGGCTTCCACGCGCCGACGATGTCGTTCCCGGTGGCCGGCACGCTGATGATCGAGCCGACCGAGTCCGAGGACCTGACCGAGCTCGACCGCTTCTGCGACACGATGATCGCGATTCGGGCCGAGATCGAGAAGGTCTCCTCGGGCCAGTGGCCCGCCGAGGACAACCCGCTGCGCAACGCCCCGCACACCGCGGCCGCGCTGGGCGGCGAGTGGGACCACGCCTACACGCGGGACGAGGCCGTCTTCCCGGCCGGTGTCTCGGCCGCCGACAAGTACTGGCCGCCGGTCCGTCGCATCGACGGTGCCTTCGGCGACCGGAACCTGGTCTGCTCCTGCCCGCCGCTGGACGAGTACGACAACTGAGCACGATCGTGGCCGCGTACGACGGTCGCGTGTGAATCGAGGGCCGGTTCGGAGCACGTCTCCGGGCCGGCCCTCGGCGGTGCGCGTGCCGTCAGGCGGCGGTCGTCACCTGCCCCGCGGACAACGGCCGGTGCGGGGCGATGATCTGCCCGTCCGGCAGCAGTTCGCCGGTGTCCTCGAAGAGGAGGACGCCGTTGCACAGCAGGCTCCAGCCCTGTTCCGGGTGGTGTGCCATCAGTCGGGCCGCCTCACGGTCGGCGGAGTCGGCGGTGGGACAGGCAGGCTGGTGCTGGCACATGGGTGGGTTCTTTCGCTGCGTCGTAGTGGATGTCCTGCGGCTCTTCGCGCTCATCGCCGCCCCCGTCGGTCGGTTCGGTTCCTCTCCCAGTCTTGCCCCATGGACGGTCTTCCGCAGGGATTTCGCGGCAGCTCGTCCTTTCCTGGGAAGACGCATCACCCGCAGGGGCGGTTCAGGTCAACTGCACCGTCTCTTTGGGTGGTTCGGAGTGGTCCCAGTGGGCTAGTCCGTCCGGGAGGGGTGTTCGGGCGATGCGTTCGGGCCCGGTTCTCGGACAGCAGTGCGCCCCGTGACCCGGGCGGGTCACGGGGCGGTGACGCCCGTGCGGTGGATCAGGCGGGCGCCGCCGAGCCCAGGAGGGGCGGCGGCGCGAGGCGCGTACTGAGCACGGGCAGGAGATCGGCGACCTGGTACGGGCGGTGTGCCGCGATCCCCGGCGGTGCGGGTGCCAGCGGCACCATGAGATCCGCCTCCGCCGGGGTGGTGGTGGAGCCGTCCGCCTCCGGGTCGGCGTGCAGCCAGAGGGTGAGCATGTAGAGCTCCGGTACGGAGAGCAGCCGCGGCTGGTACGGGCCGGGCAGTGCCTCGGCCTGGAGCAGCGCCCGCTCCGTCGCGGTGACGTAGGGCCCCTCGAAGAAGTGCGAGAAGGACCAGCCGTCCGGGGTCAGCATGGTGTCCGCGGCGGCGATGGCCCGGCCCCCGTTCCTGATCAGGAAGCGCCAGCCGGCGAGGCGGGTGCGAGGGGCCTGTCCGGGTGTCCCGGCGACGCCGAGGACGTGCACGGGCAGGGGGAGTTCGGGGCTCAGTGGTCCCTGCGCGGCCCGCAGGGCGGGAGTTCGCGCCTCGCGGACGGCGGTCGGTGAGCCGAGGGCCGCGAGGACACTGCGGAGGGCCGGCGCAGGGGCCGGGGAGGGTCGGAGCATGGTGGGTCGCCTCTCACTCAGGAGACACGGTGACGCGTGGGCAGGTACGACGGCGCTGTCGGCGGCGGGGCCAGAGGAGGGCCATGAGGCCATGACCGGGCGCCAACACTCTGCCTCGTCCGCGGAGTTTATACGACACGTGTTCACGGAGTGTTTCCGCTAGACGTCGGCGATATTCCTGGCAAGGAGTCATCAAGCCGTAAAACAAGGGCCGTAGAAGCGGAATCCAGGGGTGGTGGCGCTCCCACCTGCGTATTCCTTGCGAAGCCGGTCGGCTGAATTCATGCCCCCGGTTCCGGGACAATAGGACATTGGTATATGTCGATTGTTCCGTGCCGTTGGGATGTGACGGTGGGGCACAGCATCCAGCCTATCCTCCGACGGCCCTCCTTCGCAGGCGTTGTGGATCAGCGGGGTGGGCATCATCGTCCGTGACGCGCGGCCGTCCTGGCGGCCGCCCAATCGCGGAGGGACGCTTCGATGGGGGAGAAGGTCGTGGCCGACGGGTTCGGCCCGTCCGACCGGCAGCAGTACCGGAGAAAGCTCCAGCAGTGCCTCGCGGGGCTCGCGAGGCTTCTGGCGGAGAAGAGGTTCGACCGTCCACGGAATCTCATGGGCGTGGAGATCGAACTCAATCTGGCCGGTGCCGACGGACTGCCCCGCATGCTGAACGGGCCGGTTCTCGAAAAGATCGCAAGTCCCGATTTCCAGACGGAACTCGGAATGTTCAATCTCGAAGTGAACATCGCGCCGCACCAGCTCGACGGGCGCGTATTCGACCGGCTCGCGGAGGAGATCGGCACCGGAATCGGATACGCCGACCGCAAGGCCGCGGAACTCGACGCGGGTGTCGTCATGATCGGCATACTGCCGACCCTCACCCAGGACGACCTGGTGCCCGGGACCCTCTCCTCCGCGGACCGCTACACGCTGCTCAACGACCAGATCCTCGCGGCCAGGGGCGAGAACTTCACCCTGGACATCCACGGGGTGGAACGGCTCCAGTGCACCTCGGAGTCGATCGTCCCGGAGGCGGCCTGCACCTCGGTCCAGCTCCACCTCCAGGTCACACCGGCCCGCTTCGCCGCCGTGTGGAACGCGGCCCAGGCGGTGTCGGGGGTCCAGATCGCGCTCGGCGCCAACGCCCCCTTCGTCTTCGGCCGTGAACTGTGGCGCGAGTCCCGCCCGCCGCTGTTCACGCAGGCCACCGACACCCGGCCGCCCGAACTCCAGGCCCAGGGCGTCCGGCCGCGCACCTGGTTCGGGGAGCGGTGGGTGGACTCGGTGTACGACCTCTTCGAGGAGAACCTGCGTTACTTCCCCGCGCTGCTGCCGATCTGCGACGAGGAGGACCCGCTCCTCGTCCTCGACCGGGGCGGGGTCCCGCGCCTCCAGGAGCTCGTCCTGCACAACGGCACGGTCTACCGCTGGAACCGGCCCGTGTACGGCTGGGTCGACGGCGTCCCCCATCTGCGCGTCGAGAACCGGGTCCTGCCGGCCGGGCCGACCGTCACCGACGTCATCGCCAACGCGGCCTTCTACTACGGCCTCGTCCGGTCCCTCGCCGACGACCCCCGGCCCGTCTGGAAGCGCATGGCCTTCGAGGACGCGGAGGCCAATTTCGACACGGCCTGCCGGCACGGCATCGAGGCGGAGCTGCGATGGCCCCGTTCCGGCCGGGCCGGGGGCGTCGCGACCGTCCCCGCGGTGCGGCTCGTCCTCGACGAACTGCTGCCGCTCGCGGCGTCCGGGCTCGACGCCTGGCACATCGAACCCGCCGACCGTGACTTCTACCTCGGCGTGATCGAACAGCGCTGTCTGCGGCGGATGAACGGCGCCTCCTGGCAGGCCGACACCTTCCACAAGGCGCTGGAGGCGGGCCTCGACCGGGAGGCGGCGCTCGCGGCGACCACCCGCCGCTACCGGAGCCTCATGCACGCGGGGGAGCCGGTGCACACCTGGCCCGTCGGGATCGACTGAGCGCGGCTCCCGGGGTCGCGGGCGGAGGCGGTGGCCGATCATGGCACAGTGATCGGGATGCCGCCGGAACGGCGTCCGTGCGCGACAGGGAAGTGGAGACAGGTGTGGTGTCGGACCAACGAGTGAGTGACGCTTCCCTGCCTCCCGACGGGCTCTCGCGCCGAGTGCTGCGCAACGAGACGCTCATCGTCCTCGCGCTCTCGCTCGGGGCGAGCGCCCTGTCGTCCCTCATCAGCTTCATCGGCTCGCTCACCAAGTCCGGGGCATTGAGGGAACAGGCGGCCACGCTCAACGGCTCGTACGCGCCGGGACGGCCCTGGCTCGACCTGTCCTGGCAGCTCTTCGGCATCGCCTCGGCTCTCGTGCCGGTCCTGCTCGTCGCCCATCTGCTGCTGCGGGAGGGCTCGGGGCTCAGGGCCATCGGCTTCGACCGGACCCGGCCCTGGCCCGATCTGGGTCGCGGGACGCTGGTCGCGGCGGGCATCGGCAGCGCGGGCCTCGCCTTCTATCTGGCGGCGCGGGCGACCGGCTTCAACCTCACCGTGGTGCCCGAGTCGCTGCCCGACGTGTGGTGGAAGTACCCGGTGCTGATCCTCTCGGCGATCCAGAACTCCGTTCTGGAGGAGGTCATCGTCGTCGGGTATCTGCTGCGCAGACTCGGGCAGTTGGGGTGGACGCCGATGGCCGCGCTGGTGGCGAGCTCGGTGCTGCGCGGCTCGTACCACCTCTACCAGGGGATCGGCGGGTTCGTCGGCAACGTGGTGATGGGCGTGGTCTTCGTCCTGCTGTACCGGCGCTGGGGGCGGGTCGGGCCGCTGGTCGTGGCGCACGCGCTGCTCGACATCGTGGCCTTCGTCGGATACGGGCTCCTCGCGGGCAAGGTGGGCTGGCTGCCCACGGTATGAGGGCCTGGGCTCCGGGTCGGCCTCGGGCTCGGCGTCGCGGTCTCGGTGTCGGCTTCGGCTTCGCCGAGTGCGAGTGAAGGGGGTACCGGTTCTCCGTACCCCCTTCAGTCGTTCCGCGAGTGCGCGGTCAGGCGTGCAGGTCGCCCTCGATGACCGTGACGGCGTGACCGTTCAGGAGGGTGCGGTCGCCACGCAGCCTCGTCCGGACGATGCCGGTGCGGGCGCCGCCCTGCAGGCCGGCCAGGTCGTCGCGGCCGAACCGGGCCGACCAGTAGGGGGCGAGCGCGGTGTGGGCGCTGCCGGTCACCGGGTCCTCGTCGATGCCGACGGCGGGGAAGAAGCCGCGGGAGACGAAGTCGTAGCCGCCGTCCGGCTGCTGGGCGGCGGCGGTGGCGATGATGCCGCGGGTCGAGAGGGCCATCAGGGCCGCGAGGTCCGGCGCCAGGGCGCGCACGGTGGCCTCGTCGCGGAGTTCGACGACGAGGTCGCCGATGTGGTCGGCCGTGTCGTGGACGGCGACGACCTCGGCGCCGAGCGCCTTCTCCAGGCCGTCCGGGACGGGGACCGGGGTGAGGGAGGAGGTCGGGAAGTCCATCGTGATCGTGCCGTCGGTCTCGGCGGTGGCGCCGAGGAGGCCGCAGCGGGCCGCGAAGCGGACGGGGCCGCTCGCCGTACCGGTGGAGTGCAGGACGTGGGCCGTGGCCAGCGTGGCGTGGCCGCACATGTCGACCTCGGTGGTGGGGGTGAACCAGCGGAGGGCCCAGTCGGCCTCGCCGCCGGCGGGCAGCGGGTGGGCGAAGGCCGTCTCGGAGAGGTTGACCTCAGCGGCGACCCGCTGGAGCCAGGCGTCGTCCGGGAAGGAGTCCAGGAGCAGGACTCCGGCCGGGTTGCCGGAGAAGGGCTGGTCGGTGAAGGCGTCGACGATTCGGATCCTCATGGCGCCGACCGTACCGGGGGCGGATTCTGGCGGGCCAAGGCCAATCGCGGGGAACTGGACCGACCGGGCGCGCACCGCGCCCTTTCGGTTGTGGGCTCACGACCTGGGCGGATGAGCGCTGGGGTGCGCTCGGCGGCGGAGACGGGCGGAGCCGCTCGGTCGTGAGCCGTGTGTGGGGGAGTCGCCGGTCAGGGGCCCTCCAGTCGGAATGCTTGCTCGCCGAACAGTTCCGATATATCGTTGAGGCATCGCGACAGTTCAGCGAATGAATCCCGATGGAAGGAGCGTTGCGATGCGTTCACATGGACACGAGTACGGAAACGGACACGGAGCCGGCCGTGGAGGCTGCGGCCCCGGGCCTCGCGGTGACTTCGAAGGACGACGCGCGGCGTTCGGTCCCTTCGGGCCGGGCTTCGGCGGCGGTGGCCCCTTCGGTGGCGGACGCGGTCACGGGGGCGGCCGGGGGCGGGCGCGGCGCGGCGACGTGCGTGCCTCGATCCTGGCGCTCCTCAAGGACCGCCCGATGCACGGCTACGAGATGATCAGGGAGATCGGCGAGCGCAGCGACGGGGCCTGGCGGCCCAGCCCCGGCTCGGTCTACCCGACCCTCCAGATGCTGGAGGACGAGGGCCTGATCACCAGCGCGAGCGAGGGCGGCAAGAAGCTGTTCACGCTCACCGACACCGGACGCGCCGAGGCCGAACAGGGCCCCGACGCGCCCTGGGAGGACGCCGGGCGCGGTGTCGACTGGGAGGCCATGAACGAGATCCGGCAGGCCGGCTTCGGTCTGATGGAGGCGTTCGGGCAGGTCTGGAAGGCCGGCAGCGCCGAACAGCGGAAGAAGGCCGTCGGCGTGATCAACGAGGCCCGCAAGAAGCTCTACCTCATCCTGGCCGACGAGGACTGAGCCCGTGCCCGAGAAGGGCCGGGAGCGGTCGAAGGGCCCCGTGGCGACTGCCACGGGGCCCTTTCGTCCGTCCGGATCAGGCCACCAGGCCAGAGAGCTTGCGCAGCGACTCCGTCAGGGCCGCCGTCGCCGAGTCCTTGAGCTTGCCCGCCATGAGCGAGACCGCCGCGCCGGTGAACTCGCCGTCGATCCGCACGGTCGTGGCGTCCCCGTCCGGCGCCAGCGAGTAGCGGGTGGTGACGAGCACGCCCATCGGGCCCTTGCCCTTGATGGCGAAGGCGCGCTCGGCCGCCAGCTCCTCGACCGTCCAGAGCACCTCGGCCGGGAAGCCCATCAGCTTCATGTTCTCCGTGAAGGTGGCACCCGCCTCGAGGGTGGCCGGGCCGCCGTTCGGGAAGTTGGTGTGGGTGGCGTTCCACTCGCCGTACGAGGGGAAGTCCACGAGCTGTGCCCAGACCTTCTCGGCCGGTGCCTCGATCCGTGCCTCCGCGCTGACTTCGGCCATGAGACCACCCCTTCACGCGTGCCTGCTGGGTTCCGGTGTCGCGGAACGTAGCCGGGCGGCCGTGAACATTCAATACTGATGAACCGTCAGTTCTGCGGCGGTCGGCCCGGCCCCGTCGCCGATCCACCAGATCTCGGACGCGTCGAAGCTGTCGGAGGCCCGTGGCGCCCCGTCCTCCTCGTGACAGTGGAAGGCCGCCCAGAACAGATCGGCCGGCAGTGCCTCCCGGGGTGCGTAGACCCGGTAGACGTACTGCCGCCCGTCGCGCGCGAGCAGAGCCACCATCCAGAACACGATCGGAAGACGTGGCGGACCGGGACCGTGGTTGCGTCGGGGGCGCAAGGCAAGGCGGCGCGCGCCCCGGGAGGGCAACGCGCGTGATCTCATCCGTAAGGAGGAGGAACCGCGCGCGCGTGCCCAACTCCGGTGGGATGCGGACATGCTTCTCCGCGGCGATGACCCGGCCGCCCGCGCCTGATGAGGTGGGAGAGTGCACCGTCCCGTCCCGATTCCTCAGCAGCCGCTCCGGCAGCCCGCCGCCCCGCGCGCGGAACTCGCGCCCTTCCTGACGCCGTCCCTGATGACGGTCGTGACCGGCGCGCGCCGAAGAGCCCTCCGGGACGGCGACCGGCAGATCGACACCGCCCACCTCCTGCACTCGCTCATCGAGTCCGATCCCGAGGCGGGCGCCGTCTTCGAGGGCGGTCAGCAGCTCGCCCGGGTCCTGGGCTACCTCGTGCAGCGTTCCATCGGATACGGGCTGCGCTGGCAGCGCTCCGTCGAGGAGTCGGGGGCCGGCCGACTGCTGCCCGCCAGCCGTGGGTCCGGTGGGCAGGACGGCCGGGCCTCCGGCTGGTCGCCCGCCGCGACCGTGGCCCTGGAGGAGGCCTTCCGGCGGGCCGCCGCGCGCGGGGACACCCGGGCGCGCGGTCTGGACCTCCTCGCAGTCGTCGCCGCCGATCCGGAGAGCCGGGCCGCCGAGGTGCTGCGCCGCGCCGGCGTCGATCCGGCAGCGCTGAACGCCCGTGCGGGAGCCCCGGCCGGGGCCCGTGCGGAGGCCGGTCCGGCCGCGCTGGCGGAAGGATCCGTTCCGTGGCGTGACGGGGGTCCGTCTCAACAGGTGTGACAGGGGTTACGCCCCTGACCGCGCCCTGTCATCATGGCCCGATGCACGCGTCTCAGGGGAGAAGCGCCGGCCTGGGACTAGCCCTGGCCTCGGCCTTCGCATTCGGTGGTTCAGGAGTGGCGGCCAAGCCGCTCATCGAGGCGGGACTCGACCCGCTCCATGTGGTGTGGCTCCGGGTCGCCGGCGCCGCGCTCGTCATGCTCCCGGTGGCGTGGCGCCACCGTGACCTCCTGCGCCGCAAACCCGCTCTCCTGGTGGGCTTCGGGCTGCTCGCCGTCGCCGGTGTCCAGGCCTTCTACTTCGCCTCGATCTCCCGCATCCCCGTCGGCGTCGCCCTGCTCATCGAGTACCTCGCCCCGGCCCTCGTCCTCGGCTGGGTCCGCTTCGTCCAGCGCAGGCCCGTCACCCGCGCCGCCGCCCTCGGCGTCGTCCTGGCCGTCGGCGGTCTCGCCTGTGTCGTCCAGATCTGGTCGGGGCTCACCTTCGACCTCGTCGGCCTCCTCCTGGCGCTCGCCGCCGCCTGCTGCCAGGTCGGCTACTTCGTCCTCTCCGACCAGGGTTCGGGAGAGGCCGAACAGGCAGACCCCATCGGCGTCATCGCGTACGGGCTGCTCATCGGCGCGCTCGTCCTCACCGTCGTCGCCCGGCCGTGGAGCATGGACTGGGCGCTGCTCGGCGGCAGCGCCGACATGGACGGCACCTCCGTGCCCGCGTGGCTGCTGCTCGGCTGGATCGTGCTGATCGCCACGGTGCTCGCGTACGTCACCGGCGTCGTCTCGGTGCGTCGGCTCTCGCCGCAGGTGGCGGGTGTCGTGGCCTGTCTCGAGGCCGTCATCGCGACGGTGCTCGCCTGGGTGCTGCTCGGGCAGTACCTCGACGCGCCGCAGATCATCGGCGGCGCGGTGGTCCTGGTCGGAGCCTTCATCGCCCAGTCGTCGACACCGAAGGCACCTGCGGCGGTACCCGTGGCGGGGTCGGCGGCGGATCTCGGTGTGGTGGACGCGGCTGGTGTGGGAGGTGCGGCAGGAGTGGCGCGTGCTGCTGGTGTGGCGGACGCGGTCGGCGTGACGGGCGCTGGTGGTGTGGCGGACCGTGATACCGGCTTGTCCGCGCGACGGACCGGGCCCTAGGGTGCGGATCATGCATTCGACCGTGCTTCCGCCTCCCGCCGCCTAGCGCGCGCGGAGACTCTCCTCGACGAAGACCGGGCTCGGCCGGGCGACCCTTCGCCCCCGAGCGGTTCGTCGCTGCCCGCGCGCGGAGCCGAGCGACCACCCTTCCCTCCTGTCTTCCACGGAGACCTCACGTGTCGAACTCCTCGGAATCCGCCCTGTCCGTCGGGCGGAGCCTGCTCTATCTGATCGTCGCCGGGATCGCCTGGGGCACGGCCGGTGCCGCCGCCTCGCTGATCTTCCGCGTCAGCGACATGGGCCCGCTGGCCCTGTCCTTCTGGCGTTGCGTCGGCGGTCTCGTCCTGCTGCTCGGGGCGCTCGCCCTGCGGCCCCGGCGCCCGGCCGCCCGTACCACCGCGGAATCGCGCGGCCGCCGGACGGCCCGCATCCTCGGTACGGGGATCGGGCTGACCGTCTTCCAGAGCGCCTACTTCGCCGCCGTCGAGGCCACCGGCCTGGCGGTCGGCACGGTCGTCACGCTGGGCGCGGGCCCCGTCCTCATCGCGGTCGGCGCCCGTCTCACCATGGGCGAACGCCTCGGCCGGGGCGGCATCACCGCCGTCACCGGGGCGCTCGCCGGGCTCTTCGTCCTCGTCCTCGGCGGCGGGGCGGCGGAGGTCCGCCCGCTGGGTGTCGTCCTCGCGGTCGTCTCGGCGGCCGGATACGCGGCGATCACCCTCCTCACGCGCTACCTCGGCCGGGACGGCGGCCGCTCGGACGCGCTGTCCACCACGACCTGGGCCTTCGCGATCGGGGCGGCCGGGCTGCTGCCCGCGGCGTTCGCGGAGGGAGCCGTGCCGCACACGGACGCGCCGGTCGGCGTGCTGCTCCTGCTCGTCTACGTGGCCGCCGTGCCGACCGCGCTCGCCTACGCGCTGTACTTCGCCGGGGCGGCGGTCGTCCGGGCCGCCACCGTCTCCGTGATCATGCTTCTGGAGCCGGTGAGCGCGGCCGTGATCGCCGTCTCACTGCTGGGTGAGCGGCTCACCGCCGCCGTCGTGCTCGGCACGCTGCTGCTGCTGGCCGCCGTCACGGGCCTCGCGTTCGCCGAGGCGCGAACGGCGACGGCGCAGCGGAGGCGGGAGGCCGTGGCGGTGTAGGCCGGGAGGGTGCGGGCCGTGCCGGTGCGGGCGGTGCGGCCGGCGCCCGCGGCGGGGGGCTCGGGTGCCCCGCCGCGGTCAGTCGGCGGTGCGTCGGCGCAGCTGGTGGCCGCGCGCCGCCCGGTCGCGGGGGCCGTCGCGCTCGGCCAGCCGCTCCATGACCCGGTCCTGGACCTCCTGCGGCTTGTTCCCGGCGTACTTGAACTTGGCCCGCACCTCGGTCACGTCCAGGCGCAGCACCCGGATTCCCGACAGCATGCGGCCGAACGGCGCCTCGCCGGGAGCGGCGGGGGCCGTGCCGCCGTCCGGCTGGAAGTGGGCGACCTGGCGGTTGAGGAGCTCCGCCTTCTCCGCCGGATCGTCGACCACGTGCGCGGTGCAGCGCAGCTGGACGGCGGCGTAGTAGGAGGTGGGCGTGCCGTGCGCCGTCGGCGTCCCCTCGGGGGCCGTCCAGGTGCCCGGCACGAAGACGTAGTCGTCGACCACGCCGAGGAGCACCGTCGGGTTCGCCTCCAGGGCGCGCCACAGCGGGTTCGGGCGGGCCAGATGGGTCAGCACCCGGCCGTACGGGCCGGGCTCGGCCTCGTACCGGAAGTGCATCGGCTGCACCCACGGCGGCTCTCCGGGCAGGCCGTTCACGGCGAGCTGGCCGAAGTCGTGGCGGGAGAGCCAGTCGCGCCACTCGCCCTCGTCGTGGGGGGCGTCCCAGGGGTGGATCAGCATCGTCCGTCGCTTCCTCGTCCGCCTCTAGAGCGCGGTCAGGTAGTCGGGCAGGGCGACGGCCGGGTCGAGGTCGTCGGCCGGGACCGGGACGCCGTAGCCGCCGCGCACCGGGACCACGCCGGACCAGTGGGGGAGGCCGAGGTCCTCGGCGTCGTCGTTGGGGCCGCCGGTGCGGACCTTCGCCGAGACCTCGTTCAGGTCCAGACGGATCACGGCCGTGGCGGCGAGCTCCTTGGCGTTCGCGGGGCGCGAGTCGGCGGAGCGGCCGGGAACGACCTGGTCGACCAGGGCGTCGAGGGCGATGCGGAGTTCCTCGGGGTCGGTGACCTGGTGCGCGGTGCCGAGGACCACGACCGAGCGGTAGTTGAGGGAGTGGTGGAAGGCGGAGCGGGCGAGCACGAGGCCGTCGACGTGGGTCACGGTCAGACAGACGGGCAGGCCGGGGGCGGCGACGCCGTCGCCTGCCGCGCGCAGCGGCCGCGAGCCGGTCGAGCCGTGCACATAGAGGCGGTCGCCGACGCGGCCGAAGAGCGTCGGGAGCACGACCGGCGCGCCGTCCCGCACGAACCCCAGGTGGCAGACGTACGCCTCGTCGAGTATCGAGTGGACCAGGGCCTTGTCGTACGACGCGCGCTGGCGGGAGCGGGTGGGGACGGTCCGGTCGGTCGGCGTGTACGTGTCGGCGACGGCAGCGGTGTCGGCGGCCTCGGCGGAGGTCCTGTCGGCGGCCGTGTCGGCGGTGGTGCTCATTGCGTTCTCCATTGCACTAGTGCATACTTGTGTTTGTGCTAGGAGAGTATCGGATCGAAGGTCGTCGTGCATCGGACATCGCCGCGAGTGTGGAGCGGGGGGTGGGGCTCGGAGCGCTCGAACCCGGCCGACTCCTGCCACCCATGAGGGAGTTGGCCGGCCTGCTGGGCGTCAACCCGAACACCGTCGCCGCCGCCTACCGCACCCTGCGCGAACGCGGCGTCATCGAGACCGACGGGCGGCGCGGCAGCCGGGTGCGCCCGCGGCCCGCCACGACCGCGCGCGGCTCGATCCGCGTGGAGGCCCCCGCGGGGGTCAGGGACGTCAGCAACGGCAGCCCCGACCCCGCCCTGCTGCCCCCGCTCGGCGAGGCCTTCGCCGAGGTCGCGCGGAGGTACGCCGAACGGCCCGGCATGTACGGAGAGGCTCCCGTCGACGAGGAGTTCGGGCGCCTCGCGCGCGCCGCCTTCGACGCGGACGGGGTGCCGGACGGTCCCATCGGCGTCACGTCCGGGTCCCTCGACGCCGTCGAACGGGTACTCGCCGTGCACCTGCGGCCCGGCGACGCCGTCGCCGTCGAGGACCCGGGCTGGGGCAGCCTCCTCGACCTGGTGCCCGCGCTCGGACTGCGGCCCGTGCCGATCGCCGTCGACGACGAGGGGCCGCTCCCCGAGGCGGTCGAGCGCGCGATCACGAAGGACGGGGCGCGGGCGGTGATCGTGACGGACCGGGCGCAGAACCCGACCGGCGCGTGCGTGACCCGGGCCCGCGCGGGGGAGCTGCGGCGGGTGCTCGCCGGGCATCCTGGTGTGCTGCTCGTCGAGGACGACCACGGACATGGGATCGTCGCCCAGCCGCTCCACCCGCTGGCCGGGGGCACCGACCACTGGGTGCTGATCCGCTCGGTCGCCAAGGCCTACGGCCCGGACCTGCGGATCGCCGCCTTCACCGGTGACGCCGAGACCGTCGACCGGGTGCTCGGCCGGCAGCGGCTCGGGCCCGGCTGGGTCAGCCGGCTCCTCCAGCGGACCGTCGCGCACCTCTGGGCCGCGGAGGCGGTGGACCCGGCTGTGGTCGCGCGCGCGTACGGGAAACGGCGCGACGGACTCGTACGGGCGCTGGCCCGGCGGGGCGTCGAGGCGCACGGCCGCAGCGGCATGAACGTGTGGGTGCCGGTGCCCGACGAGACCGGGGCGGTGGCGGGACTGGTGGCCGCGGGGTGGGCGGTGGCGCCGGGGGCGCGGTTCCGGATGGAGACCGGGCCGGCGGTGCGGGTGACGGTGTCGGGGCTCGCCGTGACGGAGATCGAACCGCTGGCCGAGGCGGTGGCGGCGGCGGTGGGGCCGGTGACGGCGCGGAGCTATGGGTGAGCCCTGACCCGTGGCCGGGCCGCTTGTGTGGGCATCCGCTCCGCCCCGGCGGAACGGATGCCCACAACGGGGGTCACGGCGTGGGGGCGTGGGCTCGGTCGGGGGAAGTGGTCGCGGTGGGTGTGCGGTTGCCCGCGATGGGGGGCGGCGGCGGGGTTCGGTGGGGGCCTCGGGACTGGGTGAGGGCCGCGCCCGCCAGGACCACCAGTGCGCCCACCGGCGTGTTCCACGTCAGTTGTTCGTTCAGGAGCACCACTCCCGCCGCCGTCGCGATCACCGGGATGAAGTACGTGACCATCGCCGCCGTCGTCGGGCCGACCTCCGCCACCACCCCGTACTGCAGCAGCATCGCGTACCCCGTACCGAGGGCGCCGAGTGCGATCACCGCCAGGAGCGGGAGTACCTCCACCGACTTCGGAAGCGAGGTGAACAGCGGTGTGACGACCGCCAGTTGCAGGGTCGCGAGGCCCACCTGGGAACCCGCGAGCGAGAGGTTCGAGGCACCTGTGCCGCTCAGTGTCCTTCGGACGTAGATCCAGCCGACCGCGTAGCTGAACGAGGCCAGCAGGGCCAGCGCCGTGCCCGTCACGTCGACGCCCGAGAAGCCCTGCCAGGCGCCGAGGACCGTGAGCACCCCCATGAAGCCGATGCCCAGGCCCGCCGCGCGCACCCGGGTCGGGCGGTCCTCGGAGAGCGCCACGAGGGAGAGCAGCATGCCCCACAGCGGCGTCGTCGCGTTGCAGATGCCCGCGAGCGTCGACGGGATGGTCAGCTCGGCGTACGCGAAGAGGGAGAACGGCAGCGCGTTCAGGAGGAACGCCGCCACCGTCAGATGGCCCCAGACCCGGGCACCGCGCGGCAGCCGGTCCCGCTTCACGACCAGGGCGACGGCGAGCACCGCCGTACCGAAGAGAAGCCGCCCGAAGGTCACCTGGAACGGTGCGAAGCCCTCCGTACCGACCTTGATGAAGACGAAGCTGAAACCCCAGATCAGGGCCAGTACGCCGAAGCGGACGCGCCAGTCGAGCAGACGGGGGGCGGAGGACGCGGTGGGTGGGGCTGCGGGGCTCATGCACTCAGGGTGACGGCCGCCACCTCTTAGGACAAGCGAGAATTCCTCGACCCCTTCCCTTAGTATCACTTACATGTTGAATCTGGAGCGCCTGCGCACCCTCGACGCCGTCGCCCGGCACGGATCGGTCAGCGGTGCGGCCGACGGACTCCACGTCACCACGTCCGCCGTCTCCCAGCAGCTGTCCAAGCTGGAGCGCGAGGTCGGACAGCAGCTGCTCGCCAAGAACGGCCGGGGCGTGCGGCTCACCGACGCCGGTGTGCTGCTCGCCGAGCACGCCGCGCGGATCCTCTCCCAGGTGCAGATGGCCCAGGCCGACATCGAGGCCCAGCGTGGCCAGGTCGTGGGCGAGGTGCGGGTCGCCGCCTTCCCGACGGCTGCCCGGGGCCTCTTCCCGGCCGCGCTCGCCGCCCTGCGTCAGGGGCACCCCGACCTCCGGGTCCGTACGACGGAACTGGAGCCGGAGAACGGCGTGCGCGCGGTGCTGCGCGGCGACGCGGACCTCGCGCTCGTCCTGGACTGGAGCAACAAGCGGGCGCCCGTGCCCGGCGGCCTCGAGCGTGCCCATCTCCTCGACGACGCCGCCGACGTGGCCCTGCCCGCCGGGCATCCGCTGGCCGGGCGGGAGTCGGCGGACCTGGTGGACTTCGCCGACGAGGAGTGGGTCTCCTGGCCCGAGGGCGAGTTCTGCCACGACTGGCTGATGTTCACGCTGCGCTCGCAGGGCATCGAGCCGCGCATCGGTCATCTGGCGGGGGAGCACCACACACAGCTGGCGCTCGTCGCGGCGGGGCTCGGCGTGTGCGTCACGCCCCGGCTCGGGAGGCCCGTGCCGGAGGGGGTCGTCTTCGTGCCCGTACGGCAGCAGGTGCGACGCCACATCTACGCCACCTGGCGCGCCGACGCGGGCCGCCGGCCCTCCGTGCGGGCGGTCGTCGGCGCGCTGCGGGCGGCGGCCGAGCCCTTGGGCAGCTGACCCGGGGTAGGCCCGGTGTCCTGCCCTCCTCGGCGCGCGCCCCTGCCGTCGCCCCCCGGCGCGCCGCCCGTCCGCGCCCTCCGTCAGAGGCCCCCGAGTTTGCGGAAGTCCCAGGACGCGACCGCGTCCGGGGTCAGTCGCATCCAGGCGTGCCTTCCGTCGTGCGGCATCGCGTCCAGGCCGAAGTTCTTGGCGGCGAAGAGCTGTTCCGGCACGTCGAGTTCGGGGCAGGGCTCGCCCGTACGCGGGGCCTCGCCGATGAAGGTGACGGTGCCCGACAGCTCCACCCCGCGCAGTTCGCCGTAGTCCTCGCCGTCGTCCACCACGACGGCGATCCTCGGGTCGGCGCGCAGTTCCGCCCAGCGGCGGCTGCGCGTCAGCGAGTACAGCCAGAGCGAGCAGCCGTCCCAGGCGAACCAGAGCGCGCTCACGTGCGGGCGGCCGTCGGCGGAGACGGTCGCGACCCGGCAGGTGCGCTGTTCGGCGAGGAAGGAGTCGAGCTCCGCCGGGGTCATCATGATCCGGCGTCCACGGCGCTGTGCGACGGTCATCGTCCGCACCCTTCTGGATTTCTGATGAGACGTCAGAAAGCATGGAGGGCCATTCGCACGCGTGCAAGGGGAGAGACCATGGAGCAGAGGGCGAGAGAGCGGCTCGGGGAGCGGATCCGGCCGGACGGCGGGGTCGTGCTGCTCACCGTCGAGTGTCAGCAGGGGGTCGTCGGACCGGAGAGCGCACTGCCCGAACTGGCCGCCGCCGCCCGCGCGTCGGGGGTCCTGCGGAACGTCGCCCGGCTGGTGGCCGCCGCGCACGAGGCGGACGTCCAGGTGATCCACGCGGTCGCCGAACGGCGCCCCGACGGGCGGGGGGCCAACAGCAACGCCCGGCTCTTCCGGGCCGCCGCCCGGCTTCCCGTACAGCAGCACAGCGGGAGCACGGCGGTACGGATCGCCGAACCGATCGAGGTCGCCGAGGAGGACCTCGTCGTACGGCGGCTGCACGGGCTCTCGCCGCTCGCCGGGACGGATGTCGACCCGCTGCTCCGCAATCTCGGCTGCCGGACCCTGATCGTCACCGGAGTCTCCGCCAACGTGGCCGTGCCCAACGCCGTCTTCGACGCCGTGAACCTCGGCTACACCGTGGTCGTGCCCGGGGACGCCATCGCGGGGGTGCCGGCCGACTACACCCCCGCGATGATCCGTCACACCCTCGCGCTCGTCGCCGCGATCACCACGACCGACGAGATACTCGCCTGCTGGAAGCTCCCCCGGCGGGCCGGGCGAGCGGAGAACGCGTCGGCCGCCGGAACCCCCGCGAACTCCGGGGATTCCGCCGACCCGGGTGGCGCCGGGAGCGCCGTCAGCCCAGGCTGATCGCGTCGCCGACCACCTGGATCGGTGTCGGCGGCAGGGGGGAGCCGGCCGGGCCGGACTTCACGCTGCCGTCCGACACGTCGAACTGGCTCTGGTGGCACGGGCAGACGATGACGCCGTCCTTGACGCTGCTCACGACACAGCCCGCGTGGGTGCACTTCGAGGAGAAGGCCTTGAACTCCCCGGCCTTCGGCTGGGTGATGACCACGCCCTTGTCGGCGAGGATCTTGCCGCCGCCCACCGGGATGTCCGCGGTCGACGCGAGCGTCTCCCCCTCCGCCGGCGCGCCCTGGTCGTCCGTGCCTCCGCCGCCGCAGGCGGCGAGTACCGCTACGAGCCCCGTGCCGCTCGCCGCCGCGACGACCGTCCGGCGTGCCACTCCGCTCATGTGCTGCCCTCTTTCCTCGTGCGTTCGGTGCAGTGGTGCTCCTGCCCGAAGGTACGGCTGTGACCTGTGTCCCGTTCACAGGATCGGGCGTTCGCCTCCTTACAGTTCTTACTAGAGTGTCTGATCCTGGACATCTGATGATTGAACTGTCCATCGGACGGGAGGCGACGGGCATGCTGACGGGGTCGGTGAGTGCCCATCACGTACGCGCCGTGCTGCTGGCCGCCGAGCGCCGCGGAGTCGCCGCCGGGCCGCTGCTCGCCCGCGCGGGACTGCCCTCGGAGCTGATCGAGGAGCACGGACCGTCCCCGACACACGAGCGGGTCCCGGCCCGGGTGCCGGCCGAGCAGTTCGGACAGCTCGTCAGAATGCTCTGGGCCACCCTCGACGACGAACTCATCGGCTTCGGCGGCGCGCCCAGCAAGGTCGGAACCTTCGCGATGATGGCCCATGTCGTGGTCCACGGCAGCCGTGACCTGCGCGAGGCGCTTCGGCGGGCGGCCACCTTCTACTCCCTCTTCCCCGGCGGACCGCGCTTCCGCCTCGTCGAGCCGGGGGCGGACGCCACCTGGACCGACGGTCTCGACGAGGCCCGGGTGGAGTTCGACGTCTCGGGGTACGACGACCCCCTCCACTTCGGCGTCGAGTCCACCGTCCTCGTCGCGCACCGCTTCGCCGGCTGGCTCGTGCGACGCCGGATCGGTCTGCGCCGCGTCGAGTTCGTCCACCCCGAACCCCGGCACGCGCGCGAGTACGCCCTCCTGTTCGGTGCGCCCTGCGTCTTCGGCGCCGCGCGAACGACCGCCGTCCTCGACCGGGCGGACCTCGACGAACCCGTCCTGCGGGACGCGGCCGCGCTCAAGGTCTTCCTGCGTCGCGCCCCCGTCGACGTGCTCGTCCGCGCCGACTACGGCAGTACGGCGACCGGCCGGGTACGGCATCTGATCGGACGGTCCCTGCCCGCCGGGCCGGTGCCCACGCCCGAGGAGCTCGCCGACCGGCTTGCCGTCAGCCCGCAGACCCTGCGCCGCCAACTGGCCGCCGAGGGAACCACGTACCAGCGGCTCCGTGACCAGGTGCGGCGCGACCACGCCCTCGCCGAGCTGACCGGCGGCCGCATCTCGATCGAGGGGCTCTCGCGCCGGCTCGGCTTCTCCGAACCCAGCGCGTTCCACCGGGCGTTCCGGCGCTGGACCGGCGAGACGCCCCGCGCCTACCAGGCCAGGGCGCGGGCCCGTGCCCACCGGGGCGCACCGTCCCCGACGCCGGGCGCTCCCGGTCAACAACCCTGAGCGGTACGGTCACAGCCTCCGTCCGCCGCCCGTCCTACCGTCCCGCCATGACCGAGATCCACCGGTCCGGAGCCCTCCGGCGCCCGGACTCCCGCCGTGCTCGTCCCCGCCCGCGTGCCGGGTCCCGATGACCGTGCGCCGGGCGGCCGGTGCCGCCCTCGCGGCCGGGGTGGTGCTCTGCCTCGTCGCCGGGGTGGCGGTGACGGCCCTCGGTGTACGGGTCGACGGCACGAGCATGACGCCGACCCTGCGGGAGGGGGACCGGATCCTCGCGGTACCCGGCTCCGCGGGGGAGGCGCGCCGCTTCGACGTGGTCCTGCTGCGGGCCGCCGGGAGGGACGCCCTCCTGGTCAAGCGGGTGATCGGCCTGCCCGGCGACCGGGTCGGCATCGTCTCCACGCCGGAAGAGCCCTTCCAGGTGCTGCTGCAGGAAGGGGGAGCGGGCCCGGTGCGGCGGGTCGTGGCGCCGCAGTGGGCGGCGCGGGTCCACCGTACGGGCGCCTGCTGCGGTCCCGACGGGACCCGGTCCGCGCGGTCAGAGCTGCGGACCGTGCCCGAGGGGTCGTTCTTCTACCTGGGCGACAACCCCGATCTGTCGGACGACTCGCGGGCGTACGGCTGGGGCGACCTCGCACGGATCGAGGGCCGGGTCGGTGTGCGGGCCTTCCCGGTCTCCGCGTCCCCGGACCTCGGCAACCGGCCGGTTCTGGAGGAGTACCGGGGGCCGGGGCCTTAGGGGGTGCCCAGTCGATCAGGCCGGGCTCGCGGTCGCGGGCGGGACCGCCTCGTGACCTGTGCTGAGGGCCACGCGGACCACGGTGTCCGCGACGCGCCGGGCCGACTCCTCCGGCGAGGGGCCGGCCTGGACGATGTGGCTCGCCGTGAGCCGGACCGCCGCGTCCACGGCGAGTTCGCGTGCCACCGGGTCGATCGTCGGCCAGGCCTCCGTGACGTACGCGTCCGCCATCGCCGTCGCCGTGTCGAAGGCCGCCGCCGAGCGGGTGGTCAGATAGGAGAGGAGGCCGTCCTCGCCAGTGCTCGTCAGCATGGCCCTGACCAGCGGGTTCCGGCCGGCCAGCGTGAGAGTGAAGCCGACGGATGCCTCGACCGCCGCGCGCAGGTCGTCCCGGTGGGCGTCCAGGCCCTCCTGGATGCCGACGAGACAGCGCTCCAGCTCGCGCTGGAAGAGGGCCTCGCCGACCGCCTCCTTGGAGGGGAACTCCGAGTACAGGGTCTGGCGGCTCACTCCGACCGCGCCGGCCAGGTGCGACATCCGCAGCTTGTCGAATCCGCGGTCCGCGACCGCCTCGTACGCGGCGTCCAGGAGGCGCTCGCGCAGCAGTGTCCGGACCGTTTCCCTGAACCGTGGCATCGGCCAAGCCTAGTCCAGCGGGAATTCTTCCCAGGATTGTCCGAAGTGTTGACACTCCATAAGAGAGTGTCCAATTCTCAAACAGGCAGCCGCAAAGTGTCATCCGTCTCCGACCGGCCACATCCGGCCGCGGGACGCACGGCTGCGTACACATCCCCACCCGCGCGCCTTGTGCGGGACGACGGTTGGAGAACACATGCAGCACGAGCCCAGAGGCGTCACCCGCTGGCGCAGATCCGCGTTCCTCGCCGTGCCCGCCACGGCGGCCGTCGCCGCCATGGCCACGGCCATGGTGCAGGGCGCCCTCGCCGCGAACCTCTCGCTGACCAGCGTCCCCTTCACCCTCAGCTCGAAGACGGTGGCGGCGCCGCAGGGCATCGGCGCGGTCATGCACACCATCGACGCCGGCGGGGCCAGGGGCGCCGCCGAGGTCGGCATCGCCAAGGCGGGGCTCGACGGCATCTGCGTGCACGCCGTCCAGTCGGTCGACCTCCCGGTGATCGGCAGCCTCGGCACCTGGTCGCTCAACATCTCCTCGCCCGCCGCGGCCACCCCGCTGACCAGCGACCAACTCGTCGCCGGAGGCGGACTCCAGGCCGACAAGCTGGTCCTGGACGCCCAGTCGCTCAAGGCCGCCACGGCCACCCTCAACGCGAGCGACACCACCCCGAACGTCATCGGCGCGGCCGCCGACGGCGCCGGGATCAAGGGCACGGGCATCAACGACGGCACTCCGGGCCAGTTCGGTCTGGACGCCAGCGGTGGCCGCACCGACATCAAGAACCTCAGCGCCGACGCCAACGGCGCCACGATCTCCGGCGCGATCACCCTGCCGGACCTCGCCATCGGCATCGTCCACGGCGACAAGGGCTGCTGAGCCCGCACCCGCACCGTCCGGCCCGCCACCCGGACCCGCGTCGTCCATCCCCCGACACCCGGGCCCCTCACCTTCCGGCCCGCCGGCACCGGCCGGGTTCCGTGCCTCCCCCGGGGCACGGCCTCCGGTCCCACCCGCCCCCGACCCTCACCTGCGAGGCCCCCATGACCGCCGATCCACCGCCCGAGCCGACCGCCCGTCCCGAGCCGCTCGCCGACCCTGCCCCGGGTTCCGAGGCGCTCGCCGCCGCGACCTTCACCGACCCGGCTGCGCGGAGCGGCGGGGCCCGCGCGGCCTTCCGGCGCTGGCGTCGCACCCGGCCGTTCTGGGCGACGGTCTGGACCGCGCTGGGCGGCTTCATCATCTTCTTCCTGCCGATGGCACCGCTCGGGAAGATCCTCCAGGTCGGCGTCGGAGGGATCGCGGGCATGGCGGGCGGCGTCGTCCTCATGGCGATGGCCCTCCTCATGCTGCTGCTGCCCGGCCAGCGCCACACCGCCGGTGTCATCGCGGTGATCGCGGGCGTCGCCTCCTTCCCCCTGTCGAACCTCGGCGGGCTCTTCGCCGGCATGACCCTGTCCGTCCTCGGCGGGTCCATGGCCTTCGCCTGGCTCCCCGAGAAGCCCGCCAAGCGGAGTGGCGGCCTCTTCCGCCGGACCGGGCCGGGCGGCGTACCCGTGGGGAGCGGATCCGTATGAGGTACGGCCCGTTCGACACCGGCGGCGTCGGCCCGGTCCTCGCCCGGACGAGGACCGCCGGAATCCGTGCCGCCGCCGACTGGAACGCCCGGATGCTCGCCGAGGCCGCCGACGGCACCCGGCGCGGCACCCGCTGGGGGCGCGGCGCGCTCGCCCTCGTCCCCTCCGCCCTCGCCATCGGCGCCCTCGGCGCCGCGCTCGCGCAGGGCGCGCTCGCCGCCAACTTCAGCGTCGCGGGGCAGCCGTTCACCCTGACGTCCAACGGCGTCGAGGGCAGTGGCTTCGGCGCCATCGTCAACACCCCGCCCGTCGGCCGCCCGGACGGCACCACGACCACCAACACGGCGATGGCACGGGTCGGTTTCGCCAGCGCCGGGCTCGCCGGGCTCTGCGGGATCGTCCACCAGACCATCGCGGGCGTCCCGTACTCGCTGCTCCTGACGGGCGGCCAGAAGGTGACGGCCACTCCGCCGACCACCTTCACCACCGACATCGACGCCTCGAACCTCTACATCCAGGCCACCGAGCTCCGGGCGTACGGACCGACCACGCTCCAGAACGCGGTCCTCGGCCAGTCCGCCGACCAGGTCACCGTCGCCGGCAAACCGCTCACCGGTGCGCTGCCCGGCGGGTTCGGGCTGGGCTCGGCGGGTGGCGAGGGCGGCAGCTCCATCACGCTGCACGGACTCGACGCCACCGCCTACGACGCCGAGATGGCGGGCGCGCTCGTCCTGCCCGACCTGAAGATCAGGGTCGTCGCCGGAACGGCCACCACATGCTGAGCCGGCTCGCGCACGCGCACGCGTGGTTCCGGGCCTTCCGCCGCACGCGCCCGTTCTGGGGCGGGGTGTGGCTGGTGGCCGGGGGGTGGACGGTCCTCAAGTTCTCCCTCAGTTCCCTGCAGCTGATCGTCAGCACGGGCTTCGGGGGAGTAGCCGGCTACCTCGTCGGCGGCGGGATGATCCTGTGCGGTCTCATCCCGCTGGCACTGCCCGGCCAGCGATACACCTTCGGACTCATCGGCGTGGTCCTCGCGGTCGTCTCGCTCGTCGTCTCCAACCTCGGCGGCTTCCTGCTCGGCATGGTGCTCGGGGTCCTCGGCGGCTCCATGACGGTCGGCTGGGGCCTCAAACGGCCCCGCCGCCGGGCGGCTGCGGGGGAGGTGGAGGGGTGAGCGGCCACGCGGTGCGGCCGGCCGGGGCGTGGCGCCGGGCCGTGGCGGTCACGGCCGCCCTCGTACTGGCCGTCGTGACCGCTCTCTGGTCCGGTCAGCCGAGCCGCGCCGCCGTGGCGTCGGCAGTCGTCGAGCCGATGGGCGTGCCCTTCCTGCCCTCGCCCGACCCGCTCCACGTCACCATCGCCAGCATGGTCGCCGTCTCCATGACCGTCCGGAAGAACGTCACCATCAGGCTCTCCGACGGCACGACGCGGATCACCAACCAGTACACCTTCACCAAGCTCAAGATCCGCTCGCACATGAACGTGACCCAGCGGGCGGCGGGTCACACCGTCACCATCGACGTCCCCGGCGAGGGCTCCCTCGGCGGCTACGACAGCGCGGGCAGGCCCGAGACGACCACGATGTGGGGCAGCATCTCCCACGTCTGCGTCCGCGTCCTCGTCAAGATCTGCGGAGTGCAGGGACTCCTCGACTTCTTCGGCTCCCTCATCCCGCTCACCGCGGGGGCCGAGGACTTCGTCGGGGACGTCTACGCGATCCGCACGGTCGACGACCACGCGGCCCTCGACTCCACCGACAACCCCGTCCACCTTCCCGGGACCATCACGGTGACCACGCCATGAACCCTGAGCGGCAGCAGGCCGCCTCCAAGGGCCGGGTGAGCTCCCTCGGCCACGGGGCGGAAGGGAGCACCCACTGGCGCCGGTCCCTCGCCGTCGCCGTGCCCGCGCTCCTGGCGGCCGCCGGCCTCGGCTCCGCCATGGCGAGCGGCGCGCTCGCCGTCGGCCTCCGGATCCAGGACCGGCCCGTCGACTTCACGACCAGCAGTCTGTACGGGACGCAGTACGGCGCCGCCGTCGTCGACCAGCCCGTCGTACGGCCCGACGGCTCGGCCGGATCCGTACGGGTCCTCCGCATGGGATTCGCGGACGGGATGATCAACGGCCTGTGCCTGAGCCAGCGCCAGCAGATCGCGGGAGCCACGTACACGCTGCTCCTCACCCTCGGCGACGACGACCCGGGCTCCTGGGAGATCAGGACGAAGAACACCGTCCTCGACCTGCGGAACGCCACCGGGGTCCTCGACATGGACGGCGTCGTCGACCTCAACACCGACGGCGCCGACGTGAAGACCGTCAAGGACGCGAGCGGGGCGTACGTCGTGAACCCGCTGAACAGCCCGCGGCACCGCTTCGGCATCCAGGCGCGGTACGCCAAGTTCGACCGCATCGTCGGCACGGCCCAGGACTTCCAGATCCCGGGCCTCCTCACCTCACCGGGCCTCACGCTCTCCGTACGACCGGGCACCGTCGCCTGCCCCGCCCCGGCGGCGCCCACCGGGACCCCGGGCACCCCGTGACAGCCCGGCCGCCTCCCGTCCACCGGGGTCCGTATCTGACGGACCGTGCGACCTGGCAGACTGCGGGCCTCATCGTCGTCTCCCCCGTGTCGTGAGCGGACCGCTCCACCGGGGAAGCGGCACGCGACTCCTGGAGGCCCACCATGGCGCAGCAGCCCGGACAGCCGGCGGTCCGCACGAGCGGACGGGCCCGCCGGCCACCGCACAGGTCCGGGAGCGGGGCGAGCGCCCGATGACGCTGTGCCCCACCCGGCGCGCCGATCCCGGCACGTTCGTCGTGCGCAGTACGCCCGCCGTGCCGACCGCGGCCGTACTGCTGCTCCACGGAGGCCGCGCCGACGGCCCCGGGCCGCCGCCCGCCCTCAACCTGCCCGCGCTGCGCATGCGGCCCTTCGCCGCCGCCGTGAGCCGGGCCGTCCGGGGCCGGGGCGTGCTGATCGCCGAGGTCCGCTACCGCCACCGGGGCTGGAACGGCGAGAGCGCCGACGCCGCCAGGGACGCCGAGAGCGCGCTCGTACGGCTCCGGGAACAGGCCGGGCCCGTGCCCGTCGTGCTCGTCGGCCACTCGATGGGCGGCCGCGCGGCACTCGCCGCCGCGGGAGATCCCGCCGTCCGCGGTGTCGTCGCCCTCGCGCCCTGGTGCCCCACCGACGAGCCCGTCGACCACCTGGGCGGCAGGCGCCTCTACCTGCTCCACGACGAGAGCGACCGCGTCACCTCGGCCCGCGCGTCCTGGGACTTCGTCCGCAGGGCCCGCGCCGCGGGCGCGGACGCGGCGGGCATCCCGATGCCGACGGGCGGCCACGCGATGCTGCGCGGCGCCCATCTGTGGCACCGGCGGGCGGCCGAACTCACGGCGGCGCTGCTGTCGCACGGGTGAGGGGTCGCGAGCGGTCGGGCCGGGGCGCCGACGGCCACCGCCGGGAGCCGGCTCGACGCCAGGGGGTGTCTTGTCGGCCGGGCCGGGCTCGCCGCTCCCTGATCCGGCCCGGTCGGCAAGACGCCTCTCTAGGGGGTGATCAGGCCGGCGCAGGCCGCGCGCGTCGCCCCGTGGACCGCTCGGGCCAGGCGGGCGCCCCACAGGGAGCGCGGGCCGGCGAAGGGCTGGACTTCGGCGCCTGTGGTCCTGCTGGGGCTGGTGGTGCCCGAACCGGCTCCGGTGCGAGGGCCGGAGTCGGCGCCGGCGCGCGAGGCGGTGGGCATCGGGGCGGCCACGCAGACCGTGTCCGTCGGGGTGCCCGAGGCGTCCGCGCCGAGCTCCACCAAGGCCTGCACCTTCGCCTCGGTGGCGGTGGCGACCGCGTTCACGAGGGCCGCGTCCGTGAGCGGGACCGGCAGGGACACGATGATGTTGATCGTGCCGGGGTGCGGGATCGTGAGGCCACCGACGCCCGGCGCCGCCGCCCAGCCCCGTACCCCTATGCCCGCGGTGACCACCGCCCGTACACCGCCGTCCTCGGCGTGACACCGGTCCGCGACCGAGGCGGCCGTCATCAGACCCACGCCCGCTCCGGTGAGCCCCGCCCCGGCGGCCAGGTCGCGGAGGTGGGCGACGGGATCGAGCCGGTCGTAGCCGGGCGGCACCTGGGCGTTGATCACCCACTCCCGCTCACCGATGCCGCCGCCGAGCACCGCACTCGACACCATGCGGACGCCCGGCCCCGGAGCCCACACCAGCAGGGGCCAGTCACGGCCCTGCTCGGTATGGGTGAGCAGAGCCGCGTCGGCGAGAGACACGCTGGTCAGAAGGGTTCGCGTAGGCACCCCCGCACCTTAAATCCTGCCGTCGGACTCCCGCATGCCCCGCCCCTCGGGCGACGGCGGGAGTGCGACGAGAGGACCCGGCCCGGTGCCCCGTGGATCAGGCGAGGCCGTCCCAGCCCCAGCGCGGTGTGGGGCCGGGCTCGCCGAGGTCCGTGCCCGGCGCGGAGGCCGAGACGTCCACGGCGATGCGGGTGCCCCAGTCGAAGTACTCCACCACCCGGCGGCGCAGCAGGGCGTCGTCCGGCAGCTCCTTCTCCACGGCCGCCGTCATCAACTCCATCCAGCGCAGCCGCTGTTCCTCCGTGATGCCGAGCCCGAGATGCGCGCGGAGCAGGGCCTGGTGTCCGCCGAGCTCCGTCGTGAACTGGGCGGGACCCGAGAACACCTCCGCCAGCCAGACGGCGACGTGCTCCACATGGGCCGCGGTGAAGTCGGCGAAGACGGGGGCGAGGAGGGGGTCGGCCAGGACCGCCTCGTAGAAGGTCTCGGAGAGCCGGCGCAGCGCGTCGGCGCCGCCCACGGCCTCGTACAGGGTGTTCGTGTGCTCGGCGGTCATGGAGGGCCTCCGGATCCGGGATGTGTCCTGCCAGCTTTCACACAACACGGCCCGGATCCAAGGATGTTCACTCTCGGCGAGGCGGGGGCGCGGCGGCCCCGCCGGGGTTCAGCACGGGGTGACGTCGGGGCGGGGCGCGGGGCACGCCCCGGGGGCGACCGTGTCCCAGGTCTCCGGCGGCCAGCGGCGACTCAGATGGCTCAGCTCCACGGCGATCGCCGCCCGCATCAGTTCGCGGGCGCGGTCCAGGCCCAGGGCGCCGCTCAGCCAGCGCGTGCTGAGTCCCTCCGTGAGGGCGGTCAGGCGCTCCGCGGAGGCCGTGAGAGTCGGCGCGGGAACGGCCGGGCAGGCCTCACGGAGCAGGGCCGCGACATCGTGGACCCAGGTCAGGCCGGCGCGGGCGAGCTCGGAGCGCAGCTCAGGGTCGAAGACCGCGCTGGCCCGCAGCTCGCCCCACGCCGTGCTGTTCTCCCGGACCTCGGGCAGGTCCTGGAACTCCAGGAGCAGCGAACGTTCCAGTTCCCCGGGAGCGTCGAAGGCCTCGCCCGACCCGAGGCCCGCCTCCTCATCCGCCGCCGTGTACCGATCGGCCCGGTCGCTGATGAACTCCAGCGTGTGGCGCAGGATGCCCGCCCGGTCCTTGAAGTGGTAGTAGATCAGCGCGGTGGACACCCCGGCCTCGACCGCCAGTTCCTCCACCCGCAGTCCGCGTACCCCGCGCCGCGCTATGACTCGGGCAGCCCCCTCCATGATCGCCGTCCGGCGGTCTGTGGCCACGTCGTGCCTCCTTGTCGTCGCTCGGAGTATCTCATGCTGACTGAATATTTAGTCGGATTCTCCGAGGGGCCCGTCGGTGGGGTCGGGAGGCGGTCTGGGCCTCGCGGCTCTCCGGCCGAGACCGGCTGGTGAAGCGCCCCAGAGGCCCCGTACGGGATCGACCGCGTCCGGGCACCGTTCGTGGGGGAGGGCGGGTCACGGGACCTCAGGACGCGGAATCTCAGGACGCGGAACCTCAGGACGCGGAACCTCAGGACGCGGAACCTCAGGACCCCGGAGCCGGCGGCGCGGCCGGGGCCGGACCCTCGGTCCAGGACCGCGTCACCTCGCCGAGCGCGCCGACCGCGTCCTCGGCCGACTCCCTGCCGCCGCGCACCGAGCGATTGAACTCGACGTGCAGGAACGGTACTCCGAGCGCGTCGGCCCGTACGCCCTGGACGTTCTTGCGGCCCTCCAGGCTGCCGCACTCCTCCCGGGCCGCGCGGCACACGGTCAGTCCGCGCAGGTCGAGGGCGTCCGCGAGCTGCTCCGCCTGCCGACCTGCCGCGTTCCCGCGACCGGTGGAGACGACCACGTCCCTGCCCGGCAGCGAGCCGTCGGCGAAACCGTGCACCTGCAGCGCCGGCAACCCCTGCCCGGCGAGCATGTCGCAGACCGCGTCGAACACGGTGTCCTCGCGGTGCGCGACATCAGCGGCGTCCCCCGCGCCCGCGTCGCGGTGCGCGCCCGCCAGGACCAGGACGCCGCGGGGCGCCGAGAGCAGGGTGTCGACGGCGAGCCGCTCGCTGTGCTGATCGGCGACCGGATGGGGCGCCTGCACGGTCCAGCGCGCCCGTCCGCCGTCCAGGCTCACGTACACACGCCCCCAGCCACGCTCCCGGGCCGCATCTGCGTCCTTGTCGGCCAGCTCGGCGAACTCGCGGCCGTGGTTCCGGTCCCGCAGGGTCCGCACGGTCCAGCCGACCTCTGCGAGCCGCTCGCCCGCCGCCGACAGCTCGCCGTCGAGGGTGAGGCGGACGCCGTCCGCCACCACACGGCGCTGCGCGAGATCGGGCCCCCGGTAGCCGCCGTCCGCGGAGAGCTGCCCGGTGAAGGCGGTGATCCGGCTCCTGAGGTCGACGACCTTCTCGGCCGACGCCCCGGACCCGGAGGGCCGCGTCGCCGACGCGCCGTCGGAGCCGTTCGAGCAGCCGGTCGCGCCGAGCGCGACGAGGGCCAGCAGGACCGCGCACGCCGCGGCGGAAGGACGTCGGGCGGTCGCCGCGGAGCGGGCCCCGGTCCGCAGACGGCGGCGCACGGCGCCCGCGCCTGGCTGAGGAGCTGAACCGGAGATGAACGAAGACCGCATGGCCTCCGATTCAACAGGACGCCACCCGCGTCCCGCATCCGGGTCCCCGCTCCGGGCGGTGCCACGGCGCTCGCGACGCCGCCACAAGACCCGGCGCCGCGCCGACATGCCGCTGCTCGGCGGCGTCCGCCCGCCGATGGCCGCCCTGCTCCTCGTACTGCTCGCCCTGGCCGGCACCACCGTCGTCCTTCTGCGCGACCAGGAGCGGGCCACCGTCGACAGGGCGGTGCTGACCGCCCAGGAGCGCATCGCCGAGGGCGGAGCGCTGGCTGCGCGCCCCGCCTCCGGCACCCTGACGGTGCCGGCCGCCGCGAGCGGCGACTCCCGCGCGACGGCCGTCGGTGAGGAAGCCGAGCGCGTCGCGGTTCTGCGGTCCGCCGCCATGGAGTCCCTTCGTCGTCCGGTGTCGCCGGTCATGGCCCGCCATCGTCTCACATTGACTGAAACTTTAGTTAAGGGCACGATGCGGGGAGCGTCGCTCGTCGCTCCGTTCCACCTGCCGAAAGAGCCACCGCATGTCCGCTCAGCTTCCCGGTGTACAGCCCGCCCATACGGCTCTGTCCTCCGACGACCCCCGCGAGATCGGCGGGTACCGCCTCCACGCACGGCTGGGCGCGGGCGGCATGGGCGTCGTGTACCTGGCGTACACCCCCGGAGGGCGTCCGATCGCCCTGAAGGCGGTGCGGGCCGAGTTCGCCGCCGACCCCGAGTTCCGCGAGCGCTTCGCCCAGGAGGTGGCCAGCGCCCGGCGGATCCACGGCCTGTTCACCGCGCAGGTGGTCGACCACGGCGTGGACGCCCGTACGCCGTGGCTGGCGACGGCGTACGTCCCCGGACCCAGCCTGCAACAGGTCGTCCAGCGGCACGGACCGCTCCCGGTGCGCACCGTCCTCCTGCTCGTGGCCGGTATCGCCGAGGCGCTGCAGGGCATCCACGGTGTGGGCGTCGTCCACCGTGACCTCAAGCCCGCCAACGTGCTGATCGCCGCGGACGGCCCCCGGGTGATCGACTTCGGGATCGCGCGGGCGGCCGACGCCACCGCGCTGACCGGGGCGGGCCTGCGGATCGGCACCGCCGCCTTCATGGCGCCCGAGCAGGCGCTGGGGCTCCGGGCGACGGCGGCGACCGATGTGTTCGCGCTGGGCGCGCTCGCCGTGTACGTCTCCGGCGG
Organism: Streptomyces sp. NBC_00691; assembly: GCF_036226665.1. Classification (NCBI taxonomy): domain Bacteria; kingdom Bacillati; phylum Actinomycetota; class Actinomycetes; order Kitasatosporales; family Streptomycetaceae; genus Streptomyces; species Streptomyces sp. NBC_00691. The sequence continues at coordinate 1,397,721 of NZ_CP109007.1, read as the reverse complement.
AGCACCGCCCTTCGGGAGCGGGCCGGAATCCGCCGCGCTGTACCGGGTGGTCCACGAGGCACCCGACCTGTCCTTTGTCCCCGCCGTCCTGCGCGACCTGCTCGGACGCTGCCTGGCCAAGCGCCCGGAGGACCGCCCCTCGACCGCCGCGCTGATCGCGGCCGTCCACGCCCATCCCGCCGTGGGGCCGCGGCCGGAGTTCGCCGACGACTGGCTGCCCCACCCCGTCAGCGCCGACCTCGCGGGCCACGGCGGGGGACCGGGGCCGCCCCATGTCCAGCCCACGGTCACGGCCACCGCGTTCTCCTCACGGAGCCCCCACGAGGCAGCCGACGCGGTGACCGGCTCCTCCGGTGGTACGAGCCCCGCCGGCAGTGCGGGTTCCCTCGGCGGTACGGGCACGGCTCCGCCCGGAGGGCCGGAGGTTCACCGGCCGGAGGCTCACCCCGGTGCTCGGGCGCACGCCCCTTCGTCGCGCAGGGCGCCCCGTCGTGGCGGCCGACTGCTCCTCACGGTCCTCGTGGCGCTCCTCGCGCTCGTCGTGGGCGGAGCGGCCGTCTACTACCTCGACCCTCCGCCGGAGGAGGGGCCGGATCCGGCCGGCGCCACCGGCGAACCCTCGGCGCGGCCGCCCATCAGCGTGCAGCCCTCCAGCGGCGCGCCCAAGCCGTCCGGTGCCGCCTCCTACACGGCCGGGTACACGGGCGTCACGCTCACCTCGCCCGACGCGTCGTACGAGTTCGATCTCACGACGGGCAAGGTCGTTCCCGGGGAGACGGCCGCCTGGTACCTCGCCCGCACGGACAAGGCGTTCGTGCTGCCCGAGGAGAGCGACGCCTTCATCGCGGGCGGCGACGCGCTGACCCCGGCCGACTGCGCCCGCGGGATCGAGTCGGAACCGGTGACGACGCTGCCGTTCGCCGAACTCGCCGACGAACGGCCCTTCTGCGTGCGCGGCGCGGACCAGAAGGAGATCGTGATCGCGCGCCTGGTCGAGGCCGCCGGGGACGGCGGCTCCGTGACCGTCGTCCTCGACCGGCACCGGCGCGACGGGTGAGCCGGCGACCCGTGCGCTCCGTCCCCAACAGCGCGCAGGGCGGGGGCCGGTCGGCCGCCCATGGGCCGCGGATCCGGCCGGATCACCGCCGGGTAGGGTGCGGACATGGCATCTCGTAGTACTCAGATCCTCGAAGCGGCAGCACGGGTCATCGCCCGTCGCGGGATCCGCGGGCTGCGGGTGGAGGAGCTCGCGGCCGAGGCCGGCGTCTCCACGGCCTTGATCTACTACTACTTCAAGGACCGCTCCGGGATCCTGCGCCACACACTGGAGTTCATCAGTCAGCGCGCCGAGCGCTACACGAGCGACCGCGACCCGGACGCCCCGCCGCTGAGCCCGCGCGAGGAACTCGAGGGCACGCTCCTCCTGGAGCTTCAGGACACCGTGGAGGTACGGGAGAACAGCGCGGCCTGGGGTGAGTTGAGGGCGAGTGCCGTCTTCGACGAGCTGCTCCGCGAGGACCTCGCCCGGGCCACCCTGATGTGGGCCCAGGACGTTGCCGTCCTCCTCGGCCAGGTGCGCCCCATGGCGTCCGCGTCGGCGCTCGCCGCCGCGGGGGAGCGGCTCACCGCCCTGCTGGAGGGACTGAGCATGCGCTGGCTCGGCGGCGGGATCAAGATCGACCACGCGCGCGCGTTGCTGCTCGGCGCGGTCGAGGCGGAGCTGACCGCGCTCCGCTGAGCGGGGGGCGCGTGCACGCGCCCCGCCGGAGCGCGCGCACGCGGTCCGCGGTCGCGCGACCAGACGTTCCTGGCGTGCGACCACGCGCGGGCCTTCACGTCCCCGCCCCTGCGCCTCACCGCTCCCGGGCGTCTCCGCCGTGACCGGCCCGGCGTTCCCTCCCAAGCATTGACTGTTTTTTCAGTCAATGCCACAGTGAGGGCGAACGGACTGCCGTCGCATCCGTACCCCGGCTCCCCCTGCCCGCCGGGCCCTCTCGGCCTTCGCCGCCCTGCGGGCCGCGGGGCCGTGACTCGGTCCGGCGGACCTGCGGCCCTCGGGCCGTTGGCCGTGTGAGGCTCGGGGCCCCGTGCTCCGGGGGGCGCCGACCCCCCCGGACGTCCGCCCTCGGCCGTCTCCGTCCCCTCTGGCCCGTGCCGTTCCGTTTCCGAGTGAACGACCCACGCATTCTCTCTTGACTGAAATTTCAGTCGAGGAGAAGATTCCATCCACCACGTACTTGTCCGTGGCCTGATTCGGCCTTGTGCCGCGCTTCCGCCACCGACCGGTATCTCTGGCGAGAGAAGAGAGTTCTCGAATGACCGCATTCCGTATGCCCGCCGAGTGGGCCGAGCACGAGGGCTGCCTCATGGCCTGGCCCACCCGCCCCGACCTCTGGGGCAGTGTGCTGAACGACGTCAAGGAGGAGTACGCGAACGTCGCCAGGGCCATCGCCGCGTTCGAGCCGGTGACGATGGTCGCCCCGCTCGGCCACGGCGACGACGCCCGCGCCCACTGCGGCAGCGGGATCACCGTCGTGGAGCTTCCCCTGGACGACTCCTGGTTCCGCGACTCCGCCCCGCTGTTCGTGCTCGACGGCGACGGGCGCCGCGCCGGCGTCGACTTCCGCTTCAACGCCTGGGGCCGCAAGCACCACCCGTACGACTCCGACGACCGGATCAGCGGTCTGCTCCTGGAGCACCTCGGTGTCGAGCGCATCGCCTCCGAGATGATCCTGGAGGGCGGGGCGATCACGGTCGACGGCGAGGGCACGCTGATCACGACCGAGCAGTGCCTGCTGCACCCCAACAGGAACCCCGGCATGAACCGGGACGAGATCGAGGCCGAGCTGACATCCCGTCTCGGCGTGACCAAGGTCGTATGGCTTCCGTACGGAGGCCTCCTGGACACGGAGACGGACGGCCACGTCGACGGCGTCTGCGCCTTCGCCGCGCCCGGCAAGGTCGTCGTCTCGCTGCCGGACGACCCCGCGCACCCCGACTACGCCCGGATGCGTGCCAACCGTGCGGTCCTGGAGGCCACCACCGACGCCCGGGGCCGGTCGCTGGAGATCGTCGACGTTCCGCAGGCCGCGTTCGTCGACGTGGCCGACGGCGAGGTCGAGGTGTCGTACCTGAACTACTACGTCGCCAACGGCGGCGTCGTCGTCCCCGTGGCGGGACTGCCCCAGGACGACGACGCGCTCGCGGTGATCGCCGCCGCCTACCCGGACCACAAGGTGGTCGGCGTGCAGGCGCTCGCGATCGCGTTCGGTGGCGGGGGAGTGCACTGCATCACGCAGCAGATCCCCGTCGCCCGCCCCCTCGCGTAACCCGGACCGGACCGATCGCTCCTGCCGGACCGTCCCCGCGGTCCGGCAGCCTCCCCCATCGCGTACGCACAGACCGTACGGAAAGAGAGCGCGACGATGACCACACCCGCACCCCGCACCGGCAGACGCGGCAGCGTCTCCCGGGGCCGTCCGTCCGGCGGCCGCCGCGCCGCCGCGGCCGCCCTCCTGACGACGGCGGCCCTCGTCGTGTCCTGCGCGGGACCGCCCAAGGACGGGGCGAGCACCGGCGGTGTCACCCTCTCGAAGACCACGCCCGCCGCCAAGGGCGGGATCGACTCCTTCACATGGGCCGTGTACGCGGAGCCGCCGACGCTCGACTACACCGTGGCGTTCGACTACCCGCAGAACACCATCCTGTCCAACGTCTGCGAGAGCCTGATGCGCTGGACGCCGGGGCTCACCCTCGAACCGGGGCTCGCCGAGAAGGCGTCCAACCCCGACCCGACCACCTGGGTGTACGACCTCCGCGGCGGGGTGCGCTTCCACGACGGCAGGACCATGAGCGCCGACGACGTCGTGTACAGCCTCGGCCGGCAGCGGGACCCGGACAACGCGGCGGCCTGGGCGCAGAACTTCGAGAACGTCGCCTCCATACGGAAGACGGGCCCGCTCCAGGTCACCGTCAAGCTCAGGAAGCCCGACTCCCAGTTCCCCCAGTACATGGCGACCGCCGCCGGTGTGATCGCCTCCAAGGCAGGGGTCGAGGCGGCCGGCAAGGACTACGGCACCTCGGGCGGACTCGCCTGCACCGGACCGTTCTCCCTCGGCACCTGGAACAAGGGCCAGTCCGTCGAGCTCGACCGCTTCGACGGCTACTGGGGGAAGAGGGCCAAGTCCGGCAAGGTCGTCTTCCGGTTCATGACGGACCCCTCCGCCCGTACGAACGCCATGCTCAGCGGCGAGGCCGACGGCGGATACCTCATCCCGACCGAGAGCTACGGCCGCCTCCAGGGCAGCGGCGTCGGCACCCTCTCCTTCGGCGAGGGCCTCAGCACCGTCAACGTCAACATCACGAACATGAAGGGCCCGCTCGGCGACGTCCGCGTCCGCAAGGCGCTCTCCCTCGCCCTGGACCGCTCCGGCTTCGTGAAGGCGGGACTCGGCGGCGCGGGCACCGTCACGAACTCGCTCACCACCCGCGCGGCCTGGACGGCCGGCTCGGAGCCCACCAGGAGGAAGGCCCTCGACGGCCTCCCGCAGATCACGCCCGACATCGAGAAGGCCAAGGCGCTGGTGAAGGAGGCGGGCGCCACCGGGAAGACCCTCACCGTCGCCACCAGCTCCATCGGCCAGGACGTCTCCCTGCTCGCCACCGCCGTGCAGGCCGCGGGGGCCCGGATCGGTCTCGACATCCGGCTCAGGACCATCGCGCCCAACGCGTTCACCGCGCTGTTCACCGACCCCGAGGCGCGCGAGGGCATCGACATGTTCCCGCTCACCTACTACGACTCGATCACCGACCCGCTCGACCTGCTGCAGAACTTCAAGACCGGCGCGTACATGAACTTCGCCGGCTACAGCGACACGACGTACGACGAGGGGGTCGCGCGGGCCACCGCCGAGTACGACCCGGACAAGCGCCTGACGATCGAGTCGGAGCTGCAGAGGCACGCCGCCGAGAACCTGCTGTGGATCCCAGTCGCCGAGTGGCCCACCGCCGTCTTCCTGAACAAGAGGATCACCGGCGCCCCCACCACCATCGCGTACATGTACTACCCGTGGGCCGCCGACGTGGGGGCCGCGCAGTGAACTTCGCGAGATTCGCCGTCCGACGGGTGACGGAGATGGCCGTCACCCTCCTCGTGGCGTCGTTCGTGGTCTTCGGCGCGATGTACCTGGCGCCGGGCAGCCCCGCGAGCTTCCTGCTCTCGGGCCGCTCGGCCTCGCCGGACGCGCTTGCCGCGATCAACGCCCAGTACCACCTGGACGACCCGTTCTTCGTCCGCTACCTCAGCTGGCTCAGGGACATGCTCCACGGCGACTTCGGGCGGTCCATCACGTACCGCGTCGACGTGTCCCGGCTCCTCGCCGACCGGCTGCCGACCACGCTGCTGCTGATCGCGATGGCACTGATCGTGGTGGTGGTGATCGGCCTGGTGCTCGGCTGGGTCTCCGCCGTACGCGGCGGAGCGACCGACTCCGCCGTCCTCGTCACCACCACGTTCGCCCTCGGCACCCCGTCCTTCGTCGCGGCCGTCCTGCTCCAAGCCCTGTTCGCGGTGAGACTCGGCTGGTTCCCGAGCGGCGGCGCCGGCGAGGGCCTCCTCGACGAACTCTGGCACCTGACCCTGCCCGCCATCGCGCTCGCGCTCTATCTGATCGGCATGCTCGCCCGGGTCACCCGCTCGGCGATGCTGGAGGCCCTCGACAGCGAGCACGTCACCGTGGCCCGCAGCCGGGGCGTCCCGGAGCGCCAGGTGATCCTCCGCCATGTCTTCCGCAACTCCCTCGGCACCGTCCTGACCACCGGCGGATTGATCGTCTCGACCCTCCTGGTCTGCACGATCCTCGTCGAGACCGCGTTCGGCATCGGCGGCATCGGCCAGCTCCTGGAGCTGTCGACGACCACCAAGGACTTCCCGACCGTCCAGGCCATCTCGCTGATCATCGTCGCCCTGTTCATGATCGTGAACCTCATCGTCGACCTGCTGCTCCCGCTGGTCGACCCGCGGATCACCCTCGGATCGAGGAGCTCCTCCGCATGACCGCCGTCCTCACCCGCCGGCCCGGCCTCGCCAAGCTCCGCACGGCCCGGTCGCCGCTCCACCTCGTCTGTCTGGGCTTCGTCGTCCTCGTCGTCGCCGGGGCGCTCCTCGCCTCCCTCGTCGTGCCGTACGACCCCAACGCCGTCGATCTCGGCAACGCGCTCGCCGGACCCTCCGCCGAGCACCTCCTCGGCGTGGACGCGGCGGGCCGCGACACCTTCTCCCGACTGCTCCTCGGCGCCCGCACCTCGCTGCTCGGCCCGCTCGGGGTGGTCCTCTTCTCCACCCTCGCCGGTGTCGTGATCGGCACGGCCGCGGCCTGGCGGGGCGGCTGGCTCGACTCGGTGCTCTCCCGCAGCACCGAACTCGTCTTCGCCTTCCCCGGCATGCTGCTCGCGATCCTGATCATCTCGATCTACGGGGAGGGGCTGCTGGCCCCGGTCATCGCCCTCGCCATCGCCTACCTGCCCTACGTCAGCCGGCTGACGCGCTCGCTGGTCCTCGCCGAACGCGAGCGTCCGTACGTCAGCGCCTATCTGGTCCAGGGCCATTCGGCGCTCCAGATCTGCCTGCGCCACATCCTCCCCAACATCGCCCCCATCGTCCTCGCCCAGTCCACCATCAACTTCGGCTACGCCCTCATGGACCTCGCCGGCCTCTCCTTCCTCGGGCTCGGCGTACCTGCGCTCACCCCCGACTGGGGTCGCATGGTCTTCGACGGGCAGACGGCCGTCCAGCAGGGCTACCCGCTGTCCGCGATCCTGCCCAGCGTCCTGATCGTGCTCACCGTCGTCGCGTTCAACGTGGTCGGAGAGCGCTGGGCCGACCGCGTCGCCAGGAGAGACCGATGAACACATCCGACAGGCCGGTGAACCACTCCGACAGGCCGGCACTCGACATCCACGGGCTCCGGATCACCCTGCCCGGCACGGCACGGCCCGTCCTCGACGGGATCGACCTCACCGTCCACACGGGGGAGACCGTGGCGCTCGTCGGCGAGTCCGGCTCCGGGAAGAGCATCACCTCCCGCAGCGCACTGCGCCTCCTGCCGCCGGGAGCCGTCACCGGGGGCAGCGTCCTCGTCGACGGCCAGGACGTCCTCACCCTCGACGCCGACCGGCTGCGCGCCCTGCGTACGGGCACCGTGGCCATGATCTTCCAGGACCCGCGGGCGGCCATCAACCCGCTCCGGCGCATCGGCGACTTCCTCACCGAGAGCGTCCGCGCGACCAGGACGATGACCGCGGCGCAGGCGACCGCGCGCGCCGTCGAACTCCTCGAAGCGGTGGGCCTGGACGACATGGCGCTGGTCAAGTACCCCAGCCAGGTGTCCGGCGGCATGCTGCAACGCGTCATGATCGCGGCCGCGTTGATGGGGGACCCGGCCCTGCTGCTCGCCGACGAGCCCACCACCGCCCTGGACGTCACCACCCAGGCCGAGGTCATCGCCCTCCTCGGCAAGCTGCGCGAACGGTTCGGCACCGGGCTGCTGTTCGTCACCCACGACCTCGACCTCGCGGCCGCGATCAGCGACCGGGTGTACGTCATGTACGCCGGGCGGATCGCGGAGAGCGGGCCCGCGGAAGAGATCTTCGCGCGGCCCCGCCACCCCTACACGGCGGCTCTCCTGGCCTCCACCCCCCGCCTGGAGAATCCGCGGGGGCGGCTCGCCGCCATCGACGGTCAGCCTCCGGACCTCCGGGTGACGCTCGACGGCTGCGCCTTCGCCGCCCGTTGCGCGCTCGCCACCGAACTCTGCGACCAGCAGGCCCCGGTGGCGCTGCCCGCCCCGGGGCGGCCGGGACACCAGGCCGCCTGTCACCACAGCGACCGGCTCGAAGGGAGCGCCGTCGATGCCTGATCACGCCGAGACCGCTGTGAACGCCGAGGCCACCGACAGCACGGAGCGCGCCGAGAACGCCGAGAGCGGAGCGAACGAGGAGCGCGCCTCGGACGGCGGGAAGTACACCGGGAGCGCGGAGAACGCCGTGACCTCCAGGGCGGCCGCACACCACGCCGAGGACGCCTGGTACGGCGAGAACGCCGGGGACGTCCTGGTCGTCAAGGGCCTGCGCCGTAGCTACGGAGCCGTACGGGCCGTCGACGACGTGTCCTTCACGCTGCCGCACGGCGGGTCCCTGGGCATCGTGGGGGAGTCCGGCTCGGGCAAGACCACCACGGCCCGGATCGTCGTCGGCCTGGAGCGGGCGGACGAGGGCGAGGTCCATGTGCGGGGCCGGTCCCGGACCGTGCGACGCCGCGGCCGCGCGCAGCGCCTCGCCCGTGCCCGCGAGGTCCAGATGGTCTTCCAGGACCCGCTGCAGTCCCTCGATCCGCGGACCAGCGTCGAGGCGGCCCTCCTCGAGACGCTACGGCTCCACTTCCCGGAGCGGGACCACGACCGGCGGGTGCGGGAACTGCTCGACCAGGTCGGTCTCGGGACGCGTGCCGCCGACGCGCTGCCCCGCCGGCTCTCGGGCGGCCAGCGGCAGCGCGTGGCCATCGCCCGGGCCCTCGCCGTGGAGCCGGCCGTCCTCGTCCTGGACGAGGCCGTCGCCGCGCTCGACGTGTCCGTGCAGGCACAGATCCTCAACCTGCTCGCCGACATCCGGGAGCAGACCTCGATCGGCTACCTCTTCATCACCCATGACCTGGGCGTGGTCCGGTGCGTCACCGACGACGTCATCGTCATGCGGCACGGCGCGGTCGTGGAGGCGGGGCGCACCGCCGAGGTGCTCGCCGCTCCGCAACACCCGTACACCCGGCTGCTCCTGGAGTCCGTGCCACGCCCCGGCTGGGATCCGGAGCGGATCGCGGCCGCCCGCCGGGCGCTGTAGGGCCGCCGAGGCCGGTGCGGAGGAGGGCCGTCGCCTCAGGCACCGGCGGCGAGCGTGTGGACCAGGGTCCGGAGGACCGCTCCGGCGTCGACGTCGGCGTCCAGGGACTCCACGGCGGCCAGTCCGTCGACGGCCGCGGCGACGGCCTCGCCCAGCGGCCGGGGATCGAGACCGTCACCGCGCTCGTCGGCGAGAACCTGGAATAGGGCGACGAAACAGGCGCGCCAGCGCCGGTACTCCGTCTCCAGCGACTGCCTGACCCGGTCGTCGTTCAACGCGTGCCAGTGCAGCGCGGAGTGGAGATGGGCGAGGTCCGTCTTCTCCGGCCTGCCGAGCAGGTCGAGCACCCGCTCGGCGCGCTCGGCGAAGGTGCCGGGGGCGGCGACGGCCTCTTCCAGGGGGGAGATCCACTCGGGGCGGATGTCCGTGACGACCGCGAGGACGAGGTCGGTCCTGTCCTGGAAGTGGTAGTGGCACATGCCGTGTGACACCCCGCAGAGCGCCGCCACGTTGCGCGTGGTGAACCGCTCGCTCATCTCGCCCGCGAGCAGGGTGCGGGCGGCCGCGATCAGCCGCGCCCGGGTCTGCTCGCCCTTCACCGAGGCCCGTGACCGGGCGGCCGGGCGGGCCGGGGGAGCGGTCGGGTTCGGAGTGTCCTTCGCGGATGCTGCCATGACCTCACTCTAGCCAGGCTCCACGCCCGCGATCTGCGGGTTTCGATGCTTCGTGCACCCGGTGACGGGCGCGTTCCAGCGGTTCCGGGGAATGCTGCGCACAATATTGACCGAGCGCTCGGTCAGTTTTACATTTCTGGCCAACCGCGGACCCTCCGCGGGGAGTTGAAGCAGGAGGCACACGTGAGCCGACCCGAATCCAGCCGACACGCACGCAGCGCTCTGAGCCGCCGGGGATTCCTCGCCGCCGCCGGTCTGACCGCCGCCGGAGCCGCCCTCGCCACGACCCGGTTCCAGGCCGGGGCCGCCACGGCCGCGGGCACCTTCCGCGTCCCGGTCGAGGACGTCCGCCACACCCGTACGTGGATGGCCTGGCCGGACAGCACGTCGATCTGGGGCAACACGCTGAGCGGCGTCCAGGCGGACATCGCCCTGATCGCCCGTACCGTCGCCACGTACGAACCCGTCGTGATGTGCGCCAACCCGGGCAGCGCCGCCAGGGCCCGTCAGCTGTGCGGCTCCACGGTCACCGTCATCAGCACCATCCCCGTCGACGACTGCTGGATGCGTGACTCGGGCCCCGTGTTCCGTACCGACGGAGCCGGTGGCCTGGACGCGGTCGGCCTCAACTTCAACGGCTGGGGCAACAAGCAGACCCACGCCAAGGACGCGCTCGTCGCCGGACGCGTCGCGTCGTACGTCGGCGTGCCGATCACCTACGCCGGCCTGGTCGGCGAGGGCGGGGCCATCGAGCAGGACGGCGCCGGTACCCTCATGGCCACCCGCAGCAGCCTCGTGAACCGCAACCGGAACCCCGGGATGACGGAGCGCCAGCTGGAGACCGCCATGTGCACGGCGTACGGCGCCTCCAAGGTCATCTGGTTCGACGGCGTCCGCGGCCAGGACATCACCGACGACCACGTCGACGCCACGTCCCGCTTCCTCGCCCCCGGCGAGGCCCTCGTCCAGATGCCCCTCGCGTCCGACAACGACGCCTACGCCCGGGACGCGCGCCAGCAGTTCAGCATCCTGTCCGCCTCGACGACCTCCAGTGGCGTCCCGATGGACACGATGCGCCTCCAGGGCCCGGACTACTACAAGATCCGCTCCGGCAACCCCGAGTTCCTGGCCTCCTACGCAAACTTCTACCTCTGCAACGGCGCCGTCATCAGCGCCCACTTCGGGGACACCCGCGCGGACCAGGCGGCGAAGGCCACCCTGCAGAACCTCTACCCCGACCGGGTCATCGAGCAGCTGAACATCGACCGCCTCGGCACCGGTGGCGGCGGCATCCACTGCGTCACCCAGCAGCAGCCCGTCCGCTAGCGAGCGGGGCACGGCGGCCGAGGCCGAAACGGGCCCGCGGAGATCCGGAGATCCCTGACGGGCGTCCGGTCGGATCGTGGCGAACCCGCCCGCCCCGACCGGACGCCCCGACCGACGAACGGCCCGGCCCGCCGGCGCACGGCCTGGTCATGGCCGGCAGGACCTACCGGGCGCGGCACCGCCGGACGGCCTCTGATCGGAAGCCCTAAGGAGCGGATAGTTTGGGATCATGCTTACAGAAGTGACGGCAACCCGCTATGTCACGCCCTTGCGTGAGGGCGGCTCGCTGCCCGGGATCGTCGAGGCCGACGATCTCGGCACCTATGTCATGAAGTTCACCGGGGCCGGCCAGGGGCGCAAGACCCTGGTCGCCGAGGTCGTCTGCGGACAGCTCGCCCGCCGGCTCGGTCTGCGGGTGCCCGAGCTCGTCACCATCCAGCTCGACCCGGTCATCGGACTCTCCGAGCCTGACCAGGAGGTGCAGGAGCTGCTCAAGGCGAGCGGTGGTCTCAACCTGGGCATGGACTATCTCCCCGGTTCGCTGGGCTTCGACCCGCTGGCGTACGAGGTGGACCCCGTCGAGGCCGGCCGGGTCGTCTGGTTCGACGCGGTGATCAACAACGTCGACCGGTCCTGGCGGAACCCGAACATGCTCGTCTGGCACGGCGACCTGTGGCTCATCGACCACGGCGCCACCATGATCTGGCACCACAACTGGCCCGGCGCCCAGGCGTCCGCCGCCAAGCCGTACGACGCCTCCGACCACGTGCTCGCCCGCTACGCGCCGGACGTCGCCGCCGCGGCCGCCGAGCTCGCCCCGCTCGTCACCCGCGAGCTGCTCGACGAGATCGCCGCCGACGTGCCCGACGAGTGGCTCGTCGACGAGCCCGGATTCGACACCGCGGACGACGTGCGCGCCGCCTACGTCGCGGCGCTGCTGCCGCGGGCCGCCACCATCCACGAGCGGATCACGCTCGGTCCGCGGACCGAGAGCCGGCCGCAGCAGCCGCCGGGCTGGCTCGCCGAGCGCCTCGCGCCCCGGACACACTCCACCGAGAAGGACACCACCCCGTGACCGACCGCGATGTCTTCGAGTACGCGCTGCTGCGCGTGGTGCCGCGGGTCGAGCGCGGCGAGTGCTTCAACGCGGGCGTGGTCGTCTACTGCCGCGCCCGGTCCTACGTGGCCGCCCGTACGCACCTGGACGAGGCGAAGCTGTCGGTGCTGGACCCGGCGGCCGACGTGACCGGGGTGCGGGCCGCCCTGCGTGCCGTCGAGGGGGTCTGTCTGGGGGGTGACGCCGCCGGCCAGGCGGCGGGCGACGACGCAGGACGGCGCTTCCGCTGGCTGATCGCGCCGCGCTCCACGGTCGTCCAGCCGGGGCCGGTCCACACGGGTCTCACCGCCGACCCGGAGGCCGAGGTGGAGCGGCTGCTCGACCTCCTCGTGCGCTGAGTGCGGCCCTGTCGCGCGGCCGAGCCCGCCCGTGCCGTGCGGCCGGGCGGGCCGCCTGTCTCCGCCCTCGGCGACGGGGAGTGACCGGGTGCACCCGGTGGGCCGTTGACACCGGGTGCCAGGGCTTCTAGCGTCTCGTTCTGCGGACGATACTAAGCGGTCGCTCATGTGCGGGACGCAGGAGCGGGTGACCGGTTCGACCGCGACCAGGGACGATCCAAGGGCGAGGAGAACCAAGCATGTCCACCACCGAGCAGCGCGTAGCCGTCGTCACGGGTGCCGCACGGGGTATCGGGGCCGCCACGGCGCTCCGCCTCGCGGCCGAGGGCCGCGCCGTCGCCGTACTCGACCTCGACGAGGCGGCCTGCAAGGACACCGTCGAGAAGATCACCGCCGCGGGCGGCACCGCCCTCGCGGTCGGCTGCGACGTCTCCGACAGCGCCCAGGTGGAGGCCGCCGTCGCGCGGGTCGCCGCCGAGCTCGGCGCGCCGACGATCCTCGTCAACAACGCGGGTGTGCTGCGCGACAACCTGCTGTTCAAGATGTCGGAGTCCGACTGGGACCTCGTCATGAACGTGCACCTCAAGGGCGCCTTCCTGATGGCGAAGGCCTGCCAGAAGCACATGGTGGACGCGGGCTTCGGCCGGATCGTCTCGCTCTCCTCCTCCTCGGCCCTGGGCAACCGCGGCCAGGCCAACTACTCGGCCGTGAAGGCCGGCCTCCAGGGCCTCACCAAGACCCTCGCCAAGGAACTCGGCAAGTTCGGCATCACCGCCAACGCCGTCGCCCCGGGCTTCATCGTCACCGAGATGACCGCGCAGACCGCCGAGCGCGTCGGCATGGGCTTCGAGGACTTCCAGGCCGCCGCCGCGTCCATGATCCCGGTGCAGCGGGTCGGCCGCCCCGAGGACGTCGCCAACGCGATCGCCTTCTTCGCGGGCGACGACGCCGGCTTCGTGTCCGGCCAGGTCATGTACGTGGCCGGCGGCCCGCTCAACTGACGACCGGCATCGAGAGGAGCACGGCAGACATGACCGCACAGGCAAGGCCGGAACCGTCCGGCAAGGTCGCCCTCGTCACCGGCGCCAGCCGGGGCATCGGCTACGGCATCGCCGAGGCGCTCGTCGCCCGCGGCGACCGCGTCGTCATCACCGGGCGCGGCGAGGAGGCCCTCAAGGAGGCCGTCGAGCGCCTCGGCGCCGACCGGGCGATCGGCGTCCCCGGCAAGGCCCATGACGAGGCCCACCAGGCCGCCGCCGTCGAGGCGGCGATGGACGGCTTCGGCCGGGTGGACTTCCTGATCAACAACGCCGGTACGAACCCGGTCTTCGGCCCCATCGCCGACCTGGACCTCGGGGTGGCCCGCAAGGTCTTCGAGACCAACGTGGTCTCGGCGCTCGGCTTCGCCCAGCGGACCTGGCACGCCTGGCAGAAGGATCACGGCGGGGCGATCGTGAACATCGCCTCGGTCGCCGGTGTCTCCGCCTCGCCCTTCATCGGCGCGTACGGAATCAGCAAGGCCGCGATGATCAACCTGACCATTCAGCTGGCGCATGAATTCGCCCCGCTCGTCCGGGTCAACGCGATTGCCCCGGCGGTCGTGAAGACGAAATTCGCGCAGGCGCTGTACGAGGGCCGGGAGGCGGAGGCGGCCGCCGCGTACCCGCTCGGCCGGCTCGGCGAGCCCGAGGACATCGGTGGCGCGGCCGCCTTCCTCACCTCGTCCCAGTCGGAGTGGATCACCGGTCAGACCCTCGTGGTCGACGGCGGGATTTTCCTGAACGCCGGAGTCGGGTGACCGATAACCGGACACTTTCCGGATTCCGTGTCCGGATTGAACCCGGTTATACGTCGAATGCCTCAAGTGCCCCGTCAGGCTCGAACATTGACCTGACGGGGTGCTGCGGTATCGTCGGCCGACCCGTGGCTGAACGAGGAGCGTGCACGTGTTCAACCGGACCAGTCTGCAGGCCGCTGCAGCCCTTGTGTCCATATCCCTGGTAACCGGATGCAGTGTCTTCTCGGACAGTGATTCGGCCGGGGATCAGAGGATCGTCGTCGGTACGACGAGCTCTCCCACCACGCTTGACCCGGCTGCCGCCTGGGACAATTCGTGGGAGCTCTTCCGGAATGTCTTCCAGACCCTGGTGAGTTTCCCGACAGGCAGCACGACCCCGGATTCCGATGCCGCGGACTGCAAGTTCTCGGACACCTCCAGCCGGGTCTTCGAGTGCAAGCTCCTGGAGGGCCTCACGTTCTCCAACGGACACAAGCTGGACGCCAAGGCCGTGCAGTACTCGATCGAGCGCATCCGCACGATCAACTTCAAGGGCGGCCCGAACGGCATGCTCGGCTCGCTCGACAAGATCGAGACCGTCGGCGACCGGACCGTCGTCTTCCGGCTCAACAAGTCGGACGCCACCTTCCCGATGGTCCTCGCCACACCGGCGATGTCCCTCGTGGACCCGGCCGAGTACCCGGCCGACCAGCTCCGCAAGGACGGCAAGCTCACCGGTTCGGGGCCGTACGTCCTCGACTCGTACACCGAGCGCGAGTCGGCCGAGCTGACCAAGAACCCCACGTACAAGGGCTTCGCCGACCGTAAGAACGGCGGCGTGACCATCCGGTACTTCGACGAGTCCGAGGCGATGGTCGCCGCGCTCAAGAAGAAGGAGATCGACGCCACCTACCGCGGCCTCACCGCCGAGGAGGTCATCGAACTCCAGGACGACAAGCCCGAGAACCAGGGCCTGCAGATCGTCGAGTCGACCGGCGCGGACATTCGCTACCTGGTCTTCAACACCCAGGACCCCACGATCGCCAAGCCCGCGGTCCGCAAGGCCATCGCGCAGGTCGTCGACCGCGACGAACTGGTCAGCAAGGTCTACCAGGGCACCGCCGAGCCCCTGTACTCCATGGTGCCCAAGGGGATCGCCGCCCACACCACCAAGTTCTTCGACCGCTTCGGCGACCCGGACGCCAAGAAGGCCAAGAAGATCCTCCGTGACGCCGGCATCACCGAGACCGTCGAGCTGAACTTCTGGTACACGACGGACCGCTACGGCTCCTCGACCGCCGCCGAGTTCAAGGAGCTCAAGCGCCAGCTGGAGGAGACCGGCCTCTTCAAGGTCACCATCGAGGGCAAGCCCTGGAAGGACTTCCAGGCGGGTTACCAGAAGGGCGAGTACCCGGTCTTCGGCCGAGGCTGGTTCCCCGACTTCCCGGACCCGGACAACTTCGTGGCGCCGTTCGTCGGCAAGGAGAACGTCCTCGGCACGCCGTACGTGAGCCCCAGGATCACCGGCGAACTGCTCCCGAAGTCCCGCCGCGAGAGCGACCGCGGGACCGTCACGGACGAGTTCGTGGAGGCCCAGGAGATCATGGTCCAGGACGTCCGGCTGCTGCCCCTGTGGCAGGGCAAGCTGTACATCGCGGCCCGTGACGACATCGGCGGCGGTGAGGGCGCGCTCGACCCGCAGACCGTCATGCAGCTCTGGGAGCTGAGCCGCCGGGCCAGCTGGTAGGACCCGGGGCCGGCAGGAGCCGGGAGCCCGCGGGGGCCACTGTCAGTGGCCCCCGGTAGGTTCGGGGACGAGTAACAGGAACGTCCACCGGAGGTTGTTGACCGTGACCGACACCAGCATGCTGCCCGAGTCCTGGCGGGGTGTTCTCGGCGAGGAGCTGCGGAAGCCGTACTTCGCCCAGCTCACCGAGTTCGTCGAGGAGGAGCGCGCCGCGGGACCGGTCTTCCCGCCGAAGGACGAGGTGTTCGCCGCCCTCGACGCCACCCCGTACGACAAGGTGAAGGTCCTGATCCTCGGTCAGGACCCCTACCACGGCGAGGGTCAGGGCCACGGCCTCTGCTTCTCGGTCCGGCCCGGGGTGAAGACCCCGCCCTCCCTGCGGAACATCTACAAGGAGATGCAGGCCGAGCTCGGCCACCCCGTCCCGGACAACGGCTATCTGATGCCGTGGGCCGAGCAGGGCGTCCTCCTGCTCAACGCCGTGCTGACCGTCCGCTCCGGCGAGGCGAACTCGCACAAGGGCAAGGGCTGGGAGAAGTTCACCGACGCGGTGATCACCGCCGTCGCCTCCCGCCCCGACCCCGCCGTCTTCGTCCTCTGGGGCAACTACGCCCAGAAGAAGCTGCCCCTCATCGACGAGGAGCGGCACGTGGTGGTCAAGGGCGCCCACCCCTCGCCGCTCTCGGCGAAGAAGTTCTTCGGGTCGCAGCCCTTCACCCAGATCGACGCGGCCGTCGCGGCTCAGGGACACGAGCCGATCGACTGGCGCATCCCGGACCTCGGCTGAGCCTCGGCCCGATCCGGCCCCGGTGCGGCTAGCGTCGGCTCTCCCAGTGGGTGAGCGGGTGGAGGTCGCGGTGACCGAGCAGCAGCAGGTGTCGGACGACGGGGTCATGACCAGGATCGGGCAGGCGATGATGCTGCTCCACGGTGGTGACCGCGAGGAGGCACGCAACCGCTTCGGGCTGCTCTGGCAGCAGATCGGCCCGGACGGGGACCCCCTGCACCGGTGCACCCTCGCGCACTACATGGCCGATGCCCAGGACGACCCCGACACCGAGCTGGCCTGGGACCTGCGGGCCCTGAGCGCGGCGGAGGGCCTCGCGGAGGAGCGGCTCGCCGAGCACGGTTCCGCGGTCGCCCTCCGGGCGCTGTACCCCTCGCTCCACCTCAATCTGGCCGCCGACTACGTCAAGCTCCAGCGGCCCGACGCCGCGCGGGTTCATCTGGACCGGGCCCGCGCCGCATCGGACCACCTCGACGACGACGGCTACGGGAACGGGGTGCGGGCCGCGATCGAGCGCCTGGACCTGCGGCTCCGGGCCATGTGAGGGCCGGGGGCCTCGCGGGCCCCGTGCCCCGGAGCCTCAGGGGCCGTAGGCGCCGTGGCAGATGCGTGACGGGTCGCTGTCGGGTGCCCAGCCGCCGAACCGCTCGCCCAGGTCGCAGACGTCCGTCCGGGAGACCGGTGCGTTCCTCGGCAGCTCGGCCGGTTCCGCCGGGAGTTCGGGCAGCGGCCGGGTCTCCGGACGCGGACGCTCCGGCCGTGGCGGCACGGACTCGGCGCGCGGCGCGGCGGGACGGGCAGGAGCCGCCTCCCGCCGGCGCGTGTCGGGTGGGGGTGTCGCGCGGGGCGTGGCGGACGGCGGGGGAGCGGGGAGCGCCGCCTCCAGGGCGTCGAGGGCCGGTCCCTCGACGATCTGCGGAGCCACGTCCTGGCCGGGGCGTACGGTCTCCGCGACGGGCGCGGGGGCGGGGGCCGTCGGCGGGGTGTCCACCGCGACGCAACCCGTGAGGGCGGCCACGGCCGCCCCCACCAGGATCTTCGCTGTTGTTCGGGTTCCATGCACCCGCGCAACTCTGCGGGTCCGGTGGTGATCTTCGCGCCCCTACCGGCGGGGAATGCCCCGCACGGGTGAGCCGACGCGGCACCGTCCTTGACCCCGCGCGGGACCTGCTTCGTCGTCGTGGGCACGCCGGCGCGCCCATGGTCGCGCGGCCGGACCCCGGCCGGTCCGAGGCGGGTGGGTGCTCAGTCGCCGGTCGCGCCGTCGATCCGCTCCCGGACGAGGTCCGCGTGGCCGTTGTGGCGGGCGTACTCCTCGATCATGTGCAGATAGATCCAGCGCAGGTTGTACGGCTTCCCGGAGTGGTGCTCGCCCTCCCCGAGGTCGTCGAGACCGCGCGCGGCGGCCACGGTGCGCGCGTGGGCGATCTCCGCCTGCCAGGTCGCGTGGGCCTCCGCGTAGGTGTCCTCGTCGGTGACGTGGAAGTCCCGGTCCCGGTCCTCCTCGGTCGAGTAGAGCTTCGGCGCCTTCTCGCCGGCCAGGACGTTGCGGAACCAGCCCTGCTCGACCTTCGCCATGTGGCGGACGAGGCCCAGCAGGCTGAGCTCGGAGGGCGGGGCGGACAGGGTGCGCAGCTGGGCGTCGTCGAGCCCCTCGCACTTCCTCGCGAGGGTCGCGCGGTGGAAGTCGAGCCACTGTTCCAGGGCTTCGCGCTCGCCCGAGGTCGTGGACGGGTCGACCCGGGGGGTGCTGTCGGTGCTTTCGGCGATCATGTGGGGCATCGTCCCCCACGCTCACGGGCCGTGCCAGTGCTTTCCCCGCGGCCCGGACCGGTCTCGTCGCCGAGCATGCCCCGAAGCAACTCGTCGAATCCGGTGCGCAGTTCCGCGCGGCCCGGCACGGCGGCGTGGAAGGAGCCGGCGGCGCAGGAGAACATCAGCCCCTCGCACCAGGCGATGAGGGAGAGCGCGTGGCGCTCGGGCTCGGACGAGCCGGCCGCAGCCGTCATCGCGATCAGGGGGCCGTGGAAGACGGAACCGGCGGCGTCGAAGAAGGCGCGGAGTTCGGGGCGGCGGGTCGCCTCCAGGGCCAGCTCGTAGCGGGAGACGAGCAGGGCGCGGTGGTCGGTGAGATAGCGGTGCAGTGCGAGGGAGAGGGCGTCCGCGAGGGTGCCGGTGTCGACGCTCACCCCTTCGCCCGGCCCTCCCGGTGCCGGTTCCCCGCCGGGAACCCCTTCCGCCGCTCGGGGCCCGGTGGCGCCCGGCAGTTCGTCCGGGGTCAGGACCCGGGACTCCAGCTCCACCTGGCGTCGTACGGCCGTCTCCAGGAGAGCCTGGCGGGTGCGGGCGTGGTTCGACGTCGACCCCTGGGGCAGTCCCGCCCGCTCGTCCACCGCGCGATGGGTCAGGCCCCGCATGCCGCGCTCCACGAGCAGGTCCAGGGCGGCGTCGCCGATGCGGTCCGCACGGGAGGCGGTGGAGGCGGTGGTGCCGGGAGCGCCGGGAGCGCCGGGAGCGCCGAAGGGTCCGGGGGATTCAGGAGGCCCGATCGGGCCGGTGGATCCGGTCGGGCCGGGAGGGGCAGCGGAGGGCGTCGCCGAGGTCATGAGGACAACCTACAACCGCTCGCTTCCCGGCTCACTACATCTGTAGTACGGTCACGGCATCGAAGGTACTACACCTGTAGTTCCCTGATCCGAGGAGCAGCCATGGAGCAGCACCGTGCCGTCGTCGTCGGCGCCGGCGTCGGCGGACTGACCGCCGCCGTCGCCCTCCACCGCGCCGGTCGGCAGGTCACGGTCCTGGAGCGGGCCGCCGACCTCGCCCCCGTCGGCGCCGGCATCGGACTCGCCCCCAACGCCCAGCGCGCCCTCGACGTCATCGGCCTCGGCGACCGCGTTCGCGCCCTCGCCGCCTGGCAGGGCGACGGCGGCATGCGCACCCCCGGCGGCAGGTGGATCGCCCGTACGAACGCCGAGGCCGCCGCCGCCCGCTTCGGCGGGCCGCTCGTCCTGCTCCACCGGGCCACCCTCGTCGACATCCTCACCTCCGCCCTCCCCGACGGGACCGTCCGCACCGGGTCCGCCGCCACGCTCGTCGACCCCGGCGACGACCACCGCCCCGCCCGCCTCGCCACCCCCGACGGCGAGATCGAGGCCGCACTCGTGGTCGCCGCCGACGGCATCCGTTCGGCGACGCGGCACGCCCTCTTCCCCGGCCACCCCGGCCCGCGGTACGCGGGCTGCACCACCTGGCGGGTCGTCGTCCCGGCCCCCGAGCGGCCCTTCGCCCCGCACGAGACCTGGGGCGCCGGGCGCCTGTGGGGGACGCAGCCCCTCAAGGACGGCAGGATCTACGCCTACGCGATGGCCGCCGCCCCCGCGGGCGGCCGGGCGCCCGACGACGAGAAGGCCGAACTCCTGCGCCTGTTCGGCGACTGGCACCACCCCGTCCCCGAGATCCTCGCCGCCGCGGATCCCGCGCTGGTCCTCCGCCACGACGTCCACCACCTGCCCGACCCGCTGCCGGCCTTCCACCGGGGCCGGGTCGCACTCCTCGGCGACGCCGCGCACGCGATGATGCCGAGCCTCGGACAGGGCGGGAACCAGGCGATCGAGGACGCCGTCGTCCTCGCCCACCACGTCGGCCCCGCGGCCGCCCCCGCGCCCTCCGGTGCCGCGCGCGGTGCCCACCGCAACGGCCCCGCGCCCGACTTCGTCCCGAGCCGTGACCTCGCCGCGTACACCGCCGACCGGCTGCCCCGTACCACCGCCATCGTCCGCAAGGCCGCCCGCACCGGAGCCGTCACCCTGCTCGCGGCCCGCCCCGCCGTCGCGCTGCGCACCACGCTCGTCAGCGCGGTCTCGCGGTTCGGCCCGGGGCTCGTCCTGCGCGGTTTCGACGGCATCGCCGACTGGCGGCCGCCGACGGCCCCGGGCCGGTCCGCGTAAGCTGACCAGCGCGAACGGCCCACCCGCACAGGGCCTGTGGACACGACAAGGGAGAACCCGTGAAGGTTGGCTGCATCGGACTCGGCGACATCGCGCAGAAGGCCTACCTTCCGGTCCTCGCCACCCTCCCCGGGGTCGAACTCCACCTCCAGACCCGCACCCGCGCGACGCTCGACCGGGTCGCCGACACCCTCCACCTGCCCGCCGCACAGCGCCACGGCGACCTCGACTCGCTGCTCGCCGCCGGACTCGACGCGGCCTTCGTCCACGCCCCGACCGCCGCGCACGCCGAGATCGCCGGCCGGCTCCTGGACGCGGGTGTCCCCACGTACGTCGACAAGCCCCTCGCCTACGAGTACGCCGAGTCCGAGCGGATCGTGGAACTGGCCGAGAAGCGCGCGGTCGCGCTCGCCGTCGGATTCAACCGGCGCCTCGCCCCCTCGTACGCGCAGTGC
The DNA here is from genome assembly GCF_036226665.1 of Streptomyces sp. NBC_00691. Taxonomy (NCBI): domain Bacteria; kingdom Bacillati; phylum Actinomycetota; class Actinomycetes; order Kitasatosporales; family Streptomycetaceae; genus Streptomyces; species Streptomyces sp. NBC_00691. The sequence goes on along the minus strand of NZ_CP109007.1, from coordinate 1,376,658 downwards.
GCCGAGCACCCGCGCGAGCTGATCCTCCTTCAGAAGAACCGCGTCGGCCTGCCCGAGGACCCCCGCACCTTCGTTCTCGACGACTTCATCCACGTCGTCGACACCCTGCGCTTCCTCCTCCCCGGCGAGATCGAGCACGTCGACGTGCGCGCCCGGATCCGGGAGGGGCTCATGCACCACGTCGTGCTCCAGCTCTCCGGCGACGGGTTCACCGCCATCGGCATGATGAACCGGATGAACGGCTCCACCGAGGAGATCCTCGAGGTGTCCGGGCAGGACACCAAGCGCCAGATCATCAACCTCTCCGACGTCGTCGACCACAAGGGGCAGCCGACCCTGCGGCGGCGCGGGGACTGGGTGCCGGTGCCCCGCCAGCGCGGCATCGAGCAGGCCGTCCTGGCCTTCCTCGACGCCGTGCGCGACGGTCGGGTGCTCAGTGCCCGGGACGCCCTGCAGACGCACGAGCTGTGCGAGCGCGTCGTACGCGAGGCCTTGACCCAGGCTTCCTGAACGCGCCCGCGCCCTCCGCGGCGCACACCGCGCCCACCACGGCGAGCGCCCCGTACAAGGGCCAGTCGCCCCAGCGGACGTAGCCGGTCGTCGAGTCCGAGAGCGGCAGCTCGCGGACGGCGACGGCGCTCGCGTCCGTACCGAGGACGGGCCCGACGGCGCGCCCGTCGGGGCCGTACGCCGCGCTGACCCCGGTGAGCGTGGCGTGCGCGACGGGCCGGCCCGTCTCGGCCGCCCGCAGCGCCGCCAGGGAGGCGTGCTGGGCGGGCGCCCAGCTGTCCTGGAAGGTGCTGGTCGACGACTGCACGACGAGGAGCCCCGCGCCGTTCCGCACGAGGTTCCGGCTCATGTCGGGGAAGGCGGACTCGAAGCAGATGAGCGGGCCGACCAGCGGTTCCCGCGGGCTGCCGTCGTCAGTGGCGGGCAGCCGCATCACGACGGGCGCGGTGCCCCGCCGCCGGTCCTCGGCGGCGGCCTTGCCGAACGACGTCACCCAGCCCAGGACACCGCGCGCGGGGATGTACTCGCCGAACGGCACCAGCCGCATCTTGTCGTAGCGCTCACCCGTGAGCCCGGCCGGACCGACCAGTACGGCGCTCTTGAAGATGCCCGGGCTGTCGGCCCGCCGCGCGTCCACGTTGACCAGGAGCGGCGCGTCGACCTCCCGCGAGAGAGCGGTGAGCCGGGCGGCGAGATCGGGCCGGCCGGCCGGATCGGCGCCGACACCGCTCTCGCCCCAGACCACCAGATCGAGGCGTTGCCCGGCGAGCGAACGGGTCAGCTCCTCGGCCCGGTCGAACCGCCGCTCCGCGCCGTCCGCCCCGTCGAAAACCCCCGGCTGTACGAGGGCCACCCGCACCGTCCCGGTCACTCGCGGCGCCCCCACGCCCCAGGCGGCCGTACCGGCCACGAGCGCGCAGCCCGCGAGGCCCGCGACCCCGACGGTACGCAGCCCCGGCGCGGCCACCAGCAGGGCCACGGCCGTGTTCACCGCCACCACGAGCGCGGTCACCAGCCACACCCCGCCGATCGAGGCCAGCCGGAGCGCCGTCGGCACCTGCCACTGGCTCGCCCCGAGCAGCCCCCAGGGACCTCCCAGCCCTTCCCAGGAGCGCACCAGTTCGATCAGCAGCCAGCCGGAGGGCACCGCGACCAGGCCGACGGCGGCCCGCAGCGCCGACGGCGCCCCACCGAGCAGGGACCGCACGAGCCAGGCCCACGGCAGCCACAGCAGGCCGAGCAACGCGGAGAGGGGGAGGAGGAAGACGTGCAGGCTGGGCAGCAGCCAGTGGTGGACGGCGAACACGAAGCCGATCCCGCCCAGCCAGCCGTCCAGGGCGGCCCGGCGGGCGCCGGGCGCCGTCCGGATCAGGAGAAGCCAGGGGACGAGCGCCACGTACGCCCACCACCAGAGGCCGGGGGCGGGGAAGGCGAGCGCGGGCAGCGCGCCGCAGACGACGGCCAGCAGGGAGCGGGCGAGGGCGCGCCCCCGGGGCCGGCCACCGCGGCCCGGGGCCTCGGCCCGGTCCCGGCCCCTCCCCGGGCCCCGGTACGGCTCCGGGCGGTCCTGGTCCCCGTCCGGGTCCGGGCCCTGCCCCTGACCCTGCTCCTGATCCCGTCGTACGAACGGATTTCGCATGGCATGCCTCCGCCCTTGCTCTCAGTGTCGGGCGTGACCGGGTTCGGCGCGGCTCGGGCGGTCCGTCGTGGTGACCGGGGCGGGAGACTCCCCGGGGCGACGGCCGCCGGGCCGGTGGTGGCGGTCAGCCGTGCCGGCGCCACCGTTCGTCGACGACGACCGAGGTCAGCCGCCAGCCACCGGCGGTCCGCACGGCTCCGAACGCGTAGCGGCCCCCGCAGACGAAGTCCTCGCCGGAGGTGAAGCGCATCGGGTTGACGTAGTCGGCGCGGATCTCCGCCGTGTCCCCGTTCTCCGGGTACCCGGCCGGCCCGCGGAAGAGGACACGGCGGTTGACGATGAGGTGCTGGCGTACGGGAAAGAGCGTCAACGTCTCGGCGAGCCAGTCGGCCACCTGGGACGCCGGGCCCTCGACGCCGCCCGAGCCCCGGTAGTCGGCCCTGCCGTCTGCGGCGAACAGGGCACGGTAGGCGGTCCAGTCGGCGTCGTCCACGGCCGCCGCGTACCCGGTGACCAGGTCGTCGACGGCGATTCGGTCCATCACGGTCGCGAGGTCCACGCGCTGCGTCATCGGATCAGTGTCGGGCAGCCCGGGCCAGGGGCCAAGGGGCGTGCGCGGGGGGAGTTCCCGGCCCCGGTCATACTGTCGGTCATGCGCGTGAACATCGATCCCGAACTGAGCGACCGCACCTCCTTCTACCGGTTGCTCACCGCCACCGTCGTGCCCCGGCCGATCGCCTGGGTCTCGACGTCCTCGGCGGACGGGACGGACAACCTGGCCCCGCACTCCTTCTTCACCATCGCGTCGGTCTCGCCGCCGGTCGTGCAGTTCACCTCGGTGGGGCGCAAGGACTCCCTGCGCAATGTGGAGGAGACGGGGGAGTTCGTCGTGAACCTCGCCCCCGAGGGGCTCTTCGAGCAGATCAACGCGACGGCGACGGACTTTCCGCGCGGGGTCAGCGAGTTCGACGCCTGCGGGGTCGAGCGCGAGCCGAGCCTCCGCGTGAAGCCGCCGCGGGTGGCGGCGTCACCCGTGGCGCTGGAGTGCCGGCTGCACAGCACGGTGCGGATCGGCGACTCGACGGTCGTCTTCGGCCGGGTCGTCCACGCGGCGGTCGACGAGTCGGTCGTGCTCGACGGCCACCCCGAGATGGCCCTGATGCGCCCGCTGACCAGGCTCGGCAAGAACGAGTGGGGCACCCTGGGCGGCATCAGGGAGATCGCCCGCGTGCCCTACCGGGCCTGACCGGCCGGAGCCCGCGCCGGAGCCCGCGCCGGGACGCGGGCTGAGGAGCCAGGGGCTCACGGTGCGCTGGGGGCGCCGGCCCGATCAGCCGCCCGACTCGCCCGCGTGGGGGCTCAGGACGTCGGTGCCGACCAGGATGAAGAGCAGGATGCCGAGCAGGATCCGGTAGATCACGAAGGGCATGAAGGACTTCGTGGTGATGAACTTCATGAACCAGGCGATCACCGCGTACCCGACCGCGAAGGCGATGATCGTGGCGAAGATCGTCGGCCCCCAGGAGACGTGTCCCTCGCCCGCGTCCTTCAGTTCGTACGCGCCCGAGGCGAGTACCGCCGGGATCGCGAGGAGGAAGGAGTAGCGGGCGGCCGCCTCGCGGGTGTAGCCCATGAGCAGACCGCCGGAGATCGTCGCGCCCGAGCGGGAGACGCCCGGGATCAGGGCCATCGCCTGGCAGACGCCGAAGATCAGGCCGTCCTTCACGCTGAGTTCCTTGAGCGTCTTGCGCTCGCGGATCGCCCGGTGGCGGCCGCCGATCTCGTCGCGGGCGGCGAGCCGGTCCGCGACGCCGAGGACGATGCCCATGACGATCAGGGTGGTGGCGATCAGCCGCAGATCGCGGAAGGGGCCCTCGATCTGGTCCTTGAGCGTGATGCCGAGGACGCCGATCGGGATCGAGCCGATGATCACCAGCCAGCCCATCTGGGCGTCGTGGTCGGAACGCATCGACTTGTCGGTGAGGGAGCGGAACCAGGCCGAGACGATCCGGGCGATGTCCTTGCGGAAGTAGATCAGTACCGCGGTCTCCGTGCCGATCTGGGTGATGGCGGTGAAGGCCGCACCCGGGTCTTCCCAGCCCGCGAACGCCGCCGTGAGACGGAGGTGCGCACTGGAGGAGATGGGAAGGAACTCCGTCAGCCCCTGGACGAGTCCGAGGATGAACGATTCGAACCAACTCATGGGGCTAGGGCCGTCCCGTTATGTACGTGTGCGGTCAGAAGGTCGTGCGCAGCGTACCGTCCCCAGATGACGGGCCCGCCCTCAGGCCTCCTGAGGGGCCGTCGGACCCGCCGTGGTCCAGCCGGGTGCCCGGACGTGGGCGGTGAGGCTGTCGCGATCGGCCTCGTCCCCGCAGTGCGCGCAGACGATCCGGGGGCTGAGCACCTCGCCGCACCGGTGTTCGAGGACGACCGGGCGGTCGTCGGCGTTGAGGTGGCGGTCGCCCCAGGCCATCAGGGTCACCAGGACCGGCTGGAGTTCCTCTCCGGCCGCCGTGGCCCGGTATTCGAAGCGCGGGGGGCGTTCGCTGTACTGCGCCTTCTCCAGGATTCCGGCCTCGACGAGCCTCTTGAGCCGTGTGGTGAGGATGTCCCGGGGCGCACCGGTGTTGCGGGCGATCCGGTCGAAGCGTCGCACGCCGAGGGAGACCTCGCGGAGCACGAGCAGGGAGTACTTCTCGCCCACGAGCGCCAGGGTGTCGGCGATCGAACAGGGGCGGGGGGCGGCCTTCATGGGTCAAGGGTAGGGCAGCGCGGGCGCGGTGAGTTTGGAAATCCAATGAACAGCTCCTGATGGGTTTGAAAACCCAACTCACTGGGCTATGTTACCGATGAGTGTTGGTCCATCTTTCCAACTCAGGAGCCTGTCATGCGCGACGCCGTCATCGTCGAAGCCGTCCGGACGCCGATAGGGAAGGGCAGGACGGGCGGAGCCCTCTCCCACGTCCACCCGGTCGCCCTGCTCTCGCACACCCTCCGTGCACTGATCGAGCGCAGCGGCATCGACCCCGCCCTCGTCGACGACGTGATCGGCGGCACCGTCGACCAGGTCGGCGAGCAGGCCATGAACACCACCCGCTACGCCTGGCTGGGTGCCGGATTCCCCGAGTCCGTGCCCGCCACCACCGTCGACCGGCAGTGCGGCTCCTCCCAGCAGGCCGTGCACTTCGCCGCGCAGGGCGTGCTCTCCGGGGCGTACGACATCGCCGTCGCCTGCGGTGTCGAGTCCATGAGCCGGGTCCCCATGTGGTCCAACGTGCCGCCCGGCGCCGACCCCTTCGGCCCCGGCGTCGCCGAGCGCTATCCCGAGGGACTCGTTCCGCAGGGCATCAGCGCCGAACTCATCGCCGCGAAGTGGTCGATCGGCCGCGAGGCGATGGACGCGTTCGCCACCTCGTCGCACACCAAGGCCGCGCGCGCCTGGGAGGCCGGACTCTTCGACGCCGAGGTCGCCCCGTACGAGGACGTCCGCCGCGACGAGTCGGTGCGCCCGGCGACCACCCCCGGGATCCTCGCCGGGCTCCGGCCCTCCTTCGAGGATCCCGGCTTCGCCGAGCGCTTCCCGCAGATCGACTGGTCCGTCACCGCGGGCAACAGCAGCCCGGTCAACGACGGTGCCTCGGCCGTGCTCGTCATGGCCGCCGACACCGCCGAGCGCCTCGGACTGCGCCCCCTCGCCCGGCTGCACAGCTTCGCCGTCACCGGCTCCGACCCGCTGCTCATGCTCACCGGCGTCATCCCCGCCACGGAGAAGGTGCTGCGCCGCTCCGGACTCTCCCTCGCCGACATCGACCTTTTCGAGATCAACGAGGCCTTCGCCAGTGTCGTCCTCGCCTGGCAGCAGGAGACCGGCGCCGACCCCTCCAAGGTCAACGTCCACGGCGGTGCGATCGCCCTCGGCCACCCCCTCGGCGCCAGCGGCACCCGCCTCACCGCCACGCTCGTCCACGCGCTGCGGGCCCGGGGCGCCCGCTACGGGCTCCAGGCGATGTGCGAGGCGGGCGGCCTGGCCAACGCGATGATCGTCGAGGCCCTCTGACCCCGGCCGGTCAGCGGGGGCTGCCCACCGTCTCCCGCGTCTGCCCCGGCTCCGGTGCCACGGCCGGGGCCGGAGCCCGCAGGTGGTGCCGCTTGCGCCAGGCGACCACGGCGGCCGCGAGGGCGGACAGGGCGATGAAGCCGGCCGAGAAGAGGAACGCCGGGGAACCGGGTTCGTCCGCCTGCGCGCCCGCGACGACGTACGCCGCCGTGTTGGGCACCGAGCCGATCGCCGTCGCCACCAGGAACGGCACGTACCCCATCCGGGAGACGGCGGCGCAGTAGTTGGCCGCCGCGAACGGCACCCCCGGGAACAGCCGGATCGCCAGCATCGAACGGAACCCGTGCCGGCTGAGCTGCCCGTCCGCCGCCGTCAGCCAGCGCCCCCGCAGCATCGGACGCAGCGCGTCCTGCCCCAGGAAGCGGCCGAGGGTGAAGGAGATCCCGGCGCCGAGCACCGTCCCCGCGATCGCCGCCGTCAGGCCGAAGGCCGAGCCGAAGAGCGCGCCCGCCGCCAGATTCAGCACCGGACGCGGGACGAACGCCGCCGTGCACACGCCGTACGCCAGACCGAAGAGCATCACCGCGCCCGCGCCGTCCGTCTGCCGCGGCCAGCCCGAGGAGAGCAGCCGCTGCGGCTCGTACAGCACGACGAGGGCCGCGGCGGTGAGCAGCAGGAGCGCGAGCACCGAGAGCCGTGCGCGGGGCGCGAGCAGGGCCCGGGAGCAGCGGAGGGCGAGGGAGCCCGGCGGCCGGGGCACGGGAGCGAGCATTCGGGGAGAGTAACGGACGCGTCCGTATGATCGCCGTAATGTGCGTCATGTCCCGCCGGGCGGACAGGCCGTGGCCTCGGCGGGCGCCTCGACATCCCGGGCGGAGAGTCCATGACAGGGAGGGCCCCATGACCGAGACCGCGTCACCGGCCGGCGGCCCCACCGGCACTCCGGACCCTGCCTCCGCCGGACCTCCGGACCGGGCGCTCGTCGGCACCCCCGACAGCGCCCTCGCCGGTATCCCGGACAGCGCCCTCGCCGACACCCTCCTGGAGCGGCTCACCGCCGTCTACCCGGCCGCGGGGAACCCCTTCCGGGCGCAGGAGATGGTCGCGTACATGAAGGGGGTCGCCCCCTTCCTCGGGCTGCGCACCCCCGAGCGCCGGGCCCTGTCCCGCACCGTCCTCGACGGCACCCCCCGCCCGGACGAGCAGGACTGCGCCGCCGTCGCCCTGCGCTGCTTCGAGCTGCCCGAGCGGGAGTACCACTACTTCGCCGTCGACTATCTGCGCCGCCATGTGAAGCGCTGCTCGTCCGGGTTCCTGCCCGTGGCCCGCCGGCTCGTCACCACCGTCTCCTGGTGGGACACGGTCGACCACCTCGCCGCGCATGTCGTGGGCGGTCTGGTCGCGGCCGATCCCGCCCTGGGCGACCGCATGGACGAGTGGATCGAGGACGAGGACCCGTGGGTGGCCCGGACGGCGATCCTCCACCAGCTGCGGTTCAAGGACGCCACCGACGCGGACCGGCTCTTCGCCCACTGTCTGCGCCGCGCCGCCGACACCGACTTCTTCCTCCGCAAGGCCATCGGCTGGAGCCTGCGCGAGTACGGCAAGACGGCCCCGGCCGAGGTCCGCTCGTTCGTCGCCGCGCACACGGCCCGGCTCTCGCCGCTCTCTGTCCGCGAGGCCCTCAAGCACCTCTGACGGTCCCCGCGGCGACCCCCTGCACAATGAGAGCGTGAACGAGCAGATTCCCGTCATCCGTGAGGTCGACCAGGGCACCGCGCGCCTCATGCCCGATGTGGACCGGGAGCGGGCCTGGCTCCTCACGGTCGACGGCGCACCGCAGTCGTACGTCGACCTCGACGACCCGGCGTACCTGGAGTTCGAGTACGCGCGCCGGCTCGCCCATGTCGTGGACGGCGCCGCCGCCGACGGCGAGCCGCTGGACGTCCTGCACCTCGGTGGCGGGGCGCTCTCCCTGCCGCGGTACGTGGCCGTCTGCCGGCCCGGCTCGCGCCAGGACGTGGTCGAGGCCGACCTGGGGCTGCTCGCGCTCGTCGCCGAACACCTGCCGCTGCCCGAGGGGTCCGGGATCACCGTGCACGGTGCGGACGCCCGGCGCTGGCTCGAGGAGGCCCCCGCCGCTTCGGCCGACCTCGTCGTCGGCGATGTCTTCGGCGGCTCCCGCGTGCCCGCCCACCTCACGTCCGTGGAGTACGCGCGCGAGGTCCGGCGCGTCCTGCGACCCGACGGCGTCTACGCGGCCAATCTGGCCGACGGGGCGCCGTTCACCTTCCTCCGCTCCCAGCTCGCCACCTTCGCGGCCGTCTTCCCCGAGCTGGCGCTGGTCGCCGAACCGGCCGTGCTGCGCGGCCGCCGCTTCGGGAACGCGGTCCTGGTGGCCTCCGGCCGTGAGATCGACATCGCGCACCTCGCCCGCCGGGCCGCCGCGGACGCCTTCCCCGCGCGCGTGGAGCACGGGGACACCCTCGTCCGGTTCACCGGCGCCGCGGCACCGGTCCTCGACGCCGGTGCCGTCCCGTCACCCGTTCCGCCGGAGGGCGCCTTCGGCATCGGCTGAGACATCTGCTGAGACATCTGCTGAGACGTCGGCAGAGACACCTGCCGCAGTACCTGCCGGGACGTCGGCCGAAGTGTCGGACACGGCGAGGGCGGCGGCGAGAGGCGCGGCCGTCGGAACCGGCACGGAGTCGGATCCCGCGGTCGGCGTCGTCGCGAGGACCGGCTCCTTCGTGTGCGGACGCCGGGTCAGATTCCGTACGTCCGGCACCAGCAGTACGAGCGCGGTGACCAGCACCATCAGCCCCGCCGCGCCCCACAGCGCCGTGCTCCGGCCGAACGAGGTCTCCGCCGGGCCCGCCAGCGCCGTCGTCAGCGGCAACAGGGCCGTCGAGCCGAACCAGTCGTAGGCCGACACCCGGGAGAGCTTCTCCTCGGGGATCTCCTGGTGCATCGTCGTCATCCACGAGACGCCGAAGACCTCGATGGCCACACCGCTGACGAACATCGCCGTCGTGAGGCCCACCGCGTCGAGCGGTACGGCGAGCGCCGCCGACGGCAGCGCGATCGGGAAGACGCAGAGCGTGCCCACGAACAGCAGCCGGCGCGGCTTCCAGCGGGCCATCAGGAAGGCGCCTGCGAGCGTTCCCACCCCGTACGCGGCGAGCGCGATGCCCCAGGGACGCGCGCCGCCCAGCTCGGCCTTGGCGACCAGCGGCCCGTACACCGACTCGACCGCCCCGATCAGACCGACCACGACGGAGAACTGGGCGACGATCGACCAGAGCCAAGGCCGCCCGATGAACTCGTGCCAGCCCTCCCTCAGATCGGAGAAGAGACCGCCGCCGGGCGCGCGCTCGGGGATACCGCTCACGTCCAGGAACGCGCGGAGCCCGCCCGCGACCGCGAAGGCGATCGCGTCGATCAGGAGGACCCAGCCGGGGCCGACGAACGCGACGAGCGCCCCGCCGAGCGCCGCGCCGCCGATGGACGCGCCGTGCATGGCCATCCGGTAGACGGCGAAGGCCCGGCTCGCCTGCTCACCGGTGACGCTGGACATCAGCATGCCCTCGGCGGCCGGGTTGAAGAAGGCCTGACCGGTGCCGCAGAGCGCGGTGAGCACCATCATCTGCCAGATCTGGGCGGAACCCGAGAGCACGAGCGCGGCGAAGACGGCCTGCGAGACGCAGTTGAGGACGTTCGCCGCGACCATCACCCGGTGCCGGGGCACCCGGTCGGCGACCGCGCCGCCGATCAGCAGGAAGAGGACCAGCGGCAGGAACCGTGCCATCGCCACGAGCCCCACGTCACCGGCGTCGCCTCCGGTCTCGAACACCGCCCAGGTCGTGGCGATCAGCGCGCCGTGCGTACCGAGGTTGGTCACGATGGTGGCGGCGGTCAGGAGGACGTAGTTGCGCCCGGCCCACTCGGGTCGGCGGGAGCGGTGGGGGGCGGCGGCGGGACTGTTCACCCCGGGACTATCCCTGGCGGACCGTCCGTATGCCAACCCGATATCCGGACGGGCCGCCCTGGGCGCCGGACGGAGGTCCGGCGGCGACTCCGGGCCCGGGTCGGGCCGGGGACGGGCAGGCCCCGGCGCGTGGAAGGACCACGTGCCGGGGCCGGAGCTCGGAGAACCGTCCGGTCAGGACGCCGGAGCGAGCCGGACCGTCGAGAGGATCTGCCGGATCGTGGCGTCCGGCAGTTCGTCCGCGACGCCGTCCGCCCCGTAGAGCACCCAGGTCGAGAAGTCGCCCTTGGCGTTCTTGAAGGTGAAGGCGATCGACTTGCCGTCCGTCTCGCACTTGTTGCGCTTCTTGACGCCCGGCGCCGTCGCCGTCGCCATGTGGCCGGTGAGACCCGACTTCGTCGTGTAGGGCACCGGCTTGGTGATCTTGATGGTGCTCTGCGGCATGTGCTGGGCGTAGCCGCCCCATACCCAGGTGCCGGCTTCGCTGCGCGCGGCGTCCGAGGTGTTCTTGGCGCCCTGGCCGCCCTTGGTGCCGGCGGTGCTCAGGCCCCAGGTCTCCTTGGTGCCGTTCTTGTCGGTGTCGTAGGTGCACCACTCGCTCTTGAGGCGCGTCGGCGACGACATGGTGACGAGCGGGCTGCCGTCGTTCTTCTTCTCGTCCTCGAAGAAGGTGATCATGCCGGGCTTCAGCACCTCCCACTCCGGCGGTACGTCGAAGAGGGTGCCGTACTTCGGGTTGTAGACGACCTTCCAGCCGGGGATCGTCGGCTGCTGGGCGGCGCCGTCACGCGGGTTGGCGATCCCGCCGGACGCGCTCTCGCTCGGATCCGTGGAGGGGATCGTCGACGGGTCGGCGGACGGGTCCACCGGTGCGCTGGCCGTCGGCGTCGGCTTCTGGTCGTCGGCGGTCGTCTTCTTGTCGTCGTCCTTGCCGAGCACGAGGAAGCCGGTGACACCGGCGGCGACGACCACGGCGGTCGCGGCGACGATCGCCACGAGTGCCGTCTTCTTCTTCCCGCCGTCCGGCCCGCCGGGCTGCGCCGGTCCCGGCACCGCGTACTGCTGCGGGACGGTCGGCTGCTGGTACGGGTTCGGCTGGCCGTATCCCGGCTGCTGGCCGTATCCCTGCTGCGGGTATCCGGGCTGCGTCGGCGGCTGCTGCGGGTAGCCCGGCTGCGTCGGCGGCTGCTGCGGATGGCCGGGCTGCGTCGGCGGCTGCGGATACCCGGGCTGGGCAGGCGGCTGCTGATACGGGTTCGGCTGCTGGTACCCCGACTGCTGATAGGGGTTCTGATTCTGGTCCTGCGGGTTCTGCTCGCCCCCGGGCGGCTGCTGTCCTGGCCACATGGCCAGTAACCATAGAGGTGCGGAGGCTGCTCGACCACGCCCGCCCCCGCACAGCGTGCGCGCGGAGGGATGGCCAAGCCTACTACTGGTGGGTAACATCACCGCCATGAGCGCAGACCAGATGACCGTCGGCGAGATGCTCGCCGCCACGGTGCCCATGGCCGGAACCCTGAACCTGGAGTTCCTGGAGACCACCGCCGAGCGCGCCGTCGTGCGCCTGCCGGACCAGCCCGCCTACCACAACCACGTCGGCGGCCCGCACGCCGGAGCGATGTTCACGCTCGCCGAGTCCGCCAGCGGTGCCATCGTGCTCGCCGCCTTCGGCGACCAGCTGAGCCGTGCCGTACCGCTCGCCGTCAAGGCCGAGATCGGCTACAAGAAGCTCGCGATGGGCGTCGTCACGGCGACCGCCACGCTGGGCCGCCCGGCCGCCGAGGTCGTCGCCGAACTCGACGCCGGTGAGCGGCCGGAATTCCCGGTGCGGATCGAGATCACCCGCGAGGACGGCGCCGTCACCGGCGAGATGACCGTCGTGTGGACCCTGCGCCCGAACGCCTGACCAAGGCGCGCCGCGAACCGCCCCCGCACCCCTTTCCTGGGTGCGGGGGCGGCCGCGTTCCCGGTCGTCGGCGGCGCGGGCCGTCCGCCCCGACCGGGTAGGCTGCCCCGGCGTGCCCGCCGCGGTGCACGCCGGCGCCACGGGCCCCCGACCAGGGGCCGGGCGCGGCAGCAGTCGAAACGGGAGGAAGCCGCGTTGCACGTCCAGGAGTGGCTGGAGACGATCCCCGCGATCGCGGTCTACGTCCTCGTCGGCGTGGTGATCGGGCTGGAGAGCCTGGGCATCCCGCTGCCCGGCGAGATCGTGCTCGTGAGTTCGGCGCTGCTGGCCTCGCAGCACGGCGACATCAACCCGTACGTCCTCGGCGCCTGCGCCACCGCCGGCGCGATCATCGGCGACTCGATCGGTTACGCGATCGGCCGCAAGGGCGGCCGGCCGCTGCTCGCCTGGCTGGGGAAGAAGTTCCCCAAGCACTTCAGCGAGGCCAACATCGGGCTGGCCGAGCGCTCCTTCCAGAAGTGGGGCATGTGGGCCGTCTTCTTCGGCCGCTTCATCGCCCTGCTCCGCATCTTCGCCGGACCGCTCGCGGGCGTCCTGCACATGCCGTACTGGAAGTTCCTGATCGCCAACGTCTTCGGCGGCATCCTGTGGGCCGGCGGCACGACGGCCGTCATCTACTCGGTCGGCATCGTCGCGGAGGCCTGGCTCAAGCGCTTCTCCTGGCTGGGCCTCGTCCTCGCCGTGCTGATCGGAGTCGCCTCGATGCTGATCATCAAGAACCGCGCCAAGAAGGCCGCGGCGGAGCGGGCCGAGGCCTCGGAGCCGGCACCGGTCGCCGTCGCCGACTGAGGCCGCACGCACCAGGACCTGGGCGAGGAGGGCGGCACCCGTCGACGGGTGCCGCCCTCCCTCACGTACCGGACGGTGTACGGCTCACGCCCCGAAGGCCTCGGCGTGGCCCTTGGCGAGGTGCAGATACATCTCGGCGTTGAGCCGGATGCCCGCCTGCTCCTCCTCGGTCAGCGGACGGCGGACCTTCGCGGGGACGCCCGCGACGAGCGAGCCCGGCGGGACGTCCATCCCCTGGGGGACGAGCGCCTGCGCGGCGATCAGCGAACCGGCACCGATCCGCGCACCGTTGAGGACGGTCGCGCCCATGCCCACGAGCACGTCGTCCTCGATGACACAGCCGTGCACGGTCGCGTTGTGACCGACGGTCACGCGGTCGCCGATCGAGACGGGGAAGCCCGGATCGACGTGGACCGTGCAGTTGTCCTGGATGTTGGAGTCCTCGCCGATCGCGATGGGGCCGCAGTCCGCGCGCAGCACCGCGTGGTACCAGACGCTGGCGCGGGCGCCGAGCGTCACCTCGCCGAGCACCACGGAGGTCGGGGCGGTGAAGGCGGTCGGGTCGATCTGCGGCTCCTTGCCGCCCACACCCTTGATCAACGCCTCTGTCATGGTTCGCTCCTGATCGTCAGCCGTCATGTCACGCCCGGGGGTGCCCCCGGCCGCAGCCTATGCCGTGCCCATGACGGACATCACAGCGCACTGCGGTGATCAGGCACGACGGTGCCGACTACGGTGTCCGGGTGCCCAGGAACAGAAACACGTTCTCGTCCCTTGCCGCCTGGCGGCGCCGGATGCTCAACCGTGCCGTGCAGGGCGGCTGGCGCTGGGTGCAGGAGACCGGATCCGTCACGGCCGAGCACCCCGGGAAGCTGCGTTTCCGCCGGCTCGGCGCGGGCACCCGGCTCGCGTTCCCGCAGGGCACGGTCTTCGGCGAGCGGTGGATCGAGATCGGCGAGTGCTGCATCGTCGCCGAGCAGGTCACGCTGACGGCCGGGATGCTGCCGGGCCTGGACCTCGGCAGGGACACGGTGCTGACGCTCGGCGACGGCGTCGTCCTCGGCCGGGGCAGCCATGTGATCGCCGACGCGAAGGTGACCATCGGCTCGGACACGTACTGCGGTCCGTACGTCTACATCACCTCGACCAATCACAGTTACGACGACCCGGAGGAGCCGGTCGGCCGACAGTGGCCCCGCTCGGAGCCCGTCGTGATCGGCCCCGGCTGCTGGCTCGGCACGGGCTCGGTGATCCTGCCCGGCGCCCGCCTCGGCCGGAACGTGGTCGTCGCCGCGGGCGCGGTGGTACGCGGCGAGGTGCCCGACCACTCGGTGGTCGCGGGCGCCCCGGCGAAGGTCGTCCGCAGCTGGGACGAGGAGAACGGCTGGCAGCCCCCGCTGCGCACCCCGGCCCCGGTACCGATCCCCGACCACGTGACCTCGGAACAGCTCGCGGCGCTCGCGGCGTGGGAGGTCGAGCAGGCGCGCTGAGGCCTGTCTCGTCGGTCAGGCGGGATCAGGGAGCGGCTCCTAGCCCGTCGCCAGCAGGACCGTGCCCACCAGGGCGAGGCCCGCGCCCGCCGCCTGGATCGCGCGGAGGCGTTCCTTGAGGACACCGTAGGCGGCGAGGGCCGTGACCACCGGGTAGAGGCTGGCGAGGACGGCGGCGACCGTGACCGGGCCCTGCTGGGCGGCGATCGCGTACGTACCGTTCGCGGCGACGTCGGCGAGGCCGACGAACGCGAGGGCCGGCAGGGCCGCGCGGATCACCTGCGGGCCGCCCTCGGGCAGGGCCCTGCCCCCGCGCTTCACCGAGGCGTAGAGGGCTCCGCCGCCCACCAGGACGTTGGTGACCCGCTGGACGAAGAGGGCCAGGAACAGGCCGGTGACCGTCGTGGAGGCCTCGGCGATCAGCGCCATCACCGAGCCGAATCCGAAGGCCGCGACGAGGGTGAGCAGGACCGCCTGGCGCTGGACGGGCGCCCCGCGCAGCTCCGGTCCGCCGGCCAGGACCACGCCGAGGACCGCCACCCCGATCCCGGCGAACTGGACGAGCCCCGGCCGGTCGCCGACGAGCAGGCCGACCGAGACGGGGACGACGACGCCGAGCGAGCCCAGCGGCGAGACCACGCCCATCGGGCCGAGCGCGAGCGCCTTGTAGAAGGCGAGCATGGCCGCCGGGCCGACGACGCCCGCCCCGACCGCGTACCAGAGCTGCGGCCCCGCCTCGGTCCACGCGCCGGTCGTGAGGACGACGGCGCCGAGCACGACGACCGCGAGCAGCTGGGAGACCACGACGACCGTGAGGGCGGGGATCCGGCGCGTGAGGAGCCCGCCGCCGAAGTCGGCGAGGCCCCAGAGAAGGCTGGTGGCCAGGGCGAACAGGGCGGTCATGAGTCCTCGCAGTCACGGACGGCAGTACAGTGCAGTGAACAATCGGGTGCACCCCACCGTAGTTCAGTGCATTGAACTCTGTCATCCAAAATATTGGACGGAATGTGTCGGACCTCGATCAGCTCACGCAGTCGCTCGCCCGGAACCTGAAGCGCTGGCGCAAGGAGCGGGGACTCACCCTGGACGCCCTCGCCGCACGGGCGGGCGTCAGCCGCGGCATGATCATCCAGATCGAGCAGGCCCGGACCAACCCCAGCGTCGGGACCACGGTGAAGCTCGCCGACGCGCTCGGTGTCTCCATCACGACGCTGCTCGACTACGAGCAGGGCCCCCAGGTCCGGATCGTCCCGCCGGAGCAGGCCGTCCGCATGTGGTCCACCTCCACCGGCAGCCATACGACCCTGCTCGTCGGCACGGAGGCCCGCGGTCCCCTGGAGCTGTGGTCCTGGATCCTCATGCCTGGCGACGGCAGCGCCTCCGACCCGCACCCCGACGGGACGGTCGAACTCCTCAACGTCACAGCGGGAGTCCTCACCCTGGTCGTCGACGGAGAGGAGCACCTCCTGCCGGCCGGCACCTCCGCCGTCTTCGAGGCCAACACGGGGCACGAATACCGCAACGACGGCGACGAGCCCGCCGAGATGACGATGGCCGTCTCCATCCCGCCCGTACGCTGAGACGTGTGTCCGGCTCCCGGGCGGACGTTGTTAGCGTGAGGCGTATGCGCGCACCCATCGGATCCTTCGACGACGCCACGGCCGCCCCCGACTGCCTGGACCTGCTGACCGGCCCCGTCGCCGCCGCCGTCCGGGCCTGGACCGGGCCCGTACCGGCCGATCAGCTGCTCTACGTGGACACCGACCCGGAGATCGCCGACACCGCGGTCTTCGTCGAGCACTACGGGCCCGAGCTGCTCGACGCCTCCGCGAACTGCGTCGTCGTCGCGGGCAGGCGCGGCGAGAGCGCGACCCTGGCCGCGTGCGTCGTGAAGTCGGCGACACGGGTCGACGTCAACGGCGTGGTGCGCAAGCATCTCGGCGCCCGCAAGGCCTCGTTCGCGCCGATGGACACCGCGACCGGCGAGACCGGCATGGAGTACGGCGGCATCACCCCCGTCGGCCTCCCGGCCGACTGGCCCCTCCTCGTGGACGCCGCCGTACTGGACACCGAGTGGGTCCTGGTCGGCAGCGGCCGCAGGCGCGGCAAGCTCATCCTCCCCGGCAAGGCCTTCGCCCAACTCCCGGGCGCCGTCGTCCTGGAGGGGCTCGGCGTCCCCGTCGGCTGAGGCCCCCCCCGGACGCCCCCAGTGCCTCAGCCCAGGCGGGGGATCTCGATCGCGGGGCAGCGGTCCATGACCATGTCCAGGCCCGCCGCGCGCGTGCGGGCGAAGGCGGACTCGTCGACGACGTCCAGCTGGAACCAGACCGCCTTCGCACCGACCGCGACCGCCTCGTCGGCGATTCCGCCTGCCTGCTCGCTGTTGACGAAGACGTCGACGACGTCGACCGGGAACGGGATGTCGGCGAGGGTGGCGTACCCCTGCTCTCCGTGGACGGTCTCCGCCTTCGGGTGGACCGGGACGATCCGCTTCCCGAAGCGCTGGAGGACGGCCGCCACGCCGTACGCGGCCCGCCGCGTGTTCGTGGAGAGGCCGACCACCGCCCAGGTGTCGCCGGTGGAGGTGAGGATCCGCCGTACGGTCTCCTCCGCGGAGTAGCCGGTCGGTCCCGCGGTCGTGTGCTCGACGCTCATCGCGCTCGCTGCCTCTCTTCGGTGTGGCCCGTCAACCTCCACAACCGGCCATCACCTGCCCTGATTCCCGCCATCGGCCTCAGACGTGCCAAGCGCGCCGTTCGGCCTCACGCGGGGCCTCGACCAGCGACGGGAGGCCCGGGCCGAAGGTCATCACCGGGCGTGCCGGATCCCATCGACGCCAGCCCGGGTCGCCCGTCGCGGCGAAGGACACCCAGGCCGCGTGCATCGCCGCCGCGAGGTCGCGGGGCGCGTCCGGGCCGGTCAGGGCGCGGGTCTCCGGCAGGTCGAGCGTGTCGAAGACGAAGCCGAGTTCCAGCGCGTGACAGGCGCGAAGGTCGAGGACGGGGGAGGGCCAGCCGAACTCGTACATGTAGGTCGCGGCGGCCCCGCCGGTGTTCAGCCGGGCGTCCGCCAACATGTTCAGCGGCATCCACAGCAGCTTGTCCGCCGCGAGTACGCCCAGGACCTCGCCCGGCTTCTCCTTCGACCGGCCCGCGCGGTAGACCTTCGCCACATTCGGCGATATCCGCCCCTTCCGGAGCAGGAGCCGCTGCCCCAAGGACCCCACCTTCTCGGTGTGTCCGCCCGGCACGAACCACAGCCGGTACTCGTCCGTGTTCGTGCCCATCAGCAGCTCCACATCAGCCGAGGCGCCGTCGACGAGCAGGTCCCCCGGGTGGTCCGGCAGGACGTCGCCGTCCACGGTGATGTGGAAGGCGTGGCCGCTGAGCACCGGATTGCCCTTGCCCGTCACCGCGGTCTGCGCCGCGAGCAGCCGCTCCGGGTCCACCCGGGCGAACGCCTCCGCCGTCGCCGGCACCTTGAGCCGTGCGGCCATCGCCTCCGTGGTCCTCCGTGCGATGTCGAGCGACCGGGCGCTCGGCGCCCCGCTCTGCATCACGGCCCGCCGGAACAGCCCCTTCGCGAGAGGCGAGGCCATCAGGGCCGCGATCGAGATCGCCCCCGCGGACTCGCCGAAGACGGTGACCCGGTCGGGGTCTCCGCCGAAGGCCGCGATGTTCTCCCGTACCCAGGTCAGTGCGGCGATCTGGTCACGCAGACCGAGGTTGGTCGGCGCGTCGGGGAAGACCCCGAACCCCTCGACGCCGAGCCGGTAGTTGAGGGAGACGAGGACCACGCCGTCCCGGGCGAACGCGGTGCCGTCGTAGACGGGGACCGCCGAGGAGCCGTGTTTCAGCGACCCGCCGTGGATCCAGACCATGACGGGGCGCCCGCCGTCGTCGGGCCCCTCCTGGGAAGCCGGCCACGGCGCCCAGACGTTGAGGTTGAGGCAGTCGTCGCCCGCCACCTCGGGGTCGGGGAGCAGAGCGTCGAGCGGCGGGGCGTAGGAGCGCTTGGGTGCCGTCGGCCCGAAGGCCGTGGCCTCCCGTACCCCGTCCCAGGCCCGGGCCGGCTCCGGTGCGCGGAACCGCAGCGCCCCGACGGGGGCCTGCGCGTAGGGGACCCCGAGGAAGGACGCCACGCCGTCCTTCAGAGCGCCGCGCAGAACGCCGTTCCTCGTGCGGACTCCGGGGCCGTCCTGGACGTGTTCCGCGATGTACTCAGACATCGATTCACCCTTTCCTCCGTCGACGGTGACGCACCGTCCCGATCATGCGGGCAGAGCAGGGTCCGCGGTCAACCCCCCGACGCCAGAGCCCTCTTGAGGACCTTGCCGGTCGGACCCAGCGGCAGCTCCTCGACGAAGCGCACGATCCGGGGGTACTTGTGACGGCCGAGCCGCTCCCGCGACCAGTCGACCAGCTCGTCCTCGGAGAGCGGGGCCGTGCCCTCGCGGCGCACCACCACCGCGCAGACCTCCTCGCCCTTCGCTTCGTCGGGGACGCCGATCACCGCGACCTCGGAGACCGCGGGGTGGCGCACGAGCACCTCCTCGACCTCGCGCGGGTAGATGTTGAATCCGCCGCGGATGACCAGGTCCTTCTTCCGGTCCACGATCCGCAGGAAGCCGTCCTCGTCCCGTACGCCCAGGTCACCCGTCCGGAACCAGCCGTCCACGACCGCCGCCGCGGTCGCCTCCGGGTCGTCCAGGTAGCCGGCGAATACGTTGTGCCCGCGCACCACGACCTCCCCGATCCCGCCGTCCGCGAGCAGCAGGATCTCGCCGTCCACGGCCGCGTCCGCGACGCCCACCTCGACACCCCAGACGGGGTGCCCGACGGTGCCGGGACGGCGGCCGATGTGCGGCTGGTTGAAGGTCGCGACCGGCGAGGTCTCCGTCAGGCCGTACCCCTCGAGGACCTGCGTACGGAAGGTCTCCTCGAAGCGCTCCAGGACGGCGACCGGCAGCGCCGCGCCGCCCGACACGGCGGCGCGCAGCGCCTCCGGCCGGACCTCGGAACCGGCAGCCGCCTCCACCAGGGCGTGGTACATCGTCGGGACGCCCATGAAGACCGTCACGCCCTCGTCGGCCAGCACCCGCAGGGCGGCCGGGCCGCTGAACCGGGGCATCAGGACGAGCGTCGCGCCCTGCCGGAGCGTCCCGTTCATCGCGCAGGTCTGGCCGTAACTGTGGAAGAGCGGCAGACAGCCGAGGACCACGTCGCCCGCGCCGAGCCCGAGCAGGTCCTGCGAGGTCACCGAGGCGTTCATGACGATGTTGAGATGGGTGAGCAGGGCCCCCTTCGGGCGGCCCGTCGTGCCGCTCGTGTAGAGGATCACCGCGGTGTCCGAGGGCTCCGCCGGCTCGGCGGCGGCCGACGGCCGTGCCGCCGAGGGCGCCCCCTGGAAGGCGCGGACCCCGGCCGCGCGCGCCGCCTCGTCGGCGACCGCCCAGAGCGGCCCGCCGCTGACGATGCCGACCGCGCCGCTGTGCTCCAGGACGTACCGCACCTCGTCGGCGACGAGCAGTGCGTGCACCGGGACGACCGTCGCGCCGGCGGCGAGCGCGCCGTAGTACACCCGCAGGAACTCGATCGTGTTCGGCAGCAGTACGGCCAGCCGGTCGCCCGGCTTCACCCCGGCCTCGCGCAGCCCGGCGGCGCAGTGCAGCGCCTCCGTCCACAGCTCGCCGTAGGTGAGCCGGGTCGCGCCCTCCACGACCGCGATCCGGTCGGGGAAGTGGCGGGCGGACTCGCCGAGGACGCCGGCGACGCTCAGTGACATGGCACGCTCCAGGTACGCGGAGTCAACAGCTCTGTTGACGATCGGTGACACGGCACAGAATCCGCCGCGACCCCGCCCGGACGCCATGTGCAGATGCCCACCATGTGGGGCGCCGAGGTTGGGCAGCGGCCCCGGTGTCCCGCCCGACCCGTGGCATTCGCCAAATTCCGGCGCTACGGTGCGAGGCATGACGCACAGCTCGGCCGCACCCGGAGGGCCCACGGGGCCGCGCCCCGGTGGAGGCCGTACGGCCCCGGCGCGCACGGGCGGCTCCGGGGCGCCCGCGACGGGCCACGGGGGACCGCGCCCGCCCCTGCCCCCCGCCGGTTCCGGCCCCGCCGGCCCGTCCGGACCCGGCTCCCGCTCCGGCGGACTCCACCCGCCCCTGAGCGGCTCCGGCGGCTCCGGAGCACTGCGACGCGCGCTCGCCACGACGATGCTCGCCGACATCGACCGGCTCACCGACCGCGCCGTCGAGGACATCCGCGCCCACTCCGGTACGTACGCCTCGGGTGCGCCCGTCACCCGCGAGGACCTCTGGGAGATCTGCCGCGACAACCTGCTGCGCGCACTGGAGGACTTCGGCGGGCTCGCCGCGACCGGCGGCGACTTCGAGTGGGCGGCCCGCGAGACCGGCCGCCGCCGCGCCGAGCAGGGCGTGCCGCTCGACACCGTGCTCCAGGCCTACCGGCGCGGCGGCCGGGTCCTGTGGCAGGTCATGGCCGAGTACCTCCGGGTCCGGGCCGGTCGGGACTCCGACAGCCGGGACGTCGAGCTCGACATGGCGAGCGGCGTCTGGGAGACCATCGACCGCTTCTCGGTCGCGATGGCCGACGCGTACCGGATCGCCCAGCTGGAACTCCAGAGCCGCCAGGACACCCGGCGGGTCGCCCTCTTCGAGGCGCTCCTCGACGGGCGCGCCGACGACCCGGCCGTCGCCTCCGCCGCCGCGGCCGCGCTCGGCGTCCCCGCGGTCGACCGGTACGTCGTCGTGGTCGCCGCCCAGGACCCGGCCGCCCCGCCGCACCTCTCGCCGGTCCTCGAGACCCGGGGCATGTGGTCGTACTGGCGGCCCCGCTCCGGCCGGTACGCCGGGATCGTCCGGCTGCCCCGGCGCGACACGCCCACCGGGCGGGCCACGGCGGCCGCGCCGCTCGGCGGCACCGACCCGGCCACGCGCGCGCTCCTCGCCGCCCTGCGCGAGCGGGCCGGGGCGACCGCCGGGGTGTCGCCGGAGTTCGACCGCCTCTCCCAGGCGGGGCGGGCGCTGCGGCTCGCCGAGCAGACCCTCCGTACCCTCCCCGCCGGAAGTGGCGAGGTCGGCGTCTTCGACGACCGGCTCGCCCAGGTGCTCCTCAGCGGGCGCACCGACATCGCCGAGCGGATCGTCGCCGTCCACCTCGGACCGGTGCTCGCGACCGGTGGCGAGCGGGCCGCCCTGCTCACCACCCTGCGCGCCTGGCTGGACCACGGCTGCTCGGCCTCGCGGGCCGCCGACCAGCTCTACTGCCACCGCAACACCGTCCTCAACCGGATCGGCCGCATCTCCGAGCTCACCGGCCGCTCCAGCGAGTCGGGTGAGGCCCGGCTCGGCTGGGCCCTCGCCCTGCGCGCCCTGCCGTACGCCGGCCTCGCGACACCGACCGAACCGGCCGCCGGGGAGCGTGAGCCGGAGGCGCTGTAGCGGGGCCGCCGCGACCGCCGGAGGGGACGGCGGCCATGGAACGTAGGCTGGCCGGATGCAGGAGCAGTACCGCACGTTGGCCCGCGAGGGTGTGCACGAGACCGAGATCAACCGCTCGCGCTTCCTCTGCGCGCTCGCGCCCGTCGCCGACGAGCGGGAGGCGCAGGAGTTCGTCGCGCGCATCCGCAAGGAGCACCCGACCGCAAGCCACAACTGCTTCGCCTACGTCCTCGGAGCCGACGCCTCCGTCCAGAAGGCGAGCGACGACGGAGAGCCCGGCGGCACGGCCGGGGTCCCGATGCTGCAGATGCTGCTGCGCCGCGAGATGCGGTACGTCGTCGCCGTCGTCACCCGCTACTACGGCGGGGTGAAGCTCGGCGCGGGCGGTCTCATCCGCGCGTACGGCGGGGTGGTCGGCGAGGCCCTCGACGCGGTCGGCACGGTGACCCGGCAGCGCTTCCGGCTCGTCACCGTCACCGTCGACCACCAGCGCGCGGGCAAGCTGGAGAACGACCTGCGGGCGACCGGGCGCGCCGTCCGTGACGTGCGCTACACCGACGCCGTCACGATCGAGATCGGGCTCCCGGACTCGGACGTCCCCGCCTTCCGCGCCTGGCTGGCGGACGCCACCGCGGGCACAGCCACCTTCGAGCCGGGCGGCGAGGCGTACGGGGACGCGTGAGCCGTGACGGACGCCCACGGGGGACGGGTGCACCGTCCCCACGGGTCTGGCGAACCGTCCCCACGGGATGGGTGAACCGTGAGGGAGCCGTACGGGCGCGCGTGAACCGGCGGGGTGGCCGGGACTCGTGAGCGACCGGGGCGGCCGGGCGTACGGGCGCGCGTGGACCCTGACGGGCGGAGCCTCACCCGGTGTCCTCCGACGGCGGCGTCCGTACGGCCCCGACCACACCCCACGGCGGGATAGCGTGGTGGGCGCACACGGACGGGAACCAGCGGCGAGGAGCGGCGCACATGCGGGGTGGGACGGCATCGTGAGGCTCCTGCACACCTCGGACTGGCATCTCGGCCGGTCCTTCCACCGCGTCGGCCTCCTCGACGCCCAGGCGGCCTTCCTCGACCACCTCGTGGCCACCGTCCACGCGTACGAGGTCGACGCCGTGCTCGTCGCCGGCGACGTCTACGACCGGGCCGTGCCCCCGCTGCCCGCCGTCGAGCTGTTCGACACCGCGCTGCACCGTCTCGCCGAGGCCGGTGTGCCCACGGTGATGATCTCCGGCAACCACGACTCGGCCCGCCGCCTCGGCGTCGGCGCCGGACTCATGGAGCGCGCCGGTATCCATCTCCGGACCGACCCGGCGGGAATCGGCACCCCCGTCCTCCTCACCGACCCCCACGGCGACGTCGCGCTCTACGGACTGCCCTACCTCGAACCGGCCCTCGTCCGGGAACGGCTCGGAGCCGAGAAGGCCGGGCACGAGGCCGTGCTCGCCGCCGCCATGGACCGGGTCCGCGCCGACCTCGCCGGCCGGCCCGCCGGCACCCGGTCCGTCGTCCTCGCCCACGCCTTCGTCGCGGGCGGCGCGCCCAGCGACAGCGAGCGGGACATCACCGTCGGCGGCGTCGCGGCCGTGCCCACCGGGATCTTCGACGGCGTCGACTACGTCGCCCTCGGCCACCTCCACGGCAGCCAGACCGTCACCCCGCGCGTCCGCTACTCCGGCTCCCCCCTCGCCTACTCCTTCTCCGAGGCCGACCACCGCAAGACCATGTGGCTCGTCGACCTGGGACCGAGCGGCCCCGACGGGGCGATCACCGGCGCCGAGCGGCTCGACTGCCCCGTCCCGCGCCCCCTCGCCCGGCTCAGGGGCCGGCTGGAAGACCTCCTCGCCGACTCCGCCCACACGCGCCACGAGCAGTCCTGGGTCGAGGCCACGCTCACCGACCCGGTGCGCCCGGCCGAGCCGATGGCCCGCCTCACCGCCCGCTTCCCCCACACCCTGAACCTCGTCTTCGACCCCGAGCGGACGGGCGACGACCCCGGCGCCTCCTACGCCCAGCGCCTCAGGGACCGCACCGACCAGCAGATCGCGGAGGACTTCGTGGCCCATGTGCGCGGCGGCTCGGCCCTCGACGGCGCCGAGCGGACGGTCCTCCACGGCGCGTTCGACGACGTACGGGTCGACACGGCCGAGCGCGAGGTGGGCCGGTGAGGCTGCACCGTCTGGAGATCACCGCCTTCGGCCCCTTCGGCGGCACGCAGAGCGTCGACTTCGACGCACTCTCCGCCGCCGGGCTCTTCCTCCTCCACGGACCGACCGGTGCCGGCAAGACCTCCGTCCTCGACGCCGTCTGCTTCGCCCTCTACGGGAGCGTGCCCGGCGTCCGGCAGACCCCCGGCGCATCGCTGCGCAGCGACCACGCCCCCGTCGGCACCTCCACGGAGGTCGTCCTCGAACTGACCGTGGGGGAGCGGCGCCTGGAGATCACCCGGCGCCCGGCCCAGCAGCGCCCCAAGAAGCGCGGCGGCGGCTTCACCACCGAGAAGGCCCAGACCTGGCTGCGCGAGTACGACCCCGCCACGCGCGCGTGGAACGGCCTCAGCCGCTCCCACCAGGAGATAGGGGAGGAGATCACCCAGCTCGTCGGCATGAGCCGCGAGCAGTTCTGCCAGGTGGTGCTCCTCCCGCAGGGCGACTTCGCCCGCTTCCTGCGCGCCGACGCCGAGGCCCGCGGCAAGCTCCTCGGCCGGCTCTTCGACACCCGTCGCTTCGCCGCCGTCGAGGAGCGGCTCGCCGAACTGCGGCGTGCCGCACAGCAGCAGGTCGAGGAGGGCGACGAGCGGCTCCTCGCGCTCGCCCACCGGATGGGCCAGGCCGCCGGCGGCCTCGCCGTCGCCCGAACCGCCGTCGACGGACGGCCCGGCGACCCCGGCGTCGCCGACGCCGTCCTCACCTGGGCCGCCGTCGCCCGCGCGGAGGCCCGCGAGACGCTCGACATCGCGCGCGTACGGCTCGACGCCGCCGAGGCCCGGCAGGACGCGGCGCGCGCCGCTCTCGACGCCGAGAACGACCTGGCCGCCCGCCAGGCCCGGCACGCCGACGCGCTGCTCCGCCACGAGCGGCTCACCGCCCGGGCCCCCGAGCGGGACCGGCTCCAGGCCGCCCTCGACCGCAGTCTGAAGGCCGACCGGGTGGCCCCCGCGCTCGGACTGCGCCAGGACGCCGAGCGCGAGCACACCGCCGCGCACGCCGCCCGCGCGCGCTCCCGCGCCCAACTGCCCGCCGACCTCGCCGACGCCGGGGCCGAGCACCTCTCCGCTCTCGAACACCGGCTCCGCGGGGAGCTCGGCGGCCTGGAAGCCGCCCGCCGCGCCGAACGACGCGCCGCCACGATCGCCGACGAACGCGCCGCCCTCGCGCGCGAGGCGCGCGCCGACGACGACGTCCTCCGAGACACCGCCGACTGGCTCGACGGCTGGGCGCCGCGCCGCGCCGCGCTCGGAGAGCGTGTCGAGGCCGCCCGCGACGCCGCCGCCCGTGCCGAGCACCTCGCCGGCCGCCTCGAACCCGCCCGCCGCCGGCGCGACGCGGCCCGCCGCCGTGACGCCCTCGCCGAGGACACCCGGGCGGCCGAGGCCCGCCTCGCGGACGCCCGGGAGCGCCGGAACACCGCCCACGAGCGCTGGCTCGACGTCAAGTCCCGCCGCCTGGAGGGCATCGCCGCCGAACTCGCGGTCACCCTCGCCCCGGGCGACCCCTGCCAGGTCTGCGGCTCCACCGCCCACCCGGCCCCGGCCCGCACCACCGCCGACCACGTCGACCGCGCCGCCGAGGACGCCGCCTACGCCGTCTACACCGGCGCCGAGGAGACCCGTACGGCCGCCGAGCGTGCGCTCGCCGTCACCCACGAGTCCTGGTCCACGGCCCGCGCGGAGGTGCAGGCGGGCGCCCCGACCGGGGCGCCCGAGCCCACCGTCGACGAACTCGCCCATGAAGTCGACGAGTTGACAGGTCTGCACGCCGAGGCGCACGCGCTCGCCAGACAGACCCACAGCGCACGGGAGAGGCTCGCACGGGCCGAGCGCGAGCACGAGGAGCGGGTCGCCGCGCAGCGGGAGGCCGAGCGGCGGGTCGCCGCGCGGACCTCGCGGCGCGAGGCCCTGGACCGCGAGCAGCTCGCCCTCGACGAGGAACTCGCCCGGGGCCGCGGCGCGTTCGCCACCGTGGCCGAGCACGCCGGCCGCCTGGAGCGGCGGATCGCCCTCCTGGTCGACGCCACCGGCACCGTACGGGACGCCGAACTCGCCGCCCAGCGTCTCAAGGAGGCCGACGACCGGCTCGCGGACGCCGCCTACCGCGCGGGCTTCGCCACCCCGGCCGAGGCCGCCGCCGCGCTCCTGCGCGAGGGTGAGCGCCGCGACCACCAGCAGCGCGTGGACGCCTGGCAGGCCGAGGCCGCCGCCGTCGCGGACCGGCTCGCCGAGCCCGGCACCGCGGCCGCCGCCGCGCTTCCGCCGGCCGACCCCGCCGCCGCGGGCGCCGCCCACACCGCCGCCGAACGCGCGCTCCGCGAGGCCGACTCGGTCCTGGCCGCGGCGCGGGAACGCGCCACCGGCCTGACCGGCCTCTCCCGGCAGGCCCTGACCGAGGTCCGCCGCCTCGGCCCGCTCCGCGAGGAGTACGACCGGGTGGCCCGCCTGGCCGCCCTCACCGCCGGCACCTCGGCCGAGAACGAGCGCCGGATGCGCCTGGAGTCGTACGTCCTGGCCGCCCGCCTCGAACAGGTCGCGGCCGCCGCGACCGCCCGGCTCCAGCGGATGTCCTCCGGCCGCTACACCCTGGTCCACTCCGACGCGCGTTCCGGCGGCAAGCGGGCCGGCCTCGGCCTGCACGTCGTCGACTCCTGGACCGGCAACGAGCGCGACACCGCCACCCTCAGCGGCGGCGAGACCTTCTTCGCCTCGCTCGCGCTCGCCCTCGGCCTCGCCGATGTCGTCACGGACGAGGCGGGCGGCGTACGGCTCGACACCCTCTTCATCGACGAGGGCTTCGGCAGCCTCGACGAGCAGACGCTCGACGAGGTCCTCGACGTCCTCGACTCGCTGCGCGAGCGCGACCGGAGCGTCGGCATCGTCAGCCACGTCGGCGACCTGCGCCGCCGGATCCCGGCCCAGCTGGAGGTCGTCAAGGCGCGGCACGGCTCGGCCGTACGGCTCCGCACCGGCGGGGACGCGCTCAGCGGCTGAGCGAACGCCTCGGCAGCGGCGAGGAGTACACCACGCTGGTGGTCACCGCGCCGAGCGTGGCGATCTTCCCGGTGATCTCCTCCAGGTGCCGCATGGACCGCGCGGCGACCTTGAGCACGAAGCAGTCGTCGCCGGTGACGTGGTGCGCCTCCAGGACCTCCGGCGTGGTGCCCAGCAGGTCGTGGAACGGCTTGTAGTTGCCGTGGGGGTAGCGGAGCCGTACGAACGCCAGGATCGGCAGCCCGAGCCGGTCCTGGTCGACGATCGCCGTGTACCCGGAGATCACCCCGGCGTCCTCGAGCCGCCGCACCCGCTCGGTCACCGCGGACGGCGACATCGACACCGTGCGGGCGAGCTCGGCGAAACTGGCACGGCCCTCGGACTGGAGGGCTTCGAGGATGCGCCAGTCTGTGGCGTCGGGGGTGTACTCGGTGGTCATGTACGAGAGATAGCAGGGGATTCCCCGGTCGATCAAGCGATCGACCGGGGATCTCAGGGATCGGTCCTCACAGGCGCGAGAGCTCGTCGACCAGGTCGTCCAGGCCCAGCGGCCCCTGTGAGAGGGCGGCCATGTGCCAGGCCTTCGCGTCGAACGCCTCGCCGTGCGCCGCCCGCGCGTTGGCGCGGCCGAGCAGCCAGGCGCGCTCGCCCAGCTTGTAACCGATGGCCTGCCCCGGCATCGACAGATAGCGGGTCAGCTCGCTCTCCACGAAGGACGGCGGGCGGCTGCTGTGCCGCTGGAAGAACTCCTGCGCCAGCTCGGGCGTCCACCGCTCGCCCGGGTGGAACGGCGACTCCGCCGGGATCTCCAGACCCAGGTGCATGCCGATGTCCACGATCACCCGGCACGCGCGCATCATCTGCCCGTCGAGGTAGCCGAGGCGGCGCTCCGCGTCGGGCAGGAAGCCGAGTTCGTCCATCAGGCGCTCCGCGTAGAGCGCCCAGCCCTCGCAGTTGGCGCTGACCTTGCCGATGGTCGCCTGGTAGCGGGAGAGCCGGTCGGCGACGTGCACCCACTGGGCGAGCTGGAGGTGATGGCCGGGTACGCCCTCGTGGTACCAGGTCGACACCAGGTCGTACACCGGGAAGCGCGTCGTGCCGTCCACCGGGAGCCAGGTGCGGCCGGGCCGCGAGAAGTCCTCGGACGGGCCGGTGTAGTACGGAGCCGCGGCGCCGCCCGCCGGGGCGATGCGGGACTCCACCCGCCGTACCCGCTCGGCGAGTTCGAAGTGGGTGCCGTCGAGCGCCTCGATCGCCTCGTCCATGAGCCGCTGGAGCCAGACCCGGACCTCGTCGACCCCTTCGACGTGGGTGCCGTGTTCGTCGAGGTGGGCGAGCGCCTCCCAGGGGCCGGCGCCCGGCAGGATCCGCTCGGCCTCGGTCCGCATCTCGCCGAGCAGCCGGTGGTACTCGGTCCAGCCGTACGCGTACGCCTGGTCGAGGTCCAGGTCGGTGCCGTTGAAGTAGCGGGTCCAGCGCTGGTAGCGCTCGCGGCCCACCGTGTTCGGTGCGTCGGCGACGGCCGGGGCGTACACGTCCCGCATCCAGTCCCGCAGGGCCACGACGGCCTCGGTGGCGCCCCGGCCCGCCTTCGCGAGCGCGGCGCGCAGATCCTCGGGCAGGGCGTCGGGGGCCGCGGCGGCGAACTCCTCGAACCAGCCCGGCTTCCCGCTCTCCGCGCCCGCCCACTCGGTGAGCTGGTCGACGAAGGTGGCGGTGGGGCGCGGCCCGCCGAGGAGCTTGCGCTCGAGCCCGAGCGCGAGCGCGGAGCGGTAGCCCTCCAGCGCGGCCGGGACGGCCCGCAGCCGGGCGGCGACCGCGGCCCAGTCCTCCTCGGTATCCGTCGGCATCACCGTGAAGACGATGCGGACGCTGTGCGCCGGCGAGCGCATGTTGCTCACCGTGCAGAGGCCCTCCTCGGCCTCGAACATGGCGAGTTCCGCCGTCAGTCGCTCCCGCAGCAGACGGGCGCACCGCTGCTCGGCCTCGCTCTCCGCACCCGGGACGCGCTCCGCCGCGTCGAGCCGGGCGAGCGTCCGGCGCGCGAGGTCGGCCACGGCCCGCTGGCCGGCCGGCGAGAAGTCGGGCAGCAGTCCGGCGCTCTCCTTGACTCCCAGGTACGTACCGGTGATCGGGTCGAGGGCGATGAGTGCGTCGACGTGTTCGTCGGCGACCTGGCGGGGCAGCGGGCTGCTGGAAGTCTCTGGCATGGGGGCCATCCTGGCGCCTCCGCGGGGCCCGCGTCACCCTCGTCGGGGCTCAGTCGGCTGACAAGGAGGGGCTCGGAGAAGGCGGCAGAAGCGGGCCGCACTCCCACTCCTGGAAGATCAGCCGGGTCTCGACGCGTGCCACCTCGCGGCGTGACGTGAACTCGTCGAGCACGAGTCGTTGCAGGTCGGCGGGGTCCGCCACGGCCACGTGCACCAGGTAGTCGTCGGGTCCCGTCAGATGGAACAGCGCCCGGGACTCCGGCAGGGCCCGGATCCGGTCGACGAACGGACCGATCAGTTCCCGCCGGTGCGGCCGGACCTGGACGAGAAGGAGCGCTTCAAGCCCTCGGCCGAGTTTGGCCGGATCCAGTCGTAGCTGGTGTCCGAGGATCACGCCCGTACGACGAAGTCGCGCCACCCGGTCGAGGCAGGTGGACGGTGCCACTCCGACCTCGGCGGCGAGTTCGCGGTAGGTGGTCCGGGCGTCGTTCTGCAGCAGGCGAAGAATGTGCAGATCGACCGTGTCCAGTACGACAGAATCGGCCATCTGGCGAACGTAGCACGGCGATTTCCCGCTACTTCCCGGTATCCGTTCACAGTGCCGCCATGGACGCCATGGACTACGGCCCCTCGGACACCCCGAGAGCCCTCGCCACCGAAGCAGTGCACGCCGGCCGCGAAGACCTCGCCTCGCTCGGTCTGCACGCCCCGCCGATCGACCTGTCCACCACCTACCCCTCGTACGACGCCCGTGCCGAGGCGGCCCGGATCGACGAGTTCGCCACCACCGGAGCCCGGCTCGACGGGCCGCCGGTCTACGCCCGGCTCGACAACCCCACGGTTGCCCGCTTCGAGGAGGCACTCGCCCGTCTGGAGGGAGCCGAGGCCGGCGTCGCGTTCGCCAGCGGCATGGCCGCCCTGACCGCCGTCCTGCTCGCCCGGGCCGGCCAGGGCCTGCGCCATGTCGTCGCGGTTCGTCCGCTGTACGGCTGCAGCGACCACCTGCTCGACGCCGGCCTGCTGGGCACCGAGGTGACCTGGACCGACCCCGCGGGCGTGGCGGACGCCATCCGGCCCGACACCGGCCTGGTCATGGTGGAGTCGCCCGCCAACCCCACCCTGGCCGAGGCGGACATCCGCGCCCTCGCCCACTCCTGCGGCTCCGTGCCGCTCCTGGTCGACAACACCTTCGCCACGCCGGTGCTCCAGCGCCCGGTCGAGCAGGGTGCCCGCATCGTGCTGCACAGCGCGACCAAGTACCTCGGCGGCCACGGTGACGTGATGGGCGGCGTCGTCGCCTGCGACGAGGAGTTCGCCCGTACCCTCCGCCAGGTCCGCTTCGCCACCGGCGGAGTGCTGCACCCCCTCGCCGGCTACCTGCTGCTGCGCGGTCTCTCCACCCTGCCGGTCCGGGTGCGGGCCGCGTCGGGCACGGCGGCCGAGCTGGTACGGCGACTCGCCACCGACCCGCGGATCGCACGGGTCCACTACCCGCGGATCGGCGGTGCCATGATCGCGTTCGAGGTGTACGGCGACCCGCACGACGTGATCGCCGGCGTCCGGCTCATCACCCCCGCCGTCAGCCTCGGCAGCGTCGACACCCTCATCCAGCACCCGGCCTCCATCAGCCACCGCATCGTGGCCGAGGGCGACCGGCGCTCGGCGGGCGTCAGCGACCGCCTGCTGCGGATGTCCGTCGGCCTCGAGGACGTCGAGGACCTCTGGCGGGATCTGACCTGGGCGCTCAGCGCTCCGCCCGCCGCACCCCTTCGTGCGGCTGTTCCTGCTGCGTCTCCCGGTGCTGCGGCCGGGCGGCCGGCCGCGGTGCCGAGGCCAGCCGGGCTGTGATCACCAGGGTGCCCTCCTCGATCTGGTAGTCGAGGGGGAGGCTGAGCGCCCGCATCGCGGCCACCATCCCGGTGTTGGACGACTGCGTCACCGCGTACACGCTCGCGCAGCCGGCCTCCTCGGCCATCGCCACCAGCCGGCCGAGGAGCTCGGAGCCGATGCCGCGCCGCTGCCAGTCGTCCTCCACCATC
Organism: Streptomyces sp. NBC_00691; assembly: GCF_036226665.1. Classification (NCBI taxonomy): domain Bacteria; kingdom Bacillati; phylum Actinomycetota; class Actinomycetes; order Kitasatosporales; family Streptomycetaceae; genus Streptomyces; species Streptomyces sp. NBC_00691. Next base: position 1,345,290 of record NZ_CP109007.1, on the reverse strand, counting down.
AGCGCCACCTCGGTCTCGTCGCCGTCCCAGAGCAGATGCCCGAGGGCGACGAGCCGGCCGGAGGTCGTCTGTACGGCGAGGGTGCGTCCGAAGCGGGGGCTCAGGAGATGGTCGAGGTAGCGGTCGGCGTCGCCGACGGGGCCGTGGTAGCGCAGGCCGAGGGTGCGTGCCGAGCACCGGTCGTGCATGGCGCGGGCGGCGGGCAGGTCGCGCTGGTCGGCGCGGCGGACGGTGATCTCGTTGCCCTCGGGGAGGGTCAGGACGTCCTGGCTGCGCGGGAGGCGGGGGCCGAGCCGGGCGTCGAGCTCCACGAGGGCGCGGGCCCGGGCGAACTCGGTCGGGGTGAAGGGCAGATAGGGCCGCTCCACGATGAGCGTGCCGCCGTTGGGGTCGCGCAGCCGCATCACGGTCTCCTCCAGGACGCCCTCGACCGGGGCGTGTTCGCCCGTGGGGCGGCCGGTGAGGGAGACGGCGGGCACGGTGTGCAGGGTGCAGCGGCCCAGGAGCTGGCGCAGCGCGAGCGGCAGCTCGGCGGCGTCGAGGGCCGTCCGGGTGGCCAGGCCGAGGACCCGGGTGGGGGTGTCCACCAGGTCGTGGGCGTCGGCCCGCTCGGTCCAGGTGTCGCGGCCGCCGGCCGCCGCGGTCTCGCGGGAGAGGGCGTGGGCGGAGAGATCGGCGGGGGCCCGCAGCAGGAACTCGTCGACCGTGCCGTCGGCGAGCGGATGCGTCTGGAGGGTGAGGATGTCCACGCCCAGGCGGGCGAGGACCGTGCACAGGGCGGCGAGGCTGCCCGGCGTGTCGGCGACGGTGGTCCGCATCCGCCACAGCGCGGTCTCGACGGGCACCACGGGCCCCGTCTCCTGCTGCTCCTCGGGGGCTGGACCGGCGGGGGCGGCCACCGTGGGGGCGGGGGGCGGGGCATGGCTCGCATGACTGTGCCTCCGCGCCCACCAGGTGTGGAAGCCGGCGGTGGCGACCAGCGCGATCGCCGAGAACACCAGGAGATAGGGTCCGTCGGGCCCCTTCACGATGCTCTTGGCGATCGTGTCGGCCACCACCACCGCGGTGAACAGGGCGGCCAGCTCGATCAGGTCGTGCCGCCAGTGGTGCGGACGGCGAGCACTCTTCGAAGACGTCACATCGGTCATGACCTCACTGTGACCCAGTGGTGTTGCGTGATCACGAACGCTTTGTGACTGACGGGTTAAGCGCCCATCTAGCGGCTTAAAGAACGATTCAGACCGTTTCTGTCAGAGGCTGATCGGCCCCCCGACGGAGTGCGCCCGACAGCCGCTTCGCCTGGACGACGAACTGCGAGGCACTCCTCGCCGAGGCCGTCGCGTCGAGCCCGGCCACCTCACCCCGTGCCCCGCACCGCTCCACACAGTCCGCCGCGACCGCGAGCACCTCACCCAGACCGCGCACCGGCTTCTCCCCGCCGAGCAGCTCCGGCAGCATCGGCTCCAGGACCGCCCAGACCGTGCCGTACGCGCCCGTGGCCGCCGTCGTCCGCAGCGCGTCCGCCAGCCGGTTCGGCTTCACCGAGCCCTCCACGACCAGCCACGCCAGCTCCGTCCCGAGCCGCCGGGCGTCCAGGTCGCCCCGCGACGCCAGGACGAGCAGCGCGTCCACCGCGCGCAGCCGGTCGTCGGCGTCCTGACAGCCCAGACCGAACGCCAGGGCGAGATGGACGGCCCGGCCGACCGGGCCGCCCGCCTCGGCGAGCGCGGTGAGCGGTTCGGTCACCCCGCGCTGGTCCGCGTCGGCCCCCGAGGCGAGGGAGGCGAGGACGCACGCCGCCACGAACTCACGGTCCACGGGCAGCGCCGCGGCCCAGTGCGCCCGCGTGTCCAGCCAGTGGTAGCAGCGACGGGGAGCGGCCCGCAGCTCGCCGCCCAGCCACCGGAAGGCCGCCGGGAACTCCTTGCGCAGGTCGGACCGCTCGTCGATCTCCACGACGATCCGGTCCGTCAGCCACCACTTCTGCGAGGCCCGGTCCTTGCCCCTGGGGAGGAACCGCACCTTCGTCCCGAGGGCTTCCCCCGCCCGCAGCCATGCGGCGAGCCGGCGTCCCGCCCGCGTCCCGAGCGCCTCGGCCTGCTCGGCCGCCGGCCCGGCCGACGGATCCCCGCGCCCGACCCGGAGCAGCGCCTGGGCGAAGTCGGCCGGGGCCGGCTCGACGCCCGCCTCCCGGTAGCCGCGCAACCGCTCCACCAGCACCAGCGGGTCGATCTCACCGGTGTGCACGGTCGGTGCGGCGAGCAGGAAAGGCAGCGCGTCCGTGCCGATCAGGCCGGCGGCCTCCCACAGGCGCGCGTCGAGGATCCCCGACAGCGCCTCGTGGTGGCAGGCCTTCCGGTCGTTCCCCCTCGCCCGCGCGGAGTCGACGCGCCGCCCCGGCAGCACGCCCAGCAGCCCCGCGAGAACCACCTCGGCCCCGTGGGTGTAGTGGGTGAAGTAGTGCGGGTTCTCCCAGTGCTCCGCAGGGAAGGCCTCGCGCACCGCCGCCTCCAGCCCCGCCCGGTCCTGTCGCGCGAGCCGCACCAGACCGTCGAGCGTCCGCTCGAACTCCGTCGGGTCCTGGTACCGGCCCCTCGTCAGCAGCTCCTCCACCAGTGCCTCGACCGACGTCGCCGGGGGAGCCACCGTCTCCCGCTCCGGGACCGGGGGCAGGATCTCCTCGTACGGGACCCCGGCGTCCGCCTCCAGGTCGGTCCCGAACAGCGCGACCGCCGCCGGACGGTGCACCGGACTCAGCAGAGCGGCCTGCTCGGCGAGGTCACGGCGTACGGAGGCGTCCACCGCCGCCGCATGACGGCCCACCAGCTTCAGGGCCCGCTCCTGGATCGTGGTGTCCTCGTGCCCGAAGGCCTCGGCCACGGCCGGAAGCAACTCACCCACCGCGCCAGGCTCCCGCGCCAGCACCTTGCCGACCAACGTCAACTGGGCCCGCACCAGCTTCTTCTCGGTACGGAACAGCACCCCGCCCGTCATCTCGGCCAGGGCCCCGGCCGACAGCGCGCCCTCGGCGGCGAGGCCCGCGAGAACCTCCTGCGCGTACCCCGCGACCGGGGACGGCGCATCGGCGGTCATCCCGATCCAGTCCGGGACACGCTCCCGGCGCTCGGCCCCGCTCGGCTCCACGAGCCGCAGCATCTCCAGCGGGAACCGCAGGTCCCGGGCCCGGCCGCCGCGCAGCAGCCGGGAGACGCACAGGTCCACGACCTGCGCCCGGTCGAGCACACCCTCCGTGACGAGAGTGGCGAGCGCGGTCGGCCAGTGCGTCGGCGCCTCGGGGCCGACCGACCAGGTCAGCCGGTCGGGCGTCTCGGCCATGGCGAGCGCGTGCGGCACGAGCACCCGCGTGTGCGAGTCCTCCCGGAGCCGCTCCAGAAGGCGCGCGTCGGTGATCTCCCGCGTCCACGCGAGAACATAGCCGTCGGTCGCCGGTACCGCGCACCCCGAGCGCTCCACGAGTCCGCGGATCAGACCGTAACTGCTCTCCGCCACGGCCGGCCGCGCCGCGAGCCGCTGCGCCACGTCCCCCGCCCACGCCGGGTCCCGCCCTGCGAGCACCGACAGGACCAGGGTGCCGTCCTCGGAGCGCCAGCTCAGCAGGTCGCGTCCGCCGAGCCAGGTCGCCGTCGCGGCCGCGCCGGTCTGGCAGCCGGCGCCCGCCACGTACAGCGCGCGCCGCACGGCGGTCGCCTCGTTCCACCGCTTCCAGTCCCAGGCGCGCACCTCGGAGCGCAGGGACTTCAGCTGTCCGAGGGCGGTCTTCCGGTCGGCGGCGTCCAGCGGCTCCAGGAGTGCCGGCACCTTGTGGGCGCGCCCCGCGCGCACCGTCGCGAGCAGCTGCTCGACAGGGGTGCCGGCCTCCGGACCGCCCGTGCCCCCCGCCGTACCGCCCGCGCTTCCCGCGTCGCTCACCACGTCGTTCCCCGCCCCGCGCACCACGGCGCTCCTCACCTTGGTCATCATGCTGTCCATCACCCTGTTCACCAGGCCGGTCCCCACCTCGGTCCCCCCACTCCCCGTGTCCGCGGCGCTCCCCGTCATCGCGCGGCCCCGGCGACCGCCGCGCCGTCACCCGCGGCATCCGTGGGCTCGGGCGTCGCGCCCCGCCGCACCATCCGGACCGCGAGCGCGTGCTTGCACGGGCCGCGCCGGCCCCGGTAGTCGGCCCACCACTGGCAGGTGCAGCTCAGCACCCCGTCCGACTCCCGTACCCGGTAGCGCCGTTCGCCCGAGGCCACCGTCGCCAGATCGCCTTCCACGGTCACCGCCCCCTCCGCGACCAGCCGACGGGCACTGACCAGGCGGGGGTTGTGCCGCTCGGCACGGTCCGCGTCGTACGGCAGCTCCCGGTGGAAGTACGCCGCGTCCGCCACGTCGTACCCCACGCGCCCGGCCGTGCCGAGCCGGGTCAGCGCCGCCCGCACCCGGTCGATCGTGAGCCCTGCCTGCGCCGCCAGATCGGCCGGGTCGATCCGCGGCTCCCAGGCGAGGAGGACCGCGACCAGCTCGGCGTCCTGCGCGGCCTCCTCCGTCGCGAGGGCCTCCAGAACCCCGCCCTCGCCGGAGAACCCCCGCGCGGAATCCGGCGACAGCGTCAGCGTGAGCCGCATGCCGGGCAGGACCACCTCCCAGGCGCTCGCCGTGGCCAGGGTGCCGTCGGGTACCGGCCCGTACACCCGGAGCCCCGTCGCGTGCCGCAGCACCCGCTCCAGGGCGACGAGCCGGTCGGGCCCCGGCAGACACACCGCGCCGGCTCCCGGCCGGGTCGTCGGCCGGAGGGTCGCGCCGGACTGCGTGATCCACATCGGACCGCGCCCACGGGCCTGGTTGCGGGGCAGGGACCGGAGGAATCGCACGGCCTCGGCCCCGCTCAGCTCGGCCCGCAGATCGAACCGGGCCGAGGCGACCTGCGCCTCGGCGAAGCCCCGCAGCCAGCGGTCCGGCAGCGGGACCTTCTTCTCCACGACCGCCCCCGCGAGCGTGGTCACCGCCATCTCCTCCGGACCCACCCGGAGATGCAGCGGATCGTCGCCCGTCATCCGCGACAGCGCTTCGCGCAGTGGGTTGTTGACGTCGACGTTGGTCGTCCCGTGCCCCGTCTCCGTCCCGCCCAGACCCTCGTCGAGCACGTCCAGGCGCGCGTACACCCCGCCGCAGCCGGAGAACGACTCGAACCGCAGCCGGTCCCCGTTCCCCGTCACCACCGGGTCGAGCGATCCCGGCCGTATCCGCTGGTGGTAGCGGGCCGCGGCCACGTCGGCGACCGCGAGCAGACCGCGGGCGGCGACCTGGGGCGAGGCCAGGAAGCCGGCGAAGAAGCGGGGATGGGCCTCTGCCCCCCGGGGCGTGAGACCCCCCGCCGTCTCCAGACCGAGCAGCCGGCCTGAGCCGGTCGACTCCAGCGCGGAAGGGCGGACATAGGCGAGTGCCTGTACGGATCGCGTCATGGGAACGACGTTAGGACCAGGCACTGACAATCACGGGGGAGCCGAGACCCACGACCGGCGGGAACCGCTCCCGCACCACGTCCGACCAGGCGTCACTACCCGGCGGGACCCGCTCCCGCACCCTGCCCGACCAGGCGTCACTGCCCGACGCGACCCGGCCGCAGTACCTTGCTGAACAGCACCGTCCCGCCCTCCGCCCGCAGACGGACCGTCAGCTCCCCGCTGTGGCCGTCGATGTCGACCTCTCCGAAGTACTGCGGGCTCTCCATCGGGGACAGATTGGCCCGCTCGGGCGCCCGGACGAACACCCGCTCCGGGCCGAACGTCGCGTCCAGCGCGTTCGCCGGGAAGCCGCCCGCGGCCAGTGGGCCGGACACGAACTCCCAGAACGGCGCGAAGTCCTGGAAGGCGGCCCGCTCCGGCGCGTAGTGCTGCGCCGAGGTGTAGTGGACGTCCGCCGTCAGCCACAGCGTGCCCGTGATCCGCCGGTGCTTGACGAACCGCAGAAGCTCCGCGATCTGCAGCTCACGGCCCAGCGGCGTCCCCGGGTCGCCCTGCGCGATCGCCTCGATGTTCGTGCCGTCCGGGACGACCAGCCCGATCGGCATGTCCGCGGCGAGCACCTTCCACACCGCGGTGGAGGCGGCCAGCTCCCGCTTGAGCCAGGCGAGCTGCTCGGCGCCGAGGATGCCGGTGGTGTCGTCGGCCTGCCGCCCGGGCGAGTTGGCGTTCCGGAACGAGCGCATGTCGAGCACGAACACGTCGAGCAGCGGCCCGTACCGCACCACCCGGTGCATCCGGCGCTCGCCACCGCCCCCGCGCGCGTGGAGGGTGGACACCGGCGTGTACTCGCCGAACGCGCGCAGCGCGCGCGAGGCGAGGACGTCCACGTCCTTCTCCGTGTAGCGCGCGTCGTCCAGGATCTGGCCCGGGTACCAGTTGTTGCGCACCTCGTGGTCGTCCCACTGCGTCACCGTGGGCACCTGCGCGTTGAACGCCCGGACGTTGTGGTCGAGGAGGTTGTAGCGGAAGTTGCCCCGGTACTCGTCGAGGGTCTCCGCGACCTTCGACTTCTCCGGCGTCGTGACGTTCCGCCAGATCCGTCCGTCGGGCAGCGTCACGCTCGGCTGGAGCGGTCCGTCGGCGTAGATCGAGTCGCCGCTGCACAGGAAGAAGTCCGGGTCGAGCCGGCGCATCTCCTCGTACGCGCGGAAACCGCCGATGTCCGGGTTGATGCCCCAGCCCTGCCCGGCGATGTCGCCCGACCAGAGGAAGCGGACCCCGTCCCGACGCCGCTCCGGGGCGGTACGGAAGGTGCCGGTGATCCGCTCGCCCGTCCGGCGCGGGTCGTCCGGGTCGGTCAGGGTGACGCGGTAGTGGATCTGCTCTCCGGCGGGCAGCCCGCGCAGCGCGGTGGTGCCGGTGAAGTCCGTGCCCGCGCCGATCAGCGGGCCGTGGTGGCGGCGCGCCCGCCGGAACGACTCGCTCGCCGAGGTCTCCACGAGCATGCGGGCCGGCCGGTCCGAGCGCACCCACACCAGCCCCGAGGACGTCGTGACGTCGCCCGTCTGCACCCCCCACTCGGCCCGGGGCCGGCCCGACAGCGCGAACGCCGGGGCGGCGAGGCCGGTCCCGCCGAGGGTGAGCGCCGCCGACGCGGCGAGTGAGCCGCGCAGCACGCTGCGCCGGGCGGGAGAGGGGGAACTGCCGGGTACGGGCTGGGACATGGAAGGGCCTCCGAGGGTGTCCGGGCGGGGGCGGTGCGTCGCCCCATGCCTAACGGCCGGGGGCGGCGCCCACACGAACCCCGCGTGAACACTCGCGGGAGGGCCGCCGAGGGCCTCCGGGGCGGGGCGGGGGAACGGGTCGCCTCATTCCCGGCCGACCGCCTCCGCCACCCTGCGTATCCCGTCCGACACGACGGTCGGCGCCAGGTGCGCGTAGCCGATCACGAGACGCACCTCCCCGTCCCCGGGGCGCGCCGTGCCGTACTCCTCCAGGGGCCGCAGCGCCACCCCCGCCTCGGCGGCCCGGGCGAGGAACCGCTCCGGTGGCCCGTAGTGCCCGGGTACGCGCGCGATGACGTGCAGTCCGGCGGCGATGCCGCTCACGACGGTGCCCGGCAGGTGCTCCGCGAGCGCTGAAAGGAGGGCGTCCCGGCGCTCCCGGTAGGCGCGTTGGCAGTGGCGCAGCTGCCGGTCGTACGCGCCGCGCGTCACGAACTCGGCGAGCACCGCCTGGTCCAGCACGGGGTTCCCCAGGTCCATCGTCCGCTTGCGCTCGACGACCTCGGCGAGCAGCGCCTCGGGGACGAGCGTCCAGCCGAGCCGCAGACCGGGCGCGAGCGACTTGCTGACCGAGCCGGCATAGACGACCCGCTCCGGGTCGAGCCCCTGGAGCGCGCCGACGGGAGCCCGGTCGTACCGGAAGTCGCCGTCGTAGTCGTCCTCCAGGACGTAACCGTCCACCGCCCGCGCCCAGTCGAGGAGCGCGGCACGGCGCTCCGCCGACCAGCTGATCCCGGACGGGAACTGGTGCGAGGGCGTCACGACCACCGCCCGTACCCCGGAGGCGGCGAGCGGCTCCGGCCGCAGCCCCTCCTCGTCGAGCGGCAGCCACACCGTGTCCAGACCGGTCGAGGCGAACAGCCGCCCGTGCTCCGGGCTGCCCGGATCCTCGATGCCGACCGCGGCGAGCCCCCGCGCCCGCAGCACGAAACCGAGCAGGGTCGACGCCTGCGCCACCCCCGAACACACCACGAGCCGCTCGGGATCGGCCACCACGCCCCGGCGCCGGGTCAGCATCGCGGCCAGCGCCTGCCGCAGTTCGGGCAGTCCACGCGGATCCGGATACCCGAGGGCGGGGTGGGGGAGACGCGCGAGGACGGCCCGTTGGGCCGCCGACCAGGCCGATCGCGGGAAGAGCGACAGATCGGGTGTCCCGGGCCGGAAGTCCACCCGGACCTCGGGCGCACTCGCACCCGCCCACCTGGCGTGCGTGCCGCCGTGTCGGCTCCTCGCCGCGTCGCCCACCCATGTGCCCGCGCCCCGGTCGCTGCGCAGATAGCCCTCGGCGGTGAGCTGTTCGTACGCCTCCGTGACCAGGCCCCGTGAGACGCCCAGGTCGCCCGCGAGCGCGCGGGTCGACGGCATTCGGGTCCCGGCCGCGAGCCGGCCCGAGCGCACCGCCTCGCGCAGCGCCTCCTGGAGCGCCCGGCCGCGCCGCCGCGCCGGGGCGGCGGCGGCCGGCAGGAGCACTTCCCAGGCCGCCTGTCCCTGGCTCCTCATGTCCGTGTGGCCCTTCTCCCCGTCCCGCCGCGCGCCGGCGGTCCCTGCCGTGGCCCATGATGCCGCCCCGCACGGATCGGGAGCGGCCGGATCCGGCTGCGGGCCCGTCACCGGTGCAGTTCGAAGGAGATGTGCGGGGCGAGCGCGCGGAGGAAGTCCGGGGCGTCGAAGATCTCGCCGGCCGAGGCGACGCCGGTCGTCCTGGTCCGGCCCGTGAGGATCCGCTTGACGGCCTCCACGGCGAGCGGCGCGGTGACGGCGTAGATGTCCTGGCCGACGGCCACGGCCCTCCGCTCCGCGTCGCCCGAGCGGACGACGACGTCCACGAGGAAGGTCTGGTCCGACCGGCCCCGCTCGTCGACCGCGGCCGGCGCCGACGCGTCGGGCGCCGACAGGTCCTGGGCCGCTTCGACCGCCATGTAGGTACGGACCTCGGGCACCTTCAGGTGGCTCGGGACGGTGACCACGTCGGCCATCGTGAACTCGCCGATGACGGGCCGGGGACCCATCGGGGCCGGGAAGGGCCACTCCTGCACCGTGAACTCGTCGTCGTGGTACTCCAGTCGCCCCTCGGTGAAGCGGACGTGGCGGCCGTCGCGCCGCTCCCGGGAGACCTTGCCGGCGGCGAGGGTGCCCGCGGTGGGGTGCCAGCTGCTCAGCCCGTACGCGATGTGTGCCTCGTCGGCCGACGTCCAGTCGTCCATGGCGGCGGTGGCGAGCAGGTCGCCCAGGCCGCCGTAGAAGGCCATCGCGGGGACGATCACCGTTCCCGCGGCGCGGGCCCGGTCCGTGAACCGCTCGAACGTGTCGAGGTTGGCCTCGATCTCGGCCGCCACGTCCACGTACGGGATCCCGGCCCGCAGGGCCGCCTCGATCACGGGCGCGCCGGTCACGGCGAACGGCCCGGCGCAGTTGATCACGGCCGCCGTACCGGCCAGCGCGCGGTCGAGCGAGGCCGGGTCGTCGACCGACGCCGGCCGCGTGTCGAGTTCCGGGCGGGACCCGGCGAGGGCCCGGAGCTTGGCGGCGTCCCGGCCGATCGCCACCGGGACGTACCCGCGGGCGAGCAGCTCCGCGACCACGAACCGTCCCGTGTGTCCGTAGGCGCCGAACACCGCGACCGTGAGCCCCGTTTCCATGACTTCTCCCTGCTCTCGTACGACCCGAACCGTTCTGATGGCTCAATCCTGGCCCCGGCGGCCGTCGCGCACGAGTGTCCGGAACGACATCATGCGTACAATTACGGACGTGGACACGGACCTGGGCACCGACCGGAGCACGCACCCGACGGCGAAGCCGGGCGCGGACCCGCACACCGTGGCGCTCGCCGTCACCGAGGGAATGCGGCAGTTCGAACTGTCCGTGGCGTACGAGGTCTTCGGCCCGCCGCCGTCCGGGGTGACCGGCCCCTGGTACGACGTCGCGCTCTGCGGCCCGGCCACCGTCCGCGTCGGCCGGTTCCGGCTGGAGCCCGACGGCGGCTTCGACCGGCTGGCGCGCGCCGACACCGTGATCGTCCCCGCCCTCGCCGAGACCGACGAGGCCCCGCCCGCCGCACTGGTCGACGCGGTGCGCGCGGCCCACGAGGCGGGCGCGCGGGTGGCCTCCCTCTGCACGGGCGCGTTCGTACTGGCCGCCGCCGGCCTGCTCGACGGCAGGCGCGCGACCACCCACTGGGCCCACACCGAGGAACTCGCCGCCCGTCACCCCCGGGTGGAGGTCGACCCGGACGTGCTCTACGTGGACGGCGGCCGGGTCCTCACCTCCGCGGGCAAGGCCGCCGCGATGGACCTCTGCCTGCACCTGGTCCGCCTCGACCACGGCTCGGCCGTCGCCAACACGGTCGCCCGCAGCCTGGTCGTACCCCCGCACCGGGCGGGCGGCCAGGCCCAGTTCGTCACCACTCCCGTCCCCGCGCGCGACGACCACCCGCTCGGCGATCTGCTCCCCTGGGTGATGGAGCGGCTCGACCAGCCGCTGACCGTGGACGACCTGGCCCGCCGGGCGCGGATGAGCTCGCGCAATCTGGGCCGCCACTTCCGGTCCGTGACCGGTACGACCCCGCTGCAGTGGCTGCTGACCCAACGGATCCGCCACGCGCAGGAGTTGCTGGAGTCCACCGACGAGAGCGTCGAGGGCATCGCGACCGCCACCGGCATGGGCACCGCCACGACCCTGCGCCGACACTTCAACCGCACCGTCGGCGTGCCGCCGGACGCCTACCGCCGCACCTTCCGGGCGCGCGCCCGCACCGGCCCGGACACGCACTCCGGCCCGGACGCCGGCACCGGCTGGGCCACCCGCACCGGCCCGGGCGAGGACAGCGGTGCGAAGTGGTCCCCGATGGCGTGACAGAAGTGGACCTTAACCGGGGCCGCCCGTCTTCCTAGCGTCGGAGGCATGAACGCGAACGCCCTCCGCGGGGTCCTCCTCGTGACCCTCGCCTACGCCCTCGTCGGCGCCTCCTTCACCGCGAACAGCCTGCTCGGCGACTACCCGTACGCGGGCGGGCAGGCCCTGCGCTACGGCGCCGCCTGCCTGCTCCTGCTGCCCCTGCTCGGCCGTGGCGGGCTCGCCCCGCTGCGGACCCTGACCCCCCGTCACCGGCTGCGGCTCGCCGCCCTCGCGGGGGTCGGCATGGTCGGCTTCAACCTGGCGGTCCTCGCCGCCGAACGGACCGCCGAGCCGGCGGTGCCCGGCGTCCTCGTCGGCTGCGCCCCGGTCGTCGTCGCCGTCCTCGTCCCGCTGACCGAGGGCCGCAGGCCCGCCCCCGCCGTGCTGTACGGGGCACTGCTCGTCGCCGCGGGAGCCTTCACGGTCCAGGGCTGGGGGCGTACGGACCTGGCCGGCATCGGCTGGTCGGTGGCCGCGCTCGCGGGCGAGGTCGGCTTCACGGTGCTGGCCGTCCCCGTCCTGCGCCTGCTCGGTCCGAAGCTGCTCACGGCGGCCGTCTGCGGGGTCGGCGCGGCCGAGGCGGCGCTCGTGGGCCTGGTCGTGGACGGAGCCGGTCTCGTCCGGATGCCGACGGGTGCGGAGGCGGGCGCCCTGGTCTGGCAGGCGGCGCTCGCCACCGTCGTCGGGTTCGTCCTGTTCTACATGGGTGTCCAGCGGGTCGGCATGGAGCGGGCCACCCTCTTCACCGGCGCGATCCCGGTCGCCGCAGCCCTGAGCGCCGCCCTGGTCGGGGGCGCCGCCTTCGGCCTGCCGCAGGCGGCGGGCAGCCTGCTCGTGGGGGCCGGCGCCGCCGTGGGCACCGGCCTGTTCGCACGGAGGACCCGGGTGACCGGGCCGGCCCCGCGGGAGGCCTCAGCCGCCGCTGCCGTCCAGGATCACGCGTGCGACGAGCGCGGGGTCGTCGTTCATGGGCACATGACCGCAGCCGGGCAGCCGGACGAGCCGCGCGCCGGGGATGGTGTGCTTCGCGCGGACGCCCTGCCGGGGAAGGAGCAGCCGGTCGCGGGCACCCCAGGCGACGGTGACGGGGACCTCGGCGACGTCGTCACGGAAACGCACGCTCCCGCCGGCGGCCAGGGTCTGGCGGAATCCGGTGGCCCCGCGCAGCGCGAGCGTTTCGGCGTAGGCGGCCGCGGGTGAACGGCGCCCCGGGCGGGCGTAGATGGTGCTCGTGAGCACGGTGCGCCCGGCGGACGTCCGGGAGAGGCGGTCGATCACCGGCACGGGCAGCGACCTCGCCGCGCCCCGCATCGCCCGCAGCGTCACGAAGGCGTACCGCCGCTCGCCTTCCGACCAGAAGCCGGCGGGGGAGAGGGCGGTGACCGAGCGCACCCGCTTCCCCCGTGCCAGCTCCAGGGCGAGCAGTCCGCCGAGCGAGTTCCCCGCCACGTGCGGACGCTCGGCGCCGACGGCCTCGCAGAAGGCGCCGAGCACGGTGCCGACGGTGGACAGGTCGTACGGGCAGCCCTCGGGCAGTTCGTCGGAGTCGCCGAAGCCGGGCAGGTCGACGGCGATCACGTCGCGCTCCGCGGCGAGGATGTCCAGGACCGGCTCCCAGGCCTGCCAGTGGTGCCCGATGCCGTGCAGGAGCAGCAGCGGTTCCCCCGCACCCCGGCGTTCGTACGTGAGGGACGCCGTGCGGGGGCCCGCCGGGGTCTCGATCGTGAACGCGATCCGTTCGGGCATGCGGACTCCCTGTCCTGAGGCTTGTCAGACGTCCTGTCAGTGAGAATTACCGATCAGTAGCCTGGAGTTCAAGCCCCCGTCCGAAACTGGACAGCGCGACCGCCGTGGGCTGGGATGGGCGGGTGCCCACCGACATCCCGACCGACACCCTGACCGAGTGCTTCGAGGAGCACCGCCCGATGCTCCTCGGCGTCGCCTACCGGATGCTCGGCCGCGCCGCCGACGCCGAGGACGTCGTCCAGGAGGCCTGGCTGCGCTGGACCGCGGAGGACCGGGCGGAGGTCCGCGAACCCCGGGCCTTCCTCGTACGGATCACGACCCGCCTCGCCATCGACCGGCTCCGGCAGGCCCAGGTCCGCCGCGAGTCCTACGTCGGCCCGTGGCTGCCCGAGCCCGTCGTCACCGACTTCGGGCCGACCGTGCCCGACACCGCCGAGCGCGCCCTGCTCGCCGACTCCGTCTCGCTCGCCGTCCTCGTCGTCCTCGAATCCCTCTCCCCGCTGGAACGGGCCGTCTTCGTGCTGCGCGAGGCCTTCGGCTTCCCGTACGCCGAGATCGCCACCGCGCTCGACCGCTCCGAGGCGGCCGTACGGCAGCTCGCGGGGCGCGCCCGGCGTCACGTCGACGAGGGCAGGCCGCGCTACGACGTCGACCCGGCCGAGCGCCGGGACCTCACCGAGCGCTTCCTCACCGCGGCGGCCGGCGGCGACCTCGGCGAGCTCCTCGCCCTGCTCGCCCCCGACGTGCGGCTCGTCGGCGACAGCGGCGGCAAGTCCAAGGCCCCGCTGCGGATCATCGAGAGCGCCGACAAGGTCGGCCGTTTCCTGCACGCCACCGCCCAGGGCGCGGGCGAGACCTTCGAGATCCGCCTCCTCGAACTCAACGGCGCCCCCGCCCTGCTCGCCCTCCTCGACGGCAGGCCGGACTCCGTCTTCCAGATCGAGGTGCTGGACGGGCGCGTCCAATGCGTCTACATCATCCGCAACCCGGACAAGCTCCAGGCGCTCGTCGGCCGCTGACGCGCGCGGGCGCACCCCGCGCGAAGAAGCGGACCGATCGCGCCGATCGGCCGGAACTTCACCCCGTCTCCCACCAGGGAGGCGGGGTGTTTTGCTGCGCGAGGCGCACGGGGGCGCGAACGTCCTGTGAACGATCTAGGTCAGAGGGTCACATTCGGGGGCGTTCGGCAGAGGATTGGTCTTGACCAAGGGGTGGGCTCGCCTTATGGTCGCAGAGTTAGTGCAGGAACCTTTAATAAACAAGGGCGCGGAAAAACGCCGCGGGACACGGCGAATTGCGGAGGATCAGGGTGGGGACCACGCAGCTGGCATCGGTACCGGAACCGAAGTATCAGCACCTCAAGACAGTCATCGGCGAAGCGCTCGACTCGGACTTCGCCGTCGGGGAGATCCTCCCCAACGAGCGCGATCTCGCGGCACGCTTCGGCGTCGCCCGTGCCACGCTCCGCCAGGCCCTGGAGCAGCTGGAGCTCGAAGGCCGGCTGCAGCGCCGCCGCGGTGTCGGCACCACCGTCGCCCCGCCGCGTGTCGGCGTCGACGTCTCCACCACCCAGCACACCTGGCCGGGCGTGGGTGACGAGGCCTGGCAGTCCCTGGACTCCGCCGCCGACGTGGCCCCTGCCGCCGTCGCGCGCGTCCTGGAGAGCGGCGCCGAGGAGTCGGTGCACGTCGTCCGCCGCATCCGCGTCAGCCAGGGCCAGCCCGTCGCCGCCGAACTGCTCTACGTGCCCGTCGGCTCCGTCGCCGGCCTCAGCGCCATCGACGCCCCCGCCGGTCCCGCCCGCGCCCGCGCGGTGCTCCGGGAGCTCCAGCACCTCGCCCTGGACGGCCAGGACCGCTCCGTGGAGCTCGGATCCGCCCGCGCCGACGACGCCAAGGAGCTCGACCGTCTGCCGGGCGCACCCGTGCTCGTCGTGACGACCCGCTACCTCTCCGGCGGGCGGACCGCGGCCGTCTCCGTGGCCACCTACCGCGCCGACACCTGCCGCCTCACCTTCGGCGACTCGGTGGACCTGGTCATGGCCTCGTAGCGCCGCTCCCACGAACACCGGCCGGCGGCCCGTCGCGAGGACTCTCCTAGCGGCGGGCCGTCACCGTGCCGTCGACCGCGAAGAGCTGCTCCTCGACATGGTCGAGGGCGAGTCGCAGCGCACCCGTGCCCACGGCGGCCTCGCCGAGCAGCGACAGCACCACCCGCGGCGGCCGCAGACAGAACCGGGCCAGCTCCTCACGGAGCGGCTGGAGCACGCCGTCCAGGCCGGCCGCCCAGCCGCCAACCACCACCAGCTCGGGGTCGATCGCCAGGACCAGCGCCGCCACGTCGTGCACGAGCCGCTGGATGAACCGCTCCACCGCCGCCTCGGCGCGCGCGTCGCCCTTGCGGGCCAGCGCGAAGACCTCGGCGACCGCCTGCTCGTCGAGCGGGTGCAGCGGCTCGTCCGTGGTCGACAGCAGATGCTCGGGGGTGACGCCCCGGCCGAGCAGGTGCAGGGCGCCGATCTCCCCGGCCGCCCCGCCGAAACCACGGTGCAGCCGGCCGCCGATCAGTGAACCCGCGCCCGGGCTCAGCCCGGCGAGGACGAAGACGATGTCGTCGGAATCGGTCGCGGCACCCTTCCAGTGCTCGGCGACGGCCGCCGCGTTCGCGTCGTTCTCCACGATGACAGGGCACTTGAAGGAGCGCCGCAACCGCTCGCCGAGCGCGAGCCCCGTCCAGCCCGGCAGTGCCGTACCGAGGCGGACGGTCCCGTCGGCCTCCACGATGCCCGGGGTGCCGACGCCGACGGCCCGCAGATTCGACCGGGCGACCCCGGCCCTGCGCAGCACGTCGGCCACGACCGTACGGACCCGGTCCAGGCGCTCGTCCTCGGGGGCCGTCTCCGACACCTGGCGCGAACCCGCGCCGATGATCCGCCCGTCCAGACCGGAGAGCAGCGCGGCCACCCGGTGCGGGCCGATCTCGATGCCGAGCAGATGACCGGCCTCCGCGCGGAAGCGGAACCTCCGCGCGGGACGCCCCTGGCGCCGGGCCTCGCCCTCCTCGGGCGCCGCCTCGACGACGAGACCGCCCTCCATGAGTCCCTCGACGACCCCTTCGACGGTGGGCCGCGAGAGGCCCGTGATCCGGGTCAGATCCGTGAGCGTCGGCGCGTCGGCGCCGCGCAGCGCATGGAGTACCACCGCGGAGTTGATCCGCCGCAGCAGAGACGGATCCCCGCCGGTCAGCCGCCCCACAGTGTGTCCTCCCAGCTCGTGCACCTCTTCGGCGGATGGTACTCAATGGGCCCGGTCGCGGCGAGTGCCGCCCCCATGACGCTTTGGATTCGCCCGCGGCCCGGGACGGCACCGCCGCCGCGCGGAGGCCCGGCCCGCCGGCCGCCGCGGTTCCTGACGCGGCGCCAACTGTCAGTGGCGGGAGCTTTACTGGAGACATGACCACGGCGGACCGTCTGGCGGCGATCGACTTGCTCAGGGCCCGGGGATTCGACGGCGGCCCGGACCACCACCTCGCGGAGCTCGCGACCAGCGAGGACTTCTGGGAGGACGACGGCACGCGCCGCCCGGTCGTCGAGGACCAGTACGAAGCGGAACGGGACGGGCTCGGCGCCCTGCTCGCCGCGCGCTGGGGCGAGCCCCGGGAGCTCGACCTCTGGCCGGTCCTGGAGCGGAGCATGGAGGGCGAGCCGATACCCGAGCCCTGGTCCACCCTCAGCTGCCACACCCCGAACCTGCGTCTGTGGCGTGCCGACGGAATGTGGATCGGACTGGGCGTCTCCCAGTGGGACAAGGAACTGCCGTTCCAGCTGCTCGCCGTGGTCACCACGGTCGACCCGCCACTGTGAGAGCGCGCCGCAGCCTGGCCGACCGTGCCGGGCCGCGGCCCCTCACCTCACCCGCCGGGCCCCTCGGCGGCCTCCCGGAGACGGGCGTACTCCGCGGCCATCGTCGCCGCCGTCCAGTGCGCGTTGAGACCGCTCGGGTTGGGCAGCGCCCAGATCCGGGTGGTTCCGATCACGCGCTCCTGCGGCCCGATGGCGGCCTTCGGCTCGCCGAAGGCCGTGCGGTACGCGGTGACGCCGACGACCGCGAGCCAGCGCGGCGCAAGCCGCTCCACCTTCCCGGCCAGGATCCGCCCGCCCTCCCGGTACTCCTCGCGGGTCAGCTCGTCGGCGCGCGCGGTCGCCCGCGCCACGACGTTGGTGATCCCGAGGCCGTACGTCAGGAGCTCCTCCTGCTCGTCCGGCCGCAGCTGCCGCGGGGTGAACCCGGACAGGTGGAGCACCGGCCAGAACCGGTTGCCGGGACGGGCGAAGTGGTGTCCCGTCGCGGCCGTCATGAGACCCGGATTGATCCCGCAGAACAACACCGAGAGGCCGCCCGCCACCACGTCGGGAACGACGCGGTCACGGGCGGCCTCCAGCTGCTCCTGGGTGAACCGGGGGCTCCCGGTCAGAGGATCGCTCCGGGGGCGTAGACGGCGGCCTCCGGGTGCTGCTTGAGGATCTCCTCGATCCGGGAGACCACGGACGCGACCTGGTCGGCGGCGGCGCCGGTGAAGGACAGCTTGTCCGCCATCAGCTCGTCGAGCTGCGCCCGGTTCAGCGGGATGCGCGCGTCGGCGGCCAGCTTGTCGAGCAGCTCGTTGCGCTCGGCGCCCTGCTCGCGCATGGCGAGGGCCGAGGCGACGGCGTTCTCCTTGATGGCCTCGTGGGCGACCTCGCGGCCGACCCCGGCCCGCACGGCGCCCATGAGGACCTTGGTGGTCGCCAGGAAGGGGAGGTAGCGATCGAGCTCACGGGCGACGACGGCCGGGAAGGCGCCGAACTCGTCGAGCACGGTGAGGAAGGTCTCCAGGAGACCGTCGAGCGCGAAGAACGCGTCGGGCAGCGCGACCCGGCGGACCACCGAGCAGGAGACGTCGCCCTCGTTCCACTGGTCGCCCGCCAGCTCGCCGGTCATCGAGGCGTAACCGCGCAGGATGACCATGAGGCCGTTGACGCGCTCGCAGGAGCGGGTGTTCATCTTGTGCGGCATCGCCGAGGAGCCGACCTGGCCGGGCTTGAAGCCCTCGGTGACCAGCTCGTGGCCGGCCATCAGGCGGATCGTCTTGGCGATCGACGACGGGGCGGCGGCCAGCTGCACCAGCGAGGTGACCACGTCGTAGTCGAGCGAGCGCGGGTAGACCTGGCCGACCGAGGCGAAGGCGTGGGCGAAGCCGAGGTGACCGGCGATCCGCTGCTCCAGGTCGGCCAGCTTGCCGGCGTCGCCGCCGAGCAGGTCCAGCATGTCCTGTGCGGTGCCGACCGGGCCCTTGATGCCGCGCAGCGGGTAGCGGCCGAGCAGCTCCTCCAGGCGGCCGTACGCCACGAGCAGCTCGTCGGCCGCCGTCGCGAAGCGCTTGCCGAGGGTGGTCGCCTGGGCGGCGACGTTGTGCGAGCGGCCCGCCATGACCAGCTCCGCGTACTCGGCGGAGAGCTTGCCGAGACGGCCGAGGACGGCGACCGTACGGTCCCGCATCAGCTCCAGGGAGAGCCGGATCTGCAGCTGCTCGACGTTCTCGGTGAGGTCGCGCGAGGTCATGCCCTTGTGGACGTGCTCGTGGCCGGCGAGGGCGTTGAACTCCTCGATCCGGGCCTTCACGTCGTGCCGGGTGACCTTCTCGCGCTCGGCGATGGAGCCGAGGTCGACCTGGTCGAGCACGCGCTCGTAGTCGGTGAGGGCGGCGTCCGGAACCTCGATCCCGAGGTCCTTCTGCGCGCGGAGCACGGCGAGCCAGAGCTGACGCTCCAGCTTCACCTTCTGCTCGGGGGACCAGAGGACGGCGAGCTCCGCGGAGGCGTAGCGGCCGGCCAGAACGTTGGGGATGCGGGGCTTCGCAGTCACAGCAGTCACGTGGACAGAGTTTACTGGCGATTTCTGCAGGCCAGCGCCACGGTTCCAGCTGGAGGTTGCTACGAGACGCAGCTCACGGTCGCCGCTCCCGCACCACGTCCCCCGGCGGGGCTACGGCTCCGTCGACGGCTCGTACGGGAGCAGCTCGGGGCGCTTGGGCGCCAGGCCGTCGCCGGACGAGCGGCCGGTGAGGCGCCGCCCGATCCACGGGCCCAGGTGTTCCCTGGCGAAGCGGGCGTCCGCCGCCCGGCGGCTCGTCCAGCCCGGTCGCGGGGTCGGCGCCGGCGCCGACCGCCAGTCCTCCTCGGGAGCCAGGCCGAGCGTCTGCCACACGGCTTCGGCGACCCGCCGGTGCCCTTCGGCGGTGAGGTGGAGCCGGTCCACGTCCCACAGCCGGGGGTCGGCGAGCGAGGGGGCGCTGTACAGGTCGACGACCAGGGCGCCGTGCCGGGCGGCGAGGTCGTCGACGTGCGCGAACAGCTCCTCCATCCGGGGACGGAAGCGCTCCAGGACCGGCCCGTTCCGGCCGGGGCTGCGCATCAGGACCAGCTGCCCGCAGGCCGGGGTGAGCCGCTCGACGGCCTCGGTGAGCAGCCCGCGTACCCGCCCCATGTCGACCTTGGGCCGCAGGGTGTCGTTCAGCCCGCCGACGAGCGTCACGACGTCCGCCTTCATCGCGGCGGCCGTCTCGACCTGCTCCTCGACGATCTGGCCGATGAGCTTGCCGCGCACGGCGAGGTTGGCGTACCGGAAGTCGGGGGTGCGGGCGGCCAGCCGGTCCGCGAGGACGTCGGCCCAGCCCCGGTAGGAACCGTCGGGCTTCCGGTCCGACATGCCCTCGGTGAAACTGTCGCCGAGGGCGACGAAACTGTTGTACGTGGCATTGATCTCCATGGCGGAGAGATCATACCGCGCGGTATGCGGGACTCTCCGCCGGAGCGCCGGCCGCACGGCCGGGAACACGCGGTGACGCGGCCGAGGAGCCGGGGAGACGCGGCCGAGGAACGCGGGAGGGCCCCGGGAACCTGCGTTCCCGGGGCCCTCCGTGCCGAATCCGGTGCTACGGGGCCGCCGGGCGGCCCACCAGTTCTCGCAGGACGTCCTCCATCGCCACGAGACCGGCCGGCTTGTCGTCCTCGTCGAGCACCGCCGCCAGGTGCGTCCGGCTGCGGCGCATCGCCGTCAGGACGTCGTCCAGCGGCGTGGCCGCCCGGACCCGGGCGATCGGACGCAGCGCGGACACCGGGAACGGCTCGTCGCGCGGCGCGGCGTCCAGGGCGTCCTTGACGTGCAGATAGCCCAGGATCCTGCGCTCCTCGTCGACCACCGGGAAGCGCGAGTAGCCGGTCCGCGCCGACAGGGTCTCCAGCTCCCCGGGAGTGGTGCCGACCTGCGCGTACACGACCTTCTCCGCCGGCATCACGACGTCCCGTACGGGACGGCGGCCCAGCTCCAGGGCGTCGTGCAGCCGCTCGGCGGCCCGGTCGTCGAGCAGTCCCGCGTCACCGGCGTCGGTGACCATCCGGGCCAGCTCGTCGTCCGAGAACGTCGCGGCGACCTCGTCCTTGACCTCCACGCGCAACAGCTTGAGCAGGGTGTTGGCGAAGGCGTTGATCGCGAAGATCACCGGACGCAGCGCCCGCGCGACGCTCACGAGCGGCGGGCCGAGCAGCAGCGCCGTCCGTGTCGGCTCGGCGAGGGCGATGTTCTTCGGCACCATCTCGCCGAGCAGCATGTGCAGATACGTGGCCACGCTGAGCGCGATCACGAACGAGATCGGGTGGACCAGGCCGTGCGGTACGCCCACCGCGTCGAAGACCGGTTCGAGCAGGTGCGCGATGGCCGGCTCGGCGACGATGCCCAGCACCAGGGTGCAGAGCGTGATGCCGAGCTGTGCCGCGGCGAGCAGCGCGGAGACGTGCTCGAGGCCCCAGATGACGCTGCGCGCCCGCCGGTTCCCCTCCTCGGCCAGCGGCTCGATCTGGCTGCGGCGTACCGAGATCAGGGCGAACTCGGCGCCGACGAAGAAGGCGTTGACGACCAGGGTCAGCAGACCGATCAACAGCTGGATCACGATCATCGGCCGGCCTCCCCGGTCTCGTCCTGGTGCTCCCGCGGCATGGGCGCGTGCAGCAGCACGCGCGCCGCGCGCCGGCCCGAGGCGTCCACGACGTCGAGCCGCCAGCCGTCCAGCTCCGCGCTGTCGCCGACGTCCGGGATGCGGCCCAGCTCATGGGCGACGAAGCCCGCGAGCGTCTCGTACGGACCGTCCGGCACCCGGAGGCCGATGACCTCCACCTGGTCGGTACGGGCGGCGCCGTCGGCGGACCAGAGCTCACGCCCTTCCGTGTCCTCGCCCGCCCGCGCCAGGTCCGGCGTCTCGTGCGGGTCGTGCTCGTCGCGCACCTCGCCGACGACCTCCTCGACGATGTCCTCCAGGGTGGCGACCCCGGCGGTACCGCCGTACTCGTCGATGACGACGGCCATCGTCTGCTTCCCGGACAGCCGGTCGAGGAGCCGGTCCACGGTCAGCGTCTCGGGCACGAGCAGCGGCTCGCGCAGCAGCTCGCCGATCCGGCGATGGCGCCGCTCCTCGGCCGGTATGGCCAGGACGTCCTTGATGTGGGCGATGCCGACGACCGCGTCGAGGCTGCCCCGGTAGACGGGGAAGCGGGAGAGGCCGGTGGCCCGGGTCGCGTTGGCGACGTCCTCGGCGGTGGCCTGCACGTCGAGCGCGGTGACCTGCACACGGGGCGTCATCACGTTCTCCGCGGTGAGCTCCGCCAGGTTGAGGGTACGGACGAACAGCTCGGCCGTGTCCGCCTCAAGGGCACCCTCCTTCGCCGAGTGGCGGGCGAGCGCCACCAGCTCCTGCGGGGAGCGCGCCGACGCCAGTTCCTCGGTCGGCTCCATGCCGATGCGGCGCAGGATCCGGTTCGCGGTGTTGTTGAGGTGGCTGATCAGCGGCTTGAAGGCGGCGGTGAACATCCGCTGCGGGGTGGCGACCACCTTCGCGACCGCGAGGGGCGAGGAGATCGCCCAGTTCTTGGGGACCAGCTCGCCGACCACCATCAGGACGACGGTCGACAGGGCGGTGCCCAGGACCAGCGCCACCGACGAGGCGACCGACGAGGAGAGGCCGAGGTCCTCGAGGGGACCACGGATCAGCTTGGAGATCGACGGCTCGGACAGCATGCCGACGACCAGGTTGGTGACGGTGATGCCCAGCTGGGCGCCGGAGAGCTGGAAGGTCAGCGACCTGACGGCCTTGAGCGCTCCCGCCGCGCCGCGCTCGCCGCGCTCCGCGGCGTCCTCGAGTTCACGGCGCTCGACCGTCGTCAGCGAGAACTCGGCCGCGACGAACGCGCCGCACGCGACGGCGAGGAGGAGCGCCAGGAGGAGCAGAAGCACTTCGGTCATCGGTTCACCTCCGTCCCATGATCAGTCAGGGGGAGGAGGAACGCTCGATGTCGGCCGGCGCGGCCGGTGCTTTCGGGAGCAGTACGCAGATCGGTACTACTGGGAGGCTCGCCCATGGGCGGACGCTCACACCTTTCGGTCGTCGGGTCGTCTGGATGAGAGACCATGGTAAAGGATCGGCAAAGCGGCGGCGTGACCGGCCCCGGCCGGTCGACGCAGGTCAGCGGGTGAGCGGCCGCACCCAGCGGCGCCAGTGGTCCTGGCGCTCGTACCCGGCCGCCGTCCAGAGCCGCTGTCCCGTCCCGTTCGCCTCCAGGACCATGGCGTCCACCCGCCGTCCGCCCAGCGCGAGGAAGCGCTCGTCGGCCGCGCGGAGCAACGCGGTGGAGATGCCCCGGCGACGGTACGGGGGGAGGACCGCCAGGCGGTAGAGGGAGGCCCGCCAGCCGTCCCAGCCGGCGATGACGGATCCCACGATCCGTCCGTCGGCGACGGCCAGGAGGAGTGCCTCGGGGTCGCGCTCGACGAGCCGGGTCACCCCGTCCACGTCGTCCGAGACGGAGGTCCCCTCGGCGGACTCCTTCCAGAAGGCCAGCACGGCCTCGGCGTCCTCGGCGGCGGCGGGACGTATCTGCAGATCGATCATGGCCCCGATCCCATCACGCGGGGCCGGGCCGGTGCCAGGATTTCCGTCCTGCGGGAACGGCGCCGCTACCGGCGGGCCGAGCCCAGGACGCAGGGCGAGGAAGGCAGCCGAGGCCCCTTCTCCGGCACGTCGAACGAGCGGTACGGGCCCAGCGTGAAACCGGCCGCCTCGATCGCCGCGAGCGGGGCGCGGGAGGTGTGGCAGCCGCCGAAGAGCAGCGGCCAGACCGTCCGGTCGAGACCCCGCTGCACACGGGCGAGTCCGGGCGTGTCCGCCGCGCCGTGCTCGAAGAACCGCAGCTCGGCGCCGGGGCGCAGCACCCGGTGCAGCTCGGCGAGGGCCTGCGGGAGGTTCCGTACCGTACAGAGCACCAGGGAGGCGACCCCCGCGTCGAAGGAGGCGTCCTCCAGCGGCAGTGCCTCGGCGGTGTCCGGGAGCACGGTCACCGGGACCGGGGCCCGGAGCGCGGCCTCCTGGGCCAGCCGCCGGAGCCGGGACTCCGGTTCGAGCGCCACCACCTCGGTGACACCGGCCGGGTAGTGCGCGAAGTTCAGCCCGTTGCCCGCCCCGATCTCGATCACCCGGCCGGAGAGCCCGTCGAGCAGCTCGGCCCGCAGTGCGCCGAGCCCGCCCTTGGCGTCGGCGGACACGCTGAACCGGGCGTAGAAGCGGGCGAACAGCGGATGGTGCACGCCGGGTGAGACGGGCGAGGGGTGCGACGGAGTGTGCGGCGGGGTCATCGGAGCCTCCTCAGCCCGTCACGAAGCAGAACTCGTTGCCCTCCGGATCCCGCATCACCTGGAAGGAGCCCTGCTCGTCGGTCACGAGGCCGCCGACCCGGGACGCGCCGGCGGGCAGTGCCCCGTCGGCGGCCAGGACCGGGTCGTCGACCTCCAGGTCGAGATGGACGCGGTTCTTCACGGACTTGCCCTCCGGCACCCGCTGGAAGGCGAGCCGGACGAAGTCCGGCGGGTCCACGTACGACCAGTCGGCGCTCCGGTCGACCGGAGCACCGCCGAGGAGCCCTCCCCAGAACCGGACCAGAGCGGCCGGATCGGCACAGTCGAAGACGATCTCCTGAACGTGAGCGCGCATACCTCCAGCCTACGGAGCGAAGACACGCGCGTCCCGCGAAACAGGGCTCCCGCGTCCCCCGGAACAGGGTCACCGACGTCCCCCGGGAACCGGGTTCCCGCGTCACGCGCCACGGGGCCCGCGTCACGCTTTCCCCGAGCCACCGCGTCACGCGCCACGGGGGCCCGGTTGCGTGTCACGCGCTACGGGGTCCCCGCGTACGGCTCCGCGAACCGCTCCCGGAACGCCTCCGCGTCCCACGTGCCGCCGAGCTCCGGTCCCAGCCAGCCGCCCGCCGCCGCTCGGAACTCCGCCGGGCCGAGCGAGCCGGACCCCTCCGGTACGGCGCCGAGGAGCGAGGCGTCCGCCTCCCGTGGCAGGTCCGCCAGGTTGCAGCGCATCGCCAGGTCCGGCGCGTCCGGCCAGCTGCCGATCACCACGCCCAGCTGCTCGATCCCGCGCGCCCGGAGGGCCTCGGCCGTCAGGGTCGCGGAGTTGAGCGTCCCCAGACCGGCGGGGACGACCACGAGGACGGGCGCGCCGAGCAGTGCCGCCGCGTCCGCGAGCGTGCCGCCCTCCTCGTCGAAGCGGACGAGCAGCCCGCCCGCCCCCTCCACGAGCACCAGGTCGTGTGCGGCGGCCAGCTTCCGCGCAGCCTCGGCGACCTCCGCGGGCCCGACCGGGGCGAGCCCGGCCCGCCGGGCCGCCGTCCCCGGGGCCAGCGGCTCCGGGAAACGGCCCAGCTCGGCGGAGCCCACGGCGCCCGAGAGCCGGACGACCTCGTCCGCGTCACCGCGTTCGTCCGGCCCGACACCCGTCTGCGCGGGCTTGAGGACGGCGACCGTGCGGCCGGCGGCCGTGGCGATCGCGGCGACGGCGGCGGTGACGACGGTCTTGCCGATCTCCGTGCCCGTACCGCTGACGACGATGATTCCCACTGTTCTCCCCGCTCTTCCGGTCAGCCCGCGGCCGCCGCCGCGCACACCGCGGCGCAGATGCGGGCCAGGTCCTCGTCGCCGGTCACGTACGGCGGCATGGTGTAGATCAGGTCGCGGAACGGGCGTACCCACACGCCCGCCCGGACCGCCGCGCGCGTCGCCGCCGCCATGTCGACCGGGTGGTCGAGCTGGACGACGCCGATCGCGCCCAGCACCCGCACCTCGCGCACCCCGGGGAGTTCCGCGGCGGGGGCGAGCCCCTCGCGCAGACCCGCCTCGATGCGCTTGACCTCGACCCGCCAGTCCTGCGAGAGCAGCAGGTCGATGGAGGCGCAGGCCACCGCCGAGGCCAGCGGATTGCCCATGAACGTCGGACCGTGGGCCAGTACCGGGACCTCGCCCTGCGAGATCCCGTCGGCGACCCGGCTCGTGCAGAGCGTCGCCGCCATCGACAGATAGCCGCCGGTCAGCGCCTTGCCCAGGCACATCACATCGGGGGAGATCCCCACCTGGTCGGCGGCGAACAGCGTTCCCGTACGCCCGAATCCGGTGGCGATCTCGTCGAGGACCAGCAGCACGTCGTGCGCGTCGCAGGCCTCGCGCAGCACCCGCAGGTACTCCGGGTGGTGGAAGCGCATGCCGCCCGCGCCCTGCACCACCGGCTCCACGATCACCGCGGCCAGTTCGTGCGCGTGCTGCGCGATCTCGGTCCGCAGCAGCTCGGCGTAGGACTCCTCGTACGTGGCCGGCGGGGCGTCCACGAAGACCTGCGGCTGGAGCACCCCGGTCCACAGCTCGTGCATCCCGCCGTCGGGGTCGCACACGGACATCGGCTGCCAGGTGTCCCCGTGGTAGCCGCCGCGCCAGGTGAACATGCGGTGCTTCTCGGGGCGGCCGAGCGAACGCCAGTACTGCAGGCACATCTTGACGGCGACCTCGACGGCCACGGAGCCCGAGTCGCTGAGGAAGACGTGCCGCAGCGGCTCGGGGGTGATCTCGACGAGCCGTGCGGCGAGCCGCACGGCCGGTTCGTGGGTCAGCCCGCCGAACATGACGTGGCTCATCCGGCCCAGCTGATCGGTGACCGCCTCGTTGAGCACGGGGTGGTTGTACCCGTGGACGGCGGACCACCAGGAGGACATGCCGTCGATCAACTCGGCCTGGCCCTCGGTGGGTTCGGCGAGCCGGAGGCGCACCCCGGAGGCGGACTCCACGACCAGCGGGTCCGTACGGCCCGGCATGGGGCCGTACGGGTGCCACACGTGCGCCCGGTCGAGGGCGAGGATCTCCCCGTTGTCGCGCACGGCCGTCACGCGTTCGGCGCGAGGTCCGTGCCGGCGCCCCGGCGGCGCACGGCGACCAGGTCCGTCCGGGCCTGGTTCGCGGCTGCGTCGACCGGCTCCGCCGCGTCGACGGACGCGGCGGGCTCCGGCGCCGCGTGACCGCCGCACGGACCGCAGCCGCCACCGGCCCCGGCGTGCGAGCCGCAGCCCGCGCCCTCCGCCGCGTCGTGCGAGCCGCAGCCCGCCGACGCCTGGGAGCCACAGCCGCCGCCCGCCGCGGCGAGCGCGTCGGCACGGTGCTTCGGGAGCGTCGTCGTGCCCGCGCCCTCCACCTCGAAGCCCGCGTCCGCGATCATGTCCAGGTCGGCCTGGCCGGCCTGGCCCTCGCTCGTGAGGTAGTCGCCGAGGAAGATCGAGTTCGCGATGTTCAGCGCGAGCGGCTGCATCGAGCGCAGGTGCACCTCACGGCCGCCCGCGATCCGCACCTCGACGTCGGGGCAGACGAACCGCACCATCGCCAGGATCCGCAGGCAGCGCTGCGGGGTGAGGTTCCACTCCTTGGCCAGCGGCGTCCCCTCGAAGGGGATGAGGAAGTTGACCGGCACCGAGTCCGAGTCGAGCTCGCGCAGCGCGTACACGACGTCGACGAGGTCCTCGTCCGTCTCGCCCATGCCCGCGATGAGACCCGAGCAGGCCGACAGACCGGCGGCGTGCGCCTTCTGCACGGTGTCCACCCGGTCCGCGTACGTGTGGGTCTTGGTGATCCCGGCGTACGTCGCCTCGGACGTGTTCAGGTTGTGGTTGTACGCGTCGGCGCCGGCGTCCCGCAGCCGCTCGGCCTGGCCGTCCGAGAGCAGCCCCAGACAGGCGCACACCTCGACGCCCTCGTTCTGCTCCTTGATGGCCTCGATGGTCCTGCCGACCCGCTCGACGTCCCGGTCCGTCGGACCGCGGCCGCTCGCGACCAGGCAGACGCGCTTGGCTCCGCCCGCGACACCCGCGGCGGCGGCCTGCGAGGCCTCGTCCGGCTTCAGCCAGGTGTACTTGAGGATCTCGGCCTTGGAGCCGAGCCGCTGCGAGCAGTACGAGCAGTCCTCGGGGCACAGGCCCGACTTCAGGTTCACCAGATAGTTGAGCTTCACCCGCCGCCCGAACCACTGACGGCGCACCTTGCCGGCCGCCGCCACCACATCGAGCAGTTCGTCGTCGGAGGTCGCCAGGACGGCGAGCGCTTCTTCACGGGTCGGCAGCTCGCGCCGCAGCCCCTTCTCCACCAGCGTGTTCAGCAGGTCCATAAGCGCTGATCCTCGCCTACCGGCCGCCCCCGGGCCAAGGAGGATCTGAACAAACGCCCCCGATAGAGGTGTGTGGATGACCACATCCCGACCTCGGCATCCTCCGGTTAGGGTCTGTGCGCTGCCTACAAAAGGATCGCCGAATGCCACAGGCCGAGGACGCACGGGCCGCGGGCCCCCGCCGTACCGCGTTCGACTGGACCGACGCCGAGGCGCGCCGCCGTGCGGACGCCGGTCTGGTCCGTACGCTGCGGCCCCGGGCCGCCGAGTCGGACCTGCTCGATCTGGCGAGCAACGACTATCTGGGGCTCACCCGCCGCGCGGACGTCACCGAGGCGGCGGCCGACGCGGCGCGGCGCTGGGGCGCCGGCTCCACGGGTTCGCGGCTCGTCACCGGCACGACCCGGCTGCACACCCGGCTGGAGCGCGAGCTCGCCGAGTTCTGCGGATTCGAGGCGGCCCTCGTCTTCTCCTCCGGCTACACCGCCAACCTGGCCGCGCTCACCGCGCTCGGCGGCCGCGACTCGCTGATCGTCTCCGACACCTCCAACCACGCCTCGATCGTGGACGGCTGCCGTCTGGCCCGCGCCGAGACGGCCGTCGTGCCGCACACCGATCCCGAGGCCGTACGCAAGACCCTCGCCGCCCATCCCGGGCGGCGGGCCCTGGTCGTCAGCGACTCGGTCTTCTCCGTCGACGGCGACAAGGCCCCGCTGCCGGAGCTCGCGGAGGCCTGCCGTGCGCACGGCGCCGGACTCGTGGTGGACGACGCCCACGGGTTCGGCGTCCTCGGCGAAGGCGGCCGGGGAGCCCTCCACGAGGTGGGGCTCGCGGGCGGCGAGGACGTCGTCGCCACCTTGACCCTCTCCAAGTCCCTGGGCAGCCAGGGCGGAGCCGTCCTCGGTCCGGCCCGGGTGATCGAGCACCTGGTGAACGCGGCCCGCACCTTCATCTTCGACACGGGTCTCGCCCCGGCCGCCGCGGGCGGCGCGCTCGCGAGCCTGCGTCTGATCAGGGCCGAACCGGGCCTGGCCGAGCGGGCCCGTACCGTCGCGACCACGCTGTACCGGCTGCTCACCGAGGCCGGTCTCACGGCGGCCCGGCCCGACGCGGCCGTCGTCTCGGTGCGCGCGCCCTCGCCGGAGGCGGCCCTGGGCTGGGCGGCGGACTGCCGCGACCAGGGTCTGGCGGTCGGCTGCTTCCGGCCCCCGTCGGTCCCCGACGGCATCTCGCGGCTGCGGCTCACGGCCCGCGCCGATCTGACCGACGCGCAGATCGAGAACGCGGTGCGGACGATCCTGCGCACCGCGCCCGACGCCGGGTAGTCCCCAAGAGCGTTCCCGGACAGCAGAGTTCACCGCTTCGGGCGACAGATGGGGACATATCTTGGTGGAACGCCGCACGGCGCGGCACGATCGGTGGCACTCTGACGCGAAGCGCAATCCGGGGCGGTGGCCCCGGTGGGAAAGGGACAGCGTCGCCATGGCCGATCACCAGGAAGCATCCGTCACGCTGCCGAGCGATCCCGCCTCGGTCCCCACGGCCCGGCGGTACGTCGCGGACGTCCTCATGGAGTGGGGCCTCGACGAGGCCGCGGAGATCGCGGACTCGATCCGGGTGATCGTCTCCGAACTGGCCACCAACGCCGTGCTGCACACCCTCGGCCAGTCGCCCACCTTCACGGTCGACGTCCGCCTGGAGCGCGAGGAGCGGCTGCACATCGGTGTCACCGACAGCCATCCGCGCCGGCCGCGCCGCCTCCCGGCGGCGGTCCAGCAGGACAACGGCCGCGGCATGGTCATCATCCGCGTCCTGGCCGCCGAAGCCGGCGGCCGTCTGTCGGTCACGCCGACCGACGACGGCGGCAAGACGGTCTGGATCACTCTTCCCTGGACCGTGGCCCCCGTGGCCAGCTGTTAGGTCCCGTCCCGGCGGTCAGGGGCACGGCGGCGCCACCGCACCCCCCCCACGGACGAGCCGCTACCGCCGCCTGATCAGCGGACGCGGCCGTAGGAGACCTTCGACGACCAGATCTTGTCGAGCTTCACCCAGGAACCCGTCTTGGGCGAGTGCCAGATCCTGCCGCTGCCGGCGTAGATGCCCACGTGGTAGACCCTCCCGCCGGAGTGGAAGAAGACCAGATCCCCCTGCTGTCTGGTGGAGGCGGGGATGTGCCGGGTCTTGTTGTACTGCTGCTGCGCGGTGCGGGGCAGCGACTTGCCCGCCTGCTTGTACGCGTAGAGCGTCAGACCGGAGCAGTCGAACCTGGAGGGTCCGGTGCTCCCGTACCGGTACGGAGCTCCCTTCTTGGACGCGGCGACGCTCAGTGCCTTGTTCGCGTGCGTGGTGGCTGCCTGGGCCTCCGATGCCGCACCGGGTGCGAACAGCGTGCCGCCGACGGCGGCGAGGGTGAGAGCCGAGACGGCTCCGGCCCGGGACAGCAGGGACGGGACGTGCATCTGCGCGGTCATGCGCAACCCTTCGTCAGCCGCCTGCGAAGGATGACCTGTCGGGTTCGGGCTGGCGAAGATGCCCGGCCGCTGACGCGGCTTCACCCCAAGGGGCGGCCCCGCTGCCGAAACAGCGCGTACGCCCCGTAAAAATCGGGTCCTCCACTCCTGCCGATCCAATCCTGTCGACCAGACGTCCGGGACAGCGGCAGGACTCGGCGTCCGCCCGGACCGCCCCGCCGTGGTGGCGGGGGCTTGTCGTCGACAGGGATCTTGACCCACGGACAGGTCGAAATCCGAGCTGAAACGGCGATATGTGAGGCTCCTCACGACTGATCCGTTCGGGTGGACAGACAGCCTTTGTGATCTTCGGAGGTTTGGCCTACGAGCCTCGCACCAGCACCGGAACGGCTCATTCCGCCAAATGCGTACACCTGTTGTGCAACTCACCCGGGACATATGTCGACTCGTCGACTACGCCGAACGGGGGAGCGATTCTGCGATGCGCGTCGGCCGTCCGGGTCTCGACACGACACGCGGAAATGTCAACTCGCGCGAGTGCGCGGGACAGTGACGCGGTCGGCCCGGCGCTCTCCGTCCAACACCCGGAGCGCACGGGCCAATGTGTCCGCGTGCACCTCGCTCTCACCCCGCGCATGCATGAGCGTCAGTGCCTGGAGGAGCGCCTCCGACCGTCCCACCAGGGCTTGTGCCGCGCGCAGGGCGCCATAGGTGTGCGTACCCCTGGACGGATTGATCTTCCCGAGCAGGTCGACGACTTCGAGGTAGGCGTCGACGAGTTCGCTCTCGGCGCGGGTCAGGGCGGGCAGCGGCGGCAGCTCGGGAACCACGGCCGGCTCATCCCGCCGTGCCGCCGGCGCCCGCGGCCCGGCTCGTGATCACGTGGTCCACCAGGCCGTACGCGACCGCCGCGGGCGCGTCGAGGACCGTGAGCCGGTCGAGGTCGGCGTCGACGCGTCCGCGCTCCTGTCCCGAATGCTCGGTGAGCATCCCTGTCATCAGCGCGCGCAGGCGGAGCAGTTCGCGGGCGTGGATGTCGAGGTCGCTCGGCTGGCCCTGGAGCGGCTCGTCCATGGCGGGCTGCCGGAGCGTGACCCGGGCGCCCGGCAGCATCATGCGCTTGCCCGGGGTGCCGGCGGCGAGCAGCACCGCGGCGGTGGAGACGGCCTGTCCCAGGCAGGTGGTCTCCACGTCGCAGTGGAGCGAGCGCATCGTGTCGTAGATCGCGGTCATGGCGCTGATGGAGCCGCCGGGGGAGTTGATGTAGAGCGAGACGTCCTGCTCGGGGCCCGCGTGGTCGAGATACAGGAACTGGGCGATGACGTCGTTGGCCGATGTCTCGTCGATCGGCGTCCCGAGGAAGACGATCCGGGACGAGAGGAGCTTCGAGTAGGGGTCGAGGGTCCGGGTTCCGTAGCTGGTGCGCTCCGTGAACTCGGGCAGGACGTGGCGAGCATCCATGGCGGGAACCTCCATCTGTAAAAAATGTACAGGACGTACAGCCCGTAAGATGGGGAGCATGACCTACGAGATCCCGGTGACGCAAGCGCGAGCCGAGCTCGCCGACCTGATCAACCGCGTCGTGTACGGCGGCGAGCGCGTGGTCGTCACCCGCCACGGGAAGCCGCTGGTCGCCCTGGTCTCCGCCGCTGACCTGGAGGAACTCGAAGCGGCCGAGAAGCCCGTCGACGAGCAGGTGATCAGCTCGGTCTCCGGGCTCCACTCCCTGGACTCCGCTACCGGCGAACAGCGCCGCTTCGGCATCGCCGCCCACCACCGCGAGCCCGGCGTCTCCTAGCGGGCCCGGCCGCCACCAGTCGCCTCCGCCGCAGCCCCCTCCGCCCCCAGTCGCTCCGCCCCCAGTTGCTCTGCCCCCGGCCACTCCGGCCGCCCCGGCGCATGCCGAAAAGCCGCGTGCCCCCGTCCGCTACAGCGGGGGCACGCGGCCGTCTTCTCGCGCGTACGGTCTCGGTGGGCCGGGATCAGCCCGCGCGCGCCGGAACCGGGGCCGACGCCGCGGCCGCGGGCTCCGCGGGTTCCGTGCTCCGCCGCCTGGCCCCGAGCGCGGTCGCCGTCAGCCCCGCCGCCGCCCAGAGGGAGAGGACGAGGAGCGGTCCGCCCGCCCCCGCGCCCTCGAAGGAGGAGACGGACCGGAGGGCCGAGCCGGCGGCGCCCGGCGGCAGCCACTGGCCGAGGGTGCCCACGGCGGTCGGCAGGAGCTCCGGCGCGCTCGACACGCCTGAGAACGGGTTGCCGAGCAGGATCATCAGCAGGGCCCCGAGCCCGAGGCCCGGCTTTCCGACGAGGGCCGCGAACCCGGCGAACGTCGAGCCGATCGCCAGCACGGTGAGACCGAGGACCCCGGCCTCGGCCCACCAGTCGCCGCCGAGCGCGCCGAGCCAGCTGTGGGCGAGGGCCGCGCCGGCGACGCCCGCGAGCGCCGCGGCGCCGGCGAGGGCGGCCACGGCGCGCCCGCCGCGCAGGCCGAGAAGGGTCGTGACGGCCCCCGCCGCCGCCCCGGCCAGGGCGAGCGGCAGCAGGCTGGAGACGAGGACGGCCCCGCGCGGGTCGCCCGCCGGAGCGGCGACCACATCCGTGACCTGGACGTTCGTGCCCGCCGGGACCTGGGCGGTCAAGGCCTCCCGGAGGAGTCCGGCCACCACGGGGCTCGCGGCCGAGGCGGTCAGGAGCTCCGTACCGCCCGGGGTCACGACGACCGCTCCGTATACATCGCGGTCCTCTATCGCGGCGCGGGCCGCGGCTCCGTCCGCGTAACGGTGGACCTCGAAGGCTCCTTCGTGGCGGGCGAGGTCCTGTTCCAGGGCGGTGACCACCGTGGCGGGGCCCGCGACACCGATCGGCAGGTCGCGGGGTGCTGTCCGGGCGGCGGGCCACGCGAAGGCCCAGAGGGTCAGGGCGACGACGACGGGGACCAGCACGATCACCGCGATGGCCCTGCGCCCCGCGCCGAAGGCGGCGGTGTCGGCGGACATGGTGTCCTCGATTCAAAGAGAAGGATCGTTCGTTTTTATGGATCCCCACTGTCCTGCGGGCCCGGACGCTTGTCAAGAATGAATATTCGTTTTAGGTTCAGGGGTATGGCTCGTGTCTCCCAGGAACACCTCGACGCCCGGCGGCGCCAGATCCTCGACGGGGCGGCGCGCTGCTTCGCCCGCAACGGCTTCCACGCCACCTCGATGCAGGACGTGCTCGGCGAGGTCGGCCTGTCGGCCGGCGCGGTCTACCGGTACTTCCGGGGCAAGGACGAGCTCATCGCGGCCATCGCCGCGGAGGCTTTCACCGGCATCCGGGGCGCCTTCGAGGAGGCCTCCAGGGCCACACCGCCACCCACGCCCGACGTCCTCCTCGGCGCGGTGCTCCGCCTCTTCCTTGAGGAGCGGATCCCCGGAGGCGACCGGCAGGCCTTCGCGCGCCTGATCATCCAGGTGTGGACCGAGACCCTGCGGAACGAGGAGCTGGAGAAGACGCTCGCGGAGGGCTACCACGGGATGCGCGTCGCCTGGACCGCCCTGGTCGCCGCCTACCGCGAGGGCGGGCTCCTGCACGCCGACGTCCCCGCCGATCACGTGGCCCGCACCCTGATCGCCGTCGCGCAGGGCTTCATCGCCCAGCAGGCGCTCTTCGGCGACGTGGCCGTGGACGTCCTGGAGGACGGGCTCCGGGGTCTGATGTCCATGTCGGTCGATCCGGTCTGACGATCATGAAAGAGCAAAGGCGCAGTTAACGAGCCGGAAAAACTTCCGCCCTAACGTGCAATGTCTGGCCGCGAGCCGCATCTCCGCAGTTCAACAAGGTGTTGAACGTCGGTAGGGTCCGCAGCTGTCCGGGTGTCCCGGTCGACGACTGTGAGGTGGAAGAGTGCAACTGAGCCCGCACGAACAGGAACGCCTGCTCATTCATGTGGCCGCGGACGTGGCCGCCAAGCGACTGGCCCGGGGTGTGCGCCTCAACCACCCCGAGGCTGTCGCCCTCCTCACCTCCCACATCCTCGAAGGCGCCCGGGACGGCCGCACCGTCGCCGAACTCATGGCCTCGGGACGCAAGGTGCTCACCCGCGACGAGGTCATGGACGGCATCCCCGAGATGATCCACGACGTCCAGGTCGAGGCCACCTTCCCCGACGGCACCAAGCTCGTCACCGTCCACGACCCCATCGTCTGAACGGGCCGCGCCGATGATCCCCGGAGAGATCCTGTACGCGGACGGCCCCGTCGCCCTCAACGAGGGGCGCCCCGTCACGCGTCTGACCGTGCTCAACGCCGCCGACCGGCCCGTCCAGGTCGGCTCCCACTACCACTTCGCCGAGGTCAACCCCGGCCTCGACTTCGACCGTGCCGCCGCGCACGGCCGACGGCTGCACATCGCCGCCGGCACCGCCGTCCGCTTCGAGCCCGGCATCCCCGTCGAGGTCGAACTCGTCCCGCTCGCCGGGCGCCGGATCGTGCCCGGCCTGCGCGGCGCGACGGCGGGCCCGCTGGACCCGACCGACACCGAGGCCGACGGCGTCGTCGACGCGCCCCGCGAAGCCGACGAGACCGAGGGGGCCGACCGTGCCTGACCTGCATCGCGCCGTCTACGCCGACCTGTTCGGCCCCACCACCGGCGACCGCGTCCGGCTCGCCGACACCGACCTCCTCGTCGAGATCGAGGAGGACCGCAGCGGCGGCCCCGGGCGGGCGGGCGACGAGGCCGTCTTCGGCGGCGGCAAGGTGATCCGCGAGTCCATGGGGCAGGCGCGCACCACCCGCGCCGAGGGCGCCCCCGACACCGTGATCACCGGCGCCGTGATCATCGACCACTGGGGCATCGTCAAGGCCGACATCGGCATCCGGGACGGCCGGATCACCGCCCTCGGCAAGGCCGGCAACCCCGACACCATGGACGGCGTCCACCCCGACCTCGTCATCGGCCCCGAGACCGAGATCATCGTCGGCAACGGCCGGATCGTCACCGCCGGTGCCGTCGACGCCCATGTCCACTTCATCTCGCCGACCGTCGTCGAACAGGCCCTCGCCACCGGCGTCACCACCCTGGTCGGCGGCGGCACGGGACCGGCCGAGGGCACCAAGGCGACCACGGTCACCCCCGGCCCCTGGCACACCGCCAGGATGTTCGAGGCCCTGGACACCTTCCCCGTCAACATCGGTCTGCTCGGCAAGGGCAACACCATGTCCCGGGAGGCCATGCACTCCCAACTACGCGGCGGAGCCCTCGGATTCAAGATCCACGAGGACTGGGGCGCCACCCCCGCCGTCATCGACGCCTGCCTGGGCGTGTGCGAGGAGACGGGCGCCCAGCTCGCCATCCACACCGACACCCTGAACGAGGCCGGCTTCGTCGGCGACACCCTCGCCGCCATCGCAGGTCGGACCGTCCACGCGTACCACACGGAGGGCGCCGGCGGCGGGCACGCGCCCGACATCATCACGGTGGTCTCGGAGCCGTACATCCTGCCCAGCTCCACCAACCCGACCCGGCCGCACACCGTCAACACCATCGAGGAACACCTCGACATGCTGATGGTCTGCCACCACCTCAACCCGGCCGTCCCCGAGGACCTCGCCTTCGCCGAGTCGCGGATCCGGCCCTCCACCATCGCCGCGGAGGACATCCTCCACGACCTCGGCGCCATCTCGATCATCTCCTCCGACTCCCAGGCCATGGGCCGCATCGGCGAGGTGGTCATGCGCACCTGGCAGACCGCCCACGTCATGAAGAAGAGACGCGGCGCCCTGCCCGGGGACGGCCGCGCCGACAACCACCGCGCGCGCCGCTACGTCGCCAAGTACACGATCAACCCGGCCGTCGCCCAGGGCATGGACCACCTCATCGGCTCCGTCGAACCCGGAAAGCTCGCGGACCTGGTGTTGTGGGAGCCCGCCTTCTTCGGGGTGAAACCGCTCACCGTCCTGAAGGGCGGCCAGATCGCCTACGCGCAGATGGGCGACGCCAACGCCTCCATCCCCACCCCGCAGCCCGTCCTTCCCCGGCCGATGTTCGGCGCGCTCGGCAAGGCGGCGGCGGCCGGTTCGGTCAACTTCGTCGCCCAGGCGGCGATCGAGGACGACATCGCGCAACGGCTCGGCGTGCACAAGGAGTTCGCGGCGATCGGCAGCACCCGCCGGGTGTCCAAGGCGGACATGCGGGAGAACGACGCGATGCCCCGGGTCGAGGTCGACGCCGACACCTTCACGGTCACGATCGACGGCGAAGCGGTCGAACCCGCTCCCGCCGCCGAACTGCCCATGGCCCAGCGCTACTTCCTCTTCTGATGACGAGCCGCGCCGCACTCCTGGTGCTCGCCGACGGGCGGTTCCCCGCCGGCGGGCACGCCCACTCCGGCGGCGCCGAGGCCGCCGTCAAGGCCGGTCGCGTCCAGGACGCGGCCGGACTGGAGGCCTTCTGCCGGGGCCGGCTGCACACCACCGGACTCACCTCCGCCGCACTCGCCGCCGGTGCCGCCCTCGGCCTCGACCCGGGCGAACTCGACGCCGCCGCCGACGCCCGCACCCCCTCGCCCGCCCTGCGTGCCGCCGCCCGGAAACTCGGCCGGCAGATGATGCGGGCGGCGCGCGCCGCCTGGCCCAGCCCCGAACTCGACGCGCTCGCGGCCGCGTTCCCGCGCGGCGCCCATCAGCCCCTCGTCCTCGGCGTCGCCGCCCGCGCCGCCGGCCTCGGCCCCGAGGACGCCGCGCACTGCGTCGTGTACGAGACCGTCAGCGGTCCGGCCACCGCCACGGTCCGGCTGCTGAGTCTGGATCCCTTCCAGGCCACCGCGGTCCTCGCCCGGCTCGCCCCCGCCATGGACCTGGTCGCCGAGGAGGCCGCGCGTGCCGCCCGGCAGGGCGTCGACGCCCTGCCCGCGGCCTCCGCGCCCCTCCTCGACATCACCGCCGAGCAGCACGCGTCCTGGCCCGTCCGCCTCTTCGCATCCTGAACATCTGGAGCCGTCCCATGCACCTCGATCACGGTCACACCCACCACGGTGCCGTCTCCGCCGACGCCCACCGCCCGGACGGCACCCGACGTGCCCTGCGCATCGGGCTCGGCGGGCCGGTCGGCTCGGGCAAGACCGCCACTGTCGCCGCCCTCTGCCGGATCCTGCGTGACACCCTCTCCCTCGCGGTCGTCACCAACGACATCTACACCCGCGAGGACGCCGAGTTCCTGCTCCGCAACGCCGTCCTGCCGCCCGAGCGGATCCAGGCCGTGGAGACCGGCGCCTGCCCGCACACCGCCATCCGCGACGACATCTCCGCCAACCTCGAAGCCGTCGAGGAGCTGGAGGACACCGTCGGTCCGCTCGACCTCATCCTCGTGGAGTCCGGCGGCGACAACCTCACCGCCACCTTCTCCAAGGGACTCGTCGACGCCCAGATCTTCGTCATCGACGTGGCCGGCGGCGACGACATCCCCCGTAAGGGCGGCCCCGGGGTCACCACCGCCGACCTCCTCGTCGTCAACAAGACCGACCTCGCCCCGTACGTGGGCTCCGACCTGGAGCGGATGGCGCGTGACGCGAAGGAGCAGCGCGGCGAGCTGCCCGTCGCCTTCACCTCGCTGCGCGCCGAGAACGGCGTCGCCCCGGTCGCCGACTGGGTCCGGGCCCAGCTCGGGGCATGGACCGCGTGAGCCTGCGCGCCACCGCCCGGATCGCCGCCGACGCCGACGGCGGTCTGCCGCTGCTCGTGAGCGACGGGCCCCTCGCCCTGCGCCGGACCAGGGCCGTCGGCCCGTACACCCGGGTCACCGTCGTCGGGGCGATGAGCGCGCCGCTCGGCGGTGACCGGCTCGCCGTCGAGACCGAGGTGCGGGACGGGGCCAGGCTCCTGGTGGACTCGGCCGCCGCCACCCTCGCCCTGCCGGGCCGGGGCGCCGAGCCGGCCGCGTACGACGTCCGGATCACCGTCGGCGAGGACGGCGTGCTCCGCTGGCTGCCCGAGCAGGTGGTGTCGGTGGACGGCTCCGGTCTGCGGATGCGGACGGTCGTCGAGCTCGCCGCCTCGGCCCGGCTCGTTCTGCGCGAGGAGCAGATCCTCGGGCGGCACGGCGAACCGCCCGGCACCCTCGCCACCCGGCTCACCGTCCGCCGTGCCGGGCGCCCGCTGCTCGACCAGGAGCTGGCCTTCGGGCCGGGATCCCCCGGTGGCTGGGACGGCGGCGCGGTCCTCGGCGGCGGGCGGGCCACCGGGCAACTCCTCGTCGTCGACCCGGCGTTCGCGGAGAAGCCGGTGCGGTCACGGCTGCTCGGCGAGCACGCCGCCGTCGCTCCGCTCGCCGGGCCCGCGGCCCTCGTCACCGCTGTCGCCCCGGACGCCCTCGCGCTCCGGCGTCTGCTCGATACCGCTCTGTCCGAACTCGCCCCTTTCTGACGATTTCTGGCCGGTTCTTGTGCGGCCGTCAGGGAGGTCACCGCTCAGCGGTACACCGTTCACCGGTTATTGGTTCGGCAAAGAAACGTGTGTTCGCCCTTTCATCGAGTGCCCCCGGGACGAAAGGATCCCCCGGACAGCCAACACACAGCGCCGCCACGGGGGGTGGCGCTCATCTTGGGGGAGTACACGTTGAGACGTACGGCAGTGCTCGGCTCGGCCGGCACCCTGATAGCGGGCACGCTCGTCGCGGGCGCGCTCGCGGCCCCGGCCGCCAGCGCCGACAGCAACCGCCACCTGCGTGACGCCGAGTCGATCGGCGTCGCCGTCGCCGCGGCGCGGGCCGCCCAGGCGGGCATCGACTGGCAGGACTGTCCGGCCGACTGGGGCCTGGAGAAGCCGATCCAGTGCGGCTGGGTCACCGTCCCCGTCGACTACGCCAAGCCCAACGGCAAGAAGATCAAGATCGCGGTCGACCGGATCAACGCCACCGGCACCCCCGCCGAGCGCCAGGGCGCGCTCCTCTACAACCCGGGCGGCCCCGGCGGCTCCGGCCTGCGCTTCCCGCGCCGGGTCACCACCAAGAACGCGATCTGGGCGGGCGCCGCCAAGGCCTACGACTTCGTGGGCTTCGACCCGCGCGGCGTCGGCAAGTCGGCCCCCATCTCCTGCGTCGACCCGAGCGAGTTCGTCAAGGGCCCCAAGCCCGACCCGGTCCCCGACAGCGAGGCCGACAAGCGCGCGCAGCGCAAGCTCGCCGCCGAGTACGCCGAGGGCTGCGCCGAGAAGAGCGGCGACATGCTGCCCTTCATGAACACGCCCAACACCGCGCGTGACCTCGACGTCATCCGCGCCGCCCTCGGCGAGCGGAAGCTCAACTTCGTCGGCGTCTCCTACGGCACCTACCTGGGCGCGGTCTACGGCACCCTCTTCCCGGACCACGTCCGCCGCATGGTCCTCGACAGCGTCGTGAACCCGTCGACGCGCAAGGTCTGGTACGAGGTCAACCTCGACCAGGACATCGCCTTCGAGGGCCGGCTCAAGGACTGGATGACCTGGGTCGCCCAGAACGACGCCACCTACCACCTCGGCGACACCCTGGCGGAGGTCCAGCAGCAGTGGGTGACGCTGCGCGCCGCCGCCAAGAAGGCGCCCCTCGGCGGCAAGGTCGGCCCGGCCGAGCTCATCGGCTTCTTCCAGAACGCCCCCTACTACGACTCCATGTGGGCCCCGGTGGCCGAGGCCTGGAGCGCGTACGCCGCGGGTGACCCGCAGCCGCTCATCGACAACGCGGCCTCGGACCCGACCGACACCGCCGGCAACGCCGCCTCGGAGAACGGCAACGCCGTGTACACCGCGGTCGAGTGCGCCGACGCCCCCTGGCCCACCAGCTGGAAGAAGTGGGACCGGGACAACAGCCGGCTCCACCAGCAGTACCCCTTCATGACCTGGGCCAACGCATGGATGAACCTGCCGTGCGCCACCTGGTCCGCACCGCGCCAGCGCCCGACCGAGGTGAAGACGGGCAAGGGCCTGCCGCCGGTGCTCATCGCCCAGTCCGAGCGCGACGCCGCCACCCCGTACGCCGGCGCCGTCGAGCTGCACAAGCGGTTCAAGGGCTCGCGTCTGATCACCGAGAAGGACGCCGGCTCGCACGGCATCACCGGCCTGGTCAACCCGTGCCTCAACACCAAGGTCGAGGCCTACCTCCTGACCGGCAAGCTGGACGCCAGGGACCAGACCTGCGCCCCGCACGCCACCCCGAAGCCGTAACACGCTGACGGCCCGGTGAGGGGAGGGACAGCCGTCCCTCCCCTCACTCGCGTCACCCCCGCGACGCCAGCCAGGCGTCCTCCGCCGCGTAGTCGAAGAAGTCCACCCCGTACTTGGCGAGACCGGGGAAGGCCTCCCGCCACTCCCGGCCCGCCACCCGCTCGGTCAGCCACGCGACCGTCTCCGGAAGCGA